>JAPLJK010000079.1:0-52142 GCA_026388625.1 Deltaproteobacteria bacterium | reverse complement strand
CAACTTATGGCCGGTGCCAGAAAGTTTGCTCTGCAGTACATTGATAGAAATGACTTGGTATCATTGACTCGGGAGGCGGCTTCCGTATCGGGTATCTCCTATGTCATGGAATCAGATCAGACGCAAATTGATGCTATTCTGTGAGCGAGCGGAGTCAATGAGGTTCTGCCGGAGTGATTCGACCTGTCACAGCAATGGGTTGAGCCTGTGCAAGTCTAGCCGGTTGCGTCGTAAGACTCACCGCTTTGTCTCCAAGTTCTTTAGCAAAAGCGTACCAAGTTACCCCCAGAAATTTTTGGTAGCTCTGGCTGTTATGTGTTGGCACGACCCATTTTATTGTTAGGCCGATTTCGTTGAACGACAGTGCCTCATGACAACGAGGAGCTTCGGGATGAATTTTTTCCGGGATTGACCAGTAGCCAAGCGTACGCCCGTGGCTAATTACCTCGACGCTGTCGAACTCCAGATCCTTTACCCCAGATTCCAACAAAGATATCAGTGCATTAAAGGAGTCAGATCTAAAAATCCTACCACTCATGAAAGCGCGATAAGTGGTCACGAACTGAAAATGGGGCCTGTTCTCAATTGCTTTACCGAGGTTCTCAATTCTGTAGAGTTTCAGTATTGCCACCAACACGCCAATGAAAAAAAGGCCGGAGACTGCCGCCAATACCATATCAAATTCTGACTGTGGTCCAAGTACCAGGAAAAGAGTCATTACTGAGAGCAGAGCGCTAAAACTATAAAATATCGCGACAACCCGTCTGGGCTTACGGAATTTTTCCACGAGCCGGTGATGGAGGTGATCCGAGTCCGGCAGAAAAACCTTTCTCCCGGTAATCCATCTCCGGAGGACGGCGAGGAAGACGTCCAGCAGGGCTATACTGAAAGGCAGAAAAGGAATAATTATCATGCCCATGGTGCCTGACCGCTGACCGGGAAAGGCAGCGGCGCTGCTTGCAGCTAGAGTCCCCAATATGAACCCTAAGCTCAGGCTGCCTCCGTCACCCATGTATATGGAAGCAGGAGGGAAGTTGAACCACAAGAACCCTAATAGACTGCCGGAGACTGTGAATCCTACTACAGCACTAAAAAGGTCTCCCTTCCAGAAACCTATTATCCCACAGGTTACAGCGGCAAAGAAACAGATCCCTCCGGCTAATCCGTCAAGCCCGTCAATCAAATTGATTGCGTTGGTTACGACAAGGATTGCTAAACCGAAAAGCGGTATTCCAAGCCAGCCGAATTCAACTGGTCCAAAAAAAGGAATCGAAGCTCGAGTAACCGAATGGCCTCCGAGTACGAGGATACTCACCCCGAACAACTGACCAATAATCTTCTTTTTCCATCCTAGACGATGTTTGTCGTCGATGACCCCCAATAACAGTATCCATGTAGACCCCAGAAATAGTGACAGCATTTGGAGATTTTTCGGATGGCTGCCCTGGAATTTTTCTAACGTAACCCCTATGTAAAACAAACAAAACACTATTGCAAAGGGCAAGTAAATTGCCAGCCCTCCCAGTAGTGGAGTTGGTCTTTCGTGGTTTCTACGACCGCCGGGGTAAGATATTATTCCGGTTCGTTGGGCAAGTCTTCTCACCAAGGGCATGACGGATAAGGTAGCCAGGAACCCAAAAAGGCTCACAGATAGAACCAGTAGCAGATCCTTCATCATTGTATGCCCTTGCGATGAACGGGGCCGTTCACCGATACAACGACTGCCACGTCGGTTTCTTAATTCTCTTGACGCCTTTGGTGCCGTGCCGGCAACCAACTAGTCATTCCGACACCAATGAACACCGTACTTAGGTAAAAACTGAGGTTTATTTCCTCGGGTCTACACCTTGTGCCACACCGAAGACGGTTTTTTCGCCTGGACCCATCTTCTGAGTCGTTACCGCTATGAAGGGCCATTAACAGCCTTCTTTAGAACAGGAGAATACTTCCACGTCACTACCCTGCGAGCATCAAGTATCAATTCTTCTCCGGTCTGCGGATTTCTCCCTCGCCGAGAATGTTTGGCCTTCACGGTCCACTTGCCAAACCCAGATATCATCACATCTTCTCCGGCAATTAGTTTTCCTTTGATTATCTCGAGCAGCTTTTCCACTATTTCAGTGGCCTCCCCCTTCATGAACCCGCAATCATCCGCTATTTTTTTTGCGATATCCGCTTTTGTAAGAGTCATAGATTCCCTCCCGAATGAAATTGCACTGAGACACTTGTAATCCTTAGTCTATACCAACCCAATATTATAAAATCAAGAAATTTCTGAAACTTCCACTCATGAACAGCGTTAATCGGGTGTCATACGGATGGCTTTCAAACATTGTCTCATCAGCTACAATTGACTTGTTAGTCATCAGATTGCCACACTCTGGACGAGACGCCCTCTGTAGCCCTGCCGTATTAAAGAATTCCTCAGCATGCCTGCCATGTCCTTAGGACGATACATGAAACGCAAGCCGGTCTTGAGTCCGACATGGTTAGCAGCCCGAAAGTGCCTCCAATACGGCCTCGGAAACTTGAAGGTATCAAACAACAGGGCCGCAAACTTTGAAAACTTAAGAATTCTTTCGTCGAACCCAAGGTATATTTCGGGACATAGTGAGGCAGCATCCTTCATCTGTTTAACTGCAACGTCTAGATCAAGATCTTCTGACAGGTACCACAAGTTTTCGACTGGATCACTTTCTGGTTTGACGAACCCCGAGTCAATGGCCATTTGCCAGAGCTTAGTCCCGGGATAAAGCCTTACACCGACAAAAAAATGTGCAACATTCGTTACGGGCCGACCCTTTTTCTGGAGGTATTCTAGTGCAAAATCAAGGGATTCTTGGAGTGTTTGGTTCGTCTCCCCTGGACCTCCTATCATAAAGAACCACCACGCTGCGAAAAAGGTCCTGCTCACGGTGTCTGCCGCTCTAAGCACCTCATCTTTAAAAAAGCCTTTCCTGTAATTCTTCAGCATGATATCGGACGCCGACTCCGGGGTTATCATGAACGATCTAAATCCAGCCCTCCACATAAGATCCAGGTATTTCTTGTCAAGGCTTCGAGGATGTAATCCCATGGCAGTGAATTCGGCTCTCCATGGTCTCCTAATGATCTCCTCAATGATTTCAACGGAATGCTCCACAGGGTCATTGAACACCGAATCGACAAATTCAAAAGCTTTTGGACGATATTTGAACAGGGCTTCTTCTATTTCATCCACCACATCCGAAGGGGATCGAAGGCGAAGTCTATTTCCTTCAATGGATTGATTGTAAGTGCAATAAATGCAACTCTGCCTGCATCCTCGCTTGGTCTGCACGTTGTAGCTCGCTCCTATTTGTTGGTACTTGCGCATGTCTATCCATCGCCCCAGATCAGGAGTCAACCCCCCAAATTCATGTAGATCAGGTTCATTAATCTGGAATTTTCCACCTGACACAGATCCTAATCCAGGCAGACAGTTGGGAGATTCTCCGCTCTCCAAACAGGCTAGAAGCCCAACAAAGGCATACTCTCCGTCTGATACAATTACGTAATCAGCACCGAGCATCTTCAGTATACTCTCCGGTATAAGGCTAGCACCCGAACCTCCGACTACGACAGGAGCGTTAGAACAATGCTTTATAGTTTCAGTTAGTTGTAGAATCTCTGGAAGGTAAGATATGGGGTGCAACATGTTGACGTTGTCTATGTTCCGTATGGAAAGACCTATGACCTCTGGTTTGAGCGAGTCTATTTCTTTACGAAGAATGTATCCGGATTGCGAACCGACGAAACACAAGTCCAGAACACGAACTTCATGCCCGGCTGCCTCTGCAGCCGTCGCCACGTAACATAGTCCCAGAGGAGGTGCGGCCAAAAGGTCTCTTTTTCTGTTACTATTTACTAGGAGGACTCGCAACAGAGCATCTCCATCATCGGATCGCGCCACACGTTTACAAGCAGTGGCCTACAAGTAGTTCGGGTCTAGGAGAGCAATCGAAACCCAATCGTTGAGATACTTAAACGATCTTATTATTATGGAGGCTTGGTCTGAGGACGGCATTTTCCTTCTCGCCGCTCTCAGGATCTCCCCGTAGAATTCGAATGCGGTGGACGAAGCAAGACGAGGGACAATTCTAACGTCAAATGGTTTAAAAAGATGGAATCCACAGCCGACCGCCTTTACAGTCGCTTCCTTACAAGACCACAGCAGGGCTGCCGTTTCACTTGGATCCGACTGAGTGAGTTCCAACCCTAGTTGAAACTCCCGACGCCCGAACACACTACTAAATGGATAGTTACAATCGAACTCGGAGGGCCGGGCAGCATCAATTCCGCAAGGATAGAAGTAAGGACAGAGCGTAGCCCACAATCGGTCCACTGAATAGGAAAAAGACACCGGCGGACCGTCCTGTCCTCTGATCATGAGTCTGGGTTTGCCGAACTTGTCGGAGACGATCCTGGCTTGGGGTATAATATCATCCTCGCAGATGCCGGTATTGTCCGTACTTAAGAGCACTTCCGGCCAAACCGCTGACAACAGGGTTGCCTTAACGTTCTGCCTGTCCTCGGCCTTTGCGTTTAAGTAACTATATGTAATATAGGCACAAAAAACATTTGCCGTCCCCACTGAAAGTTGGAAAGACTCTATTAAGAAGGGTTGGGTCCCCACGCAATTGAAAGAACTCCGGATGTGGGTTTCGAAATTCACAGTGAAAACCAGCGAAACATAATGCTTTTTGCGGCCAGGATAGTATTACTTTGCTCATCCAAGCCACGAGCGTCCCAGATTATGCCGTCTTCCCCTTGACTCCTCAGGTAACCTTCTACGACAAGGTTTTCGCCTTCTTCGCACTTTCGTGAAAAAAAGACTTGGCCAATTCTATATGGAATCATGGAACGACTTTCCGCAGGGTTTCTGATGACAAGGTAAAAGTTGACCAGTTGCATCAGGGCCTCAAGGAGGTATGGAGAATACTGATAATTGTCACTTGCGCAATTGGAGAAGTCCTTTGTCTGGGGATATTTGATACGGCCGCGTATAAATCCCGGACACGTTCCATCAACAGACTCTATCACGCGGTATCTTCCCTGCATTGCGGACCGATGACTGTATTGCTCTATAATTCTCGTCTGGTCCACCGGGGGAGTATCAAATTCTTCGACAATATCGGCAAATCCTTCAGATATAATTTCAGAAGTAAATTCTTGCCCGCTCATAATCACCTGGCCCTTGTAGTTGGGATGCTTAAGTTCAATTATTTTGTTTGAAGGGGAAATGCTTCTCGTCGATAGAGATGCGTCGCAGACGACTTCTAGTCCTTGAATTCCGACTCGGCGGCAGACAACTTCTGCTGGACGAGGCAAATTGGGAGGGCATTCAATTATATCGAGGAACCATGCGTCACGGATACCTCGAACTCGGAGGTAAGGACAGAGCATCCGCGCAGTCTCCATAAAGGTTTCTAGCGCCATAATTGCAGAAACAATCGGGTGCTCAAGAAATTGAAAGGGTTTGTGGTCGGATATCCACAAGTCTCTGTCGTGGGAAAAAGTACGAGTTGCTCTGAGTTCCCCTTGGAACAGATCTGTCCTGGACACAGAGTCGATCATCGGAAACTCTTCCGGGTCGAAAGTGACTGTCCCGGCAGTCAGCAAGGGTTTGTCCGTAGGAGTTTTGGCGACATTAAGCCTCACCGTACTCAATTCAGGAAGAGTCCTCATGAAAAGCACCCACACGTCCTGCTCCGAACCAACCAATACCTCTCGACAAAACAGGTCCGCGAGTTCGTCCACGTGGACATAACCAGCATTTATCCTTTTCATGAGGGCGCGTATCTCCGGATCCTCGGCCATGCCGGCTCCTTCTATTGGAGGGAGCATCAAGGCTTTGAAATCGATTGAACTGTGTAAACGACTGAGATGAGACATGAGAGCAGACATAATTCTATTTCCAGCAGCGTAGTTCACTTGGCCTGGATTGCCCTGAACGGATACGACAGAAGACAGACATGAAAAAAATCTTAAGCCTTTTTCACGTGTTGCCTTGAAAAGGTTCCAAGCCCCGACAAACTTCACGTCAACCACTCTGGAAAAATCCTGGAGTTGCATTTGTCTTATGACACTGTCCCTAAGGATTCCAGCTCCGTGAACCACCCCGTCTATTCTTCCATGAATCTTGGCAATCTCTTCGACAACTGCGTTTGTCCTTTCGGAATCGGTGACATCGCAGGGGAAATAAGAAGCGTCAATTCCCATTGACCTAAGCTCCTCAACATTTCGAACCACGTCGACAGCTCTCAGTATTTTGTCTACGGTGACACCTCGTTCGGATTCGGATAGACCAGGTCTTATGGAATCGATCATGTTATTGACGGCTATTTGTATTGGAATCTCGCCTTTGAGCAATCCTCGAAAATCTACATCAGCGTCGATGGATGTGGTTCCCAGCAAAACAATTTTGCAGCCGTACGGGACAATCGCACGGGCCAGTCGATGAGTAACACCGTAGCCTCCCCCGGAGAAAACAACTACGTCTCCCGAGCCGAGTCGTAGGCCGCCTGAACGGCGAAAAACCGAACACTCCTCCTTTCCTTCCAAGGTAAAAGCATCGCCGTTTCGTAGTGTTGTCTGCAAAGGTTTTCGATTCCGGTCCATAGCCCCGCGAATTGCATCACTAAGATTAGTATCATCGTCAAGAGCTACCGCACGAAATTGGACGTATCCGAATTCCAGAGCCGCGCTCAGGAACATTCCAATCGTCCCTTCGGTCAAGAGGCGACCGTTTCCATCCTGAGTTCCCATCTTGTCTATGAGGAGGACGAACTTCTTGGCCGACGATTGGGTAAATGTCTTTAATAAGCCGAAAAATCCTGTGAGAAGCTTGGGGACCTCTTCGATTCCATCCAATTCCGTTTCCAACAGTTCGTCTATGATTAAAACCAATCCTGCCGGGTGTCCTAGATCTTGAAGCCTGCGTTCAGCCATAGCTGTGCCTTGCTCTGTTCGAAGGTCGAATGCATCATCATCCGAGTCCCCAGCCTTCTTGACAAAAGTCCACAGCACAATGTTTGCTCCGTAATCTCTCCGGAAAATGTCCCCCACGCTTCTTCTAAGACCTGTTCCTCCCCTTGCTGACAGGATTACTACGGGTTCAGTCGGGCTCAGTTCAACTGGTTGCACATTCCCCACTTCCAGCGGAACCTCCCTGAAAACGACTCTCTTGATTACTTCCTCTCTATTCTCTCCGACAGCATGTACCTTTGTCGATTGCTGTTGAGTGCGAGGTTCGAGTTTCCCATCAAGTGATTTTCCACTATCTCGTGATAAAATCATGGAAATTCGCCCAGAAATATCGTTAATGGTGCGAACGTCCATGAAATCCTCCAATTCGATTTTGATCCCGAAGTATCCCTCTAAGGCATCCATTATGACTGGTAGACGACTGGATCTAATGGAAAGGTCTTCTTTCAAATCCATGTCAGGGTCTATCTCACCCCTCTCGTAGCCTGTAGCCTCCATGATCAAACTAATGATAGTTTCAGTAATATCACTAGGTTGAGGGATGGGCGAAACACCCTCTTTTTGAACACTAGGCAAACCTGGTATCGATTCTCCGTGTGACTTGACGGTTGCCTGCGATTTGTCCCCGGTGGGCAACAGCGTCTGTGCAAGGAAACTGTTGAGTTTTTGTTCCGTAAAGTTGGGATCGTGGGTTTTTATGATTGCATCGAGGATGTTTGGCTTAATAAATCTGCCGAAGCTTTCCAGCACGAATGAATTGATTTCTCGTTGGATGATGTCCACTAACTGCGGCTGATGATTTATTTCAGAAAACTTTGTGACCGGAGCGGGGCGAACAACGCTTTGAGGCGTTTCAGAAGCTGCTACAAATTGGGATGTGCCAATCGGAAGAGGCACATACGGGAACTCCAGGTGGCCTTTAGCGAAAAGCTGGGCAAGGGCGGTCTTGTAAATCATGACCTCAGCGGACGGCAGACATGTCTGAACGCATTCCGCTTCATCCAGTGTGTCTAGGATTATGTTGCTCAGGATTTCCCTTGGCCCGACTTCGACAAAAAGTCGCACTCCGTAATCTTCCCAGAGGCTGCGGACATTTTGCATCCACTGGACCGGAGACTCCAGGTGAGCCATCAGAATACTTTTGATTGCACTCGGGTCGTCGGGGAAAGACATGGCGGTTGTATTGGAGAGGACCGGTATTTCGGGGGCGTGAAACTCTATGTCAGAGACAAATGCCTCCAGCTCGTCGTGGATACATCTCATAATAGGGCTGTGGAACGACATGCTGACGCGTAAACGAGTGCTTCTGAATCCAAGCTTTTTTAGATCTGTTTCCAGATTTCTTATGACATCGCTATCTCCCCCTAAGACTGTCTGCCGGGGAGAGTTAATGTTAGTTATGTAGCTGTTTTTTCTACTGCTGATAAGATCCCGAATCACATCCATTGGAGCGTCGCAGGCCAGCATCCCACCTGGATCTATATTCATGTCACACGCTTTGTCCATGCAAAGCGCTCTCATGTTTACTATTCGGAAACCGTCCTCGAACGAATAGACCCCGGCAAGGCAAAGTGCGGTGAGTTCGCCCAGACTATGGCCGGCCAGGGCCGCTGGACGAATCCCAAGGGAGATCAAGTGTTGAACTATGGCATATTCGAGGGTGAAGAGGGCCGGCTGCTGCCACCGGGTCTTCTGCAAATCTTCCTCACTGTCGTAGAACAGGCGATGCAGGATATCGAAGTCGGCAATGTCAGCCGCACGATCCATCCATAGGCGAATAATTGGGATTGTGTCGTATAACTCACGCCCCATTCCGGCATAGTGGGAACCCTGCCCTGGAAAAACAAAGGCAAGCGGTGGGGGAGGATCTTTGTCAATCCCAATGTGGATTCCATGACGAGCCAATGCCTTCATACGTTTCCCGGCCAAAGGACCACGGTTTCTAATAACCTCGTGGCTCTCTATGGCTTCTAGAGCGACTTGTTCGCTTTCTGCCAATACCGCGATTCGATGGGAATTTCCTGCAACGTCGGCCTTGAACAAGAATATTCCGTCGGGCAAGAGCGCCGTTTGGAACTCGCTTTGATCTTCCAGTCTCTCGCCAGAGGTTGATACAAATACGGTGTCGAGAGATTCTGAGGCTTGTTCAAGCTGAACCACATAGTTGGACCCACCGAAGCCGAAGGCATTTACTTGTATTCTCCGTGGGCGGCCATCCCTTACAATCCATTCGGCGGGTTCCCTGAGTACCAACAGCCCCGAGCCATCTATTCCTATCTCGTGGTCTGGTTTTTCATAATTTGCGGTGGCCGGGAACGTTGCTGAATTCACCGCCATGACCCCTCTGATGAGGCTATTGATTCCAGAAGCTCCTAGAGTGTGTCCGATCTGCGATTTAAAAGAGCTAAGAACTGTTCTCTTACGAGAATCATAGAAATGTTTTATAGCTCGGACCTCCTCCCCGTCGCCTTGGCGAGTAGCAGTAGCATGACATTCAATGAGGTCCACTTCGTCAGGACCGTAATGAATTCCATTGAAAGAATGTCTTATCGCGATCTCCTGAGTTTCGCTTGCAGACTCCACGAGGCCACGGTGGCTGTTACTTGCGCCCATGGAAATAATATACGCGTGTACCGGTACACCTCGCTTGTGAGCGACAGACTCCCTTTCGATCACGATCATGCCGCCCCCCTCACCCAAAACCATGCCGTCTCGATCAGCATCGAAGGGACGGCTTGCTTCTGATGGAGGTTTTTCTCTGCCTGATATCCCTGACAAAGATCCCAGCGCAGCGAATTCCAAAAAGTGCATCGGACTGAGATATTCTTCGCCTCCCCCAACTATGGCTGCATCTATGATTCCATTCCTTATCATCTGAACAGCGCTATACAGGGCGACAAGAGAGGTTGCGCAAGCGGCAGAGACTGAAAAGCTGGGGCCCATGAAACCGTATTTGCTGCATATGAATCCCGCAGCGGCACAATTCAATCTGCCCAGAAGCGTCGTGTCGTCCACACCTATTCTTCCGGATTTGATTTCCTCCTCAACGGCCTTCTCTGTCTCAGCCGACATATTCAATACTCTTTTTACCGCTGAAACGATCTTGTCGGACACGCCGCGGATAATCAAGTCTTCGAGTGTGCCGGCCGCTTCTCCGGAATTCTGTGAAATGAGCACGGCTATACGGTCTCTAGGAATGTCTGAATCCAATATAGCCGACTCCTTGATCGCCTTATCGGCAAGCCACATGGTAATCTTTGTTGCGCCGGTCATGGTCCGGAAATCCGGGGGAGGAATCTCGAGATCCTTTCGAGAAATGTCCAGATCCATAAAAGCTCCTACCTTGCAGTAGGTCTTCTCGGAAACCCTGGGTCTCGGATCGTAGTAGACGCTGTGGTCCCACCTTGAGCGAGGCACCAGGCTAATACCACTTTTCATCGCCAGGCTGGCTTGGAAGATTTCGCTAGGACTCTTTCCTAATGAGTTAGCCACGCTCATGGCAGTTACGGCAATTCGTTCAGGAAACGATGTTCCGCGAAAGGAACCTGTCGAGAGTCTTTTTGTCTTTTGGAGGGAGTGTGTATCAGTTCTCTCCTCGCTAGTAACGGTCGAAGACGGAAGTCTCACCGGCCCTTTGAAAGGTAAACCAGCAGCCATATCGCCTTTGGCCAATTCATTGTGGAGTTCCACGATAGTACGCACTTCGTTGAGAGCGCCGGCACATGCACCGCTCATGAACTGCCCCTCTTCGAGGCAGGTCGACTCACCCAATTCACGGCCGCCCGGCTGGTCCAAGCCTCGCGCTGCAATGAATAAACTGCCTGCGCTGAGACTTTCCATCTTCCTACGGAATGACGCCTCGTCTTCTACCCCGGAGGAGAATTCTCTTTCAAGTTTGCATAAAGCTTCAATTTTTTTTGTTTTAAGCGACCGCACACTAAGGCCCGTTCCTTCACCGGTCACCACAGTGGCATTGAGTCCAGCCTGTAATACTGTGTGCTGATATAGTTGCGAGAGCGCGCCGGAAGATACTATCTCCTCTGTGCCCAGGTAAGCTGTACCCATCTGTATGGCGTCCGCGCCCATCATGGCCGCCATAAACGCCGTCTCTCTGTTGAATATACCCCCTGCAAGCACTATTGTTCGGCCTTCAAAAAGGCCTGGGTCTTGGTGCTTTAGATCAAGCACCGTCTGAGCTAGGGTCAGGATGCTGTGCTGCCCCACGTGACCACCGGCCTCATTCCCTTCACAAATCACATATCGGATGCCTGCTTCAAAAGCTAGTTTGAGTAATTCTTCATTAGGAGCAACGTATAGGACATCTATCCCTTCGGCAGTCAAGAGAGCTGCATGGGAAGGTTCCCCAGCCGCAATTGTTGCAAATCGTGGTCTCTTGTCACGGATCCAAGCCAAGTGAACTTCACGGTATGGGTTTTCCGGCAGGGTTATAACGTTAACCGCATAGGGTCTGTTCCCCATAATTTCCGGCAGCCTGGCCAATCGTTGATCCAATGTGGCCACGTCCATAACCCCGAGAGCAATGGTCGGTAATCCCCCTGCTTCAGCAACTCTTAGTGCAAATTCAGGAATGTCCGTGATCCATGACATGGCCCCTTGGATAAAGGGGTAGACGGTTCCCATCTCAAAGGCGAAATGACTGTTTTCAAAGGCTCTTGCCTTGTTGACCGAATTTGCGCAGCAAGAGCTTATTGCCTCGACAAAAGCATAGACAGCGTCCTCGGTTTTTGATCCGTACCGCCGTACAAAAGAGTCTGCGAAGGCAGCCTCCACGCCCAACGGTATTAGCTCTTCTCGACTTAAATCGCTCTCGAGGGCATGAACAGCCTTACCAACAATGCGGGCTTGAAACAGTCTTCTGGTTTCACCCGTGATTTCGTTGCCGCACAGGGAGCCGTGAAACCGTTTCAATTCCTTAACGGCAACTGAATTCCCTTTGTTAAATAAGCGGCAAGGAACTCCAAGGTTCAAACCTACAAGATCTGTTTGATGCGGGCGCAGTTTTGAGATTTTGGTTCTAAGTACTGGATTCACGACTGACAAGTCCGTCAGCCAGTGCAGACTCTCAAATACTATCCCTTTAGCTCCAGCCGACAGGAAAGCGGCTGCAGTTTCAGGGAGGGCTATCCCTCCCCAGATGAATAAATCAGGAGCGTCCACCGAGTCTCGAAGCATGGATCTAACTGATGAATAAAGTGTAAAGGTGGTCTCAGTTCCGACGAATCCCGACGCTTCGTTGCCTTTTATGGCCATGTTTCGGATATCGGGAAAACCCGTGACAATTAGTTGAATAATGTCTACTGCCGATACCATCGGGATTACGCTGATGGTTTGAGATAATTGAACTATTCTTTGCAATAGCGCGTGAACTTCATAGTCGACGTGAATTGGAGGTAGTTCAACCCAGAGCCTGTTAATACCTATTCGATTAAGTAAATCTTCTAAACCGGAAGCCATAAGAGAGGATGACGAGATTTTCAGATCTACCATATCCCGGGTGGAGCCAGCTTTCAGCAAGTCGGTTTCAACAGAGTCAGGGCTTATCGACGACAGGTCGAAAATCGCTTTTGCTCCGGTCCGGCGAGCCATTGCCACTGTAGAATAGGCTATCTCTACGGGACGAAAAACAAAAGCGATTAGCGGCAGTTGTCCATCGTTGGCCATAATGCACCCCAGGGAAGATAATTAACTAAATTTTTATTATAACACACTTCCTGTCAGCCCAGTTATCAAAACATGGGCCGCACAAGGTTGAAGAGAATTTCACTTTGCAACCTTAAATTGCCCTGTTATACTACATTGTTTGATTAGAAGGCAAAAAGCCTGCCTAAACGAAGGCTCTAAGAAACTTGGAAGTAGTCCGGAGGTTTCATGAACTCGCCGATGAACGTTCTCCTAACAGGGGGTACCGGCTTTCTGGGAGAATATCTGATGGCTGAACTTCTGGAACGAGGTCATCACGTGTGGGCCATGTACAGGAGCGAATCTCGCAAACTCGATACTATAAGATTCCTTGGAACCCTTGGACTCCCGAGAAGTGCAGACAGTCTTCTCTGGTTTAAGGGGGAAATCCTCGATTCTTACGACCAGTGGGACAACTGGTGCAGAGAATACGAAGGACTGGACAGTGTGGACACCCTGATTCACAGCGCCGCTTCAGTGAGGCTGCACATGGATGAATCCGGTGAGCCTCTCAAGACAAATCTGGGAAGTGCGCGAGTCCTGCGGAAGCTTTTTGACAAAAAACCCATGCAGGTCCATCTCATAAGCACCGCTTACGTCTGCGGGCTCATACAGGGTCGCAGAGTCATGGAGGCGATACATCAGAAGGGAGATTTTGTTAACGTCTACGAAGAGAGTAAATGGGAATCGGAACAGCTATGGAAAGGCGAGGCCACCCTTTTGAGGCCGTCCATCATTGTTGGGCATTCCGAAACAGCCAGATGCGTTTCATTTACGGGTTGGTACATTCTATTCCAGGCCGCACACCTTCTGGACCGGCTATTGGGTGAATCTGCCGATTCCAACAGGTTTAATATGGGAATAAACATTCCAGCCGATCCCAATGCTACGACCAACGTTGTCCCAGTCGATTATGTGGCCAAGGCCGCTGTCAGAATTATTGAAAACCCTGCCAATCATAATAAGGTCTTTCATCTAACTCACCCCAACCCACCTACCCACCAGTGGACCCTCGATCTGACATGCCGACGATTCAGTCTGGCCGGGTTGGGATTTGCCGGGGCCGGAGCACCGTTTGAGCAGCCTCGCAACACTATTGAAAGAATGGTATGGCGTCAGATGCAAACCATTTTGCTGCACTTTGCGAACAATCCTATTTTCGACAGAACAAATACCGACGGAGCAGTGCCGGGATTAAAAGTGCCACCAATCAGTGAGGAATTTGTTCACAAGCTGCTGGATTATGCGATGGCTCGGGATTGGGGACGGTCTCAACAGTAGTAAAGGTCGCGTAAACCATAACGGTTGTAAGCCGTGACCGATTCACAAGGTTAGCCTGAAGCAGGATGAGTCTTTCTCGGAGTCGTTCAGGGTCCCAGTCGTGATAAAGGGTTCCTATCCCCGCCTTCTCAAAGCTTTGCTGCCCGGAACCAGACCATAGAGAACGGAAACTAGTGCCAGTGATACTACGCCGACGTACCAGATTATTCGGAAGCCTTCCGGGCCGGAAATCCTTGAAGGTTCTGCGGTAACAAGCATTCCTAAGAATTGAGTAATAGTAGCGGCTCCAAGCACGGTGAACAAGTTTACCGCAGTCATTGCTTGGGCGGTCATGGATGAAGGGATAAGCTCCTTGATGTGAGCATACATTATCTGTCCGGGGGCGGCAAAAAATCCAAGACCGAAAAAGGAAGCCAACACAATCCAATAGGGGATATTGCTGGTCCAAAAAATAATGGAAAGGTTGAGTAAGGCAAAACACACCAATGCGGTTAGCACAACTTTTTTTCTGGACCGCAACACTCGATCGCTTAAGAACCCTGAAACAGGCAGGGAGACCATGTACCCTAATCCCATGAAGAGTACTGCATTTGCGGCTGCAATCTCCTCCAAGCCAAGACCATAAATGAGGAAAGGTCCGACCCACAGCCCTTGAAGCGCTGCAAAATAGCCATATCTGACGAAATTCGCCAAACTGATTGCCCAGTAGCTGTACATGCGAACAAGGTGCCCTAACCCTGCAAAAATAGGCTTAGGTTTAGTGGGGGTTAACCTCTTTCCATGCGGTGTATCCCTCGTAACCACAACGAATATCAGGACCACCAGGGCATTTAGTGCTCCAAAGGCAAGGAAGCTTCCCCTCCAACCCAATGCCTGACTCAAGACAGCCAGTGGGGTAGCAGCGAGTAAATTGCCCAGAACGCCCACCGAGACGACCATACCGCTGAGAAAGGCAAAACGGTTTACCGGAAACCAGGCGGCGAGCAGAGCCAGCACGACCATCAGATTGCCGCTCATTCCTATGCCCAGAAGTACTCGGGCGGTAATCAACTGGACTGGGGTTGTTCCTATCGCGAAAAGCAAAGCTCCTCCCACTGCCGCAGTTGACAGGACACTCATGGAGATTCTGGCCCCCCACCTGTCCAGAGCTAGGCCCAGAGGTATTTGGCTGACGGCAAAAGAATAGTAGAAAGCGGCTGAAAGGTCTCCTAGTTGCGAGTTAGTCAAACCTACGTCTCGAGCGAGAGCTGGGCTGATGACAGTGGTGCAAACGCGATAAAACATGGACAGCACAAAATTGATGCTGCCCATGGCAAAAATAGCCCAACGCCGGTAACTGCCCGGAGCAGGGTCTTGCACGTACGTCACGAGAATCACCCCCTGATGATGATGTTAATCTCCTGCGTAATCTTTCCAACATGTTTGATGGTGGAGAATAGGGGCGGCTTCCCAAACACGGGAATGCCCCGATTCTCTCAATTGATTAGACAAGCATCAACAGGGTGTTCCGACAATGCTGAAGGCATGAAAACAGCAATTTCGGGGCCAGGCATATTGAAATGTTTCTTGGACAGTTGCAGAGCAGCTTGAATGTCGGCATTAAATTGAACACTGGATTCCCCTCTATCCATACTAAACGAGGAAAATGGGAATCAGGGAATGCTATTTCTTTTTAAGAGCGGCCAACCTATCGGATATACTGGCTGTTTGTGCTGGCGATTCGCCAGAAACTTCCTTCAGGGCCGCTTTAATGTTTTCGTCTTGCTTTTCTTGTTCCGGGCTCAAGAGCTTTGCTTTTATATCCGAAGCCGATGCAGACGCTCTCGCGTCTTCTGCTTGTTTGTTCATGGCAGCCAGTGCCACTCCGAGGCTTGAGGATTGCTTCTTCAGTCCTGCCAGGTTCTCTGCTTTCTCGGCTCGTGCCTGAGAGCGTTGTCGCTCCACCTCGGCGCGCTGCATATCTCGTTTCGCTTGCTCCAACGTTGTTTTTGCAGATTTGACTTTTTCGGCTGTAACCTTTGCAAGTTCTTTGACCTCGTCGTAGTAGGTCAATGCCTCATCGGCTTCTCTAGTCTCTCGCTCAACTTCCGGCTGAAGTTTTTCGAGATCCTGAAGCAGTTTTTCTAGGCTAACCTTGAGTTCTTGGGACTTCGATTGATCTCCACTTGCCTGCGCTGCTTCAGACTGCTTGTTGATCAGTTCTGCGGCAGCCAAATATCTATCGTAGTTCTTGTGGGCTGCTTCTGACTCAGCTTTTTCCTTCTCGTACGCCGCCTTGGCCTTCCCTGCTTCCGTGGTTATTTTATCTAACTCCTTGATCATTTCTTCTATTTCGGCCTGGGATGCTGTTTCAGGGTCCCAAGAAACGATTTTTTGAGTTAAGGTCTCTCCTACTTGACCCAATTTCTCCTTCCCAAATGATCTCAGAAAGCCAAAAACTCCAGCCATGCTCAACCTCCTCGTTGTTTTTCTGAATTAAATCACCTTGATTGAGGCCTGTTCCAGTTCAATGCCCACCATTATCTGGACGGAGGCCCCACTTGTTTCGTTCACGGCCGACAACAACAGGTACTCGTCCACTGCGTCGTTCACGCGTCTGCCGTAAAGCATTGAATCATACTTAACTGTTTCGGTTTTTTCACCATAAGGGTCCATATAGATTGTTTCAATGAATTGGACCGGCGGTATTCTCGTGAGCCTGTTCCCTGGATCGTCCTCTTCAACCACTGATTCAGCATCCTGGTTTTCCCAGACTCGAAAGTATTGGGTTCCATCCTTTGTCTGGAATATTCCAAGACCTATATAGCCGTCTTTTTCAGAAAGCCAGAAATCCCAGTCCTCAGGATAAATCTCATCATAAGCCATGAAAAACTTGCATTCCTCAATGGTTTGCCTTGCGTCCGAGACGATTTGTAACAAGTAGATAGTTTCGGACGAAAGCATGTAAAATCTGTGGACAGTCGAGCCGCCGACGGTAAAAGTTCCGTAGGACGTAACGACCTCCGCTGAATCCGGGCGCTTTATCTTGAGGTCGATGCCTCCAAGAATAAAATCAACCTCCGGGATCTCCAAAATCCCATTAAATCTTATCCCAAGTGGAAAATCTTTGTCTTTTCTCACCGCCCCGATTTTCTCATAAGAATCCTTCAACTGCTCGTATTTCTTGACTCCAATTTGTTTCAGCAGGCTCCACGCTCCTGACATCTCTCCTCCGTTGTTGTCTTAAATGACGCCACGCCGGTAGTCCCGGCAACTTCAGTTCAACATCCGACTGTCCTTTGTTCTTCCGAAATTAGACGCAGCGATTAAAATCTAGTTTATCCCATTTACAAGTCTCTGAATTTCCGGCCTTGTTTCCATAACAGCCAGTGAGAGCGCATCCATTGCCTCCGTACCGTATTCGGATGCCCACTGGTTACGAAGAACAAGGACAGCCTGGACTGCTAATGTCTTAACTTCGGCTCCGAAGATCCATCCTTTTTGGAGACTAGGATAAACGTTAGCCGGAATGTCGACGAGCTTGTATATGGAGTTTCCCTGCTTATCCAGCTTGACGGCTAATTTCCGATCATCGACCGCTACTAGTCTTAGCTTTCCGGATTTTTTGGCATTTGCCTCAGCCTTCTTGAAAAAATCGCTATTAAGGCCCCCCACGAAAAGCATCAATGCAGCCGGGCTATTCTCCACCTGTGTCAGACCGTCTGAATAATCAGCATATTTTATGGGGATATTCCTAAAATTGTCTTCCAGTTCACAAAAAGCCTCCCACGTCATCGCTGTCCCCGATCCCTTGGGACCGATGTATATGACATTCTTGGCGGGATTGATGTCCTTGACTGATTTCACTCCGCTGGACCGGTTCGCGATTAGCTGGACGTATTCCGTGTACAGAGTACTTTGTTCAGTTATCAGATCTTTCCCGGGCAATTTCTTGTCAGCCAAAGCAACAAGATCCGACTGCACAAGGGCCAGATCAGCCTCGTTCGATACAAGAAGTTTCATGTTTTCCGTCGAACCGGACGTCGGTATAATTTTCACTCCAAAACCAGACGCAGTGTTGCTCAACATCCGGGCGTACTTGTCATACACCCCACCAGGTCGGCCTGCTGCAACTCTCAGTAGAGGTTTATCAGGCTGCTTGGCAGCAAACACGGTTGCAGCCAAGGCTGCTTCCGGTGGAACCCCAGCCGGAAGGTAGGCCGGGTCTTTGGGAGTACCCTCCAGGGCTTTGATCTGCTTATCCATCTCTCCCAGCTTGGCTTTCAGCTCCGCGTTGTCCTTGGCCTGGCTTTCAGCATCTTGTCGCCATTTCTGGAACCCAGGATCATTGGAATGGTTGTAAGCCGCAGCAGCAACATTCTTGTTCGTAATGTGGTCCAGCATCCAGAAGAGAAAAATGGTATTGAAAATCCCAAAGCTGGGTGAGGTATTGAACGCGTAGGCAGGCGGCTGATATCCCTGAGCCCTGTAATAGTTGTCTCGCTGATTATAGTGGTTACCGTAGTCAAATCCGGAGTAAACCTTTGCCTTGCCGGCGAGAGGACTGGATTCGGCTCCTTCCACCTTGTAGTCAGGCTTCATGAACTTGGACTGTTCACTCTTGTAACGTTCCAAAGACTCCTGGGATCTTTTCTTTCTCTCCTGACTAATGGTTTCCTTGTCGAACTTGGAGCCTCCGGCAAACGATTCCCTTGAGGCATTCTGAACAGACGGCTTCTGGTAACCGCCTGAAGTCTTGTCCGGGGTTGATCTGGAATCCGACGGGGTGACGCCACTATTCATGGATGGCTTCTTGTAGCCTGATGAACTCGGGTTTGTGTCCGTTGAAGGCTTCCGATAGCCTGAAGATGTCTGATCAGTTAATTGGGGTTTAGGAGATCCTGAAGGGGGCACTGCTCCCCCAAGAGACGGTTTGGAGTAGCCGGAGGATGACTTTGGGGCACTACCAAAAAAACCTCCTCCGCTTCTGTCCCAAGTTCCTTGAGTATGTGAAGACCAGGACGAACTCTTGCTGTAGCTTGAACCGGACGATTTCGAAAATCCTGCACTAGAATGGAATCCCCCTCGCGATCCTGCTTCCAGTTCTTTTTCGAACAAGAATGAGTTGCCGACTACTAAGCCGGCGGACAGAAATATTGCTACGAAAAATCGAGTTGTATAGTTCATGGTTCGCACCTCGACGATGCACTTGCACTGGACTGATTTCTTGCACGACGTGAACCGGGTGTCAACGGTTGGGTCACGAACGACTTTACAACAGGATACGAAAACAGGGCCGGATCCGTCAAGACAGGGGCCGCAGCGAACCGGACACGGCCCCCTGTTGAAACGTAAGGCAGTTATCAGGCACAGGAAACCGCTCCCTCGGCAAAATGCCCGGAAAAATCTCGTTTGAGCTTCGTGAGCGCCCTTTTCTCCAACTGTCGGACCCTCTCACGGCTGGTACCAAAATGTTCACCTATTTTTTGGAGCGTCCAGGGATTTTCTTCCATAAATCTCTTGGAAATTATGAAACGTTCTCGGCCATCAAGCTTTCTGAGGGCTCGCTTGGTAATATCCTCAATCTCTTCATTTGTCTCTCGCTCAATGAGCATTGTCTCCTGATCAGGCTCCCCACTTTCAAGTAGATCGATTGCAGTAAGGCCTCGATCATCGCCCACCGCTTCGTTAAGAGACCACTCCCTGGCCTTCACCCGGGCCTCAACCTCTATTACATCGTCGGTCCTGACCTTCAATTCAGTTGCCAGTTCATCGATTCGCGCTTCTCTGGACTCCTCATCCTGATGCTCACCTATATCGCCGATTCGGAAGAAAAGTTTTCTTTGCGCCTGGGTGGTACCAAGTTTGACTAGGCTCCATGACTTCAAAATAAAGTTCTTTATGTAAGCCTTGATCCACCATATCGCGAATGACACCAGACGACACCCTTTATACGGGTCGAACCTCTTCACGGCCCTCATAAGGCCAATGGCCCCTTCCTGAATCAGATCCTGAACCGGCAACATATAGTATCGATACTGAAAGGCTATTTTTACCACGAACGGAAGATGGGAGACGACCAGTTCGTGAGCCGCCTCCACTTCGCCGGTCTTACCATAATTTACTGCCAACTCGAATTCCCGCTCCGCGGACAAGGGCTTTATCGCCCTCACCTGAGCTAAGAAAATATCTAGTTGGCTTGAAGGAACCGGATAATTCATTTTGTCCCCCTGGAACTATTGGCCATTATTCATTGTGTCGGATCACATTCTAACATTCTTATTAGCATAATAGTCGACACCTGTTTGAATAATCACTGATTATAAACGTGTCAACCCCGCTGATTGGCCTTTTGCAACATGCCATAATTAATTGTCTCCTAAAAGACAAAAATGTTCTCGACTTTCTAGGCCTCCATGCATCGAAAACTGTTTGTTCAATTGCTCCCATGCAGAATTCAGTAGGTGGAGGTCCATTATGAATAGCCAAAAGAAAACGTACTTGGGAATTATAGAAGAGGTAGAAGACAGAATTATTTCCGGCGGCCGGATTTCACGGTTTGAGGCCGAAATCCTGCTTGACATTCCAGGCGATTGTTTCATGCGTTTGGCCGCCGCAGCCGATCGGGTAAGGATATATTTTAAGGGCCACTTTTTTGACGCTTGCAGTCTCATAAATGCCCGCTCCGGCCGTTGCTCCGAAGATTGTGCTTATTGCGCACAGTCTGTCAGGAACCAGGCGGATTGTAAGACGTACGGTCTCCTTCCCGGAGAAGAGATTCTGGCTGCTGCCGGCGCAGCGCATGCCGCTGGAGCCTCCCGTTTTTGCGCAGTTACAAGTGGAGGGGCTTTATCATCTCAAGATTTCGACTCTCTCTTGGCTTCTCTGAAAACGGTCAATGCCGAAGTAGACATAGCGCTGGATGCGTCACTAGGATTCCTCGACGAACAAAGAGCCTCTAGGCTGCTTGCTGCCGGCGTTACCCGGTACAACCACAATTTGGAAACGTCCTGTGAATATTATTCTGAGATTTGCACGACCCACAAGTACGATCAGAGAGTGGCTACCGTCGAAACAGTACTCCGCACCGGTATGTCGGCTTGTAGCGGTGGAATAATTGGATTAGGGGAAACTCCTCTTCAAAGGTTGGATCTTGCCTTTTCGTTGGCGGAACTGGGAGTCGATTGTGTGCCGGTGAACATTCTTGACCCCCGCCCAGGGACACCGCTCGCTGATTCTGTACCTCCGGAACCTTTAGAGATCATGAAAACACTCGCTCTGTTTCGCCTCATACTACCCAAGACAACCATAAAAATTGCCGGGGGGAGGGAAAAGAATTTGGGCGATTTTCAGGGCATGGCTCTCCGTTCAGGGGCAAACGGGATGATCATCGGGGGCTACCTTACTACAGGCGGTCGGGATCTGGAGGATGATCTCAAAATGATTAGGCTGGCCGGATTCGAAATGGAACAGTGCGCTTAAGTTTGCAGCTTCACCCTATTGACCCCAAAACGACATTCCTGTGCCCTCTACATAAAGCCGGCAATGCCTTGGCGACTCCATGCAAGCCAAGATGACGCCACGATCAGCGAGATAGGGCTTGATTTTGATTCCGCCTGAAGTATAATAATTTGCTAGTCTTGCGTGGTCAAGATTTCCGGTTTCAGTTACTGGACGCCCCCGGTGAGGAAACAATCCTGCTTGCCTTTCGTCGCGCGGTGATAAATCTGCAGAACAACTTCGAAAGGCGCGTCTGGTGTGGACCATCGGGACTGCGGACCGTGTCAACGCCAATTCAAGGAGTGATCTAAATGAAGGACTTTGTCGGTGACTTACCATTTCAAGTCAGTCTGGGAAACCAAAGAGGTTCCTCTGCCTACACGTTCCTCGGCATTGTCATTATCGCCGCCGTTGTGGTTGTGGCGATATTTGTCTTCCCTTGGGGAGATGTGCTTAAGGATCAGAGGAATCCTGACCTCGTTGCTGCCTACGACGCCATGGCTAAGAATCAATGGGACAATGCCATCACTTTTTTCGACAAGTCCATTAAATCCAATCCCAACGATCCCCTAGCTTATATAGGTCGATCGAGTGCTTACCTTAATTTGGGGAATGTTCAGAGAGCCTTGGACGATGCAAATAAGGCTGTCGAAAAAAGGGTCGACAGCGCGAAGGCTTATGGCCAAAGAGGTATTGTTCAAAAAGTGTTAAAGAAAAACGAGGAAGCCCTGAAGGATTTTTCCCAGGCGATAAAGCTTGATTCAGGATATGCTTGGGCTTATGCCCAGCGCGCAGACATCTACTCGAGACAACAAGAACACGACAAGGCTCTGAAAGATGCCACGAAGGCCCTGCAGTCAAAACCCAATTTTGTTGAAGCCTACCGTCTTAGGGCCTGGATTCTGAGCCGAATGGGAAAATGCAGAGAGGCCAGCGAAGACTTTAAGAAAGTTGAAAACTTGAATCCCAACGATGCATGGTCACTCCAAGACAAGGCATGGTTTCTCTTAACTTGCCCGGACGAAAGCCTCCAAGATTCTGCAAAAGCCATGGAACTTGCCAAGAAGGCAATGGATTTAACGGAAGGCAAGGACGGGGTTGTTTACGAGACGCTGGCTGAAGCCTATTTCCGCCAGGGCGACGCCCTCAAAGCAGCCGAACATCAGAGAAAGGCCATCGAACTAGGCTCAAAAAAATGTCCGGACGGTTCATGTATTCAAGAAATGGAGCAGCGGCTCAAGAAATACGAAATGGCTGCCAGGCCGGAAGTCAGAAATGCCTATGAATTCCTGCCGTTGGACAGCAATTACTGACATCTTCGGCATCACGATTGAAGCGGTCGGGGCTCATCCTCGCCCGCTTCAGAAAAGGTTGGTATTAGGTTTATGCTCGTCCGCTTGCTCTCCTTGACACAACTCCAGAAGTGAAACGAACGAGCCCACAACATCATAAATTGAGCGTCGATGTCTTCCAGTAAGAGGAACATGCTTTCAGAAAAGTCTTCGATCGAGTTCAGTTCAAAGATTCGGCTCCATTATCGAGCAGACCGGAACTGAACGGCCCTGCAACCACCGTCTTCATCCTGCCATTCGACTGTTACCGTCTTTCCAAGGTACGAAGCCGCTTCTCGTCTATTATGAATGTCAACTCGCACCACTCGCTTGTTGTTGTCCAAGTCTCGCAAAGTAACTGTTTCCCAGTCCACTCGCTCGAGCTTACCGGCAAACTCCCCTGCAATCGAGACGTCGGTCACCAACAGCATGATCGGCACACACCCTATCGTTAACCATCGGCCCCTCATGAGTTCCTCCACTGGCATCAAGATCCATCAACAGAAACAATCCATCCTGCGCAACTGGTTTCTGTGAGATCAAAATGACAATACGACCAATTTTTCATGCCCTACCACCTGATTCTAGCTGATAGAGACCAAGTATTCAATAACTCTAATGTAAAGATTCGTCAAACCACCGGGAGACGCCGGTAATTGCCGGGGCTTATTGCTCGGAAGCCTTTTCTACCAATATCAAAACGAGAATCTATATCGTGGTATGTCAAACTTAACATCGAATCATCGATCACCGGACAAGGTGTTTCACAGCCGACAAATTGGCAATATGATCTATTCCCAGTGTCCAATGCCACGAGGCAAACTTGCATAGGCAGTACGGTGAACTCAGTTTGACAACATGACGTCTTTTGTGCAACATGCGGATCTCTATAGCGTCTAGGAGGCAGGTAATGGAATTCCCGAACGACAGACTGTATTCCGAACACCATTTGTGGGCTAAATTCGATAAAGATCGTGCTGTGATAGGAATTTCCGACCATGCCAGGGAAGAGTTGGGAGAGGTTGATTATGTTGAACTGCCTGCATTGGACGACAGTGTGACCAAAAACATACCGTTCGGCATAATCGAGACCAGTAAGGCGGTCACCGACCTCGTAGCCCCCATATCCGGAACCGTCGTCGAGGTCAACGCATCAGTGTTGGAATCACCTGCGATTCTAAATGAAGACCCATACGGCGATGGCTGGCTTATCGCTGTCGAACCGTCCGATCAGGAAGAACTTGTCGACTTGTTTGACGGTGAAAAGTATATGACATTACTCAATGAATCTAGATCACTAGCATAAGAAAATGTTTGTTTACATGATTCTCCTGAAATAATTACTTGTGACATATATAAAATTTGCCCTGACCTTCAATCGTTTTGCCCGCATTCGGTCAGGAAAAGGAAAGTACGGGGCTGCGCTCTGGATGGCTCTTACAGCCGAGTCATCGAGGACCGAGTGACCCGACGAGTCCAAGAGATTGACATAGAGAAGTCCCCCGTCTCTTGCTATGGAAAACTCTACCGTCAATGTCCCGCCTATACCCAAGTTGGCGGCTGACGAAGGATAAACCCATACGCCTTGAATCTTTCGCTTCAGGTGCATCAGGTACGAAAAGAACTTCTCCTCCCTCGTGTTGATGTCCACGACAGCTTCTTCGAGATCACCATCCGGAAAAAAATCCGACGGACCACCAGGAGATGCAAGGCCGGTTGCAATATCCTGCTCTTGTTGAGTCGGTTTCAAATCTAATTTTCGATTAGAAGCCTCTTTTTGTTTCTGTCGCGCTTCCGTCGGTGTTTTGGTCTTTAGCCTACTTTGGACCGGAGCTTTTTCGTCAGTTTGAGCCTTTGACTGATCGTCTCTGATTCTCTTTTCCTCGCTCGGGCCGGAAAGATCTTCCGGGGCATGAGGAGGCATCAATGCTGCTATCCTTTTTTCAACAGGTTCTATTCTCCCAAGTGAGGACATTGGGCTTGGCGGCCTCTTGGGAATTCTTTCGCTCACGGCAGTATGATCTTGATCAGACAGCGCTGAAGTCTTGTCTGGAGGAGCTTCTGGTTTAGCTTCATGAAATTGCTGCTCAACGAGCCTGACTTGGGATACTTTCTCCCCTGGTCTGAGAAATGCCTTGGTGGGAGTCAGTTCCGGAATTCTTGACACTCCCGCCAGAAGGAGAAAATGAAGAATGATTGATGCCGCAATACAGTACTTTACGAGTTTATCATTCTCGTAATGAAGAAAGTTCTCCGTCGATGGCATCTGATCCTCTAGGTTAAAAGCGTCAGCTAGAGCACTGTACCTTGACGAAGGTTGTTTGTGAATATCACTAGATAATTCAATATGTTGTATATCTTTCAAGTAAAGAGTTACCTCTTCTTGGTCTAATCCCTACAATAAACTTGATAGTCCGGCGATGCAAGTATGACGCCCTTTCTTATATCAGATTTGCCCCAGGTAGCAAGGATATTTGGATATTCCGTCAACAAGTCTCGTCTGCTTTGTTTTTTCCACACATCTCTACATAGCACACCGTGGATCCAGGCAATTACTCTCAGGAGCAAGAAGTGAGATATTCCTTAGCGCACGTTCGAGATTTGTGTTCGCGTAACAATAGGCACAACCGTGGGCACAGGTATCATAAGCTCCTATGTCCCTCGATTCAACGCATCCGCATTCCTTTCTCGTTGGTGCTGCATTAAGTTTGCCCACTGCGTCAAGCCTCTCATCTGAATCCACTACGCGAGCCAAGAAGACTGGGTCAATGCACCGACCTCTCTTTATGCTACCGGACACCAGAAAATCATGCGCGCACGAAGAGAGAGTGATCCCGTATTCGTTGGCTATGTCCGCCATCATTTCTGAGAGTTCGACGCATTCCGCTTTTTCCGGTATACTGTAATTGCTTACTCGAAGATCCATATTCCTGATAGTCTTCTTGTAATAGTCGCAAAAGCTGAAAATGCATTCGCCGGCGTGTGGGGCGAGAAGACTGCATAATTCTTTAAAGTTTTGCAGGTGCCAGCCACGGTCGAGTCCTTCACACAGAACTATAGTGTCATATCGCCAACGGATGACGGATCGTCCGAACCGATTTGAAATCAGTTTTACAACCTTCAAAGTATGACTCCGTTCGGGCACCAGTGGTTCCAGGAAGGTTGGATAATTGTTGACGGTGTAAAGAAATGTGAAGCAATGGCCTAAGTTTTTCAGTTCATCGAAGTAAGGGATTATAGGTGCCGCGTTTTTCGTCCAAAAAACAATTCCTATGACGTCGTTTGGCTTCATAGACACCGTGTAGACTTGGTTGCCGAAAGGCGACATCACGCTGACAGTCCCACTTCGCGCTCTGTTCATGAACCAATCCGCATGAAAGGCTGGAATGTCGGTTCTTCTGCTCGCCGAAATAACGTGCATGGCTACCCCTGAAATCCAGATCAGCGGCGAATCATGACTTGCTTGATCAATTGTCTTGAATTCGTAGTGTCTTTGGAGCAAAATCGTTGTCCATAGGATGCTGTCACACTTTCCTCAGTCTCTGTTAGGGCGTATTCCCTTCGGGTCAAGCATTTTCAGTTCATTTTGTTGACCGAAGAGATGAGTCTTGACCGGCTGCAGAAAAAAAGATTCCTTTACCATGGTAAGCGGATTACTTCCACGAGGAAATGTTGGAATATGCCGGTATTGACGAGACATCATAGCTGGAGCATAGCAGTATTGGCAAGAGCTGTACATGATGATAAAGTCGAGCGCTTTCTAAAGAAGGAGCGGTAAGAAAGGAGCCCCTATGGCAAAACCAAGAAAGGGTAGAGATTTAGAGGACGGTAACGGGCCTGAATCGGACAAAGCGAGAGCTGTTGAGGTAGCGGTCAGTCAAATTGAGAGGCAGTTCGGCAGAGGTTCCATTATGAAGCTTGGAAGCGGCGGGATAATTCCTGATATAAAGACAATTCCGTCTGGGTCTCTTGGTCTGGATATAGCCACAGGAGTGGGAGGAATCCCTCAGGGTCGGATTATCGAGATCTATGGTCCTGAATCGTCCGGCAAGACCTCGTTGTGTCTACACATTATAGCAGAAGCTCAGAAAAGGGGAGGTTTTGCCGCTTTTGTTGACGCGGAACATGCACTGGATATCCACTACGCTAAGAAGCTCGGAGTCAAAACCGATGAGTTGCTGGTCTCCCAACCCGACACTGGCGAGCAGGCCCTTGAAATTACTGAAATCCTTGTCAGATCCGGCGCGATGGAGGCTGTAGTCATCGATTCGGTGGCAGCTTTGGTCCCCAAGGCCGAAATAGAGGGTGACATGGGGGATGCTCACATGGGGCTCCAAGCCAGGCTCATGTCTCAAGCTTTGCGAAAGCTCACAGCAGCCATCGCCAGGTCCCATACCTCGGTCATTTTCACTAATCAGATCAGGCAGAAGATAGGAATAATGTTTGGGAATCCGGAAACCACCACAGGCGGAAACGCGTTAAAGTTTTACGCTTCTTTGAGGCTGGATATACGCCGCATTGGCCAAATTAAAGAGGGTGAAAACATTGTTGGATCCAGGACACGGGTTAAGGTGGTGAAAAACAAATTGGCACCCCCATTTCAGCAAGTCGAATTCGATATCATGTATAATGAAGGCATTTCCTTATGTGGAGAAGTGCTGGACATGGGAGTAGAAAATGGACTGATAGACAAGTCAGGAGCCTGGTACTCTTATGGTGATGATCGCATAGGTCAGGGCAGAGAGAACGCGAAGCACTTCTTGAGGGAAAACCCCGACATCATAAATAACATCCGAGACAAGCTTATGGAGCTAAAGGGTATTCGCCTTCAGCATTCAGCAGATCAGCTTGATGACAAGGCTAACGGTGTTTATTCAGGAGCCTATGATGAATCTTGACGGCGTTTTGAGAAAAGCCGTTGAAATGGGTGCCTCAGACGTACTATTCAAGGTGCGCTTGCCTCCAGTTACCAGAGTTAGAGGAATCTTAGCTCCCATCAAAGGGGAAGAACGTTTGTCCACTGATGAACTGGAAAGAGTGGCTCGTTCTATTATGAGAGAAGACCAGTGGAATTCGTTCCTAACCACAAGAGAATTTGACGGGGCTTATGGTATCCCATCGGTGGCGAGGTTTCGGGTCAATATTTTTTTTCAGAGAGATTCCATTGCTATGGTTTTGCGCGTGGTACCTGCAGAGCCCCCTCTGATAAAAGAGTTGGAACTGCCTGACATCGTCCAGGACCTGGCAATGGAGATGAGAGGGTTGGTGCTGGTCACTGGAACCACCGGGTCGGGGAAATCCACGACTCTAGCAGCAATGACGAATCACATCAATTCGTATCGAAACTGTCACCTGATAACAATTGAAGACCCCATAGAGTATTATCACCGGGACCGTAAGAGCATAATAAACCAGCGGGAAGTCGGCCGCGACACTCTCTCATTCTCAAACGCCATTAGATCGGCACTTCGAGAAAATCCCGACGTCATACTCGTTGGAGAAATGCGAGACTTGGAAACGATCAGTACGGCCATGCTCGCTGCTGAGACCGGTCATCTCGTTCTGAGTACGCTGCACACTCTGGATGCAGTCGAGACCATCTGGCGGATTGTCTCTGTCTTTCCAGCGCAACATCAAACTTCAACTCGATTTCAACTCGCCAAAATATTGAGGGGTGTGATCTCTCAGAGATTGCTGATCAAGGCTGACGGCAATGGACGAGTTCCGGCTGTTGAGATTCTTATTGCTACGTCGCGAATCAGGGAGTGTATAGTAAACGAGAATCGTTCATTCGAAATTCGGGATGCCATTTCGGAAGGACATGTCAACTACGGCATGCAGACTTTTGATCAGTCCATTATGCAGTTGTACAAGAAACAACTCATAACATACGAGACTGCCCTGGCGTCAGCCTCAAATCCTGAAGATTTTGCCCTATTTATTCAGGGGGTTAGTGGCCATTCCGAGGCCAAATGGGAAATGAACGCTTGAACAGTCAACATGAAGGTATCTGCAAGTCCAAGAGATTAACAGTCACAGCTTTATATTTGTTGACACATCACAGGTGACTATCAATGGGTACGGGGCCGTATGGAGAATAAAGACATTCATAATGAGGGTTATTACAAATCCCTCACGCGCAAAATAGCTCTCGTAATCATCTTGGTTTCTGTTACGCCTTTGATTCTTACATCCGTGACCCTGCGTCATTATTTCAACGTTTCGTACCAGGAAAAAGTTGTAGATGGCATCAAGGTTCTCATAAAAAAGCATAAACAAAATATCGACACGTTTCTGAATCAAAAATTATCGGAAGTCAAGGTATTGGCAAGATTTTACGGGTTCGGGCCCCTCGCTGACGAGGCATTTCTTAGAGACCGCCTTTTAATATTGCGAGAAGAGTTTGGGCCATCTTTCGTGGATCTTGGAGTGGTTGACGAACAAGGAACTCAGGTGGCTTACGCCGGCCCGTTCAGGCTGAACCAGGCGGACTATTCCACCTCAGAGTGGTTTCGACAGGCGATTCATAGCAGAGACTACATTAGTGACGTATTTGCAGGTATTCGGGGATTGCCGCATTTCATAGTAGCCACGACTCAAGAGCATAAGGGAAAGAAGTGGATTCTCAGGGCTACTGTAGATTTCGAAGAGTTTAACACTCTTGTCGAGAAAATTCGTATCGGAGACACGGGCTTCGCATTCATATTAAACAAAAAGGGGGAATTTCAGACCAAACCGCGCTACGGCGTACTGCCCTTGAAGTCGCCTTACATCACATTCCTTGAAAATGAACAGTTGCGTGCCGAAGATGTCGCCTTGTTGGAGTTAGAGAATGATACCGGTGTAGAAGCTCTTCATATCATGGCGCCGTTAAAAAATGGGGAATGGATTCTCGCCTACCAACAGAACTCCTCGGACGCGTATGCCGTCATGCGGCAGGCACGCCGACTGGGCATCGTAATATTACTCGTCGGCGGCTGTGGTATAGGGGTTGTTGCCATAGTACTGGCCAAGAGAATGGTAAAGAGAATTGCGGAAGCTGACCGGCAAAAAGAAATGATGAACGAGCAGATGATTGAGGCCGGTAAGTTCGCGTCCGTGGGAGAATTGGCGGCAGGGATTGCCCATGAAATAAACAACCCTGTCGCTGTAATGGTTGAAGAAGCAGGCTGGATTGAAGATTTGTTAAAAGAAGAAGATTTGAAACGGACCGATAACCTGGAAGAATTTGAAAGGGCCTTAAACCAGATAAGGATACAGGGAAGGCGGTGTAAGGAGATAACTCACAAGCTGTTGAGCTTTGCGCGGAAAACAGATCCGACTGTCAAGTATGTCCAGTTGAACGAACTTGTTGAGGACGTGGTTGCTCTTTCAGAACAGAGGGCCAGATACAGTGGTGTAAAGATAACAATGAGCCTCTCTGAGAACCTGCCGAAGGTGCAAGCTTCCCCCTCAGAGATTCAACAGGTACTTCTGAACCTCGTGAACAACGCGGTAGACGCGACGGAAAAGACGGGCGGCAATATAGACATTACAACAAGAATTAAGGGCGGGTTCGTGGTGGTAGCCGTGTCCGACGATGGTCCGGGTATTGCCAAGGCCAATTTGCAGAAAATTTTCGATCCCTTTTATACTACTAAACCGGTCGGTAAAGGGACGGGACTCGGGTTGTCTATCTGTTACGGTATCGTAAAAAAGATGGGCGGCGAGATCATTGTGCAGAGCGCGAAGGGTCTTGGAGCTACTTTTCATGTTCACATTCCTAGGACACCAGGAATAGAGTCAAAACCCAAGCATGGCCTTCAAATAGAACAAAACGACCACGACTCAAGGCCGATCTGAGGTCCAACATGCCCGAGGTATCAGTCGAACGTTCCCGCCAAATTAAGGTTCTCTTGGTAGATGACGAGCAGGCCTACGTAAATATTCTGTCAAAAAGATTGTCCAAGAGAAACTTTCAGGTGGCTACCGCATTCGGCGGCGCGGCTGGTATAAGGGTTCTGCGCAGGCAGGATTTTGACGTTGCAGTGTTGGAATTAAAAATGGAAGACATGGATGGAATTGAGGTTTTGAAGATATTCAAAAAAATGGTCCCCGAATTGGCTGTCATAATGCTTACAGGACATGGATCGGAACAGGCAGCTAGAGAAGGGATTGAATACGGAGCATTCGATTACCTTACCAAGCCTTGTGATCTCGAGGATCTTGTTGAAAAAATCAAGGAAGCTAGCAGAGGAGGAACAGCTAGTGAGTGAATTCAGGGTAATGCTGGTCGATGACGAGGTGGAATTCTTGGAGACGCTCGCCAAGCGACTTAGGAAACGAAATCTGGATGTTATCTTTGCTTCGAGCGGCCAGGCGGCGCTTCGAACCCTGCAGGAGACCCCTCTTGATGTTGTGGTACTTGACGTGAAGATGCCGGACATGGACGGCATAGAAACATTGAAAGAAATCAAGAGAATCAGGCCTTCAGTTGAAGTAATAATGCTTACCGGCCACGCTAGCGTAGAAGTGGCAATACAGGGCATGGAACTCGGCGCGTTTGATTACTTGATGAAACCCATGGAAATTGACGAACTGCTGTATAAATTGCAGGACGCCTATAAGAAAAAATGGTGCAGCGAAGAAGATAAGGAGTGCCTCGTCCCTAATTCACTAGATGTGTCTGGTGATCCGGTTTGATTTTTTTTGATCAAAGATCACCGATCTTATGGGATAATGATCAGCGGGTTTCGCCTCGGCATTCTCGGGGTTTCTTGGCCCGTTCCAATGTGGACAATTTCCTGACGGTAATACTGGCAACTATGAAGCCTGCCAGTCGATTAGTTGTCCCCAGAAACACAACTTTGTGCAGGTAAGAGTGGGAATATATACCAGCAAATTCCTTGTTATATGAATTGCAGACTTTTTCCCGATGTATTTCTAACGAATTTCTTGGAGGAGAGACGACATGAAACGGGGGAAGCAACTTTACCGCATGTTCATGGCTGCGTCGATGGCCCACGCGAAGTGGGATTATGAAACATCCATGAACATATTGAGAGACAGGAAAAAAATCTGGATACTGGGACTGATGCTGCTCCCGGTGATTGTTATTTCTGCGGCCTTTGCCGCAGACTTGCCGCCCGTTCTGGGAGGAGACAAGGCATACACTCCGGCTTACTATTCCACAACGATCTTTCTCGTGTCCATAGTTATAGGATTATGCGCCGGGTTAATCACGGGTTGCATCGGCGCGGGTGGCGGCTTCATTATCACTCCGGCGCTCATGAGCGCAGGCGTCAAAGGAATTCTGGCCGTGGGAACCGACCTGTTTCATATCTTCGCCAAGGCGATTATGGGAACAGCGGTCCACAGGAAATTGGGTAACGTGTCGGTGCCTCTGGCCGTAGCGTTTCTCGTGGGCTCAGGAATCGGAGTCTCAGGGGGCGGGGTTATCAATAGGGCTCTCTACGAGACCAACCCTGTTTTGAGCGATACATTTATCAGTATAGTCTATGTTGTATTGTTGGGATTTCTCGGCTTTTACGCTCTAATAGATTTTTTGCGGCTCAGGAAGGCCGGCGGCGACGTAGGAGCTCACGCGGGTGAGAGTCCTCACGGAGCAGAAGCGGCATCTGGGAAGCAGGGACTGCCGGCTAGGCTTCAAGGGGCGAAAATTCCCCCTGCGATAACCTTCGATGAAGATCTTGTTCCAGGAGGAAAGAAGATCCCGGCCCTCTTCGTTGCAATATGCGGTTCCATTGTGGGTTTTGCGGCGGCAATCATGGGTGTAGGGGGCGGTTTTCTCACTTTCCCCATATTTGTTTACGTCCTTGGTGTTTCATCTTTCACTACCGTTGGCACTGATATATTACAGATCATCTTTACTGCCGGCTTTGCTTCAATCGCCCAGTATGCGATATACGGCTTTATTTTTTATACGCTCGCAATGGGAATGCTCCTGGGTTCGCTTATAGGGGTCCAAGTTGGGGCTCTAACCACCAAGGTGGTTAAGGGCATTTACATCAGGGGTTTTTACGCAACAGCAATACTCGCCGGATTTGTTAACAGGTTCTTTGCCCTACCATCAAAACTTAAGCAGATGGAGATAATCAACATATCAGATTCCCTGGCCAAGGGATTGGACCAGGTGGGTATGTGGGTATTTTTCGTGGTAATAGGTATCTTTGCCATCTGGGTGATCGGGAAATTCTTCGGCAATATGAGATATCTGAGAGGGGAGGTCTGACACATGCTCATCAAAGATAAAGGAACATTCTTAAAGGGCGTGGTGCTGTTTGTGACTTTCATAATCATCCTAGTTTTAATGTTTTCTCCTTTGTTCAGAGGGGAAAACTCGCTTGAAGCCGCTGACAAACTCTTTAATTCAATTTCTAAGGGCTCTACCTATTACATTCCTGACCTCGTAAAGCAAAATTTGGCCTATATGGGGAAGACGTTCGATGTAACCATCAAGTTAAAAAACGATGAAATGGGGCAAAAAGCCACCAAGCTATTGACAGGGGCAGGCGCTCAGGTAACTTCTACCGCTGCCCAGTTAAAGATTAGTGGTGATCTAGGACAGGTTATGGCTGTCGCGTTGAAGGATGCCGACTCCATGTTTCATAATCGAGAAACCGAAGTTTCCTCCAAGTATGGTTTCAAAGGGCAGGAAGTTCTGTACGTATGGTGGAGTGCCTTCAAGGAAGTGGACAAAGACCTAACCAGGCAAAACAAGTTCAAGGAAGCGGCCTTCCTGTCCACCGTAGTGAAGAAAGGCGTGGAAGTAGGTTACAATTTTTTCAAGATCGATCCCCAAAGCGCAATTTCAAAGGCTGGAATCTTAAGTTTCTCTCTGGTGTTCTATGTTGTCTACACGTTGTGGTGGGGAATAGCCATACTATATCTATTTGAAGGATTCGGGCTTCAAATGAAAGCAGGGGCTAAGAAGGAAGTTTAGCAATTCTGTTGGTTTGCTGTATTGAGAGACGAAGCCTTGGGCTGGCGCTGTGAGTTTGCTTGGATTGACCCACTAGAGGAATGTCCATTGATGGCTATGATCTGCCCATGAGAAACGTATGATCAAGTTGCCTAGCATCTTGGCAAGATTGTTCGGAAAGCGCGGGGGAATTGACGCTGAGATGAGTGTCGATGACCTCCGCTCTGCTTTTACTAGTCGGTACCATAATTTCAAACTCCTCCTCACCTCCAATAACAAAGCCCTCGAAATTATGAGTGATCTTGAAAAAGCACTACATGGGAGCAATACTTTTGGAATGTCATTTGTCAGGTCAAGGTGTACAGCAGTCTCTGTAAATGTGTTCCGGATTGTGAAACATCTTGACCAACTTGCTCCGAACAAATACGCAGAGCTATATGACAGATTCAAAATTATTCAGGAAAGGATAAACCACGCCTTAGAATCCAAGAAGGTGCTCACAGGCGACCAATTGGTTATCCCGCTCAGGTCCATTGACAGAAATATGGCCGACCAAGTTGGCAACAAAATGGCCAATGTCGCTGAGATAAAGAACCAGATAGGGCTTCCAGTGCCGGCTGGCTTTGTGATTTCCGCCCTGGCGTATGAGAAATTTATCCAGCACAATGATCTTCAGGTAGAGATCGATCGCAGAATTCAAGCCACCGACTCGGATGGGATAGACGATCTCTACAAATTGAGTGCTGACATTCAGCAATTGATCATACGTGCGTCCGTCCCGGCCGACCTGGAGAAGGCCATTTTGGAAGCTTACGGAGAAATCGAGCAGGAAGTCGGAGCAGGAATCAAGGTGTCTCTGAGAAGCAGCGCCCTTGGTGAAGACGCTGCAGGAACTTCATTTGCAGGTCAATTTCGCTCCGACTTGAATGTTAGTCCAGATCACATTATGAACTCCTACAAGGCTGTTGTCGCAAGCAAGTACGGCTTGCCTGCCATAACCTACAGAATGAACAGGGGTATTCCCGATGAAGACGTCTCGATGTGCGTGGGTTGTATGGTTATGGTGGACGCAGTTGCTGGTGGAGTAATGTATTCCAGTAATCCTTTCGATTTTTCTGACAAATCCATTTTTATTAATTCAGTGTGGGGATTGCCAAAAGCAGTTGTTGACGGCAGCGTGGATCCGGATCTGTTCGTGATCTCGACTGGAAGTCTTTCGAAGATTGTCAGGAAAGAAATCAAGTCGAAAGACGTTGAGTTTCGTTGTTATCCGGACGAGGGAGTGTGCCGGACGGAACTTGCAGGAGATAGACGGTCTGAGCAGTCCATAAGCGATGAACATGCCATGGAATTGGCTTACATGGCAGTCAGACTTGAGGGCTACTATGGCTCGCCTCAAGACATCGAATGGGCTATGGCGCCGGATAGCTCGATTCTTATTCTCCAGTGCAGACCCTTGCAGCATATAGAAGTTGAGAGCACCACAATCGGGGATGTTGAAGATACTGACAGTGAGGCCCGGGTTATTACCCGCGGAGGTATAACTGCCTCCCCTGGAGTGGCCTGCGGCCCGGTTTATCTTGTGAAGAATGACGTGGATAAGCTGAAGTTCCCGGAAGGTGGAATACTTGTTACTGCCCAATCCTTGCCGAGGTGGGCTCCTCTACTGAGTACGGCCGCTGCCGTAGTCACAGGGTTAGGAGGGGTAGCGGGTCATCTGGCTAATGTGGCCAGGGAATTCGGGGTTCCTGCCCTGTTCGGGGTTTCAGGGGCCACGGACATTTTCAGGAATGGAGAGATCGTCACAGTAGATGCCAACGGCCTCAAAATCTATAAGGGACGAGTTGAATCACTACTCTCCAGGCAGAGCAACCGAAAGAACCTCATGGAGGGTAGCCCTGTATATGACATTCTTAAGAGTGCAAGTCAGCACATTGTCCCTTTGAATCTCCTGGATCCAGATTCTCATGAGTTTCACCCGAGAAAATGCGAGACACTTCACGACATAACCCGTTTCTGTCATGAAAAATCTGTTCATGAAATGTTCAATTTCGGTAAAGAGCATCATTTTTCTGAACGTTCCAGCAAACAGCTCATGTGTCGTGTTCCCATGCAATGGTGGATCATAAATCTCGACGACGGCTTCAAAGAAGATGTGGATGGAAAATTTGTCAATCTGGATAACATTGCTTCCATTCCTATGCTGTCGATTTGGGAAGGTGTCGTTGCTGTACCTTGGGAGGGCCCGCCGCCCGTGGACGCCAGTGGGTTTATGTCGGTCCTCATGCAGGCCACGGCAAACCCTGCCTTGGATCCTGCTATGCGTTCCCCGTATGCGGCGCGCAATTATTTCATGCTGTCAAGGAATTTTTGCAGTCTCACATCCAGGTTTGGTTTTCATTTTTCTACTGTTGAAGCGTTGGTAAGTGATAGAGCGATGGAGAATTACATCAGTTTCTCTTTCAAGGGCGGGGCAGCCGACTATCCGCGGCGTGTGAGGCGGGCTGTTTTTGTTGCCCATATTCTGGCGGAATTCGGGTTCCGCACGGAAGTCAAAGAAGATAGCACATTAGCGCGTATTGAAGGAATGGACGCGGAATTCATGAAGGAACGGCTTAGGATAATTGGCTATTTGATTATTCATACCCGCCAGTTGGACATGGTTATGTCCAATGAGGCGTCAATTATCCAATACAGGTCGAAAATCCTTAATGATATACGATCTGTGATCGAAAAAGGCTCGCCATGAAACTTTAACAAGAGCTTTCATTGATTGGAGTACGGACCTGTCCCCTAAAGAAATCAGATAAAGAGCCACTTAGCGAAAGTAAAACCTTTCCCACAACAATTGATACCGACACCCCGTTTTTCCCATCCCTTTGCAATCTTCCTTCTACGGTAAGAACTTCGCTGGTTAAGATGGCACGGGCAAAGTCTACCTGAGTCTTGGGAAACACCACCAAATCCATCAGGCCTGTTTCATCTTCCATAGTAATAAACATAACTCGTTTGCCGGATCTGGTAGGAGGAGTATGGACAATGACCAGGATACCTGTAACAAGTACCCGGCAACCGGAAGGAATTCGTCTCAAGTCTCTGGCTGTTAATATGCCATGGATGGCTAATTTGGCCCTCAGAACCTCCAAGGGGTGGCCATGGCAAAAAACGCTCATTGAAGCGGCATCATTGTAAATCATTGTATGAGTATCCATCATGATCATGCCTAAATGGTCATACATTACAGACTTCCTGCATAAATCCCCATTCTTGCTCCTCAAGTCCGTCCAAGGCTCCAGCCAATGAAAAGAGCTTGACTATACGGTCCGGGAGTAACACACGGGCCAAAAAATCTCCCCGGTTACGAAAAGGTCCTCTCCTCCGACGTTCAGCTACGATTCTCCGTGCTGTTGCAGGCCCTACACCATTTATCACCACCAGAGGGACACGAATACCCGAACCATCAACCTCATATTCCGTCCCACTAGCGTTGAGATGAGGAGGATATACAGGAATCCCTCTCCTCCGAGCCTCGTTAAGTATTACGGATGGAGGATAAGAACCTACGTGGCCTGCGTTCAATAGGCCCAGATAAAAAGCCTGAGGATGATGGGCCTTTAAGTAGGCGCTTTGGTAAGTGATATGAGCAAAAGACGCCGCATGGGCCTTACAAAAACCATAAGAAGCGAAAGAAGCTACTCTCCGGAATACTCTTTCCGCCAAAACCCTGCTGTGACCTTGGGCGATAGATCCTTTGATGAACTGCCACCTTAGGGCCTCCATCTTTTGTGACTTATGGTCTTTGGTCATAGCCCGGCGAAAGGCGTCCGCCTCGGCATAAGATAATCCCGCGAAGATGTGGACAATACGCAGTACTTGCTCTTGAAACAGTATTACGCCGTATGTTTCCGCTAGGACAGGAGCTAAATCTTCATGTAGATCCCGAACGGGTTCTTCTCCGTGTCGCCTCCGAAGGAACGTTTCCACCATGTTTCCTTCCACTGGTCCCGGCCTAAAAAGGGAAATCTCCGATATCAGGTCACTAAAATGCCTAGGTTGAAGGCGGCCCAAGAGGTTGCGCTGACCTGGTGATTCAAGCTGAAAAATTCCCACACTTTCCGTGCTTCTAAGAAGAGCATAAGCCTTGCGATCATTTAGAGGCATCTTGTCTAGATCAAGGTCGATACCCTTCCTTCGAATGATCTCCATTGCCTTGCGAATCGCCGTATGCATTCGAAGTCCAAGCAGGTCCAATTTGAGGAGTCCCAATGCGTCTACATCGTCTTTATCCAATTGTCCTAATGGGAAACCTTTGAGAGACATTCCAATGGGAGTCCATGCCCTGATGTCGTCAGGCGCTATGATAACCCCCCCCAAATGGACGGATTTCTGGAATGGAAGGCTGGTTATCTTTGCAGCCAAATTAATAAGCTGAGTCTCTTTCTGAATAGGAGCGTCTCTCAATTCTGGGAGATGCTCCAGGGCTTCCATCAAGTCTCTGCCCCGAAGCGACCAGGGAAGGCAAGCGGAAAGACGATCTATCTCATCCAGGGGGTAACCCAGGGAGCGGGCGACCAGACGCACAGCGCTGCGAACCTTAAATGTGTGAATGGTGCAGACCATAGCCGTCCGGCGGGGGAAGAGTTCCATCAGGTAGTGAATAACTTCGTCTCGGCGGTCAGAATCAAAATCCAAATCAACATCAGGCATATCACTCCTGCCCTCGTTGATGAAACGCTCGAATAGTAAGTTGTGTGCTACCGGATCCACTCCTCCCAGTAATAGGTAAACCACAAGGCTTCCCGCTGCCGACCCCCGCACGCTGTGACGGATGCCCTCCTTTACTGCAAAGTCGACCACACCTTTCACCAGAAGACAAAAATCTGCCAATTGTAATTGATTAATAACAGCAATTTCCCGGTCAAACCGTCTCATATAAGTAAACGGTACAGGCTGGAAAAGTCTGGAGGCTTCTTTCAAACAAATATTGGCGAGCTTTCTCGATGCTTCCATGGGTTTTTGCAGAAAAGGGGGATGGAGTCGACCTACAGGCATAGAGAATAGACGGCATACTGAAGCAATATACGCTGTATTCGCTAGAGCCTGCGGACAGGGGACCCTGGTTTGCATTTCCTCTTTGGATGCCAAAAAAAAGCTATCGTTAGGAAGAGGAAATACCTCTCTGTGATGGTGTTCCCGCTGTATCCCGACCAGAGCCTGGTGAAGTATATAATCATCCGGTTTAATAAATGTTACACAGTTAGTTGCCACAGTAGGAAGTTCCAAGCTGGAAGCGAGTTCCATGGTTAATTGTATTATCCGGAACGATCTTTCCCATTGATTAGCCTCAGAATCTTCTTGGATCTCATGATTCTGAACAACAACAAAAAGTCTCTCCGGTTTATTCAATATTACTCTGAGTTCCAATAGACGGATTCGGGCTGAGTCGACCCTACCCTTTTCCAAAGATGTCCGTATTCTGGAACCTCTCCCGCCGGCTAAGCAAATCAGTCCCTTGGAACAGTGACTCAAGTCCTGTTTGGTTATGTGGTTCTTAGGAGATGTCCCATCCCCTAAAGCAACGGATAAAAGCCGACACAAATTTCCATATCCTTCAAAATCGGAAGCCAAAAGAGTTATTAGAGAACCGTCCCAGATAGAGACTTTTGCACCTAATATTGGCTGTATTCCATATCTTAGCGCCGACTTATAAAACCTGACCGCTCCGAATAGACCATCATCGGTAAGAGCAACGGCCTTCTGACCTAAAGCCGCTACCTCTCGAACAAGATCCTCAGGGGTAAAAGTTCCCCACAGGAAAGAAAAGGCGCTTTGGACCTCGAGATGTACAAAATTGGCCATTGAATATCTCTCATCAATTCCCTACGGTTTAGGCCGTATGATTCCTATCAGTTTTCCCAAGATCTTCACTCTAGACTGTTCCTCCTTCTTGAATACCACCGGTTCATAGGCAGGGTTGGCAGCGTGCAGTTCTATCTCCTCGTTTTTTCGCCGGAATATCTTGAGAGTAGCCTCGGTCTCCAATCCTTGTACAAGCACCGCCACTATCCATCCGTTCTCGGCATCATCCTGGGGCCTTATGATTGCCAGATCTCCATCGCGGATCTGTGCATCTACCATGGAATCTCCAGAGACTCGAAGAGCGAAGGCCTCTTTAGAACCGAAAAGTCCTGGATCTACAGGGAGATCATCCTCTCTGTTTTCCTCGGCTAATATGGGCGTACCCGCTGCGATCCGACCGATGAGAGGAATACAGATCCGAGAGGATAAACCAATCAAACTCCATGCACGTTTTTTCCCTGGAATTCTCCTGATGAACCCTTCCGACTCAAGGGAGCGCATATGTTTGATCATGCTGCCTGGGGAAGTAAGTCCCAGTGCCTTGCATATTTCCCGTAATGAGGGTGGGAAGCCTTGCCGGTGTTGGAATTCCCGGATGAAGTCGATTATTTCTTTTTGTCGATTGGTGATTACCATACCTTGAATATAGAAAACATTTGTTCTCTTTGCAAGAAAAATTTTATACTGTTTGAAATCGTAACCAACTACGAATATCCTATAAGCAAAAGTACAAACTGGAGCACAGTAAACACTACATCACAGAAGCCCTACAAAGAATGGAGACCTGAAAGATGGAATCCCGAAGAAGAACCTTGCCGGATGGTTGGTACCCCGCTTCCTCCAGCCAATGCACAAGTCAAATCAAAGAATTTCTGACAGGCTTCTCTCCTCCCCTCGGGGCTTGGACGGGTGGGATAGTTCCCCATGCGGGCTGGTATTACTCGGGAAGAGCTGCCGCAAGGGTCCTCAAAACTATTTCCCATAACATCCAGCCTGATAGAGTTGTAGTTTATGGCGGACATCTTCGAGGCGGCAGTAATCCCTTAATTTATATTGAAAACGAATGGGAAACTCCTCTCGGAATCATATCCATGGACAAAAAAACGTCGCAGGAGATCTTGTCTGAAGGTCTGGCAGTTGCTGTACCTCCCTCATTCTCGGACAACACTGTGGAAGTAGTTCTGCCCATGATCAAATACTTTTTCCCTGATGCAGTCATAATTGCGGTCCATTCCCCGGCCTCCGACATGGCCATAAAACTTGGAACTTCGGTCCAGGAACTCCTTCAAGCCAAGGCATTATCCGCGGCTTATGTAGGCTCTGCAGACTTGACTCATTACGGCCAGAATTATGGCTTCACCCCTCAGGGAAAAGGTTCAGTGGCGGTTCAGTGGGTAAAGGAGGAAAATGACAAGATTCTCATTGATCACGCGCTGGTCATGGATGCCCCAGGTCTTCTCAGAGACTCCCATGTACGAAACAACACCTGCTCGGCAGGCCCAATCGCTTCGGTAATCGCGTCGGAGCTAAAGCGAGGCGTCAGGAGTGGTTTTCTTGTGGATTACTACACGAGCTACGATGTGACGCCCAGTTCCAGCTTTGTAGGTTACGCAGGCATAGTTTACTGAATTCAAGCAGCCTCGAGCATTAAGTGTCTACCGACTCGACCTCATAGAGTTTCTTGTCATCTTCGATGCCTTTGAGGCAAACGTTGAAAACGTACGAAACGGTAACTCTATTCTTAAGTGTCTCAAAAGTGTCTTGAGATATGACTACTCGGCCCCCTGATGCAGTGGCCTGAATCCTATCCGTCAAATTCACCGCCGCCCCAACGATGCCGTATTTCGCCCTGGTTTCTGTGCCAATGTTTCCTACGATGACTTCGCCAGTGTGAATCCCTATGCCCATGGAGACTTCCGGCAACCCTCTCAAGAGGTTTTCTTGCAGGAAGCCTACCAACTCGGCTTGCATTTCGAGAGCACACTGGACCGCATCCAAAGCTCTTTTAGGAATATCCTCGGCCGATCCGTTAAAAAAAACCAGAATGGAATCGCCATAAAAATCGACAATAATACCCTTGTAATGTTCAATCACGCCTATCATTCTGGCAAAGTATCTGTTCAACATTCTAATTACTTGTTCGGGCTGGAGCTTTTCCGACATGGGAGTGAAATCTCTTAAATCCGACATCATGATAGTGACTGTTCTTTTTTCGCCACCCAGCCTAAGCGCTTCAGGCCTGCTCATCAATTCTTCAGCCACAGCTTTGTCCACGTATCGCCCGAATGTCTTTTCAATAAGGTCACGTTGCTCTAAACCTTCCATCATTCTATTGAAACTGCGATTCAACTCACCTATCTCGTCTGACCTGTCTTCCGGCAGTTTTTGACTGTAATCCCCGTTTCTGATTCGTGCTGCCGCGCTGGAGATGCCTCCAATTGATCGACCCACAGAACGCGTTGTGAGGCGTATCAGGAGAAGAACAAGGATCAGGGCGGCTAAGGCAGCAATCGCGTAGTAAAATCTGAATCTAATAATCGGTTCCATGATTGTGCTGCCCTTAGACACAAGAATGATGTACCAGTTGATTGAAGGGATCTTGTAGAATCCCATTACGAAATTTGGGGGGTGCCCTTGGCCAAAAACAGTGCCGACAGATTTGCTGCGGATTTCATCCAGAACTTTTTTTTCCAGTTCATCTCCGTTGTCTCCCAGGCGCTTCCTGTCGAAGAAAGCCTTATCGTCGGCAGCCAGAAACTGGCCTGTACTGGTGACCAGCAACGCTGTACTGCCCGCCCAAAGATGCATTTGCCTGATAGGATCCAGAAATGAATCGAAGCTTATCCTGACGATTAGACGTTTTTTATCCTTACCGTCCTGCGTGTCGAGGACTTTTATGATCCTGAGCGATCGGTCCAGGGCTCCTGGATCCATTGTAGGTGCGCAAAACCCGAGGTCTCCACAAAGTTCCATCGTATAAAGACCGTCCACAAAGGCGGTGCCGACATCTTGTGCACTAACATCTGATTGTGTTGTGTTGAAAGCTGCCGACTCTGGAAGATCGATTTCCACAAAACGGACTCCATCCTTGTCAGTCAACTCCTGTATCAGAAAAGCTTGTGTAACGTCGCCACCTGGAATTTCTTCAGCTTTAGCAATGAGATTTATTAATTGTAGTCTCTCTTCTAAACGCATATCTATTTTGTGGGCAGCCTCCTCGAGTTTGAGTTGAGTCGAGACTGCCCATTGATCCAAGAGATACGATCGTGCGTAAAAGAAACCTGCAGCCCCTAATGAAGCCACAATGACTGCTACCGGTAGCAACAAGAATACGAGAAAACGTTTTTGCAAAGAAAAAATCATGATAAATGCCAGTACGACGCCAATCTGGGGTAATAAGTGTCAGTTACTATACCATTCTTGCATGGAGCTACTGTCATTGGCTTTCCTGAGTTTGCGCCCGACAGAATGTTCTCAATCCACTTTTGCAACCCGAAAACACTTCGTTAAACTCTGAGACCGATCACTTCGAGTAGGGGTTACATACTACAACAAATCTTGATTGAAAATAGTCCTCTCGATCAACCAGTCGATCAACGGTCCGCGATGATCTTGTCGCCGTGTTCAAAAAAACTATCATGAAGGACGATTTCCCGTATAATGGCCGCAACGGGAAGAGGTTTATCATCTCACCCCTCAATTGAAATTGTGCCTAATATGGCTTGGTCAAGGGTATTTTTCTGATAAGTATGGTGTAAGAAATGGAAAATGTCCAGGGTTTGAATGAACTTAATCGGCGGGTCCTGGAAAAGGGCCTGTGTGCCGCTTGCGGGGCTTGCGTGGATATCTGTCCTTACTTGACGGCTTTTAGAGGTAAGACGGTGTTGCTGGACAGATGCTCCGTGGAGCACGGCCGCTGCTATGCGTACTGTCCCATGACAGAATTTGATTCGGACCGTATTGGGGAATTCGTTTTCGGCATTGCTCAAGAAATCCGGAACCTTGGTCATGTGAGATCAGTAATGGCATCACAGTCTCGGGACTCTCGAATCACTTCCGTGGCTCAAGGCGGCGGCACTGTTTCAGCCCTTCTGGCGGGAGCCCTCGAAGATCAACTCATCGAGGCGGCAGTGCTGACGGGGGTTGGTCCAAAAGACAATTATCCATGCGGGAAGATTGCGGTTACTGAAAATGATATCCTTTCATGCACAGGCTCAAAGTATGTGGGTGCCCATTCTTTGAGCGCATTGAGACAGGCAATTGACATCGGATATCAGAAAATCGCAGTGGTAGGGCTGCCATGCCAGGTTCGCTCCTTAAGAAAAATGATGATGTACGATCTGAAGAATGAGAATCTGAAGGATAGAATCAGGCTTGTCGTAGGACTTTTCTGCAACTGGGCTTTTGACGGCCGGGATTTCGCCACCTTCTTAGCCCATCGGTTTAATGTTCAAGTTATCAAGAAGCTGCACATTCCGCCCCCTCCGGCCAATTCTTTGGAATTGGAAACAGAAGATGGCCTTCACGTGATACCGTTGGACGAACTCAGACCATTGATTCAGGATGCTTGCCGAACGTGTCCTGACATGACATCAGAATTTGCTGACATTTCCGTGGGAATGTATGAAGGCAGAGAGGGATGGAACACACTTATTGTGAGAACTGAGATCGGTCAAGATCTTGTAAGAGGTGCTCAGGAACGAGGAGCGCTCGAAATAGAGGCATTTCCCAAAACCAACTTGGAACACTTGCAGGATGCGTCAATTAACAAGAGGAAACGAGCTTCTGATAAAGGAAGCTGATTTCAGGAGATTTTGAGTATGTCTGTAATAGGTCAAGATTCTCCCGGCAAAGAAGTCCTTCTGATGGGCAATGAGGCAATGGCCAGAGGGGCTATTGAGTCGGGAATAAGTGTTGCCACAGCCTATCCAGGTAATCCGTCATCCGAGATTATAGGATCTCTGGCAGAAGTGGCAGGTGAACTTGGGATTTATGTAGAGTGGTCGGTCAATGAAAAAGTCGCCCTGGAGGTGGCGGCCGCTGCAGCAGTGTCAGGCCTCAATGCTCTGGTGGCAATGAAGCAGAACGGCCTGAACGTAGCTTCTGATTTCTTACTTAATCTCAACCTAACTGGGATTCGAGGAGGACTTGTGCTCGTAGTTTGTGACGATCCATCGGGAATATCAAGCAGTAACGAACAGGACTCCCGAATCTTCGCCAAATTGGCGGATCTTCCGCTGCTGGAACCCGCCACTTTGCACGAAGCCAAGGACATGGTCAGAAAGGCTTTCGAGTTGTCGAGGATGATAAGTAACGTTTGTATGGTCCGCAGCGTGACCAGAATATCTCATGCCCGCGGCAATGTGACTCTGGGCGAACTAGCCCACTCCCATCCCATCCCACGCTTCGACACATCTAGTGCGCTCACCCCTCTTCCGGCGTCTTTGTCACATCCCTTGACACACAATAGACTTAGGCAAGCCGCGGAATTTTTCCAAGGATCTACTTTCAATATCTACGAAGGCCCGGAATACCCCGATCTGTTAGTCATTACGTGTGGATCCGGCTGGCTCTTCGCACAGGAAGCGGTGGTCATGTTAGGAGTCGAATCTAAGGTGGGCGTTTTAAAATTGGGAACTACTTGGCCATTACCTGAAGATCTTATCGTCGAGCATCTGAAAAAAACACGGACCGTCCTGTTTATCGAAGAGGTTGACCCGGTCCTGGAAAACAATGTCAAAGAGGTCTTTGCAGATCACAGCCTGGAACTTTCCGGGATCAATTTTTTAGGAAAAAAATCAGGCACAGTTCCTGATTTTGGGGAATTGAGCCCTGGTCTCGTTATCAGGGTTATTTCAGAGCTGACTGGAACCAGAGTTCATCAACCAGACCAATCTTACCTCGATCTTGCACAAGATGCTCTTCAGAACTACTCCCCACCGAGATCCCTGGCGTTCTGTGCGGGATGCCCTCACAGGGCCTCTTTCTGGGCCATTAAGAAGGCCCTTGTACTGGATGGCCGGGATGGAGTCGTTTTCGGGGACATCGGATGTTACGCTCTTGCGGTCCTACCTACCGGATTCAACCAATCCAAAACCCTTCATGCCATGGGATCAGGTATAGGCATGGCGTGTGGTTTCGGGATGCTTGATCGATTGGGCGCCCAACAGCCCGCCATAGCAGTGTGCGGTGATTCTACCTTTTATCATGCTGCTGTGCCGGCCCTGATAAACGGAATTCACAACTCGTCCAACTTTCTCTTGATTATTTTGGACAACAACGCCACTGCCATGACAGGTTTTCAGCCACATCCTGGAACCGCTGTGAATGCCTTGGGGGCCACGGCTCGGCCCGTGGTTATTGAGGAGTTGTGCCGCTCTTTAGGTCTGAAAACATTAGTCCGGGATCCCTTTGACCTTGAAGATACGTGCTCCACGATATACGACCTGCTCCAGGAGCAATCGGCAAGAGTTCTTATTCTCAGGCAGGAGTGCGCTCTGGTGAGGGGTAAGAAGTCCCCTAAGAGTTACAGGGTCACTGTAAACGTTTCCAAGTGTGTCGGTGAAGATTGCGGATGCAGTCGTCTGTGTACGCGGGTTTTCAGATGTCCTGGACTCAAATGGGATGCTGTCTCCGGCAAGACCGAAATCGATGAAGCAATTTGTACCTCCTGTGGTGTCTGTGCAGACATATGCCCTGTCGGAGCCATAGTTAAGGAGTCAGCCTGAATGACAAAGGACCCTTTCAACATCGTGGTTACGGGCGTTGGCGGTCAGGGAAACGTGGTCGCATCACAGCTCATTGGTGCGGTATTGGTGGACCTGGGGTACAAGGTTACTATTGGTGAAACTTATGGGGCCTCACAACGAGGTGGTTCGGTCATGAGTCATGTGCGCATTTCTCGAACACGCCAGTACGGACCTTTGATTCCACCACGATGCGCGGACTTGGTGATAGCCCTTGAGCCCAGCGAGGCTGCAAGGGTTCTTGGACAGTTCGGCAACAGGGAAACCGTCTGTGTTGTAAACACCCGGCCGGTGCATCCGGTAGACGTTATTAGCGGCCATATCCCCTACCCTTCTCTTGACCTTATGTTCGTAAGAATTCAGTCGCTTAGCAGGATTACCTATTTCTTGCCGGCGACCGAAAAGGCTATGGAACTGGGCAGTTCTGTGTTGGCTAATGTTATCCTGATTGGAGGTGCAGCCGGTGCTGGGCTTCTGCCGATCAACGAAGAACTCCTTGGCAAGGCTGTGAGAGATTACATGTCTTCAGACAGGGAGGAAATAAACAAGAGAGCCTTCCAGTTGGGGAGGGACCTGGTGAAGCGGCTTACCAAAGCTGGATGACGCGTTTTCAACCCTTTGTGAGGCCGCACGTTATCTTGTTAACGGCCAAGCTACTTGTAGCTCAGAAACTCAACAAAAGGAGATCGTGATGGTGAAGTGGAAAATGGCAAATACGTGTTGGGCATTATTCGGTTTAACAATGGCGCTGATTCTTGCCATGATTCCCATGGCGGTTCAGGCCGACAAACCCATAACAATAGGAATGATAGACTGTTTTTCCGGTGGAGCGGCAGCATTTACCAAGCCTGCCCTGGCAGGATGGAAAATGGTCATTGACGACTTCAACGCCAAGGGCGGTTTTAAGGGAAGAAAGATCGAGATACTGACCCGTGATGACAAGTTCAAGCCTGATGAGGCTTTGTCACACGCCCGGGAACTATTGCTCAAAGAGAACGTGGATTTTCTAGCCGGTACTACCAATAGTGCTTCGGCTCTAGCGGTCTCAGAACTAGCTAGACAAAAGAAGAAAGTGTTTATGGTTCATATTGCGAGAAGCGAAAAAATAACTGGAGAGAAAGGTCACGAGTATATTTTTCGTGGGTGCCCGAACGCTGAGATTGAAGGTGCAGCCGGTGGTGCTTATGCTGCTACCCAGCCCTACAAGAAATGGTTCATTCTGGGTGAAGATTATGAGTATGGCCACTCAATTGCCGATAACTTCTGGAAAGGGCTTACCAAGAACGACCCGACCGTCGAGAAGGTAGGCGAAGCCTGGCCCAAGCTCCAGGAAACCGATTACACTCCGTACCTGACTGCCCTCGTTGCCAAGAAGCCCGATGCCGTTTACGTAGCATTTGGGGCTTCAGGTCTAATTGCTATCATGAAACAGTCCAAGATTTTCGGACTTATGGAAAAATTCCCGGTGTTCGCTTTCGGTCTGGCCGACTCTGTATTTCCAAAGGCACTCGGGGAAAGCATGCCTTCAGATGTGTACGGCGGCTCTAACTATCTGTGGTATTTTCCTGAGAGCCCGGAAAATAAAGCATTCGTAAAGAGTTATGTGGAGTTCACTGAGAAGGGTGGAGCCAAGGACCCTTACCCTTCTGGAATCGGTGCGTTCTCAGGTTACTGCTGCGCCAAATTCCTGACCGAAGCCATAATGAAGGCTGACAGTGTGGAAACCGAAAAGGTTGTCAAAGCGCTGGAAGGTTTGACCATTGATTCCCCGGTGGGGAAGATCACAATGAGAGCCTGTGATCATCAGGCAGAAACGCCGGCTTTCTGGGGGAAGATATTGAAAGTAGAAGGATTCCCATTCCCAGTGATTAAGGAGCCTATAGTGACTAGCGCAGACAAGATAATGCCTTCATGCGATGAAATAATGCAGTTGAGAAAGAGCGTGAAATAGGATTTGACCCAAAATAGTCCTTGGTCAGGTTGAGAATGGCCTTGGCAGCATTCAGGTTTTGTAGACACGAAGAGCCCTGCCGTCTGATTTGACCAATAAATAGGCGAGGCGGATTTATTGGTTCGCCTCGCTCCACGTTCAGGAACCGGCTGCCCAGAAATGTCACTTGGGTCGGTTATTGTACCATGGAACTTGACCTTTCCAACCTTTTCGCTCAGTTCATTAGTGGTCTTTGCAGAGCCATGGTGCTTTTCTTGATGGCTTCAGGCCTTACCATTGTTTTCGGCGTAATGAGGGTGGTGAACTTTGCGCATGGCTCATTCTATATGCTTGGGGCTTATCTGGCTTATAGCCTGACCCAATTTTATGCCACAACCCCTTCCCGGTTTTGGATTGCCTTGATCGTTGCGCCGACGCTGGTCAGTTTAGTCGGCGGCCTCGTCGAATATGTGCTTTTGAGGCGCATTTACGATAAAGATCATCTAATGCAGATTCTTCTTACGTACGCATTAATTTTTGTTCTTGGCGATTTCATCAAAATGCTTTGGGGAGTCGATCTGCGGATAGTACCGATGCCGGCGGCATTGGAGGGCTTTGTCACATTATTCGGCAACTCATTCCCCATGTATTACTTTTTCATTATAGCCATCGGAGCGCTTGTGGCAATCTCCTTGTGGTTCATACTCAATATTACCAGATTTGGGAAACTGATGAGAGCCTCGGCCGAGCATAGAGAAATGGTAGAAATGCTCGGCTACAACGTGAGAGGCATATTCACCTTAGTGTTCATGATGGCAGCGTGGCTGGGAGGACTGGCAGGTGTGGTGATCGCTCCAACAGTTCGCCTGTCCCTGGGGATGGACATGGAGATAATCATTGAATGCTTTCTGGTGGTCATTATTGGGGGCCTCGGTAACATCTGGGGTGCTTTGTTAGCGGCGTTGATCACCGGCGAGTTGTATGCCCTCGGCATACTGGTTCTGGAAAAATATGCTATGGCGTTCACTTTTGCGTTGGCCGCTCTTGTGATTATTTTGCGGCCTGCGGGTCTACTCGGCAAACAGGCTCGCTAAGGAAAAACATCTGTATGGACAAGACGAACAGGACAAAATTGGTAGCCGGGCTGACTGTTGGACTGGTCTTGTTTGCTCTGCCATTTGTACTGGAACGGGGCTTTTCCCAGTATTATGTGTACTTGACTGTGAAAATAATAATATGGTCGCTCTTTGCGGTCAGTTTCAATCTTGTGCTGGGCTATGGCGGAATGATGTCTTTCGGCCACGCAGCGTTTTACGGCACTGGGGCTTACACTTGTGCTTTACTTTTGGCAAGGGCTTCCTGGCCCCTGCCCGCGGCACTTATAGCCGCGCCTTTTTCCGCAGCCATCATTGGGCTTTTCATAGGATATTTCAGCGTAAAGATAAGAGGCATATTTTATTTCGCAGTTCTTACGCTGTCCTGTTCACAGTTGGTCTATATCATGGTGTTCAAGTGGCGCAGCTTGACTCTCGGAGACGATGGTATACAGGGCATACCGGTCCCATCTTTCATCTCGACTCTTGAAACGTACGTGAACTGCTATTTCTTCGTACTTATTATCAGTTCTCTCTGTATTTATATTTTGTACAAAATAGTGGGGTCCCCTTTCGGGCTGATACTGAGAACCATACGGGACAACCCTGAGCGAGCTGCTTTCATAGGGGTTAGAATACAGCATTACAGGTTGATTGCGTTTACCATATCAGCTTTTTTTTCCGGAGTGGCTGGAGCCCTCTTCATATTCTTGGAAACTTCGGTTTCGCCGGACATTTTGAAATGGAACGTGTCGGGGGAAGTCCTTCTGATGGGCTTGCTCGGAGGCATGCATGTGTTTCTTGGCCCCATTATCGGCGCAGCAATCATGGTACTGCTGAACTCCTTTGTAACGTCGTACACCGAGTATTGGGGGCTTTTCATAGGCATCACCCTTGTGTTGATCGTCCTGTTTTTTCCCGAAGGAGTTGGTGGTGTTGCGCACAAGAAATGGTTGGCTTTTAAGCAAAGGAAAATTTCTTAGATGGCTGTCCTGGAAACACGAGGTTTGAAAAAGTGGTTCGGAGGGGTTCTGGCTGTTGCCGGGATTGATCTGACGGTTGAAAAGAATGAAATAGTGGGTGTCATAGGTCCAAATGGGGCTGGGAAAACCACTCTCTTCAATCTCATTACCGGCTATTATCCCTGCGACGAGGGGAGGGTCATGTTCAAGGGCCGTGATATTACGGGCCGGCCTCCGGAAAGAATTGTTTCGCTCGGTCTAGGCCGATCTTTTCAAGTCACCAGCCTGTTTCCCGAATTGACCGTTTGGGAAAACGTTCAGGCTACAGTGCTATTCACAAAAGGCAAAGGGCTATCCTTGTTTTCATCTGCTGCCGGACAAGCCAGTGAAGAGACAGAAAGAATCCTTTCCCAAGTAGAACTCATTGAAAAAAGCGCTGAACTCTCCGGCACTCTTGCGGCCGGCGATAGGAAGAGACTTGAACTCGGCATAGTACTCGCCACTGGAGCGGATTTCCTCTTGCTGGATGAACCAACTTGCGGGATGTCACCGCTGGAGACGTCTGCAACGGTTAACCTCATAAGAAAGATCGCCGGGTCAATGAGTCTCACCGTATTGTTTACCGAACACAAAATGGACATGGTCTTTGAAATCTCCTCCTCCATAGCTGTAATGAACTTGGGAAGTATCATTGCGTCCGGCAAGCCCGAAGAAATCCGCAGCAACAAGGGAGTCCAAGACATTTACTTCGGGGAGTGATCATGTTCCTGGAAGTCCACGCGATCAACACTTTCTACAACGTATTTCAAGCGATCTTTGACGTCTCCCTCAAGCTTGAAAAAGGGGAGGTTGTGTGCCTGCTCGGAAGAAACGGTGCGGGGAAGACCACAACCTTAAAAAGCATTGCAGGCCTTCTTAGACCTCGCTCGGGAAGCATAAGATTAAAAGGCGAGGAGATAATTGGAAAAGAACCATACAAGATTGCCAGAATGGGGTTAGGTGTTGTTCCTGAAAACCGATTAATCTTTACCGATCTCACCGTCAGGGAAAATCTCGATCTGGCGTGTAGACACAAGAAAAGAAAGGATAGAAATGAAAAGCTAGAGAGGATTTACAATCTATTTCCCCGATTGGAACATCTGAGTTCACGTGCGGGCGGATACCTCAGCGGCGGCGAACAGCAAATGCTGGCCATAGGGAGATCTCTCATGACAGACCCTGAGTTATTGCTCCTGGACGAACTCACCATAGGGCTGGCCCCAATTATCGTTCAGTCTTTCAAACAACAGTTGAAGACGCTTAAGCAGCAAAATCATACAATCCTTTTGACTGAACAGAACGCTCTGTTTGCTCTGGACGTCAGTGACAGAGCGTACGTCATAGACAAAGGGGCTATCGTTTTTGAAGGAACCGTGGAACTCCTCCGCAGGCAAAAGGAAGTTATGCAGGAATATCTCGGAGTGTGACCAAGGATGCGAGGATGGGTAACCGCAGTTTGTGCTGTAAGACTGAAGGAGACTTCGCGATGGGTTCTTTTTCGCTTCCCCCCTGTCTTATTGAGCATTGAGCCATACATTAGGCTATGAGCCGTTATCGGTAAAGGTTTTCAAAGGGTAACTCCTCTGACCCTACCACCGTCTCAACCCAGATTGACACCCTCAAAAAGCGCTTTGGAGTAGAAGATGTGGTGTTTGTGGGAGACCGGGGGATGGTGAAGAGCAAAGGAAAACAGGCCCTGGCTCAATGCGGTTTCAAGTATATCACTGCGTTGACCAACGCTCAGGTAAGAAAGCTGCTCAAAGAAAAGGTCATTCAATTGGATCTTTTTGACACA
>JAPLJK010000126.1:0-14772 GCA_026388625.1 Deltaproteobacteria bacterium | reverse complement strand
AAACCATTCTCCTTAGCGATACATACCGGCTGAACCCCCGAGGCGCAGAAAAAACCTTAATCAGTGAATTCGTGCCAGGTACGCCAAACAGCTACACAAAGGTGCATGGGCCAACTCGTGCTTCAGGCGGAATCCTCTGCGTGCCCCGCAGTCCCCTACGCAGTGAAGCCCATCTGCCTGAACAGGAGGGCGGCCATTTTCAAACAGTTGAGCCCGATTTGCGGATAGACGCGCATAATCTCGTGGAACTGGCTCTGAGCCAGGACGAGCACCTCGGCGTCCTGAGTCACCACCGAGGTATTTGCCGGCGGGACATGGGCAAACATCGGCACAAAGTTCAAATATCCGTTTGCTTCGGCTGTCCTCAGTTCTTTTTGCTCGGAGGTCTGGTAATCCTGGTACGTTGTTATCTGTCCTGAAATTACCAGATAGATCGATGGGTTCTCTTCCCCTGCTCGAATGATGATGTCTCCGGAGTGCAGTCTGTCAGGTTTCGCGATCGAGGCCACGGCGTGGAGTTCTCTCGTCCCCAACCCTTCAAAAAGAGGAAAAGTCTTGAGCTTATTGATGACGTCGATGATTTCGGGCATGTGCGCCTCCCTTCCCAAAGCTCTGGCTGAAGCATATTCCGCAACTTGGCGTACTAACGGGTCATCGTCTTCCAATCGTGATTCAATCACAGGAATCAAGGCTTGATTCGGCATAAGGTCCGCCATCACATACACCACCAGCAGGCGGGTCACCCGGTCTGCTGATTGGGCCAGCAGTGCAAGCAGACGCTCCAGTTCGTCCTTCGACACAAGGTTGAACAGCTTTCGCCCTTTTTCGATTTTCTCGTTGAGGGGCAAGTCATCGATGAGCGGCACCAAGTACGGAAGATTCTGCCCTCTGATCGACGTCTCCACCAGTTCGATCGCCACCGACGCGTTTTCAGATTTGAGGGACTGATACATGAGACGCATGTCCGCGTGGTACACCCACAAAGCATAGAACAAGAGACTGAGAATCTCGTCGTTACGGGCCACGAGGTGTTGTTTCAGCATCTTAACGCTTTCGTGCCGCTCAAATTCTTGCAGCCGACGAATGCAGATGAGATTCTCGTACGCCTCCTCGACCGATCTTCCGAAAAGATGGGTCAATTCAAAATAGCTAATCCTCGGCGACAGTCGTATCACTTCGAGGATTGCCTGCTTTCCCCGCAAGCTGGCATCCAGGATAGAAGCCTCCAGGATCGTCAGGATCTCGGCAGGAAACGCGATAAGGGCTTCCATTGCGGCGTTCCGCACCTGATTGTCCAGGTCTTCCAGGCACCGGGTCAGCTTTCTTGCCGCTCGCATGTCCGGATTTATGGCCAGGGAGAGAGCGGCCTCAGCGCGGATCGCGGGACTTGGGTCGTCCAGCATCGTTATCGCCATCTCGGGTGCCATGGGGGCAAGTCGTGCCTCTTCCTCGACCTTTTCTTGGGGGAGCATGTCAACCACGGCAGACTCAAGACCGATCGGAGCACCACCCGCGTCGAAGGTTTGAACAGCCTCGATTTGATCGTAATCGATCTTGTCGACGACGATGACTTGCTTGAGAATGCGCTTGTACTCCTTGCGAAAGACGAGGGTCTCAAAGGTCCAGTAAACCGCGAGAATCGCCGCTATGTATGCAAAATCATGCGGCTCCATTACGGGTTTCAGAAAGATCATGAGAAGGGCCCCGGCCAACATACCGACCTTCAGGACGGTGCCGCGGATAAAGGAGCGACTCCATGACACCAGCGCCTTCGGAATCACATTGAAAAGGATCTTGTTTACCGGACCCGCGATTGCCCTCTGGATGAGGATCAAGGTAAACTGGCCGTACGCGGCGACGTAGATGTTGAAAAAGGTTGTGAGCGCTCCGAAAACGATGGCGAAATTGATCGGCTGCACAAGTGATGCGTTGGGTAATCCCATTGCCGAGTACAGCCGTCCCGCAAACAGCAGAATAATGAAGGTTATGAACGTAGTTGCCCCACGAAACATGCTGAGAAAAGTGATGAGGGACTGTTCCGACGCAAAGCTGCTGTTGGCAATCACACTGAACTGGTAAGAAAAAATCGGCAGCAAGACGTTTGGTATGAGACCGCAAATGATCAGAAAGCGAATTATCGGGAACTCCTTCATGATACCGGGAATTTCCCTTAGTCGCTTTGTTTCTGGTGCTTTCTTTGTCGCAGCCGCCTTGGGCCTGGTCTCTCCCACTATCTTCCGGGCCGTAGTGATCATGAACACTGCGGTGAGTATGAAGACCAGTGCGAACACGAGTAGCGCAGCGTCTTCCCCGATGCCATAGGTGATCGGGCGGGTCAAAAAGCTTCCAACCGTACTACCCAAGACCTGCGCTGCGGTCACCAAGGGGAAGATCCGCTTGCCTTGCCGCGCGTCAAACAGATCTCCGGCTATGTTCCACAGGTACACGAGCTGGATGGAGTCCAGCAGACCCATGAGCTGATAAAGCGCGGGGTAGACGATTGACAACTTCGATTTGACCATGAACCAGCAGACAATCGCGGCCGCAGCATAACCCCCAAAGACGAGGATCATGAGATACGTGTCCGAGAAACGTTTCGCTACCCTATCAGCATAAGCGAGAACCACCATCGTGAGTACTGCGCTGATGACCAGCATCCACGGGATATAATCGGGCCCGTAACGCTTCAGGAAGGCCGTATCCACATAGTTGCGGAAGATCGCAGTCACGAAGAAGACAGCGAAGAAGATCACGGCAAGCCACGTGAACCGAGCGACCTCATGCTCATAAATTTTCAGAGTTTTTTCCAGAAAACGTTTCATGCAAACCTCTGATCTCATTTCGTCTCGAATGGGAAGATGACCTTCCAGTCGTTCTTCATGCTGATGACGGTCCAGCCCTGCTTCTTCGCCTCGTCATACAGCGCCTGAGTGAAGGCGCCGACCTTGGTCGGTGGCAGCCCCTGGGCCGGTCCGTACGCATACTCGCGTTGCGCATCGTCGTGGAGCACGATCATCGAAAGCCGAGCGCCCTCTCCTGCCTTTGTGTATTCCAGCATCTGCCGATCGCCGGTCGAGTTGCCGACCGCAGCGTGCGGTCGACGCCCGATCATCAGGTGAATGCCTTCGGGCTTGCCGGCGTTATTGTCGTTGAGCAGGAGTTTGGGCTCTTTGGTGAGTGTCGGCCTCCCATCCTTGTCGTGGCTGTACTTCGTCGCACCTGCTGTACCCACTACCTGCTCGGGCGGAATACCGTACACCCGCTCGGAATAGGCACGCACAAAGTCCTGGCCGCCTCCGGTGACGATGTAGGTCTTGTAGCCGCTGGCCCGCAAGTAGATCAACACCTCCAGCATCGGCTGATACGTGAGTTCTGTGTAGAGCCGGTTCCAGCGCGGATGCTTGGCGGTCGCGATCCACTGCTTCACTTCGGCGTTGACCTCTTCCACCGTCATGCCGGTCAGCGTGGCGGCGAGTATTTTCTCGAGGTCCGGCATCTTTAGTCTCCCGATCGCCTCACGGTTGCCGGACAGCACCGTCTTGAAAGGTTCGACTTTCTTCAACTCCGGCTTCGCCTTGACCACCGCCGGGACCCGCTCCAGGCAGTAGATCACCTGCGTGTAAATAGGGTGCTCCACCCACAGGGTGCCGTCCTGATCAAAGGTGGCAATCCGGTCCTCAGGAGGCACGTACTTGGGACCCGCCTTATCGGTGGTGTCCTGCACGAACTCTATGATCGCCTGCTTGGCTGGTCCGTCGTTCCAGGAAGGAAGAGGGTCGGTCTGGGCGTGCGCGTGGGTAACAAAGAACAGCAGGGCGCAAAGCGCCGAAGCAATCACACAACTCAATCGACGAGAAATGACGAAAGGTTTCATAGCGTCCTCATGTTACGTAGGCCTCTGCTTTGCGGTAGCTCGCCATTCACGGTACGCTCTCTGCCTGTACAGGAAGGCAGCGTGCGCTCTCATGATCGAGTGTGGTCCCGAAACACGAAAGTATTCGCGACGTTCACGCGCATTTCTCGTAAGCACGGTCGAACAGGAGCCGGGAAGCCCACGTCGGCCCCGGCCTTGCCCACCGTTCGTAGCACTTCTGACTGAACGCCTTCCCACATAACACGCTCCTCCCACCAGAATTACACCGTCCACATGGGTCTTGACACCAATTGGATCTGCAGATCCGCAATCAATGTTCTCTAAACCCAACAAAAAAGCCGCATCCCCTGTAACGAGATTCTCGTGAAAAGAGGCTGCCATCATCCTTCTGGAATGAGAGTGATCTCGTTCCTGAGCATGCCTAATCACATGACTCACTGTCAACCATAATCTCGGAGTCACTCTAGACCCGAAGATTCTGACACGACCAAGCGCCAGAGGCAATATTGGTGGCCTGGATCGTCCACACTGAACCAGGAGATCCTCTCCCTCTCTCAGGACGAAAATGTACTATACCTCTAACTTAACAAGTGGTACCATAGTCCGGGGGCACGTCAATTAACCGTCACCGCCGATGGCGACACGTTTTGAAAGGAAGGTGCAACCATGGATAACTACCCAATGAGTCAGAAATCGTTCTTCGGAGATAAATTGAAAGAGCGCTTCAAGGTTCCCCCCATTAGTCTCAGGCTGGGGGGCCCATTGAAATTACTGATCGCCGGGGTAGTGCTGATAATTATCTTCTATAACCTTTTCTTCGTTTACGTGCGGCCCGATGAGTACGGGATCAAGGTGGTCCGAGTCGGCATAAACCCCGGCGTTCAAAAAGAAGTTTATCATGCGGGTCTGACTTTTATACTGCCTTTTGGGTTGCAGCAAATGTTCCGGCTTCCCAAAGGTATCCAGGTGCTGGAGCTGACCAACTTTCCCGAAACCGCCGCAAAAGCGGCGAGGAAAGACCGGGCGGCCCACATTCAGACCTCGGACGGCTTTTTCGTGGACCTGGACATCTCCATAATTTACCACATCAAGGACCCCTACCTGGTTTTTACCACCATCGGTCCCGGAAACCTCTTTGAAGACAACGGCATCATCCCCAAGGCCGAGCCGGCCTTGAAAGAGACCCTGGGAAAGTTGACCACCGAAGAATTTTATAACAGCCCGCTGAGGGTTGAAAAAGCGGAGGAGGCCAAGAAGAGACTCAACAACGAATTGAATTTGAAAGGAATCGAAGTAGACCAGGTACTGGTACGCTATTTCAAATACAGCCAGGAGATCCAGAAGAACATAGAGGAGAAGAAGCTTCAGGATCAGATGGTTTTTACTAACCAGTCGGCGGCCCGGGCGGCCAAGGAAGAGGCCGAATTGAAGAAAATCATTCAGGAGGGGATGGTCATTTCCGCCGTTGAGCTTGAAAAGGGCAAAGCTTATGTCACCCGCAAGATCGCTGAGAAGGATCTTTACGTTCGTAAGAAAAAAGCGGAGGCCAACCTGCTGGTGAAACTGGCCGAAGCGGAACGGGTGCGCCTGAAAAATGAAGCCCTGAAAGGGATCGGGTCCGAGCGCATGGTGGGCCTGAAAATGGCCGATGCTTACAAGGGGCTGGACGTCATCATGCTGCCCAGCGACGGCCCGCATGGGGTCAACCCGTTAAATCTGAATAATGCCCTGCAATTATTTGACGTTCGGAAAGGGGTGGACAATGAAGCGTTTTTTTGTCTTGTCATTTGTAGTGACGGTCATGTTCTCCCTGGCCGGCTGCGTTCCCCATACCACGGGGGAAACGGAGGTAGGCGTCCGAACCCGCAAACTGGCTTTTTTCGGCCAAAAGGGTGTTGAGGACCGGGTCTATGCTCCGGGTGCCACCTACTTTTTTCTGCCGTTTATCAACGACTGGAATGTTTTCGACACTAAGCTGCAGAACCTGGAGATGACGTATTCGAAAATTAGGGGTGATAGGAAAACTCAAGACGATCTGGTGTTCAAAACTGTCGACGGCAACGACATCAGTCTCGATGTAATCATCGCCTATCGCATCGATGCGAGTAAAGCGCCCTATATTCTCCAGTACGTGGCCCGCAATGACGCAACCTTGCGGGATAAAGTTGTTCGAACCGTCGCCCGGAGCAAACCGCGGGACATTTTCGGTGAGCTGAAGACTGAGTCTTTCTACGTGGCCGAAGCCCGAGAGACCCAGTCCAACAGGGCCAAGGAGGAGCTTCAGCGAATCCTGGGGCCCATGGGCATCGTCGTGGAAAAAGTGCTGACCAATGACTATCGTTTTAACCCCGAATATACGAAGGCCATCGAAGACAAAAAAGTGGCCGATCAGCAGGTGGAGAAAAACAAGTCTGCACAGCACGCGGCTCTAGAACAATATAAGCGTAAACTGGAAGAAGCTCGTGGAGAAGTCAACAAAATGGTGGCCGACGCCGACGGCCAATACCTCAAGGACAAAATTGAAGCCGATGTTTACCAGGAAAAGCAACAGCTTATAGCAGTGGCCATCAAAACTGAAGGCATTGCGGAAGCCAAGGGGATCCAGGAAATGAACAACGCCCTTGCCGGACCGGGCGGCGAGGCGATTGTAAAACTCAGAATCGCTGAGGCGATTCAGGGAAAGCGTATTATGCTGCTTCCGATGTCAGAGGGCGGGATGAATCTCAAGACAACCGATATCAACCGCCTGATCGAAACGTTAGGCATCAAAGCACTCTCCGGTAAGCAATGACGGCGGTGATTGTGGGGAGGTTTGAAGAGAAAAGACAAAGCGAGCCGCAGAAAAAGACGGCAGTTGAGGAAAAGGCTTACGCGACTGATGGCCATTAGATTTTGAACCTCAGGTAGTACAAGATTTGTCTTGAAAGTGGGAAGGATCGATCCTAACGATTCACTCCCTCTGACAACGGTGAAAGAACAAATTTTCCTGCTTGGAGTTTGTGCCGAAAAGCGGCTTGGGATGAGGCTTTCATGCCAACAATCAGAGGTGCTTGAAACTCAGTATTTAAAAACTTTTTTCAGCAATGTAACGAAGGTGTCGTTTCTACGAGGTCTTGTGAAAGACGACACAGTGACGTTTTCGTGGTGAGGGGGAACCACCCTTTGACTGCTCACCGGTCCAAAGATCCTCGAGTAGGCATAATCGCTTCAAGACTCAGATTGCTAAGGGTGTTGGGATAAAGAGGAAACCCACACATGAAACAGATTGGCGGGCTGTTACTTTGCCTCTTACTCTGTCTGCCATCTACTCTCCTGGGACGGAGCTTTGTCCCGGGCGGACATCCAGTTCTGATTTGGTTTTCTGAAAATCTCAAGGTCAACCCCTACGCCCAGGTGGGTTTTCAGTGGGTAGGTTCGAACCTGAACTTGCCCATTGAGAATGAGATCTTTCCTGCTGTTCCGATACAGATTGCTGAGATGGATGTCTCTCTCAAGGACGCCAATTTCTGGACCGGAACAGTTGGCTTCAACATTCTAGCCTATGAGAAGTACAGCCTTTTTGCTGCGGCAGGAGGTTTTCTTAGGCGTCCGTTCATCACGGCCGGGACCGTCCCCGTCAACATTGGAAGTTTCGCAGCAACGCCGTCTCTGGAATTTACCAATTCAAACCTTGAGAGTTGGTTCGTTCAAACTGGAGTCGGTCTGGGACCCGTATTGCTGGGATTATACTGGAGCCACTTTGGATTTGAATTTGGGGAGCCTCGAGTTGGAAGTGTCCCTCTCGCCAACCAAACCTTGAGGGGTGACATTCTGACCAAGACCTTCGCTCCATTTGTGGGAATCGCTATCCCCGCTTCTGGGGCTATGCTTACGCTCCAGTATAGCCCTATCGCGTACTCCAACACCAACCTTGATCTAATAAGCTCTCAGGCGGGCTCAACTGACCTGCGTTACTCGTGGAAAAAACCAGGAAACCTAATCATAGCCGTTCTGCATGCAGACTTGGGCCTCAGCACAGAACCCCCGGCGACATCGGGTCAAATGTCGCCGCCTGATTCCTATACTGGCTCGGTGAGTTGCCGCAAGTGCCACGAGAAATTCTACCAGTTATGGGCCCCTTCGCACCACGGGCTGGCCATGCAGCCGTATACCGGCGAATTGGCCCGCGACAAGCTCTCACCCCAGACGGAAGAGATCGTTGTCGGGGACTCCCGGTACCGCGCGGACATCGCTGGCGAGAACGGGTGGGTCACTGAACGGGGTCCCGAAGGCGAGAAGAAATATCGGATAGACCACGCGATGGGCGGCAAGAACGTTTACTACTTTCTGACCGCCATGGATCGCGGTCGGCTCCAGACTCTGCCCGTAGCCTTCGACGTGAACAAGAAGGAGTGGTTCGACATGGCTGGGAGCGGGGTGCGGCACTTTCCGGGTCAGACTGATGAACCGATACACTGGAAGGACTGGCAGTACACCTTCAACACCGCCTGTTACGGGTGCCACGTGAGCCAGGTCTCCACGAACTATGACATGAAGACTGACACGTACCGTACGGTCTGGAAAGAGCCGGGCATAAACTGCGAGACCTGCCACGGTCCTGCTGATGAGCACATTCGTGTCTGCGAAACGGCCCCAAAGGGAACAGTTCCGAAAGATCTGAAACTAACACGCGGCGGGCTTGACTTTTCCAAGGAGCAGAACAACGCGACATGCTCCACTTGTCATGCCAAGGCGGTCGTGCTCACGGATACCTTCCAACCCGGGGACAGGTTCTTCGACCATTTTGGTCTGGTGACGCTTGAAAACCCTGACTATTACCCGGATGGTCGTGACCTTGGAGAGAACTACACGTACACCTCGTGGCTCATGAGTCCCTGTGTTAAGTCGGGAAAACTCGATTGTCTCCATTGCCACACCTCGAGCGGTCGGTACAAGTTCAAGGCGGACGACAAGGCCAACCAGGCATGCATGCCTTGCCATCAAGACAAGGTGGACAATCCCACTGAACACACGCACCACAAGGCCGACAGTCCGGGAAATAGGTGCATTGCGTGCCACATGCCCATGACGGACTTCGCCCGGATGCGCAGGAGTGACCACTCGATGCTGCCGCCCTCACCCGCGGCTACCATAGCTTTCAACTCGCCAAATGCGTGCAATATCTGCCACCAGGACAAGACACCCCAATGGGCGGATGAAACGGTTCGCACGTGGCGAAAGCGAGACTATCAGGCGGCAGTACTCCACCGGGCCGGGCTGATCAATGCTGCTCGGACACGAGACTGGAGCAAGCTGCCGGAGATGCTCGACTACGTGACGAGCAACGATCGGGACGAAATCTTTGCCACGTCACTTATCCGATTAGTCCAGGCTTCCGGGGACCCGCGGGTGGTACCGGCGCTGCTCAAGGCGATCAAGGACCCGTCGCCGCTCATACGCTCTGCAGTTGCCACAGCCCTGCAAAACGCTCCGACTGAAGAATCTGTTCTAGCGCTGGCGGACGCTGCCGGGGACGACTACCGCCTTGTTCGTGTGCGAGCAGCAGCGTCGCTTGCCGGTTACCAGAACCTCCCGCTGACGGATGCGGACAAGAAAAAAGTCGAGGCCGCAAACAAGGAGTACCTGGCTTCGATCCTGTCGCGACCGGACCAGTGGGACTCCCATTACAATCTGGGCAACTACTATCTCGATCGCCGTGATTTCAAGCAGGCGGTTGATTCGTATGAGAAGGCGCTCGAGATGGAGCCCCGCGGGGTCCTTGCCATGGTCAACGAGGCAATGGCTTATGCTCGTATGGGAGAAAACCAAAAGGCCGATGACGCTTTGCAGAAGGCATTGAAAGTAGCCCCTGATAACGCTGCCGCGAATTTTAACTTGGGCCTGCTCAAGGCCGAGGAGAATGATCTCGTCTCGGCGGAGAAGCACCTGAGAGCAGCCCTCAAGACCGATCCTCAGATGGCTCAGGCCGCGTACAACCTTTGCGTGATCCTCTCTAAGGACCGTCTCGATGAGGCGGTGAATTTCTGCCGGAAGGCTGCGGAGATCCGATCGGACGTGCCAAGGTATGCCTTTACGCTGGCCTTTTATCAGCAACAAAAGGGAGATCTCACTGGCGCTACAGGCGTACTGGATGGCCTCATTGCCAAATACCCGGCCTATGCCGATGCGTACGTGCTCCTGGGTGGGATCTATGAGAAACAGGGAAAAAAGGCCGAGGCCGAAGGAGTGTACAATAAGGGACTGGCCGTGGAGGGCATGCCGGACCAGTACAAGGTTCGCATGAATGTGCGCCTGGAAGCCCTGAAGGGTGCCCCCCCAGATACGCAAAAGAAATGAATTGTTAGAAAACTTGACGAATGTGAATTCGACAGGAAGGGGGCAAGGGAAAAGTGCCAAAATGAAAGAAATGGACGGATGCAAAGGATTCTCGGAGACGCATCCCACTCTTTGTTCCATAGTTGACCTTACGAAAGGATAGGCGAACTCTCAACACTACGGGCCGCTCCGGCATGGGTGCCGTCCCTGAAGCTCAGAATCCCCACAAGATTCTTGCCTCGTACGCGAAGGACCTCGAGATCGTCGTGTTCAACGGGCACGTTCACACGACCGAGCTTTACGAGGTGGACGGCGTGAAGTACCTGCTGCTTGGCGGCGGGGGCGCTGAACAGGACACAATTCTCCCTGGCCGGACGAGCATCAAGGTACCTGCGGACTATCCGCCGGATCTCTATTGGAAGGGCCGGCCGCCCAAGGAGGAATACGACTACGTCCTCGTTGACGTCAAACCCGGGGCTGGTTCGTAGTCAGTATGAAAAAGGACTGGAAGGTCATCTTACCGTTTGAGAAGAAGTGAGCCAGGAAGGTGTGGTTATCCGGTCATCCCGATGGACAGTCCCTCTGGCCTCCTAAGCGTCTCGGAGGCCTGTCTGACTTCAAGGTGGCCTGAAGAAAAAAGTGCTGCGGATTTTTGACGAAGCGCAGAGGCAGGCCGTAGCGCTGGAGAATGCGAACCGAAAGGTTTTGACCAGGGAGGTCTGTCCAGGCAAGACAGTCAGTTTATCGAGCCCCGGGATGGATCATCAAGCGTCTGATGAGGGTCGAAGCGAAAGTCTCGTATCATGGACGGAGATGGTATGTTTATGTGGCTTCAGCCTTCCCCTTGGCCCACACTCAGGCTGTGTTCGGCTGAGAGCCACCCGAGAAGGTTGTACTTGACCGGGGCGTTCGTCGAGGTACCCTCAAGAATTAGGAAGTACAGGCTTTTTCAGCAACGTGACGACGGTTTTGTATCGGTCGGGTCTTGTGTGGCGGACCATGCGGGGGCCTTGTCGGTGTCAGGGGAACCATCGTTCGACGGGTCACCGAGCCCAAGACCTGCCCAATGGTAAGACCGCCGCTTAATTTTGGATAATTGCGGCAAGTCATGGATACCATCCTTGCCGCTTCCAATGGCGAAATCATTTGCTGTTGGAAATTATGACGAGTCTGAAAGGAGATAGACGATGAAGAAGGCGAGGTTACTGTCGATAGGTTTGGGCATAGTGCTGCTCATAGCATCCTACGGCTCAAGCGCATCTGCACAGGCCCCTGCTCCCGTAGCCGGGGCAGAGGTTGTGGGAATCGGCGTAACGGTCACCCAGTTGACGGAGATCGTCAAGGGCTGGAGCGTAAAGAAGAAGATCCTGGGGCAAGATGTCTACAATGACAAGGATGAGAAGGTCGGTAGCGTTGATGACATCATCATCGGACCGGACAAGGCAGTCACCTTCGCAATCATAGGGGCAGGCGGATTTCTGGGGATTGACAAGCACGATGTCGCAATTCCTGTAAAGCAATTTCAGGAAAAGGAAGGGAAGTTCATCCTCCCCGGTGCAACAAAAGAAGCTGTCAAGAAAATGCCTCCGTTTATGTACGCCAAGTGATACTCAAAATATTAGCGTCACAGGAAGTTTTCCGCTGACGTGAATCCGTACAGCAAATCACAGGCGGAGAAGCTGTTGAAAATGCAGATAGTTTCTCCGCCTGTAACCGAATTGAAGGGGTTGCCCGGTCGGATGGAATTGGGACCCTTTGCACTCAGTGCCACAGTTTTCGGACCTGCTCGAGTTTGGCCTGAGGCAGATTCGTGTAGACATCGGAGTAATTTCAAATCATGTTTTCGCTACTGAGGAAATATTGGTTGGTTATCGTAGTCGTCATGGTGGTTCTCTTGCTGTTGCCCTACCTCGTGGGGACTGTAGTGGAACTGTACTGGCAAGCTGAACCTCCGGCTACTGCCAACTAAGGCTTTTGGATTCGATTGGTAACCGTACGGAATGTGAGGACTCCCAAGCACGGATGGCGGTCGTTGAAGAAAGGTTTACTCGCTAAGAGGTTTGATCCAGTTGTGCAAAGAAAGGAAATCAAGTTGAAACATAAGGCGTCTTTTGTGTCAGTTGAGGCAGGGAGATTCACCCTCCTGGGAACGGGTGTTCTCTTGTTGCTCACTATCGTAATCACCGGTCTTTCCACAGGCACTGCAATGAGTGCTGACACTGACGGCAGATCCCCGGAAATCTTACGGGAACTCGCAGACAAGGGGAATCCCGAGGCTCAATTCCAGATAGGAGTGGCCTACTATTACGGTAAAGAGGTCGCCAAGAACCAGGAGGCGGCCTTCGTCTGGTTTCGTAAGGCCGCTGATCAAGGTTATGCGGCGGCTCAATATGCCCTTGGCAGGATGTACTACTACGGTCACGGAGTCGGGCAGGATGAAAAAGAGGCGATCCAGTGGTTTCGCCAGGCAGCCGAAAGAGATTATACTGATGCACAGTTCGCCCTTGGAGTAATGTATCAATTTGGGAAATCCGTAGAGAAGGACTTCAAAGAGGCGGCGAAATGGTATCGCTCTGCCGCGGAGAAAGGGCTGGCTGCTGCACAGTTCGCCCTCGGCACGATGTACCATCTGGGCCAAGGAGTGATGAAGGACGCGAAGGAAGGGATTCGATGGCTAAGAAAGGCTGCTGAGCAAAAATATGAACCTGCAAGCCAGACTCTGGTAATTATCGAATCCGGTGGACCGAATATCGACGGGAAGATCCAAGAAATTCAGGTACTACTATCTGAGTCACTCTAACAAGAAAGGGAATTTTCTTACAAGTTCGGTATCCAGTGCCAGATGCTACACACTCTGTTTCGGTAAAATCCGAGAATGGGTTATGGCCATTAGATTTGGAACCTCAGGTAGTACAAAGATTTGTCTTGAAAGTGGGAAGGATCGATCCTAACGATTCACTCCCTCTGACAACGGCGAAAGAACAAATTTTCCTGCTTGGAGTTTGTGCCGAAAATCGGCTTGGGATGAGGCTTTCATGCCAAAAATCAGAGGTGCTTGAAACTCAGTATTTAAGCCAATTTCAGAAAACGGGGGCAAAGCGGGGACAAGGGTCTTAACTCAAATTCTTCGTCATCAGACAGTCGAAATCTTCACTTCTGCCCCATTGGTCACCACCGGTGCAATGTGATAGACCCCGGCATCTGATACGTGATACACTCGGAAAGTAGTAAGGCCGAGCATAACCCCGTTTCTTACACCGTGCTCGATGGCTTGACCATCGACGCGTTAGGGCAATTGTGCTATTGAAGTGACAAAGGATACTGAGAGGAGTTAGGTTCCGCTCATGAGGATGGAGGAAACATGAGACAGAGAGATTCAACAGGGGTGGGCGGTAAGGCCGTTCGATTAAGAGAGTCACGTTGTGGTTCGTCCGGATTTCGGCGTGATCATATTACGCTTTTCTCGTTTTCCCGGTGGTGCGCTGTCTTTTTTCTGCTCGCTGGAGTCCTTACGTCGGGATGTAGTTACAAAGGGGATTTGGAAAAAGCAGAAGTGCGCATCTCGCAAGTCACCAGTGAGAACAAGGAACTCTCGGATCAGATAACAGGCCTCCGGCAGGAGAAAACAAGGCTGACCGATGAAGTCGACCAGAGCAAAAAACAGCTCGAAGAACTCAAGATAGAAATTGACAAGCTCAAACAAGTGAATACGGCACTTGAACAAGACGCAAAAAAGTTAGGCAACGATTACGAGACATCTCAACAAGAAAATATGAAATTAACGACAGAACTGAAGAGCACAGCAAAAGAGATCGAAGCACTTAAGAAACAGATTGCAGGAGTTCCTACCAAGGGATCCGAACAACCCCTCCAACGGGATTCGGCGCAAACTATTGCGAAACCGAGCGAGAACCTGACTCCCTGCGACTCAGTACTCGAATTTATGCGGAGAAGTGAACAAGTAATTCGTTCCTACAAGGGGGATGAACGCAACAAACTTCTGGATAAAGTGAAGTCCGATTACGCTGAAAAGTGGAAGGGTGCTCCGAAAACAGCAATAGATTCGGCCCAGGCCTGGGTGAAGGAAATGTCTCAGTCATGGGACAAGAATCATGAAGGCACGGTCTTTCTCTTGCTGAAACATAGAAATTCGGTGCTCAAAGCGTGCGGAAAAGACTCTTCCGATACTGGTTTCTGACTATTTGGGACTATACTCCTCCGAATCCGCAGTCCAGTTTTTTCGACCTTGCATGAACACGTAGACTCACCGTGCCAGCTCCAGAAGCAATGGCGAGAGGATATACTCCAAAAATGAATGCCATCTGTACTGCTCCCTTCTCTTCACTTAGTTGAGAGCAGTTCACCCACTTATGTAATTGTCCAATTTTCCCAGACCAGCTATAATTTGAGGAAATAGCAGAGTTTTGGAGGAATTACTATCTGAACCGACGGGAGACGTGAGTTATTGGCGCTTGTCCATCCCGGACGGACGACCCATGGCATCAAAGATCAGTCCCCTCGACGTGGCTCAATCATCTAATTCATCTTTCTCTCAAAAACTTAAGGGGCTTCTCAACTGTGGC
>JAPLJK010000039.1:0-69621 GCA_026388625.1 Deltaproteobacteria bacterium | reverse complement strand
AGATGCCCTGTATCTCCATGCGGTCAGGGCCAAGGACCCGTGGCAGAAAAAGTATATTGAGCCTGAGTTTGATCCGTTGCTTGCGATCCACAGGTTCAAGAAGGTCGAAATTGACGAAACCAAGGCGCATTTTGAGGTTCCGAAAGAATATGACTTCCAGAAGGCTTTCAATCAGACTTTTGGAATCATCAAAGACGAAAGGTTTGAAGTGGAGGCTGAGTTTACGGGCTGGGCGGCTGTTTATGTTGAGGAACGAATATGGAGTAATGATCAGGTCATAACTCGTGACGGGGAAAAAGCAAGAATCAAATTCACAGCATCAAGTGAACCGGAAATAATTTCGTGGGTCCTTTCGTTTGGGGATGAGGCAATTCTTCTAAGTCCAGAAATTCTGGTTAACCAAGTTTCAGCAAAAATCGAGAATATGAAAAGACTTTACGGAGACCATTCTGGCTAGAGTTGACTCCTTTTGACACATCCAATTTTTCGTTTTGCACACTATCACTATGAACCATTTCAAATAAATACAAGGCGTAGAAGTTATGAGTGAAATCCTATCGAAGGAAGATGAACCTGAGCCAGTGTCTATCAATAATCAGCAATGGTAACCCCTGAATTACTGTACAAGACAGGAATACGAAAAGCTAATCCTTCGACAAGAGTCCCACGTTTCGGCTTTTTACCCAGAGGGAACTTAAAACCGACTTATTCAGGAGAAAGGACGGCTTAATATGATTGATGACATCGACCGGGTTTATGACATCTTCCGTAGTATGGTCATCGCAGATGCCGAAATAAAAGCGTCAGACATCTTATTTTATAGGACTATTTTGTCTGATTTACTTGAATCGAAATGATAGGCCACCCAAACAAAACGATACACAAGAAAAACAATAACACCTGAAACTCGGTTTGCCCCAACAGCGAGCAAAGCCTTTTCATGAGCGTTCCTCCGGTCATCGATTTTGAAAATGCCTCGTGGAATTCGTTCGGGAGAACAATACGGTTTACTGAAAAGACCCCCCACTCACAGCAGTGAGGGAAACATAGGACAAGATACAAAACATGGACTGAGCAACACGGAAACCTATTGTCAGCCACGTGGGAATAGTCGAAGCCAACCAAACTGTATCAAAGAAAAGACTTGCTCTTATTCTATCTCGTGTTGTCTTCCGATGGAAACGTTTCCTATGCTTGTCGGTGAATTTAATCTCCCAGACATGATTTAGTCTTCCGGGCGGTTTGAGCGCCTGCCGAAGGAGCCGGAAATAAGCTCTGCCCAGTCGTCATCCCCAGGATTAGGAGGACACGTGATGTTGGGGATTTGCTTGATCGCGGTGGTTTGGCGTAAACCGAACAGCGTACTGAGTTCCGTAGTGATCGGAGTATCTCTAAAATCCACAAATCTGAGAAGTCGCCCCAGGTTCAGGTCCCACCACTGATCATTCAAGGGAATTATCTCCGGCACCTTGAGGCGACTACCCCGCTTCACATCCCATATATACTCGGCAAACGGCCAGAACCGATATCTTGCATAAACCAGACAGCCCTTCCTGAACCGCTTCTTTATGGAACTCATTTTCAAGAAACTTCGTTCAGTGACAACTTCGTCACCAGCGACGGAAATGTAACCCTCAGAGTCTTTTGAAGCAGTTGCCTGCCGATGGTCTTCCTTGGAAGAATAAAAAAATAAAAAACTCAACTCTTCTATACCCCCACCGGTTCCATACGTAAGAAATGGGCGAAAACTGAATCTCCAGTGGCCCGATCGGTAGTGTCTGTAGAATGTCATAAATGGCCATAAAATGTGGGTGGAAGAAGAGTAAGAGTCTTCCTGGCGCACGAACACAGGAAATGGCATGGCAGAATAGAGTGAGGCCTGCTCCGTGCCGGGGTACTTCAACGTTCGCTGGAAAAAAGGCCACAACACGAAGCTGCTGAAATAGTCGTTACGAATAGCATCTCGCCCGTAAAAAGGCCAAACCTTAAGACTGGCGCGGCTGGGTCCGCTGGAATACGTTATCAGGGGCCACAACAAACGGAAGGTTCGATCGCCATCATCAGTGCTCTCGTAATAGAGCGGGAAAAGCAGGAAGAAGTTGTGGTCGACTCCAAACCGCCGATGAGTATATCCGTAGAATGGAAAAAAACCCCAGTAGTTTTGCCCCAAATCTGAACGGCCCTTGTAGAGCGTCAGACATCGACTGAATCCTTCAAAAGGGGGCAATTTCGACCAGCGGCTCTCAAAGAACGGAACAAGCCGAAGCTTTCTACGGAACCTCGATTCCTCGCGACACCCAAAAGGATAGAGAAAATCTATTCTGTCATAAAGGTCTGCAACTCGTGAACGAAAAAAGAAAGGACGAAAACCCCATCCCCGGCCCAAGGTCCACAACCTGTCAGAAGCGGTCTCATCGATGGACCGAATCATGAGATCCGGGTCTACGGCAAATACAGACTCACGAGTGGTCAAGCGAAGAAAATCATAAGCCGAACCTTCACTGACTTCCGGCAGCACAAGTAGGGCAACGAGAATTACAAAGGCAGCCACAAGACCACGACTGAGGCAAAGCCTCGAGACCCGATAGGTGCTCTCTATGTTCACGGTGAACCGACTTGCTGAAAAGAAGTCCACATCCTGCCTCTCAACGGGAAGATTTCCTTGAGAGAAACTCTTCGCTCTTGATCGATCTCCGATGTTGGATGTTGGGCTTTCGAGTCGCGACATTGGACTCGGGACCTTCTACCTGAAGACCGACCCCAGGATGATTGCCAGAGTGCTGATGGGAGTGGCTTCGGATACGTCTTCGGCTGTTTTGTTCATGTTCCGGATGGCTCGCCGAGCCTCATAGTAAATTTCAGGATCGTTAATGAGGCGGCCCATGGTTCCGGACCCTTGTTGAATACTGCCGGAGATTCCTCGCACCTCTGTAACGAGAGCTTGAGCGTTTTTGTAAAGGGATTCATCCGTCACCAGCTTGCCGAGAGTGCCTTTCCCGCTGCGGACTTCCCTAGCCAGGGTTTCCATGTCGGATGCGGCCTTTCCAAACTTGTCGCTCGCTTCTCCCATGCCTCTGTAATATTTCTCCGCGTCGTCCATTGTGCGGTTAATCTTGGTTTTGTTCCTTGCTACAATTTCGTTTACATTCTTGGTCGCCGTATCCGTATTATCGATAGTCTGGTTAATTTTTTCCTTGTTTCTCACTAATAATGAACGCAGGTCTTTGAATACAAAGTCCGAGTTATCGAGTATGCTATCTATTTTTTCGGACCCCTTTTGCTCGACTATCTGCTTCCTCACTTCGCGGGTGACCACCTGAAGATTCTGAGCTATTATACCGACACTCTCGAGGACCTTATCCGGATCTGTAGGCTCGAAGACAAGCGTCATTTCCTCTCCGGGCTTTAGTTTTCGAGCATTCGGCTTGCCGGGTTCGATCACAAGATACTTGTCTCCTGCCAATCCTTTGGACTTTATGAAGAGCCGAGATCCTTCAGGTATGCTGTTGCGATAAGCGTCGTTTATGAGCATGGTGATCGCTGCCTTACCGCTTTCCGAATCAAACCGAACATCTTTGACCGTTCCGATCTTGATACCGGCAATTTGGACCTGGGCATCCTTCGTCAGTCCCTCAACAGATCTAAAGTGGGCCTTAAGTACAAATCCGTCCTTTACGCCGATATCCAATACTCTGAACCAGACATACGCAACTATGGCTAGTGCAGCGAGAAAGAATATCCCCACCTTAGCTTCCGTTGAAAATCTATTCATCAAAACAATCCGTTGTTGAATCAATCAATTGTTATGGGTCCATCCGATGAACCGGTTACAAACTGTCGGACTGCCGGGTCAGAACTGTCTAGAATAGCTGCTGGATCCCCTTGCACCGCTATCTTGCCTTTCAGAAGCATCACGACATCATCCGAAATATTAAGTATTCCCTCAATGTCGTGGCTTACCACAACGTATGTTCCAGAGCTTTCCAGGTGGGTCTCCTCAATGAGTCTGTAAATCGCCGCCTTGGTAATGGGATCCAGACCGGTTGTGGGTTCATCAAAGAAAACTATTTCAGGTTCCAAAGCCAAAGCCCTCGCCAAAGCCACTCTCTTCCTCATGCCTCCGGAAAGCTCAGCCGGGAACTTATCCTGATGGTCCTTCATCCCCACTTTGGCCAGTTTTTCCTCGACTATCTCCAGAACCTTTGAATCCGCAAAATTGAGGTGTTCCCGTACAGGAAATGCCACGTTCTCCTTGACTGAAAGCGAATCGAACAGGGCGCCCTCCTGAAAAAGCACTCCGAACCTTCGACGTATCCGGTTAAGATCCCTGGGCTTCATGGTTACTATGTTCTCGCCATCGATGACGATGGCCCCGCTATCAGGCTGCTCAAGCCCTATAATGTGCCTCATCAGCACTGACTTTCCTGAACCGGATAGTCCCATTACGGCTGTCACCGACCCCTTGCGAATGTTGAAACTCACCCCTTTCAACACGTCCTGTGAGCCGTAACGCTTGTGAAGTCCTTCAATCCGGATCATACATACACTACCTTCGTACAAGGCCGTTGTTAGGATGAACGGAACATCACGGCAGTCATCAAGTAGTCCGAAATCAGGACAACCACTGCCGAGACAACTACCGATCTCGTTGTGGCCATGCCTACGCCTCTGGCTCCTCCCGTGGCGTAGTAACCCCCGTAACAGGCTACAAGAGAAAAAATGAGCCCGAACGCCACCGACTTCACCAGTCCGTGTGTAATGTCTTCTGGGACCAAGTAATACCGTATGCCGGATATAAACATTCCAGGATCTATGCCCAGATGGACCACTGCGATCACGTATGCACCGACCATGCCTGAGAAACAAAAAATGAGATCCAGCAGCGGCAGAGCAATGGTCGCGGAAACGATTCGAGGCACAACAAGATATTGAATCGGTTCAACAGCCATACTGGCCAGAGCGTCTATCTGCTGGGTATTACGCATACTGCCGAGTTCGGCCGTCATTGCCGAGCCTACGCGTCCAATGACCATAAGAGCTGAAATCACCGGGCCCAGTTCTCGACAAAGGGCCAATGCCACAGTAGCCCCGACCATCGATTCGGCCCCGTAGCGGTGCAGACCGTTGTAGCCCTGCAAGACGCTGACCATTCCGGTGAAAGAGCCTGTGAGCACAATCAACAGCATCGACTGAGTTCCCACAAAATCCAGTTGAGTCATGAACTCTCGCAAACGAAAAGGCGGTCTTGCCAGCCAGACAATCGCCCGGCCGAACAGGATCAACATGCCACCCAATTCCTCGCAAAAGGTCACTACTTTCCAGATCTGTCCGAGCACCAACGTTCCCAGGACAGAAAAAAACGTCATGGAGTTTTTTCCCGAGTTATTGCTCGGCCTCCGGAGCGCTGGGTTTTCAGTCATGACTGTATGAATTCTCCGAATTACGGCCGCCCCGCCGCTACGTCACGGCCTAAACGGTCGGATCAAAAAAACACCACGATGACCGCAGATTTCTGGCCGAATCATTTTAATGCAAATATTTAGACTATGTCAATATGTTTATGATAAACGTAATATATCAGGACAAATGTTTGCCTTTTAAGGCAACGACTCGACAACATTCCAATTGTCTGTTCCGACCCACATATCGGACAGAATGTCTGTGACAAAAATGGGTTGCCTAACGATAAACGTGGTGATATTGTGAGCTTTGTTAAGAGAAAATGATAGTTGTTTCAATAAGATAAGGAATTGCCATGCCGCGCGGCGACTTTGTCCACCTGCACTTGCACACTCAGTATTCGCTCCTCGACGGAGCCATCCGAATTTCCGATGCCGTAGTTAAGGCAAAGGACTACAAGATGCCGGCCCTGGCCATTACGGACCACGGAAATCTTTTTGGGGCCATGGAATTTTATACCGTCGTTCAGGCAAGCGGCATCAAGCCAATTATAGGATGTGAGGTTTACGTTGCCCCTGGATCTCGTTTTACCCATTCAACAAGGCCGGGCGAGCCCCATTCGCATCATCTGATTCTGCTCTGTGAAAACGAGAAAGGCTATCGAAATCTCTGCCGGCTTGTCACCAAAGGCCACCAGGAAGGTTTTTACTACAAGCCCAGGGTTGATGCGGAACTTCTGGAAGAATTCAATGAGGGACTGGTTTGTTTGAGTTCATGCATGTCAGGGGAAATTGGCGTACGTATTTTGGCGGGTGACGAGAAAGGAGCCGAAGATAAAGCCGCCTGGTACCGAGGCGTGTTTGACGATGGCAGATACTTCTTGGAAATTCAGGAAAACGGGCTCGAAAATCAGCGGAAGGTCAATCAAGGTATTCTCCAATTATCCAAACGGCTCAACATACCGCTGGTCGCAACAAATGACTGCCACTATCTGGAGAAGTCGGATCATCGGGCTCATGAGATCCTGTTGTGCATCCAGACCGGGAAAAAGATCGATGACCCCGGCAGGCTCATCTTCGATACAGACCAGTTTTATTTCAAGTCACCGGAACAGATGGCCCACGATTTTCGTGAGGTTCCCGAGGCCCTCCGAAACACGCTGGCCATATCTGAGCGGTGCTCCCTGTTGCTTGAATTCGGCCAATTACACATGCCGCGCTTCGATCTGGGAACCGGTGAAACCTTGAGAGAACGTCTCGAGAAGGATGCACGGGACGGTCTGGAGCAACGAATTAACAGACTCCTGCAAAGCGGCAATATCGATCCGATTGGGGAGCAAGAGTACAGGAAGCGCCTGGATCACGAGATACTGCTGATACAGGAAATGGGCTTTTCAGGATATCTGCTCATTGTTGCAGATTTCATCCGTTTTGCCCGCGCTAACAGAATTCCGGTGGGACCAGGCAGGGGGTCTGCTGCCGGATCTCTTGTGGCCTATTGTCTGGGGATCACGGACATTGATCCCATTCGTTACAAACTCCTCTTCGAACGATTTCTCAATCCTGAACGAAGGAGTATGCCCGACATCGATGTGGATTTCTGCACAGAGGGTCGTGAACGGGTCATTGAGTATGTTTCCAGGAAATACGGCAAGGACAACGTGGCCCAGATAATTACGTTCGGAAGAATGCAGGCCAAAGCCGTGGTGAGGGACGTTGCTCGCGTCATGGGATTGCCTTACGCGGATGCAGACAAAATCGCAAAGTTGATACCCGATGCTCTTAGAATAACGCTCGACACAGCCATCAAGGAAGAACCGCGATTGCGGGAGATGATAGAAAGATCTCCGGATGTTGGAGACCTGATAAATGCAGCCAGGTCTCTGGAAGGGCTGACAAGACACGCTTCCACACATGCAGCAGGAATAGTGATCTCTGACAGACCGCTGGTGGAGCACCTACCACTTTATGTCGGGAACAACAAAGAAACCGTAACTCAGTACGACATGACGTGGGTTGAAAAAATCGGTTTGGTCAAGTTCGACTTCCTCGGGCTCAAGACCCTCACAGTTATCGATCAGGCAGTACGCCTCATCGAGAAATCACGCGGCATCGAACTGGATATGGGATCTATCCCTCTGGATGATAGAGAGACTTTCGAACTTCTTTCCAAGGGCGACACTCTGGCCATATTTCAACTCGAATCTTCCGGCATGAGGGACGTGCTGACCAAATTCAAGCCATCAGTGTTCGAGGACCTCATCGCCATACTGGCGCTCTATCGGCCAGGGCCGCTCGAGTCCGGCATGGTGGACGATTTTATCAACCGCAAGCACGGACGCACGCCTATAGAATATCACCTCCCGGAGTTGGAGCCTATTCTCAAGGAAACTTATGGAGTCATTGTCTACCAGGAACAGGTGATGAACATTGCGACCGCCCTGGCAGACTACACCATGGGAGAAGCCGATCTCTTGCGTAGGGCCATGGGAAAGAAAAAAGCATCCGAAATGGCCGAACAGAAAAGCCGTTTTGAGAAAGGAGCGGCCAGGAACAAGCTGGATCCGGAAAAAGCTGCTCACATATTCGAACTCATGGAGAAATTCGCCGGTTATGGTTTCAACAAGTCCCATTCAGCGGCGTACGCAATGGTAACCTACCAGACCGCATTTCTGAAGACTCACTACAAACCTGAGTTTATGGCTGCGCAATTGAGCTGTGAATCGGGAAACACCGACAAAATCAAGGTCTATATCTCAGAATGCCGAGAAATGGGAATCGAGATCCTACCGCCCCATGTCAACCAATCTGTGGAAGGATTCCAAGTAGTTGACGGAAAAATCGTTTTTGGGCTGGGCGCACTGAAAAACGTGGGAGAAGGCGCGGTCGGGTCCATCTTAGATGCGAGGGAAAAGGCAGGGCTCTTCTGCAGTCTCCAAGATTTCGTGAGGCGGGTAGATCTGCGCAAGGCGAACAAAAAAGTGCTGGAAAGTCTCATCAAATGCGGAGCCTTCGATGGCATTGGGCCATCTCGAAGAGCCATGATAGATGCCATGGATTCGGTGCTTGAACAAGGCGCCGGATTTCAGAGAGAACAGAATGAGGGTCAGTTCAATCTCTTTTCAATGGAATGCGTTGCGGGCGAAACTGGAAACTTGACCGATTTCAGTATTCCGAAACTCCCAGAATGGGAGGACCTTACAAAGCTGTCCTTTGAGAAAGAGATACTGGGCTTCTACGTTACGGGACACCCCCTGATGAACTATGAGGATCTCATCGGAAAGTTTGCCGGGGTATTCTCATCCACACTGTCGGAGCTACCTCCATCAGCGCCGGTAAAGATGGCCGGTCTCGTGAAGAGCCTCAAAGAGATAACCACCAGGAAAGGCGACCGCATGGCTTTTGTGATGTTGGAGGACATGACGGGCTCGACGGAGATTACCGTGTTCTCGGATCTCTATCAGAAGAGTAGAGACCTGTTGGAATCAGGAGAGCCTCTGGTGGTGGCGGGAGTGAGAAACGGCGACACGGACGCTCCGAAAGTGTTGGCCAACGAGATCCATCGCTTGCAGGAGGCTCCCCGCCATTTCAGCAAGGGGCTGCGAATACGGATTTCCACGCCCGGAGCAGACCCGTTCCAGATAAAAGACCTCAAGAGAATACTCTCACGGCACAAGGGCCGCCTTCCCGTCAAGATTAACGTGGTTATCCCGAATCGCAGCGAAACGGTGATAAATTTGCCCTCCACCACGTGCGACGCGTCTGAGGCCATGCTCGCAGAAGTCTACAACACCTTCGGGTACCAGGCAGTAACCTTTGAATGAGCCGGAGTGAGCAAGGGGCGTACACCTACAGGCCGGTTTTATCTCACATCTCGGGTCCGACTCCTCAACAGCTCAATTCCTCATGGGCTCACATGCCCACATTGGCTTTTCTTGCCATGTCATAATAATAAAAAACCACTTATTGTTTGTTTGTTAATGTAATAAAATGCTATGTTAATTTAATTAATCATCTGAATATATTGTAACAATTGTTTTATTAGTGACTATTCAAGTGGAATGTGATAAGAGTCTGCGGGCAATAATGGCTGGTGAAGACCCTTTTGTCAGCCGCGAAGCCGCGCTCCGGGTGCCTTTGAAGAGCCGTCAATCATTGAATATGATTCTCAATCACCGGACATTCCCCCTCATGTCTCTCCTTGCGGCTCTAGCCCTGCTTGCAGGAGCGGATTCGGCGACGGCCCAATTTGTGCCTTTGCCCAATCCCGTGCCGCCTGCAGTATGGCCTCTTACTGCAAGCCGGTTTTACATGCAGGCGGGTGTGAGGTACCGCTCAATAGACACATTGCGGATCCGGCAGGAACAAAGCCAGATCACATACGAGGAACTCGGCGTTCCTGCCTTTGGCCCTAACGTTACAGGCGAGTTCGGTACCGGCACAGGCGTGGCCGGTTATCCCACCAACCCCCTCCTGGGAAACCTCAATCCAAACCTTTCCGGTTTTTGGCAGTACAATAATGGGTTCATCAATTCAAGTGCTCCTCCGCTGGACCCGACTGCCGCTGCCGGAACTTTTCCATATCCCCTATTACATGAGGTCATGCTGGGAAGGTTTGTCCATACTCCAGGGGGAGGAGGTGCAACCTCGGCGTACAACATCGGGAGCTTTCAAATTAATGACACCTTTCTCCAGGTGGATAATCCGGTGCAACTGGTGAGGGACCCAGTGATCGTGACGGGTTTAGATAGGGATTTCGAGCGCCCGAGTGACGTAATTGTCAAAATCAGTTCCGTGGCTGAAACCACAAGGGTGAGCTGGAGCCGTTTGATTGACGGCACATACCCTGCGGGTTCGCCCGAAGTACAGAGCCGATTGTTCGACGGTACAGGCTTTGCCTTTGATGCGGGTTTTGCCCCGGGGCTATGGACTGCTTCCATTGAATTCGGTTACCAGGCTTCGAGTTTTTTCGATGTGTTTTACGGATTCTCATCGTTCAATTTCGACGCCACGGCTTCCCGATCCGCCATTATCCAGGCAAACTTCGGCAGAAGGGGTTTTACTGACACCTTTTCTTTTTATTCCAACTTACCAAACACCTGGAGGATTAAGGACTTCAACAGCGCCTCGGCCTTGCAGCCCTGCGGCGATTCGGGCCTTCCTTTGTGTCCCGGATGTCCTGACTGCCCGGACGAGTTTGTGGCCAATTACCGTATTTGGCCGGATGGGGTGGGGCAGGGGGCCTACCCTGTGCGCCAGTTCTACGAGGTCTTCCCCGCGGATGCTCCGAAAGAGAACCTGAATGAAGAAATCAGCCAGAGGGTTGATGTAGGCGTACGAGAGAACCGGTTTGGCGGCCGTAGCTGGACGCCCATCTATGGGATCGGAAGGCTGGGTGTCAGCTTGGGCGCTCTGTTAAGTCCCATATCGTACAGAATAAGCGGTACAAAACGGGTTACCTCCCTGGGGCCACGGCTCCCAGGAACGATTTTCGAAAACATAGCAGAGGTCCGAACCGGGGTCTGGTGGAATGTCGGGGTATTTGTCGGTACTGATCTCCAAATTCAATATGGGTCACTCTTTGCCAGAGGCGCAGTCGAATACAGCGCATGCCGCAACCAGAGTGCCAGCCTTTTCCAGGTGGAAACAACCGTTAATCCCGGCGGCTTCGCCACCCTATTGAGTGCGGGTTTCACGTTCTGACCCAGGAGTCACCTTGAAAAAAATTCTCTTGTTCACTCTCAGCATGGTTCTGTTTACGCTACTCCTTCCTGAAGGAGACGCACAATCCTCGGGAAGGTGGGTGGTGTGTTTCAAAATCGAAGTGTTCAAAGGCCCCGCTGCCGTCAATCAGACGTGCATCCGGTGTGCACTGGCAGATTCAGGTGGCTATAGTTATGTATATCCAGGTAGTTCTGGCAATGTTTGCGCCGGTTCCAGGAGATCTGAATGGAGAACCTTTTCTACAAGAGCGGCCGCTGTAAGTTGGATAGACACAAACTGTGGCTGCCGGAGTAGTGCAGATGTGCCCCCGCCATACTGAACAATCAGTTTGGCGGAAGAATTTCTTTGAGTCGCTACCATTTCACCCGGATCTTGGTTGCGTCTCTGTCCCTCGGTCGATACAGCAGGAATCCATTTTCTAGGCCGAACCGGTACAAATCCCGGGTGATTCTCACATCCTCACGGCAATACTTCTCCAGCAAATCCATCCTTCCTTCTCTAAACCACTTTACAGCCTCCAGCCCGTTTCCGGATTTCTTGGCACCCAACGTGAATTCCGCCAGATGGTCCAGGTGCAGCCGATGTCCAAGCACGTCCTGTACGTGCAGGAGGATGTCCAGGTTGTTGAGACTTCTTAAATTCTCCCTGGTATAAGCATGAAGAACTTCATAATCGAATTTCAGATGATTGTAACCCACCACAAGGTCCGCGGATTCCAGCAGTTCTATCAAGTCTGACACATTCTCCTCGGTGAACGTTATAAATCCGTGTTCCTCCGTGTGTGCCACGCCCAGAGACAGTTTCATCTTTGAGATGTTTTTCCATCCTCCCACCTCTTCAGCGAGTTTCTGGGTTTCAAGGTCGAAGACGACAACCTTTTTTGGTTTTTGTGCCTTACTGGGCCTCGGGGCAGGCGAATTCCCATCGGGTTTGTTATTGAGTTCATCCGGAAACAGCAGCCTAGCAGTCGACGGGGGAGCAGTTTTCTTGGTAGCCATGGTCGTCATCTCCTTGGGGTTGAGTAAAAGGTCCAGAGTCATAAGGCAGGCCTGCTTATCCAGAGGCTTGTTTCCTGAGCCGCACTTCGGGGAATGGATGCAGGAGGGGCATCCGTCTTCGCAAGGACATTTTTGAATCAGCAGGCGGGTTTTTTCCAAGAGTTCTTCTATTACGCCAAAAGCCCGGTGAGCCAGTCCTACTCCACCGGGGTGACCGTCATAGATGAAGACCGCGGCACGGCAGACCTGCTCATGTTGAGGTGTGCTGATCCCGCCGATGTCGTCCCTGTCGCATAGGGCAAACAGGGGGAACATTGATATGGCAGCATGTTCCAGAGCGTGGATGCCGCCCATGAAGTGAAGCTGGGCCAGCTTTATTACATTTTTGATGTTGTCGGGAATTTCTATCCAGATTCCCACTGTTTCGAAATGGACCGGGGGAAGAGACAGGTCCACAACGCCTAAGAGTTCTTGCCCCGATGTTTTGCGTTTCTCATAAGCAATAATCCGTTCGGTGACCTTCAGCCTCGCCTCACTGACAGTGAAGCCGGGAAACGTCTTGGTCCGGATCGGAGCCCCCATTATCTGGGTGTCTTTTTCCGAAAGTGCTCGTGTGTAATACGGAAGCTTTGACGGTTTCACAAATATGTTGCGGCGCACAAGATCAAGGGTTGTCACGACATATTGTTTGGCCCGGTGCAGGTAAACTGCTCCTTCATGGCACTCAGTCAGGGCTCTAATGCCTGACGATTTCCCTACGGGGGTGTTGGGGCCTTCCAGAAAGATGGAGTAGGACAGCCCTATACCGCGTAGATCAACATCCAGGTGAGGCCGTCTGGACAGAGCGTTGATAGCTCCTTCTTTAGACAGGTAAATGGTCCCGGCTTCCAACAACTCGTCGAGCACGGACCTTACCTCTGTTTCCGTAGTCCATGGCTCATCCGGCTGTATCGGCAATTCCGACGCCGCACAGGGTATGTGGCGCTTGAGTACTTCTACGTTCCGAGGATCTAGGACGGCTTCTTCGCAATTTCGCTCAAAGAAGTCTTCTGGATTATTTAAGAAATACTGGTCCAGCGCATCATTACCCGCGATCATGACCACGGCGCTGGGCCTTGAACCTCTTCCAACTCTGCCCCCCCGCTGCCATGTGTTGACTATGGTTCCCGGATAGCCCACGAGGAGGCAAAGATCCAGCCCCCCCACATCTATGCCCATTTCCAGTGCGGACGTGGAAATCACGCCATCCATGCGACCTGAAAACAGTTTCGATTCAATTTCACGGCGCTCTTCCGGCAAAAAGCCGGCTCTATAAGAACTGATTCGATCACGCAGAAAAGGCGCTTCATGGAGAACCCATGTAGTGATGAGTTCCGTTATCTTGCGGGCCCGAGTGAAAACTATCGTCTTTAATCCGCCTCGGACCGCTTTTACAAAGAGTTTTGCCGCCACGGTGTACGGACTAAGAACCGGTTTCAGAAAAAGAAAGTGGCGTTCTGCAGACGGAGCCCCTGATCGGGCGACAACCTCCGTGGGCTTGCCGATGAGCTTCGCGACAAACTCCTCAGGGTTGGCAATGGTGGCTGAACATGCAGTAAACTGTGGGCTGCGACCGTAGTGGTTGCAGATGCGTAGCATCCTGAGAATGACCTGGTTGACATGGCTCCCGAAAATACCCTTGTACGTGTGAACTTCGTCCAGCACTACGTAGGAGAGGTTTGCGAACAATTCCTTCCACGCGTCGTGATACGCCAGGATGGACAGGTGAAGCATGTCGGGATTGGTGATGAGGATGCTGGGCGGTCGGCTTCTGATCTTGCGGCGCTCTGACTCAGGAGTATCACCATCGTACACGGCGACTGTAACCCCGGAGTCCCCTGCCAGAGCGTTAAAGGCATCCCTTTGATCCCGTTCCAGCGCTTTTACAGGAAACAGGAATAGGGCTCTGAAGGAGGGGTCCTTGAAGAGGCGGTCCAAAACCGGAACCTGGTACGCGAGACTCTTTCCACTGGCCGTACTGGTCGAGAGAACTACGTTTCTTTTTTGAAGTGAGTACCGGATGGCCTCCGCCTGGTGAGCGTAAAGCGACCCTATACCTGCGGACCGGACCAGTTCAGTCACCCTCGGATGTATTCCGGCCGGTATGGGCTCGCACTTGGGAGGGCTAGGCTTAAAGGTATGGTGATGAACGACATCCCACCCGTAATTTTCAGGTCGACCCAGCCACTCTAGAAAATTAGTCAGCACGGCTATACCAATAATATCAATAAATTAACAGTAATGGAACACGAAGCAGCCGGATAATATAATCGCCGCCAAGCAGTGTCAACCGTCAAAAGCCGGATTCTTGAACCAGGAGAGGTTTGCTGGGTTGTACATCCATCCGCAGAACCTTATGAAGACAGCTTGCCGCTTGTAATTCCAGCGGGAAAAGGTATTGTCATGGCACACCTAACGAGGAGGTTGTGCTGTGGAAAAAAGGGCGTGGGACCGCATCAGGGTGGAGAAGGTGAACGAAAACATTACGCGTAAGATGTTCTGGGGCCAAAACATTATGGTGACAAAGTGGGAGTTGGCGCCCGACACTCAGATCCCGGTGCATGATCATGTGAGCGAGCAAGTGACCATGGTTGAGCGAGGGTCGGTAACTCTGTGCTTTCCGGACGAGGAAGAAGTCACATTGAATGACGGTGAGATGCTTATCATTCCTTCATCAAAGCCGCACGGGGGGAGAGTGGGGTCGGATGGATGCACGGTTATGGACTTTTTTTCGCCTATCAGAAAAGATTTGATTGAAGTCGCCACGGCCTACTATTCCGGAACAGATTCTTCGGAAGAGAAGGGGGTGGCAGGCCATGCGGGAGTGCAGGAAAGGGATCCGCACGACCAACTCAACGGCTTTCTCTTATCGGTGGGAGTAAAGGTTCCGATTGAGAAACTGAGGGAAGTGCCGCTGGAAATTCTGGCGCGTTATTCCTACGAGAAGGAATGTATTACCATGGGCCAGTTGCGACGAGTTCTCGGACTTGACAAACAGCAGGCCAAAGAGCTTCTCCGAAAGTGGAAGCACGGAGACGATCACAGCGAGTCGAGCTATCGTCGCAGTCTGGAACGAATTATAGTTCTGCCTGGTGAAATCAAGGTGTATGGGGCAAAGTAGATGAAAGAAGACAAGATCGGCGCCATAAAAAATGCGATCAGGAAGAATTTCGACGCCAGCCCGGAGAGTTACCAGGCATTTGAGAGCCGATATGGTTTTTTCAAGGCTTTGAGCGGACGACTCATTGATTTCATGCATCCTCCAGAGATGGCCCGCATATTGGACATAGGCTGCGGAACAGGCGCAAGTTGCATTCAAATTCTAGACGCCATTCCCGGGGCAAGGGTTTGGGGGCTGGACAACTCCGTGGGTATGCTTCAGGCAGCTTGTTCCAGTATTGGGGAATCTGAGCGACTGAGGTTCGTGGAGGGAGATGCTACCAAGCTCAAGGAACATTTTAGCATACGGTTTGACGCTATAGTGTACAGCGCATCGATCTTTCTCATCCCTGACTACAAGGAGAGTCTTCGGCAAGCCAGCGACCTGCTTGTCCCTAGGGGGTCGGTGGGGTTGACTTTTATGGACGGGCTTTTCGATGTCGAGAGCAACAACCTATTTGAAGTCGCGGACAGACAAGCACAGAAAGGGGTAAGCCTCAAGAAACCCGTAAAAATGGATGAGTTCAAAAAATTCTTTGCAGAGACTTTTGGTATCAACAGGACAAAAACCGAGGGTTTTGAGCTTTCATGGGACGCCCTAAGGCAATTTTTCTCAATACCTGCCATGTCAGCCGGACTGTTTCCGGGATTTCAATATGAAGAACGGGTGAGAAAGGTTCTGAGCATTTTTGATCACATACCGGTAACTAGAGCGTTTTTTCGATGGGTCCTGATGGCTGGTGAGAAGCGGGCGTAATCCTTTGGCACACGAGACGATTCATACTTTTTTCGCCCGACTGCCGACACAATAAGGGACGCGATTTAGCCGGCGTCGCTGTGATTGACCTGTAGGTGCATCGTCCCGCATCGGAATTTTCATTCGGAGCAGAGTGATTTGCTATCCTTGTGAGAAATGTTATAATTTGGTACAAGGTTCCAACATAGTTCGGCAAGAGGTTGCAGGTGCAAAGTTTTAATGAACTGGTCAGGAGCTTAGAACAACATCCGGAGTGGCGCTCCGAGTTGAGGCGACTCGTTCTTTCCGACGAACTGCTGGAATTGCCGGGGCTTGTCAGGGACCTGTTCGAATCACATCGGCGCGCAGAAGCGCGCCTCGAACGCATTGAGGAATCCCTCGCGGCACTTGCCGAGGCACATCGGCGGACGGGAGAGCGTCTGGACCGCGTTGAGGAATCTCTCGCGGCACTTGCCGAGGCACAGCGGCGGGCGGGAGAGCGTCTGGACCGCGTTGAGGAATCTCTCGCGGCACTTGCCGAGGCACAGCGGCGGACGGGAGAGCGTCTGGACCGCGTTGAGGAATCCCTCGCGGCACTTGCCGAGGCACAGCGGCGGGCGGGAGAGCGTCTGGACCGCGTTGAGGAATCCCTCGCGGCACTTGCCGAGGCACAGCGGCGGGCGGGAGAGCGTCTGGACCGCGTTGAGGAATCTCTCGTGGCACTTGCCGAGGCTCAACAGCGGACGGAGGCACGGGTTGAGGAACTTGTCCTGGCTCAAAAGAGAACGGACGAGAAGCTGGGCGAGCTTGCCGAGGCACAGCGGCGGACGGGAGAGCGTCTGGACCGCGTTGAGGAATCTCTCGTGGCACTTGCCGAGGCTCAAAGGCGGACTACCGACACGGTAGGTAACCTTAAGGGGCAAATGCTGGAGCACTCCTATAGAGAAAAGGCCACGTCATATTTTGGACGTCTCATCCGCCGTCCACAGGTAGTAACTGCGAATGACCTGTGGGACGCTCTTGAAATTACCCTATCAAGCCAGGAACTAGATGACCTGCTGGCTTTGGATTTGATGCTGCGCGGTCATCCCCGTCATGTCGAGGATCCGCCTGAAGTACTGCTGGCAGTTGAGGTGTCCAGTATTGTGGAATCTTACGACGTGGAACGAGCCCTGCGGAGGGCGACTTTGTTGAGGAAAGCCGGGTACAATGCCGTACCGGTAGTGGCTGGTGAAGAGAGCACTCGTGGCGGAGAGTCGGAGGCTCGGAGGTGCAGCGTAGCCATGCTCAAGGATGGAAAGACGTTTCTTTGGGAAGATGCCTTGAGCGAGTGGTGCCTGGGCAAATGATCTATGCCACAGCAGCTCTAAGGGGTATCAATCACTCGGTTTAAATTCGTCTCCGGCTGGTTCTTGTGTCAATTATTTTTTCGAGATGGCGCAGGCCACATTTTGGCCAATGCCGCCATTTGGCTCTTAAAAGAGTCTTACTCACTTTCCGGTGACTTGGCTCCAGCCTTTCCCTCCAATTGTTTCTTGGACTCGAGATAGAGTTGGCGAATTTCTTCCAGGCGTTCCGCGGAAAGATGGTATCTCTCGTCTCTGGGAGGCGGCTGATTCATCTGATGACTATTCCATTTGGCCTGATCGGCCTCAGGGCGGTTCACCGCCGCGGTCGATTGGGCATGGGATGTGGCCAATGAAAGGAAGCAACCCGCCAAGAAGATCAATATAGTCAGGTGAATGACCAGCCTCATTACAAGCCTCCCCAGTTGATACGAGCCCCCAACGAGGGGGTAACAAAGCCTAAAGAGATTATCCTTTTCCTTAACAGGAAACAACTACCGATAACTTGACGAATCTGCAATGCCTTTTCAGAAGACCAGTTTATTTGCTCGACACCATCGGCTGTCTTCAAGCATAATTTCTTTCGAAAGATGTACATCCCGGACAGAGTCGCCAATCACAGAACCTCGGAATAACTTGTGATGGCTTGCTCTGGTCTTCGATGCCGTGAACTCTACGAAAGTCATCATCAAAATTCATAAATGACCTGAATCCAGACGGAAATACGGACAAATGCCTTCAACCCCCTCTGAAGAGATACATCGCAGAATTTCCTCGCTGCAAGCGGCCATGATTAGGGAAGGATTCGAAGGAGCCCTCATAATCCAACGCGCAGACCTTTTTTACTTTTCCGGCAGCGCTCACGATGCTCATCTTTTCGTCCCTGCTGAGGGATCGCCCATTCTTCTGGTGCAGAAGAATCTCGAGATGGCTGCCGAGGAATCCCCTTTGGATTATGTGATTTCCGCCGCGGAATTTTCTGACCTGAGAAGCGCAATAGAATCAGCTTACGGTCCTCTGATGTACCTGGGAATGGAATTGGACGTACTGCCGGTAAATCTTTACCGGAGGTACGAACAGCTATTTGCTGGCACACAGATCAAAGACTGTTCAATGATTATCAGGACAGTTCGGATGTTTTGTGGTTACCGATTGAGGCATGGAAAAGCTCACACGATTTGATGATGAGATTCAGGTGCTTCATTAGGTCAGCAATGATGCCGTCTTCAGTTGGGCGTAACGGCGAAGACGGGGTTGACTACCGGGATGATGGTGCAGTATGCTAAATGAGTGGTTATAACGATTCGCGTTCAAACATGTAAGGCAAAGGACAAAAGGCATTGGTGGCGACGGGCCGTGGACGATACCCGGGAAATGGCTGCTGGTATCATTCATGCCGAGAGATAATGCACCTTAGTTAAAGGCCTCTTTTCTACACGAGCTTTCAGCCGGGGTGCCAGACCCTGACAGTAAGGAGGAACGCATGTCAAGGCAGGGAGACAGAGTGGCAATCGTGGCCGCGGGCATGACCCGATGGGGCAAGCGGGCGGCCACGTTCAGAGACCTCGTGGCCGAGGCGGGAAAGGCCACTTTTGACGCTAATCCGAACATCAAACCAGGCGACATAAAATCTTTTATCATATCCACGGTGTACCCCGAGCGTTCAGCCTTCCAAGGGCATCCGGCACCGCTCGCTGCTGAGTGGTGCGGGGTGAGACCGAGTGAGTTTCACTGCCGGGTGGAGAATCAGTGTGGAAGCGGTACCACTGCGATCCGTACGGCCTACGCCGCTATCAAGAGTGGCCTGACGCAAATGGTTATGTGCGTAGGAGCGGAGAAGATATTGATACCGTCCCACGAAGAGATCTTCCTGAATGCCATGGCCGGCTGTGATCGTGAGTGGGAAGCCTGCTTCGGGGTGACTCCCCCGCCCCTGTTTGCCATGGTTGCACAGGCACACATGAAACGATACGGTACCACCGAGGAGCAGTTGGCCTTGGTAGCGGTAAAAAACCACAATCATTCTCTGAGCAATCCGTACGCTCATCATCAAAAGGGCGCCACGTTGGAGCAGGTGATGACGTCTCGTCCCATTGCCAGCCCTTTGAAGCTCTTCGATTGCTCCACCAACACAGACGGCGCCGCAGGAGTAATCGTCGCTACCGAGGAACTTGCCAGGGACCTCTGCGACCAGCCAGTCTATATCCTTGGTACGGCACAGATCAATGACGGCTATCCATGGGCCAATTATCATAAGGACTGGTCTTCGTGGCCCGCACTCAAAACCGCCGGAGAGAAGGCGTACCAGATGGCGGGCATTAGTCCGAGCGACGTTGACCTCGCAGAAGTCCACGATTGCTTTTCCATTTCTGAAATATTGGAATATGAGGAATTGGGCTTCTGCCCGAAAGGGGAGGGCGGCCGATTCGTGGAAAGTGGAATGGCTGACTTTGGAGGCAGGGTAGTGATCAATCCCAGCGGGGGCCTTATGGCATGCGGCCATCCCTTTGGTGCTACCGGGATCAGGCAGGCGTACGAGTCCTTCGTGCAACTGCGAGGCGAGGCCGGCGATCGCCAGGTGCCAGGGGCCAAGATTGCACTGACCCATAATCTGAGCGGCTTGGGAGAACATCACCTTTTGGTGTACGGGAGGGAATCATGACGGCAGCGAGAGATATCGAAGGCTACATAGTTGATCGCAACGTTTACAGTATGGATCCGGTACCGCTGGAAGCGAAAGAATATAACCGCATTTATCCATTCTATGATCACTTGAAGCAGGGACGGCTGACTACCACACAATGTGTCGATTGCGGCCACATTTGTTGGCCCCCTCGTATCGTGTGTCCACAGTGCATTTCGGATCAGTTGGATTGGGTGGATTTTCCAAAAGTAGGGCACGTCTATGCATACACCGTCCAACAAAATGGGAACCCACCCGGTTTTCCTGCTCCCATGATATACGCGCTCATAGATTTCGACAACGGAGTGCGCATTATTTGCCCCGTGGTGGACTGCAAACCCGAGGATGTAAAGTTTGGGTCCGAAGTAGTGCTCAAGGTCGTACCCGCTCCCAGGGACCGGGTACTGTTCTTCTTTCAACTCAAATCAAAGTCCCACCAATAAACCCGGAGCGAGTGTTTCGGCAGAGGATTATCATTATCCCTGAGCAAATATTAGTGATCAACTATCTGATATCATAATGACAGTTGACTAGGGTGACGTATGTTGCCTAATTATATTAAGCCAAAAGCATTCCTAGAGGGGATTCGCACCACCCCACACATGATGAAATGGTGTATACAACTAGGATCCAAACAGCGAACAGTCCGGACGCGTGCAGAGCATGTGCGTAACCATTTTAAATGGCGAGAATAAACAACTGTTACCCGAGCGAGGGGAAGTCAAGGTGGTCATTCAGCGTCGAGAAGGCAATCACAACATTTGTCTTGACAAACTCAAAACCTAATGGTATTAGGTCATGAGGGGATGTCACAAGGTTCTCAGTATAAAAATTACAGAATAATAGTTGGTTATGTATCTTTGTGATAATATGAATACGTGGCAGGCGTTTTGGGCAATTCCCTATTCACAAGGATCCTATGAGTGCCTGACTCAGTAGCCTGGACGTGTTAATCCGGCGGCCGTCAATACGAGGCAGGTCGTCTAAGAAAGGCGGTTGCGCTCGATCATCAGAAACAGACCCGAACTCAATGGTTGTGGCAGTATCGCTGAGTTGTGTTTACGTAAACAGGGACTGAAGGAGCGGAAGACTCTTGGGCCTGAGCAAGAAGGGAGAAGATACCAGGGAGCGGATAGTCAGTAGCGCCAAAGCTCTGTTTGCCGAGAACGGATTCCAAAAAACTACCGTTGTGGATATATGCAGGCAAGCCGGTCTTTCGGAGGCGGCCCTTTACGAGTACTTCAAGGGCAAGGAAGACCTCCTGTTAGCTATCCCCGACCTTTGGGTCTCCCAGCTTCTCGCGGACCTGGAGGATCAGATGTACGGAATTAAGGGAGCCTTCAACAAGCTGAGAAAATATATATGGTGGACTTATCGCCGTGTTGAGGAGTCACCCTTGGATGCCAAGATTGTTTATCTGTTTCTTAAGACAAACGCTAACTTCATGGAGACGCCTGTATATGCAAACGTGGCAGCTCTCTATCATTATATTATTGACATATTTGAGGAAGGTAGACTGTCCGGGGAAATGAAGCCGGACTTGGACCCTTATGTGGCCAGAAGCATCGTCATAGGCACTATGGATTACACGGTGATGCGGTGGCTGCTCAAGAACATGGCATATTCACTAGAAGAGAAGCTGGAAGAAACCTTTGAGTTATTCGTGGACGCCTTCTCAAATAAGGGACAGAGAGCAGCCAAGTCCTAGTCTGGAATGGGGAAAAATAATCGCGCGGTTTGTTGACGAAAAGGATAGAACGATGTCCCGTTATTGCTTGATGCACGGGGTCCGTCAAGGACGGCGTCTTCAATCTTCCAATTATAGGCAAGGCATCAACTACTGCTAAGACAGTATTGTAGGATTGCGCCGACTGCAATGAGGCAGGAGGCAAGAATCATTGGCCGGTATTTTCAGTGATCAAGGAGGGAGTCTCAATATGGCCAAACAACTGTTCGAATGGGACTACAGCAAGTATTCTGGGGCCAAGAAATACCCCAATCTTTTCAAATCTATTCAAATCGGAAACCTTGTTATCCCAAACAGGGTGAAGTACGCCGCCACTGAAGACAATCTGAACGACCATCACGGCTTCGTTACGGACGCGGACGTCGCCTACATCCGGTCGCGGGCCGAGGGCGTGGTAGGCGGTTTGTGCTTTATGCAGGGAGTGTACATGGATCCACCCCACAAAGGGCAGGGATATGTGGGTCAGGCTGCTGCATGGGATGATAAGTACATTCCAGGCCTAAAAAGACTGGCTGACGCGATCCACGGAGAGAAGGCCGTTGCAGGCTTCCAACTCATGGACTGCGGAAGGGTCGGTTCGGTGGATGTGCCATTTGGCCACGGACCCTCGACGGTACCGCAGCGCCTCCGTATTTTCAGGCCTATGCATGAGATGACCAAGGCCGAGATTAAGGAGGTGGTCCAACAGCACATCGATGCGGCTAAGCGCGGAGTGGAGGCAGGCTTTGACATCATCGAAATCTCAGGAATAGTGGGTTACCTGGTGTCCAACTTTATTTCGAGCTACACCAACCGCCGCACCGATGAGTATGGCGGGGACATACGGGGCCGCATGAAGGCGGTAGTGGAAATCATCCAGGGGGTTAAAGCCGCAATAGGCCCGGATATCCCTTTGGGTATTCGGCTTTGCTGCATGGAACTCTTGGACGACGTGCGCGGCAATACGCCGGAGGAGTCCATTGAGACCTACAAAATCTCCGAGGAGGCAGGCATAGACTACATCAGCGTCACCGCCGGCTGGCAAGAGTCCATCGTACCCGTGATAAGCCGTGACGTGCCCATGGGCTCGTGGCTACACTTGGCCAAGAAGGCCAAGCAGCACGTAAAGGTGCCCATACAAATGGCCTACCGCCTTTTTGTGCCTGAACTGCCGGACAAGGCCATTGCCGCGGGCGAACTTGATATCTGGGAGATTTGCCGTTCCATGATTGCTGATCCTCTGATGCCCAAGAAGGTGTTGGAGGACAGGCAGGAGGAGATACGACACTGCGTGGCCTGCAACTTGTGCCTGGCGCGCCTGTTCCGAGATGCTCCCATGACCTGCTACATCAATCCGCTGTGCGCCCACGAGCACGACCCGAAATACTACCCGCAACCGGTGGCTGAGGACGAAAAGAAAATTGTGATGATCGCCGGTGCAGGCCCGGCCGGTATGGAATGCGCTTATGTAGCCGCCCAGAGGGGACACGAAGTGCATGTCTATGACAAGCGTGAGTTGAAGGGCGGCACCATCCTGGAAGCCTCTCAGGCCCCCTACGGGGATGACGAACTCATGACCTGCATCAAATACCAGAAAGCCATGTGCGAAAAGTACGGCGTCCAGTTCCATCTTGGGACCGAGGTTACTCCGGAACTCATAAGCGAGGAGATGCCGGATGTTGTCGTCCTGGCCACAGGCCCGGTATACGCACAGCTCAAAGGCGCCGACCCAGGGGACAAACGATTGGTTAACGTGCTGGACGTGTTGAGCGGCAAGGCCGAAGTTGGAAACAAGGTGGTGGTATGGGGCAACCGCAAACCCGGCATTGGCGTGGCGCTGGATTTGGCCAAGAAGGGAAAGAAAGTAACCATCGTGGGGCGGGAAAAATCCGCAGGATTCGACGTCAACCCCTCGTTTAAGTGGCGTTATATGATCTATCTTCGCCAGAACGGCATCAGCGCCTACAACGACTGCGATATTGCCCAGATCGGCGACGGGGTGGTCATGGTGAAGACATACGACGGGTATCTCTTCCCGGTCCCGTGCGACACTGTGGTGATCACTGAGCGCCAGGCCAATGACAATCTGAAGGAAGTTGTGCAGGGAGAAGGCATCCAACTTTTTGTCATCGGTGATGCTTTGGTTCCGCGCAATCTTTCCAGTGCGGTACACGACGGCTACCGGATCGGTCTGAGAATTTAGTCAGGAGGTTTAACTATGTCCTTCGATGCGGAAAAAGAGATAAGCAAACTGTGGCGCAATCTTCACAGCGCTCACGATGAAATCGGGAAAACCTACATGAGATGGCGTCAGGTGGCTCTGGAACTGGCAGGGCCCCAGGCGGATCCCCTGGATGTGAGCCTCAAGGCGGCAGAACGTATGGGCCTGGACATGGGCAAGAGCTGGCTTCCCCGCCTCAATTGGACCAAAGGCGAAGAGGCTTGGTTAATGGGTCTAGCCCAGAGTTACGCGGGGCAGTGGATCAACCAAGGCGCCATTGTCAAGCTTGAAAAGGGCGAAAAACCCTTCGAAGTCTTCATCAAGTGGGAAAGATGCCCTTGGCCTACCTATTCCAAGGAGTACGGCGTTCCCATGGAAGAAGATGTGCGCTGTTGCGACAGGATTCTGCAGTCAGTCCTGAAGGACGTGAACATATTTTTCAATGTGAATTACAACATCGAGACCTTGAAGGCGATTCCAAGGGGCCAGGGAATTTGCCTCAGAAGGCTCTATAAAGTCGGGTAAGCACGACAGGAGGGCATGAAATGGCTGCTCAGATCGATCCTAATAAATGCACAATGTGTGGGGGGACAGTTCAACCCCTGTGTATCGAAGCCTGTCCGGATTCTGCGATCAGGGTCCAGGACAACCGAGTGGTGGTCACCGAGTTTATTTGTGAGGACTGCAACGAGTGCGGTTGCGTGTGCCCTGACAAGGCCATCTCGGTGCCGCTGGAGAAGGTGACCTTCTAAGTGTTCAAGGCCCTTGGCTCTGGGTACATGGCCATCAGGGAACGGGTGTTCCCGGATGGCCCAACGAGTGGGAACTAGGAGGCGACTATGAAAGTGAACAAGCTGGACCATATTTGTATAGCGGTCAAGAACCTGGATGAGGCCCGCAAAGTATGGGAACCGCTTTTGGGAAAGGATAAGCCGGACGACGCCTATATAGATGAGCCGGAGAAGATCAGGGTGGCTCGTTACTGGGTGGGAGAGGTGGGCTTCGAACTGATGGAATCCACTACACCCGACGGCGATGTGGCCAAGTTTGTTGAGAGGCGGGGTGAGGGCGTCATGCTCATCAGCTTCAATGTGAACAATACCCGTGAGGCAGTTAACGAGTTGCAGGGCAAGGGCTATCCCTTCATTCCCGACCATAGAGGAGAGATCGCCCGGCCCTTTCGTGACTGCGAGTTCGCTTTTGTGCATCCAAAGAAGCTTAATGCGGTCTTGACCGAGTTGATTGATTACAAGTGGGAGGAACTGAAGAAGTAGCTTCCCGGGGTGGTCTGCTGCCCGTCCTCTTGCACTGCATGCACGTAAATAGCAGCACTGGTCGGCTCTGCAAAGGCGGTACTTCTCAAGCTTATATCGTTGGTCAAAAATTCCGTCTGGTTTCCTGGGAGTGCAGGCATCTTGCCTGCCCACAACTGTTGTACCTTTTGCAGGCTGGAAGCCTGCGCTCCCAGGGAGATTCATGCTTGAGAGTTGACAGCGAATCGGAAACTAATTTTGACACCTGCTATAACGCCCCAGGGAGCAGCAGACCACCCTTATCCCCACCCCCGGTCGGTAATGGCACCGGATTAGGCGGAGATAATGGCCAAACAATACCGCACCTATGAAGTTTACATGGTCTATGTGGATGAAGACAAGTGTGATGGGTGCAAAGAGTGCGACTACTACTGTCCGGTGAATGTCTTTGACGTTTTTCAGAAGGCCTATGCGGTGAGACCCCAGAACTGTCTTGGCTGCCGAACATGTGTGGCAGTGTGCAAATCAAAAGCTATAGTGATTACTGAAATATAATACCGCTTGCCAACTACCTGGCGCCCCCTATTATGGACAGACTCCCTATGTTGGGTAGGCATAACTGGGGGGGAATTTTTTCTTTGGCCCTTAACGAGGTGCTGACATGAGTGAGCCCATTCTGATAATCGGTGCGGGCGTGGCGGGAATCAACTGTGCTCTGAACGTCGCGGACTATGGGGTAAAGGCCTATCTGGTTGACGATACACCCAGTATCGGAGGCATGATGGCCCGCCTGGATAAGACTTTCCCCACCAATGACTGCTCTATTTGTATAGAAGCCCCTCAAATGTACAAAGTGGATAATCATCCCAACATTGAAATCCTCACAAACACAGAGCTGAGAAGGGTCAAGAAGACTAATGACTCCTTTCAGGTCAGGCTGGTGAAAAAGGCTCGCTTTGTCGATGAGGAGAAATGCACGGGCTGCGGCGCTTGTATAGAGGCCTGCCCGGTCACCCTGCCTGACGAGATGGATGGCAAAGTCGGCGGCAAGCGCAAGCTTATCTACATGCCATTTCCTCAGGCGGTACCAAATGTGGTGGTCCTGGATCCCGAGTGCCGTTACGGCAAGAAGCGATCAGACGGCTCATGCGTAGGCGGCTGCGTGGTGGATTGCGGCCAATGCCGCGAGTGTCCGATTGCCCTTTGCGTGAAAGCCTGTCTAAAGGAAGGAAAGGACGCCGTTCGGCTCTGGCAGGCCAACAAGAACATCGATCTGAAAGTGAAGAGCATCGTAGTGGCTACAGGTATCCGAGACTACAAACCTCCCCAGGGTCTTCACGGATACGGCCTGCACGAAAACGTCATCACCAACTTGCAGTTCGAAAGATTGATGAACGCCGGCGGGCCTACCTCAGGGCATATCATTCGCCCCTCGGATGGCCGAGGCGCCAGGAACATAGCCTGGTTTCAGTGCGCGGGCCGGGGTCTAAGCCAAGGAGTTCCCTACTGCTCCAAAGTGTGCTGCATGATAGCCACCAAGCAGACCATCATCACCAAAGAGCACGACGCGGGAGTGCAGGCCGCCATATTTTTCAATGACCTCAAAGCTTACGGAAAAGGCTTTTGGGATTTCTACAAGAAAGCCAAGGAGAGTGGTGTCCGCTACGTCAAAGGCCGTCCCTACGATGTGCTGGAAAATCATGAAACTAAGAATCTATTGGTGCGCTACGAAGAACTGGAATCCGGCCTGCTCAAGGAAGAAGAGTTTGATCTTGTGGTACTGTCCACAGGTCTGGTTCCCAGTGAGCGGAACCAGCAGCTTGCCAAAGTGTTAAATATCGAATTAGACAGCCTGGGTTACTTCAAGGAGAAAGATCCCCTGACCGCGCCTCTTGAAACCAAGGTCGAGGGCATTTACCTGTGCGGTGGAGCCACTGGTCCCATTGACATTTCCGAATCAGTGGTCCAGGCCACCGCAGCAGGTATGAAAGCGGTCTCTGTCAAATAGGCGAGGATTATTTCAATGGGTGAAGATATCCGTATAGGTGTTTTTATTTGCGATTGCGGCTCGAACATCGCAGGCTTCGTGGACGTGCCCGCGCTGGTGGAGTACTCCAAGGCCATGCCCCACGTTGCTTTTGCTGATGAAGGCAAATGGTCTTGTTCTGTGGATTATCTCTCCCGTCTTCAGAATTTTATTAAAGAGCATGAACTCAACCGAGTGGTGATAGCCTCCTGCACCCCGAGAACCCATGAGTCGTTGTTCAAGAATTCAGTGAGAGAGGCTGGGCTCAACCCCTACCTCCTTGAGTTCGTAAGCATCAGGGAGCAGGTGTCCTGGGTACACATGGCCGACCGGGAGCGGGCCACCCAAAAGGCCAAGGATCTCATCAAGATGGGGGTAGCCAAGGCTGCTCTGTTGGAGGAAGGCGAGGAGATAAGGCTGCCTGTCGGCAAGTCTTGCCTCGTTATCGGTGGCGGGATCGCAGGCATGAGTACCGCCCTCGCGGTTGCAAATCAAGGCTTCTCGGCCGTAATAGTGGAAAAGGAACCGCAGTTGGGAGGCCTGTTGAACCAGGTGTTCGTGATCTCCCATGAGCACGGCAAAATGCCCACTGCAAGCATACGAAAAGACAAGATCGAACAAGTTTTGTCCAATCCCAACATAACGGTATTCATCGATACACTGATCGAAGAAGTTGCCGGGTACATTGGAAACTACAAGGTCAGGCTCAAGAAAAGGGGAGAAGACGATGTCATGGGCCAGACATTGGACATCTCTACCATTGTCGTGGCCACGGGTATGAAAGAGGTCGAGCCCACCAATCAGTTTGAATATGGAAATGATCCCCGTGTGATCACCCAACTGCAACTGGAGAGGCTTCTTGCTGAACAGGCAGTGGGAAACTTCAAAGACGTTGTCATCATTAATTGCGTTAATTCCAAGAACGAAGTCAGAGGTTGTTGCAACCTGGGCTGCCACGTGGCGGTCAAAAACGCCTACGCCCTGAAAAAGATCAGCAAGGATTGCCGAGTTCATATCCTTTACCGTGATCTCAGTCTGGTCAGGGAGGAGCATTTCCATCTGGATGCAGCCAAGGAGGCGGGCGTCAAGTTCATCAGGTTCCCGGACGACCGGTACCCCGAGGTGATAAGAGAAAACGGCTCTCTGAAGGTCCAGGTTCGCGACATCCTGCTGGGTCGAGATTTTACACTGCCGGCGGACCTCCTGGTAGTCACTACGGCCTTCCAGGGAGACCCCACGGTAGGAGACATCAAGGGTCATCTCAAGGTATCCGCGAACTCCGACGGTTTTTTCCAGGAGGCCCATGTGAAGTTGGGGCCCGTGGATTTCCCCGCGGACGGCCTCGGTTTGGCCGGGTGCGCCAAGTCGCCGAAAACCTTCAAGGAAAGTTGTGAGGAAGGCATAGCCGCTGCCATGCGCGTCTCCATCCCCATGAACCGGGGTTATATCGAAGCAGAAGGCATAGTGGCGGACATAGATCTAAGCCGGTGCAACAAATGCGGCCTCTGTCACAGAAAGTGTCCTTACACGGCCATCCGGGTCTCAGAGGACAAGGAACCCACCGTGATAAAGGCCCTCTGCAAGGGGTGCGGACTGTGCGCTGCCGACTGCCCACAGGAGTGCATCACCATTGTTCACTTCTCGGACGAGCAGATCATGGCCCAAGTGGAGGCAGCGCTGGAAGAGGAACCGGCAAAAAAGATCGTGGGTTTCGTGTGTCACTGGTGCGCCCTTGGCGGGGTGGACATGGCTGGTGTCAGCCGCCTGCAATATCCGCCTCATGCCCGCCTGATAAGGGTTATGTGCTCGGCCCGTGTCTCCAACAAGATGGTGGAGCGTGCCTTCGAATTGGGAGCAGCAGGGGTGCTGGTTGCGGGATGTGAGTTCCCCACATGCCACTACATCACCGGCAACTACGCCTGTGAGGCCAGAATGAAACGCACCAAGAAGAAGCTTGCCAAGAAAGGCTATGACCCGGAAAAGCTGTGGAACATTTGGTGCTCAGCCGCGGACGGGCCCAAGTTTGCCAACACCATGCGCCAAATGGTGGAGGCCCTGGGATTGGAATAAAGGGTGAAGGGGATGACTACCAAGGCAACTCAGCAGGCGAAATTCAATGACGTGGGAATGTTCCATACCTGTGAACAGTGCGGTTTATGCAGTTCTGCCTGTCCAATTACAGGTACTGAAGGGTACAACGTCAGGCGGATCCTGCGCCATATAGAAATGGAACTGGCGGATGAAATGGCCGACACCCCGTTGCCGTGGATCTGCACTACCTGCGGCCGTTGCGAGACAGTCTGCCCAAATGGCATAGCCATCCTTGGGATCATCCGCAATCTTCGTGCCATGAGCCCTGATGAACTGACTCCCGATGGCCCGCCTCCCTGTGCCAAGGCGTGTCCGGGAGGAATCGACATTCCCGGTTATTTGAGGCTTATCGCCAAGGGCAAACCCCAGGAGGCCTACGAGCTAATTCTGGAGCGGGTTCCCTTGCCGGGAGTTCTCGGCAGGGTCTGCACCCATCCATGTGAGACCCAATGCCGCCGCGGAGAGGTTAATCAGCCGGTATCCATCTGCGCACTTAAACGATTCGCAGCGGACAAGGCTGGAAGACCCTCGCCGGATATTGTTAAGGCGGCGCCCGAGACTGGCCGCAAGGTGGCGATTGTCGGCTCCGGTCCTGCCGGTCTGACCGCTGCATTCTTCCTGCGCAAGAAGGGGCACAGTGTCACGGTGTTTGAGGCGAGGCCCCGCGCGGGGGGTATGATGAGGTACGGCATACCGGCCTACCGTCTACCTGATGACGTTCTGGACCGGGAGATTGATCTGATACTGAGTCAGGGAATCAAACTCAAGACCGATCAACAACTCGGAAGGGATTTCGACCTCGCGGGCCTCAAGCAAGAAGGGTTCGAAGCCGTCTTCATGGCCTTGGGGTTGCCTGAGAGCCGAAAGATCAACCTGGATGGCGCTGGTTTAGAGGGAGTCCTGTGGGGACTTGACTTCCTCTCAGCCGTCAGAGACGGCAGGGGAATAGCCATGAAAGACCGGGTGCTTGTGATCGGGGGCGGCAACGTGGCCGTAGACGTGGCCCTCACCACCCGCCGACTGGGGGCAAAAGAGGTGATCATGGCGTGCCTTGAGAGCAGGCAGGAGATGCCCGCCAATGTCTGGGAAGTCCGGATGGCTCTGGAAGAAGGGGTCAGACTCATGCCGTCCTGGGGCCCCAAGCGCGTCCTGGGCGAGAACGGGCATGTCGCAGGCATAGAGCTAATAAGCTGTACCGCCGTATTTGACGCTCAGGGGTGTTTCTGTCCTCAATTCGACGACCGAATCACATTGACCGAGCAGGTCGACCAAGTTATTCTTGCCGTGGGTCAGAGCGCCGACCTTTCCTGCATCGAGGGGGAATGTTGCTGCGACCTCACCCGAGGAGTAATCGAGGTTGATTCTCAGACCCAGGGCACTTCCATCCCAGGGGTCTTCGCAGGTGGCGACATGGCAGCAGGCCCGGGGACCATTATCCAGGCAATCGCCTCGGGTAAGCGTGCTGCCTGCCACATCGACAAGTATCTGGGGGGCGACGGGATTATTGAGGCAGAATCTGCGGCTGGAGAAAATGCGCAGTCTTATGACGGCGCCCGTGCCAAGGGCTTTGCCGACCTACCTCGGATGATATCGCCTACCCTCCCCGTGGCTGAACGCCTTGAAGGGTTCAAGGAGGTCGACATCTGCCCGGGTGATGACGAGGCAATAGCTGAGGCCAATAGGTGCCTACAGTGTGACCTGGAATTCCAGTTGGCCGTGATGGCGAGAAATTGCGTCAAGTGTCATTCGTGACCAATAAAAACCGATAAGGAGGTCTGAGATGAGAAAAGGGTTTCACCTGCTGATCGTGACCGTGGTTATGTTGGGAATGGGCCTCGGAGTGACTGATGGGACTGCCGCTGAAAAGGCGACGCCCATCGCTGTGGGCGCCCCCATCCCGCGCGCGAGCAACTATGGTCAGAACGGTGAGCGGGGTATGATCTTGGCCACAGAGGAGATCAACGCTGCCGGCGGTGTGAAGGTCGGTGATTCGCTGAGGCCCTTCAAGCTGGAAATCATCGACAGCCGTGATGAGGAGCCCGGCGTTCCTACAAGTGAAGTGCTGTTGGCCATCGAGAAGCTGATTCTTCAGACAAAGGTCGATCTGGTAGCCGGAGGGCCATGCATGTCTGAGTGCGGAATGGCTGCTCTGGATCTCTTTGCTCGGTACAAGAAGCTCGATGTGGTCAGCATTGGCTGCTACACACCTGGATGGGACGAGAAGGTTTCCAAGGACAAGGAGAAATTCAAGTACTCGTTCAGGGAAAGCGGCAGTGTTAAATGGTATGTCAAAGAGGCCCTGGACCTTCTGCGCCAGATGAAGGGAAAGTTTGGTTTTGACAAGATTTACGTGTCCATCGATGACAGTGCCATGTGCCGGAGGGCATCGGAGATCGTAGAGACTCTGGCTGTGAAAGACGGCTGGAAGATCGTGGGTAAAGACAAGCACCCCATAGGGTCAACGGACTATTCCTCTGCTTTGACGGAGTGCAAGAATTCCGGTGCTGAAATTCTTTTCATTTGGGCTTATGCGCCTGAAACCTCCATCCTCATGAAGCAGTGGGCCTCAATGGAAGTGCCTGCGTTGCCCATAGGATTCATCGGTGCGGCCGAAGACCCGGGATTCTGGCAGGCCACGGATGGTAAGTGCGCCTACAGCATCGTTACTCTTTCCGAAACCGGAAACGTTCCTACAAAGGCTACGCCCAAGGCCATGGACTTCTACAACGCATTCAAGAAACGGTGGGGGGTGCCTCCCCGCAGCACCGGATGCGTTAGCGCCTATGAGGGCATGTACGTGCTTAAGGACGCCATTGAACGCTCAGGGAGTCTGCAAGAGGACGCTTTGATCGCCGCGTTGGAGAAAACCAACCTGGAAGCGGTTCGAGGGACCATCCGTTTTGACGAAAATCATCAGGTCATCTACGGGTATGACCCAAAAAACAGCGTGCTGGGATGCTGGGTGCAGTGGCAGGACGGCGAACGGGTTCAAGTTTTTCCCGAGGTGGCTGCCATGGGCGAGATCAAGCTTCCGCCGTGGATTAAGCGCTGATGTGATTTATCGCCATGAGGCCGTTTTCCGGCCTCGTGGCGGTTGTCCAATCATCACGGAGGTGGTGCGGTCATGGAGTCAGTCCTGATATACGGCGCGATCAACAGTGTGACCTTCGCTCTGACAGCCATCGGATTCAGCCTGGTCTACGGAGTCAGCCGGATTCCGAATTTCGCCCATGGCGCCATCTACGTTCTCGTAGGTTTTCTAACTTGGTCTTTAGTCAATGACCTGAATCTCAATTACGGGTTGTCTATTGTCATTTCTCTCACCATTGCCTCAGTCGTCGGGCTGGCCATTTACCAATTCGTCCTCATCCGGTTACGGGGGATGCCGACCTCTGAGATCATTGCCTCCTTCGCCGTCAGCCTCATCATTTTGGAGGGCTTGCGTCTTCAAGGCATCGGCGGATTCAAAGGCTTTATCGGGCCTAACTACATGCTGAGACCATTTTTTGACGGAAAGATCGCGATCTTCAACGTGTTCGTCGATTACCAACGCCTGATAGTGGTGGGTGCGGGCGTAGTGCTGGCGGTTGGAATGTGGTTTTTCACTCATCGGACCAAGATCGGCCTGTCCTTGAGGGCGATTGCCCAGGACGAACAGGCAGCTATGATGCTGGGAATCAACTCCGACAGGGCCGCTATGATCTCTATGGCCATTGGTTCGGCGCTGGCAGGCTTGGCCGCAGTGATCATTCTTCCCTTGGGCAACGTAACCGCAGAAGCCGGCTATCACGTTCTCGTTTATGCTCTTGCCGTGTGTATCATCGGAGGATTAGGTAGTTGGGCGGGCACTTTTCTAGCCGCTTTCCTCGTGGGGTTCGCTATGAAGGTGAGCACCTACATGTTTGGGGCTCTATGGGAATCCGTAGTGTTGGTGGGGACGATCATTCTGGTTTTGCTCATCAAGCCTTCGGGCCTGTTGGGGAAGCAGAAAGAACTTGAGGAGAGGGTCTGATGCCTTCCCAGGACCAACGCAAAAAAAGGCTCGATCGAAGCATCAATGTTCGCAGCACCGGTCTGTATGCGCTTTCTTCCTGGCGTGAAATGACCTACCTGCTTGCGCCAAGGCTGTTACTGATCGTGGGTCTCCTGGTGCTGCCCCTCGTGCTGGATCACTACTGGCAAAGGGTCTTATGCACCGCGGGAGTCTTCGCCATTCTGGCCCTGAGCTTCGATTTCTTGGCAGAGTACGTCGGGCTGGTCTGCCTCGGCGGGGCTCTGTTCATCGGTTTCGGCGGGTATGCCGCCGGTCTTCTCAACGAGTACCTCGGCCTGCCGCCCGTGGTGACTATTCCCCTGGCGGCCGTCATCGGGGCCTGTTTGAGCACGCTCGTCATCATGCCCTGCCTCAGGCTACGGGGAATTTACTTTGCCATTATCACCTTCATGCTGCCTCTCTTCGCCAGGAACGTCATCATTGCCCTGAGCCTTTTCGGCAGCACAGAAGGGATTACCGGCCTGGATACCCTGCCTAACATCTGGGTGGAACAGTACGTAATAGTCATAGCCGTCCTGGTCATATTGTTTGCCTTGAGACGGTTCGCGAGTGAAGACGTGGGACTCATTATGATGGCGGTCAAGGACAATGACCGGGCGGTGCTGGCCTCCGGGATAAGCATATTTCGTTATCGGGTCCTGGCGGTATTCATTGCGGCCTTGATGGGTTGCTTTGCCGGAGCATACTTGACCCATCTTTACGGATGGCTGGGCCTGTCGCTTTTTGCCATGGACTTCTCTATTCTGCCGATCGCTGCTACGGTCATGGGTGGAATGGGCACCCTGGTCGGCCCGGTCATCGGAGCGTTGATCCTGTCCCCACTATCAGAGGCGCTCAGGGGTTTAGGACAATTGCGCGTCGTCCTTTACTGTCTGCTCCTTCTGCTCTTCATCCTCTACAAGCCGGAAGGACTGATGAATTTCTTGGAACGAAAGTACCACCAGTTTGAACGTCTGGAAAAGGTTTGATCATGGCTGCTGACACTCTGCTCGATGTTCGAGGCGTAAGCAAGAAATTCGGCGGCGTACAGGCGGTTCGGGACGTCGGTTTTACACTCAATCAAGGCCAGGTTATGGGAGTGATTGGGCCCAACGGGGCTGGTAAGACAACTCTGGTCAACCTTGTGACCGGCTTTGTTAAACCCGACGGCGGCCGGATTCTCTACAAGGGAAAGAACATTGCAGGGATGGCCCCTAACAAAATCGCTAACCTGGGAATTGCGCGGACCTTCCAGGTTATGAGGCCATATCACAGTCTACCGACTTATAAGAATCTCATTGTCCCGCTTAATTCCCCTCGCGTCCGGAAGGCCACTGCCGGAAAGTTGGGCGATCTTGACTCCGTAGCCATTGACATTCTTGAGGAAATAGGTTTTGAGCGCGACGCTCGCGTGCCGTACAAGATCGCCGGCTCGCTGCCGTTGGGCTATCAAAAGAGGCTCGAGCTGGCCCGGTGTATCGCACTCAGGCCGGAGATAATACTTTGCGACGAGGTTTTCTCTGGGCTGAGCATGTCCGAGATCAGCAGCATGATCCCCCTGTTGGAAAAGTTTGTCATCGAGGGCATGACTCTAATTATGGTAGAGCACCGACTGCGGGAACTGTTCAGGGTGGCCGACAAGGTGCTGGTCATGAACTTCGGGGAGAAGATAGCGGAAGGGCCTCCCCAGGAAGTCATGAAACAGGACAATGTCAAGGCGGCATATATCGGCGGGGACAGATCAAAATGAACCTGCTGGAAATACATAATCTCATGGTGTTCTATGAAAATGCCATAGGCGTGAACAACGTGACCATAAAGTGCGGGAAAGCTCAAATTACAGGTGTGTTCGGGTCGAACGCCGCCGGCAAAACAACCCTGATGTTCACAGCTTCGGGGATCATTTTGGATACGGCGAAAAAAGAAAGGATGAGGGGCGGAATGAGGATTACCGTCCTGGGTGAGGTCCTTTTTGACGGCCAAAGTGTCGTGAACGTGGAGCCAAGTGATAGGGCGCGCAAGGGGCTGGTGTTGTGCCCCGAAAGAAGACGCATCTTTAAAGAAAGCACGGTCATCGAAAACCTGAGAATTGGCGGGATCATCGCCACGAAGAGCGAGGCTAAGAGGACCCTGGACTACGTCTTTACGCTATTCCCCGCCCTGGTCAATCTTCAGAGACGGGAAGCCGGTTTTCTCAGCGGCGGCGAACAGCAAATGCTGGCAATAGGAAGGGCTTTGATGGCGCAGCCCAAGTTCTTGCTGCTGGACGAGCCGTTGCTCGGTCTAAGCCCGGCCATGGAAGAGATGCTGATCCAAGCGGTCAAAGACATCAACCGGACGATGGGCCTGAGCATATTGATCGCAGAGCAATACGCCCGGCCGGTGTTCCCTATCATACATTACGGTTACGTGTTGGAAAACGGCGGAGTGGTAGTGGAAGGGACCGCCGAGGAACTGATGGCCAACGAAGACGTGAAATCCGCGTATTTCGGTCTGCAGGATGAATAGAGGTGCTGGACATGGCCAAGGCCACCGAACGAGTGATTGACGGGTTTTATAGTGCATGCGAAAAATTCCCTGACAGGACGGCCCTGATTTACTTGGGCGAGGAATTCAGCTATCGGGCGCTCAAGGAACTCATCGAAAGGTTTGCCACGGCCTTGCACGACCTGGGCGTTCGCAGGGATGACAAAGTAATGCTCTATATTCCCAACACTCCCCAGTTCCTGATTGCATATCTTGGCGCCCAAGTGATAGGCGGCATTCCCGTGCCTGTTTCGCCTATCTACACCCCTACTGAGATTAGATATTTGATAAATGATTGCCGGGCCAAGACCGTCATCTGCCTGAACACCAACTTCCGGTACGTCAAAGAAGTCTTTTTCGAAACCGGTCTTGAGAGAATTATTGTCACGACGTATGTTGAAATGTTGCCCCTTTATAAGAGGGTTTTCGGCTTTCTCTTTGACAAAGTGCCCTCCGGAGCGATTGAAACAGGTACAAATATCTATTGGTTCGGAAAGCTGTTGAGCCAATACCCGGCGGCTCCGCCAAAGGTGGATATCGATCCGGGGAGGCAACTCTGCTATATCCTATACACAGGCGGTACCACCGGCTTCCCTAAAGGCTGTATCGCCACCCATTCAGGCATGGTTTCCTTCATCAACGAGATAAAAGAGTTTGGTGAGGGGCACGTTCGGGAAGGCGAAGACACTCTGATCATGGTGAATCCGTTGTTTCACCAGTTGGCCCAGGGGATGATTCTGGGTATGATCCTGTACAATGGAAACACCGCGGTCTTAATGCCTATTCCCGAAGTTGACTCAATTTTGGACGCAATCCAAAGGTACAGGGTCACCCTTTTCCTCGGAGCGCCGACCCTGTACAGGATGATGCTGGAAAACGACCGTCTGGACTTATTTGACCTGAATTCATTAAGGTTCTGCTGGAGCGGCGGTGACGTTTTGCCCGTGGAAATTTTCAATCGATGGAAGAACATGTTCAAACAGCCAATTTACCAAGTCTACGGTTCCACAGAAGTGGGCTTCACTGCGATGAGCCCGCTCGACAGGGAACCTTCACCAACGAGAGTGGGAAGGACTTTGCCATCGAGAAAGACCATGGTGGTGGATCCCGAGACACTGGCACCCATGCCGCAGGGAGAACCGGGGGAACTTCTGGTAACATCGGATTTCATCTCAAAGCAATACTGGAACAAACCCGAAGAAACTGCGAGAGCCTACGTAGAGATCAATGGTGAAGTGTGGTACCGGATGAACGATTTTGTTCGACTCGAAGAAAATGGCGAGATATCATACGTAGATCGCCGGGCTGATGTGATCAAACACAAGGGCTACCGGGTTTCCTGTTCAGAGATAGAGGCCGTCTTACAGGATCACCCGGCGGTGATCGGCTCTTGCGTTGTGGGAGTTCCTGATCCCAAATTCGGTGAAAGAATCAAGGCCATCGTGGTTTTGAATGAGGATGCACGTGGAGTGAGTGGCCCTGAGTTGGTACGTTGGTGCCGAGAAAGATTGGCGGCATACAAGGTGCCGCAGTATATAGAATTCCGGGACATGCTCCCCAAGTCGAAAGTCGGCAAGCTTCTGAGAAGAGAAATCAGGGATGAGGAAAGGAGAAAACTGGGCCCAAAAAAGCTATGAACTAGGGTCCTTGACACGATTGTTTTTGTGGGATTAAGCTGTGATGAAGGATCAGAGTCGTCAGCGGGCAACAATCTTAGACTCCCTGAAAGCGGCTCTCAACATTATTGTCCAACTGGAAGGAGATTAGGGCGGATGGATATATTTAGGAACATGACGATTCTTTCTCTGGAGCAGGCCACGGTACTACCTTATCTGAGTTACCGCCTGGCAATGGATGGATGCCGAGTGATTCGACTCGAGCACCCTGTTTTTGGAGACCCTAACCGGCTGGTAGGAGACCCCTTTCTTGCGGGCGAAGAACGTATGAACAGCTATTTTATGGCTATTAATTCCGGCAAGGAGGCGCTAACCCTGAATCTGGGGGACCCAAGAGGTCAGGAAATACTGACTCGCCTCGTCGGTGGACTGAAAGTGGATGTCTTTGCTACAAACCAACTTCCCAAGAATTACAAGAAGTTGGGGATAGATTACGATTCTCTGAAGGCCCTGAAAGAAGATATAATATGGGTTGGGATTACCGGCTTCGGCCCAAACAGTAACGATGCGGCGTACGATCCAATTCTTCAGGCTAGGGGCGGGCTTATGGAACTTACCGGAGAACCCGGCAGCACTCCACAGGTCACAGGAATACCGCTGCCGGACATGGGGACGAGCGAGCATACATACGGCCTCATAATGAAAGCGCTTTTCGTTAGGGCCATGACCGGCAAGGGGTCCAGAATCGATGTCTCCATGTTTGAAAGCACCACTTCATGGCTCACTGTGCCAATCACCATGACCCGTACATTTGGAAAGAAAATCTCTCGTCGTGGGAACACCCACGAATTCTTTGCTCCGGTATCGGTTTATCCCACACGTGACGGATACGTTTATATAGCAGTTGGCAACGACAAACAGTTTATGGCTTTCAGTTCTTTGCCGGAGTTTTCATCACTTGCTCGGGAAGATTACAAGAAGAATGCAGGGCGCATAGCCGATGTACGAAATCTGAACCAGGCAATATCCGAGGTCGCCGGCACCATGACCACTGATTCTTTGGTTGAGAAGATGAACCAAATCGGTGTGGCTGCTTCCAAGATCAGCACGATAACTGAAGTCATGGAAGACCCCCTGGTATTAGATAAGTTGTTAAGAGCAAAAGATGAAAAGACCGGATTTGAACTCACCCTGGCACCGGCCCCTGCGTCTACTCCCTTTCTGGAAGCCAACCAGAGGCGATTGTCGTTTCCGCCCCGTTTCGGAGAGCACAACGAGGCAATACTAGGCAAAGAACTGGGCATGTCCTCGGAGGAGATTGCGGCACTAAAGACAGACGGCATCATTTGACGAGAAGGTTATGGGACTTTCAAAAAATCGATGACAAAATTTGAATGATTGTCTTACGGGGTGAATCACAATGGGTGTAGCCAAGTACATAAAGAATGACAAAGACGGCATCGAAGAAGTAGTCCTTCAGTCAGGTATCAGGGTCAAGTCTCACTACGGCCCTGAGGATCTGAAAGAAGTAGGTTTTGATTACGAAGGAGATTTGGCCGATGCCGGTCAATATCCTTTCACAAGGGGTATTCACCCCCAAGGCTACAGGTCGAGGGCATGGACGACCCGGCAGTACTCCGGGTTCGGGACGCCTCAGGAGACCAACGAACGGTTCAAGTTGCTGATCTCACATGGCCAGACAGGGCTCAATGTGGCTTTCGACCTGCCGACCCAGATGGGATACGACTCGGACGACCCCATAGTGGAAGGTGAGGTCGGTCGCGTGGGGATGGCCGTGGACACCTTGCGAGACTTCGAGATTGCCTTTGCCGACATTCAATTGGACAAAATCGGTTCAGGATTGACCATAAATGCTGTTGCAACCATCATGCTGGCCATGTACCAGGCCACTGCGGAGAAGCGAGGGTTTGATATCAAGAGGATCAGCGCCACTCCACAGAATGATATTCTGAAAGAAATGATAGGCCGGGGAGCCTGGATCTATCCAGTGAGGGACGCAGTGCGTCTTATCGGAGACACCATCGAGTATTCAATCAAGACGCTGCCCCGTTGCAACCCTGTATCGGTCTGCGGATACCACATAAGGGAATCCGGGGCGAATCCTGCGCAGGAGATCGGTTTTGCCTTAGAGATAGCAAGTACTTACATTGATGAAGCAGTCGGGCGTGGCCTTTCCGTAGATGATGTGGCTCGGAGAATCACATTTAATTTCAACATATTCGGTAACATCTGGGAACAAGTGGCCAAGTTCAGGGCTGCCAGAAAGCTGTGGGCCAAGATGCTCAAGGAGGAATATGGCGCTGGCGACCCCAAGGCTATGCATCTCAGGGGGCTTTTTGGAGGGGGAGGCTTCGGACTGACCAAGGCGCAGCCCGAGAACAATATTATTCGAAGCTCTTATTATGCCCTGGCCGCTGCTCTTGCCGGTGCTCAGACAACGGCTCTTTGCTCATTCGACGAGGCATTCACCATACCCACTCCTCGTGCAGCACTTCTCTCCCTCAGGACCTGCGAAATCCTTATGGACGAGATAGGTCTCAGAGATACGGCAGATCCACTGGCGGGATCTTTTTTCATAGAAACTCTCACGAAACAGATGGAGCACAAAATCCAGGAAGAACGTAAACGCATCCAGGACGTGGGGGGTATGATAGAAGCCGTGTCCAACGGTTTTGTGCAGAAGCTTGTTGCCAGACAGGCTTACGAATGGGAACTGGGAATCAAGAAGGGGGAATATATAAAAATAGGAGTAAACAAGTACGTGGATGAAGATCAGCCTGATGTGGAATTACACGAGTATGATCCTCAAACACAGTTGAAACAGATTGCGAGTCTTAAGAAAGTCAAGGCGGAACGGAGTGCGTCCGAGGTGGCGCGGAATCTGAAAGAGCTTGAGAAAACAGCCCGGTCCAAAGAGAATGTCATGCCGATCCTGGTTGATTGCTGCAAAGCTTATTGTACCATGGGAGAAATGGCCAGCGTTTTCAGGGACGTCTTCGGCGAATTCCGCGAACCGAATATTTTTTAAGAGCTTGTCAACCAGTGGCCACGTCTCGGCATTACGGCGAACAATGGGCTACGGCTGCTCTTAGTGGTCTTGGTCGGACAGGAAGTTGATTGCTTCGCCTGAATACCGGTTAGTCATGGGTAGCCGCCTGTCCCTGCCGAAAGCCTTTGGTGTAATTTTGACTCCAGGGGGTGCTTGCCGCCTCTTATATTCATTTCGATCCACCATTCGCACCACTTCGTCGACAGTTCGTTCATCAAAGCCTTCCGCTGCAATCTGGTCAGGAGCTTTATCCTGCTCCACGTAGGCTTTCAGTATAGGGTCGAGGGTGCTGTAAGGCGGTAAGGAATCCTCGTCTTTTTGGTCGGGTCTCAACTCTGCAGTAGGTGGCCGAAGGATTATGCCGGTCGGAATTACTTCCTTCGAAGCCTTGGTGTTTATGTATTCCGCGAGTTGATAGACCACGGTTTTGGGAACATCCTTTATGACTGCGAATCCTCCGGCAGTGTCTCCGTAAAGAGTGCAGTACCCTACCGCCGTCTCACTCTTATTCCCGGTAGTGAGCACGAGCCAGCCGAACCTGTTGGAAAGGGCCATGAGAATGTTGCCTCGAATCCGAGCCTGTAAATTCTCAGCTTCGATTCCCGGAGGACCGTCCCCCAAGGGTTGTTTCAAAGCATCCATATAAGACTGGAACACGCCTCGAATGGGAACGGTGATGAGCGGTATGACGAGATTCTCCGCCAGAACTGCTGCATCGGACAGTGTTTCGTTTGAGGTGTAATGTGACGGCATGGTAACGCCGACGACATTTTCTTTTCCCACAGCTTCAACGGCAATAGCTGCTGTAATAGCGGAGTCTATCCCACCGCTGAGACCGATCACAACTTTCCTGAACCCGTTTTTTAGAACGTAATCGCTGGTTCCAAGAACGAGGGCAGCATGTATTTCCTCCAGACAACTCATTTCAGGAGAAAACGATGGAGTGAGACGCTCTCTATCAGGTCCGGCTTTGACATCCAGTTTGATCGAGGACTGAGTGCAGGATTTGTCAGTCGGCCTGTGGATTTCCAAAGGAGATCTTAAAGGCTGAAAATCACTCAAGAGCAAATCTTCTTCGAATCGCTTGGCCCTTCCCAGGACTGCACCGCTACAATCGACAATCAGACTGCCGCCATCGAAGACCAGTTCATCCTGCCCGCCAACCAGGTTGCCGTAATAGACCGTGGTGTGGGTTACAGCGGCAAATCGACTCAAAGTGCGGAGACGAACTGCAAGCTTTTGTGAGAAGAATGGGGATGCTGCAATATTCAGGACGGCGTCCGCCTGGTTGCGAATGGCATAATTTTCCGCAACGGAACCGGGTACCCATAGGTCCTCACAAATAGTGACCGAGAAACGGATTCCGTTAATTTCAAAGATCATGGCACGTTTTCCATGCCCGAAATATCTTTCTTCGTCGAATACTCCGTAATTCGGCAGTTCAATCTTGTGATATATATCTACGATCCGGCCTTCGTGTATCAGAGCCGCTGCATTGTAGACATGTCCGTCCGCAAAACCGGGGAATCCAACGACAACGGGTATATCCTTGCACCTGGCGGCCAGATGTTCGAGGGCCAACCGGCAGTCATCGATAAAGCGAGGCTTGATGAGAAGATCCTCTGGCGGATAACCGCTGACGGCAAGTTCAGGGAAGGTAACAATGTCCGCGCCGGAATCTGTTGCCTTCTTCACCCACGACCATATTTTTTCAACGTTGTTTCTCAAATCGCCCACAGTGACATTGATTTGAGCTATGGCTATTCGTGTGGCACACATGGTTTTCCTCCATGACTCTTCCATCCTAGCACAAATTGTGTGGATAGGGTCCTGATTCTCTCACTACAATGTTGTGTAACCTTGCGGTGTGTGCCAAAATTGTGGTCGATAGTATCCGAGGCTTGTCCAATGAACACCGGACCAAGAAACGAAACGGGTTTTCAAAAGTGCGACTCTTCCGTCCCACCAACGCTGCTCCGCTGGGCTCAAATCCGGTAGCTCTACGAGCAAGCCGACGCGGTCGTCTACGGTGCTACAACGGTGGCCCTTTTTCTCGTCGTGATACTGTGGCCGGTGGCGTCGCACTGGATTCTTGTTGCATGGTTCTTAGTGGTGGCTGCCGTTTATGCTACCCGGTTAATGCTTATAAGAGCCTTCTTTAGAGAAAACCCCCAGGGCGATTCGGCAATTTCCTGGGAGCGATGGTTTTGCCTGAGCAGTTTGGTTTCGGCAGTTATTTTTGCCGAATCAGGGGTGGACATAGTTTTGGAAAAACCCGCGGACATCTCACAGTTGATAGAGACCATGACGGTACTAGCCATGACGCGAAAAGAATCAGGAGAATAACCGGCACGACGTGCTAATGTGTTAAGGAGAACGTCACTCAGCCCACCCTGACAGTGAGGCTCGGAACAGAGGTGTCCAGTTCAGCCGGCACTCCGCTGGGAATAGTGATGTTGGGCAGCTTGTGACCATGTGGAAATCCGGACACCACCGGAAACCGTTTGTCCGATGTCATTTCCAGTAAAATTCTTTCAACCTCCGGCAGAAGGTTGTCGTGGTCAGGACCAACAAAGTGGCCGAGGACTACAGCGTTAACCGAGTCGAGTACACCGGCCAACTTCATTTGGGTCAGCATCCGGTCAATGCGGTATGGGGGCTCTTGGATATCTTCCAGGAATAATATTGTACCGGTCAAGTCCGGTAGATGGGGAGTACCCATAAGAGCACAAATCAGAGAAAGGCAACCGCCTAGCAGCGGGCCGGAAGCCTTGCCGCACTTTAGTAGCCGTAAATCGTTCGCTACGCCGTCGAACAAGTCCCGGCCTTCAATCGGTTCGGTTAGAGCACGCATCAGGGACTCCTCGGAAAGCGGGTCTAACCCCTCTCCAATCTGCCCCGCAAGAAAGGGACCTGCCAGCGTGACGAGTCCGCAACGGCTATAGAGAGACATCTGGAGCGCCGTAACATCACTCATACCAAGAAGTATCTTGGGATCTTGGAGCAAAGCTTCGCAGTCAATAGAGTTTAAGATTCTCATTGCCCCATACCCGCCTCTGGCCAACATCACGGCTCTGACCAGGGGATTCCTGAGCATCTCGTTGATGTCTTCGACTCTTTCAGCATCGGTTCCCGCAAGGTAACCGGTTTTCTTGCCTAAGTGTCTTCCGGTTATTGTCATGAAACCTTTACGTTTCAGGAAGTCTAATCCTGAATTCAAGAGTGCTTCAGAGGGAGGACCCGACGCGGCCACGACCGCAACCAAATCACCCGCCGCAATAGGCTTTGGAATGACCAGCGGCTTTCCGCTTGACGGACTGTAGGAAACATTCTCCAGAGGTGTTGCCTCGTCGACTTTAAGAACGTGATTGCCAGTTTTTATCGGCAGTGTTAGGATGAGGCTGGAGGGCTATGATGTCAACTATTCTGCACGTGGAAGACGAGAGTTCCATAAGACTGCTTTACAAAGAAGTTTTCGAGGAACTCGGATACGATATCATCCAGGCTTCCTCCGCAGAGGAAGCGTTGGCCTTGCTCAAGTCCAGTCGCCCGGACATCATAATACTGGATCTCAAAATGCCTGGGATGGGGGGAAGAGCCTTCATAAGAAAGTTTCAAAAGCTTAAGACCAAAATTCCGGTGGTCGTCAGCACAGCCTACCCGTACGTGGCGGGCGATCCCATCTTGCAAGAGGTTGACGCATTCATTCTCAAGTCAGGCAATATGAATGGTCTGATCAACAAAGTCAAAGAGCTGTTAGCCAAATAGAACTCTCTGCACGACCTGCCACAAACAAATGCTCGCTCCAGAAAATCTCATTGAGATAACGGCTGCTCTTCGCGAAATCCGGCAATACTTGCTTGCTCCCGCTGGTGCTCCGGTTCTCCAAGACTCGACGAGAAGCCTGCAGCTTATCCGGCGCTAGAGCATAGCCGGTTCCCCCGGCAGGGAGCCTGTTTGCCTGAGGGCTTCATAAACCACGATGCCCACCGCTGTTGACAAATTGAGGCTACGCACCTTGTCCAGGTGCACCGGAATGCGGGCAATCCTTGTAGGGAAACGCTTGAAAATTTCTTTGGGAAGGCCGGTGGTTTCTGCTCCGAATACCAAGTGATCATCGGATCGGTAGTTAACCCTATCATAAGATTTGCCGGACTTGCTGCTCGTCAGAACCATGCGGTCAGCATTCGCTGACATAAGATACCCCTCCAGGTCATCCCAGATTACCAGATCAAGTTTGTCCCAGTAGTCCAATCCCGCTCGTTTAAGAGACCTGTCATCCAGGTTGAAACCTAACGGTTTGACAAGATGAAGCTTGGCATGCACTGCGCAGCACAGCCGCCCGATGTTTCCGGTATTTGGCGGTATTTCAGGATGTACCAGGACTACGTTAAGCACTTGTCAAAGCCGGGTGTAACACTTCCATCACTAAACCGAATACGTCGGTAATGAACGGGCGAGGCAGCCGCTTCTCTGCAGCAGGGTCGTTCAAAATAAGAAAAGCGTCGTCATGAGTGTGCATTCCGGTGAAAATGTCAGTCATTGCAGGACCCCGGACATGCAATGCCGCCTTAATGTCGTACCCAGGCCTGGGAAGCACGACCAGATCCGGCGCCCAGGGCAGACATTTTCCATCATAAATCTCTTCTTTCATACGAACCCCCTCAAAAAGTGGATCGTCCGGTCGTTCTAAGCCCTCTGAGCCCTGTATTCCCACGTCTGATAGTTTGAGGCTCTCCAGGTCGTATTTCAACTTGGTTCGAAAAGTGTGAGCCTCGCCTGGGCTGAGAGATCCACCGTGAATCCTGTCGCGTGAGTTGAGATAAATCCTCGATGGGTCCATGGCGAAAGCCTTTGAGCCTGGGTGAATGTCTTCGAGCAAACGAGGTCTCGGATTGGAAAAATGAAGGCAATCCATAGTCTCAAGGATGTTATTCAAATAAATCTGCGTTTTGAGCTGAGTAAAGCCATGGTCGGAAAGAACCGCCAACCTGGTGGCTTGGTCACACCTTTCGACATAGCGCCCGACAAAAGAGTCTACTCGTCGATAGTAATCAAGAAAAACGTCCCTTAACGGATGTGAAGGGTCGTAAGCTGCGTCAAAAAAAAAATGATGGAGCCTGTCTGTACCAGTGATTACCCCAATAAACAAGTCCCATCTTTCTTGTGACATGAGTTTCAGTATTACTTCCGAATGAATAGTCAAGGTCTCAAAGAGGTCCCTGATGAACGATTGCCTGTCCTGACGGCCCTTCACAGCGTCCACATCGGTCCGGTAGTTCGTTGATTTGAGCCAGTTAATGAGGGTTGGCGGATAAACGGATCTCTCGAGAATGGGCGCTACGAAACCTGATATGAGCAATCCCGGAAGTGGTCGAGCAGGGTAGGTGAAAGGCAGATTAACCACCACGGACCTCTTTCCCTGCGCCACGTGCCACATCACAGGGCTACTTATATCGTCAAAAGACGGCAGGCGAAGGGCTATCCTGCCAGGCGCCAAGTCGGTAAATCCAAATATGCCATGCCCACCGGGATTCTTTCCCGTCATGAATGAAGTCCAGGCTACGGAAGAAACACAGGGCAGAGATGTCTCCATCCTCATGAAACTCCCGGATCTCGCAACTTCGGCAAGTCTTGGCATCACACCAGTCGCAAAAAGTTCCTGCAACAGTGAAAATGGAACGCCATCAAGACCCAGGACGGCAACTTTATGGAACCGGCTCACGGATTGGTTCCTCCCGGATCATGAGGATCAGTCGAAACATCTTGGACCTCAGGTTGAAATCCGTGCGTCTGACTCCAACCGTCAACAGGAGATACCGACTCCTTCCTTTGCTTCAATTTAGTAAGAATAGAGTAGGGGATCCCGACCACTCCCGGTACCACGCCCAGTTGAATTTCAGGCTTGTTCGATCCGTGAAAGTCCGTGCCGCCGGTTATTGCAAGGTCGAGTTCAGATGCCAAACGAAGAAAAGCTCTTGTCTGCTCGATCGTGTGCTTTGGATAATACGCCTCTATACCCTTCAAACCGCCGGCAATTAGTCCACGTAGGATTTGTTCAAGAAAAAGAGGTTCGGTCTGGTTCAAAGAATAGGGGTGAGCGAGCACGGCCAAGCCCCCAGCTTCAACTATCAGGTCAACTGCTTCACCAGGTGGAAGCTTAACTTTTTCCACGTAAGCGGGAGCGCCTTTTTTAAGATAACGGTCAAAAGCCTCCTGTATGGTCCTGACGTATCCTCTTTGAACCATGATTTCGGCCACGTGAGGACGCCCAGGTACGCCTCCAACTGCTTCCCGGTGAACCTCATCTGCGCTAATAGGCACGTTACACCGTCTGAGTTTGTCGATTATCTTGGGTATTCGTTCCAACCGGCCGCCCCTCAGGTGTTCCAAGGTTACCAGTAGGGCATGGTTTTCCGGATCGACAAAATACCCGAGAATGTGAAGTATCCCGGATGGCCATTGCGTACTTATTTCAACACCGGCCACCACCTCGACTCCCAGAATAGCCCCTTCAGTCCGGGCAGGACCGATACCTGCCACTGTGTCGTGATCTGTGATAGCGATAGCCTGCAACCCCTTATCGGCTGCCAGGCGGACGAGGCGCTCCGGTGAAAATGTCCCGTCGGACATAGATGTGTGAACGTGCAGATCGATCATGCGTTTTTCACGATATTCAAAGCCTTAGCCAAAAGATAATCCCATTTCCAGCATTCGAGCAACGGGCAAACACAACCCGTCCAATCAGGCGCGCAAATTAACATAGCGCTCGAACACGCGATGGGAGGACGGCAGGCAAAAAATAAACCCACGAGCCAACTTACCACATCAAGAGCCTTGAGCCACGCGTAATCTGTGTTCGCTGAGCCACTAAGGCCCTTTCTGTTTTTCAAGCCTTACTGAACAAATGCCAAATGACTGAAAAGTAAAGTTTGATCTGTAGTGTAACGATGCCTGTCTTATAGGCAATACCAAAATTAGTGTCCGATTCACTGAGGGGCGACTGGTGCGAACATACTTGGGCTGAGATTGCTTCGTCGCCTCCAACTCCTCGCAATGACAATTGTGGCGTCGTTTGTCATTGCGAGCGAAGCGAAGCAATCTCGTCAGAAATTTTGGCAACGAGTATAATTTCCCTAGGGGTTCCACACCCACCCGAACTGTTCTGTTGCTCGGAGGAATGCGAATGCCCAGATCGGTTCAACAATTAGACAACTATCGCCGGCCCGGATAATATGTATGCTGTTGGTCATTGAGACTGGCAGGCAGTGGTCTTTTTCACGAAAATGGTCGTCGCTCCGTGTGGCGGGCAGGGCACGGGGGCGATCATTGCCCCCAAATGCCTATCAATTGAGGAGGGAGGAATCCCGGTTAATTGCCCCGGGATTTCTTCATGGGTAGGAAGCGATTCATTTTTTGAGACAAACGAGACGCCGCGCGGTTCCCCATTTTTTTGCAGGTCACGATTCGTCACGAATTTGTTAGGCGCACAAAGGTGATGGGGTATGATGTCAAAAGGCGAGACCACTTTCTCGGTGTCCCTGTTTCCAAACCGTGTCCGGGGTGCAATATGCAGGTGAGTCAGTCACGAGAAGCGTCATGAAAGCATCTCATGGAACAAGTCAGCGCTGGACGGTAAAGGATGTACTGGATTGGACCGGTCGCTATCTTGCCGGAAAAGGGGTGAGCAGCCCCAGACTTGACGCGGAAGTGCTGCTGGCGCATTCCCTGGGTACGGACAGGCTCCACCTGTACTTGAATCTGGACAGGCCTTTGTTACTACACGAACGAGACCGATATCGAGATTTGGTAAGGCGCCGGGCTGAGAGAGAACCTGTCGCTCTCATAACAGGAACAAAAGAATTCTGGTCACTCCCTTTTAGAGTGGCACCCGGGGTGCTCATACCCAGACCGGACACGGAAATACTGGTGGATGTCGTTTTGGAAGAGATCAAAGGAATTGCCAGTCCTCGGGTGATGGAAGTCGGAACTGGGTCCGGTGCTGTGGCTGTTTCAATCTTGCACGAAAATCCCAAGGCCACCGTGCTGGCCACGGATGTTGACACACTGTCGCTCCAGATTGCATGGCTCAATGCCAAGGAAGCCCATGTGAACGGTTCACTAGACTGTGCAGCGTCAGATCTGTTTTCCGCCATACGCCCGGGTCGTGGGTTCGATGTGATCTGTTCCAATCCGCCGTACATTCCCACTGAAAACATACCTGCTCTCGAACGTGAGATTAGAGACTTCGAGCCGCAACGAGCCCTGGACGGCGGTCCTGATGGACTAGATGTGATTCGTCGACTTTCGGTACATGCACGAGATTACTTGAAAGACAGCGGGGCGATTATTTTAGAAGTAGGAGATGGGCAAGCCGATTCTGTGGCAGATATATTGTCCGATTTAGGCGGTTTCAGCGCAATTTACAAGTTTTTGGATCTCGCCGGTAAACTGCGGGTGGTCAAAGGAAAAGTTTGAATGAGATTCTGCATCGCAGGGTACGGAAAGTTTGGAAGACGTGCGTTGGCCATGTTGCACGTTTCTTTTCCGAATGCACTGATTACGGTGGTGGAGCTGCGGTTAGGAGACTCGGACAACGAAGTCAAAGCCGGGGTTACATTTGTCAGGGAAGATGCAGTCTCGTTCCTGTCCGGATCCAGCGATATTGGGCCAACGGACTGGATTATTCCCACGGTACCGTTCCACCTTGCAGCGTCACTTGTTCTGGCCGGTTTACCGGGCGCCCGTGCTGCACACATCCCGGAGCGAACACTTTCAATTGCCCCAAATCCGTATCCTGTGAATCATTCGAGTATTTGTTACAGTGTAGCGGACTTCATTTGTCCGGACGCCTGCCCCGAGGGTGATCTGTGTTCAGTCACGGGGGAATACAGGGAGCCACTGTGCTTGAGATTGAAGCAAACGGAGATACCTGGTTTCAAGCTGAGCGTACTTCGGAGTCGCCAAATCTTACCAGGAATAGGGGGATATCAAGTCGCAGACCTGCACACATTGACCCGTCAGGTAGGGCCGGGGAACAACCTCATTGCCACGGCCTGTAAGTGTCATGCAATATTGACGGGAATAAAGAGAGAAAATAGATCTGAAAAACCAGATCCAACTTGAGGAGGAATTATGGTTCAAGATTTGCCGGACAAAGGTCATGCTCAGACAGTCGACGACGCAGTCATTGAAAAGCTGGAGAAAACAGTAGCCTCTCTACCGGACTCTGCCAACGCTCATTACAATCTTGGTTTGGCGTTAGCGCAAAGGGGGCAGTGGGATAGATCCGCGGATGAATTCCGATCCGCGCTGAAACTCAGGCCGGGCCTGCTTGAAGCTCGAATCAACCTCGCGGGGATCCTTATTCAAAAGGGAGACTATGACGGCTGCATAGAACAGAGCCTGAAAGCAATGGAATTCAGGTCCGATCTCACTCAGGGCTGCATTAACATCGGGATAGCGTTCATGCACAAGGGAATGCCTGATCAAGCGGTCCAGAGCTTCGAGCGCGCTTTGACAGTTGATCCTGACTCCCTACTCACTCATGTCAACTTGGGCAACGCGCACCTGGCGTTGGGAAATATCGACAAGAGTATAGAGCACAATAAGAAGGCCGTGGAAATCAATCCCGGCTTTGGAATGGCTCATAACAACCTGGCCGTGGCCTTGTACCAGAAAGGCGACCTGGAGCAGTCGAGGCAACACGCAAGAGAAGCTATGAGCCTGGGCTACCCTGTGCATCAAGATTTCCTGAAACAAGTTGATGTTTGACTCCACACGCCGGAACCCGTCAATGTTCGTCTCACAGAGGCGAGTTCGTGTCAGGGACCGACTGCCGCACTTGCCTCGTCGAGCTTCACTTTTTCTACCTTGACCGCGCATACCTTGTATTCTGGAATCTTGCAGATTGGGTCCAGCGCGGGGTTGGTAAGTACGTTGGCATTGGCCTCCATAAAGTGAAAACTCATAAAAATGGTCCCACGATCAACGAGATCCGTTAGGAGCACCTTGCTGACGACTTCACCCCTGCGTGAAACGATGCGCGCCTCGTCGTCGTTCTTAAGACCCAACTCAGCAGCATCAATGGGGTTGATTTCAACGTGTCCTTCCGGCATTTCATTATGCAGAGAAGGCGAGTTACGGGTCATGGTGCCGGTGTGGTAGTGCGGAAAATACCTGCCGGTAGTGAGCTGAATCGGGAACTCTTCGTCAACCATTTCTTCCGGCGGCCTGTACTCTATCGCGTGAAACAGCCCTTTGCCTCTTGTGAAACGATCCTTGTGCAGAATCGGCGTTCCAGGATGATCCTTTGAGGGGCATGGCCATGAAATGGTTTCCTTTTCCAGTCGATCGTAGCTGATGCCGGCATAACTTGGCGTAACTTTCACGACCTCGTCAAAAATGTCACTGGGAGAATTGTAGCTCATGGGAAGCCCGAACTTAGTGGAAAGATCACAAATGATCTGCCAGTCCGGCCTCGCCTCTCCCACAGGTTCTACAGCCTTTCGTACCCTCAGGACCTTTCTCTCGGAGTTGGTGAATGTGCCGTCCTTTTCAGCGTACGAGACTCCCGGTAGCACCACGTGGGCAAGCTTGGCAGTGTCGGTTAGGAAAATGTCTATCACTGCGAGGAACTCGGCCGATTCAAGAGCGTGCTTGACATGATTTGCATCGGGATCGCTGCCGACCGGGTTTTCACCAAGGATGACCATCCCTTTTACTGACCCGTCCTCCAGTCCGTGCATCATTTCCATTATCGTGTAGCCGAGTTTACCGGAAAGCTCTGCCTGCCAGGCATCCTCAAATTTCTTCTTGTTGTTTTCATCCGTCACCGCCTGATACGCAGGGTAAACGTTTGGAAGCCCACCCATGTCGCAAGCTCCTTGCACATTGTTCTGCCCCCTGAGAGGGTTGACGCCTGAAGACGGCTTGCCGATATTGCCGGTGAGCATGGCCAAGTTGGCCAAACTTTTCACGTTGTCAACACCGTGAGAGTGCTGTGTGATCCCCATCGTATAGAGGATGGATGAGCTTTCTGCGCCAGCATAGGTTCTCGCAATCTTAACGATGTCTTCCGGGGAAACTCCGCATATTTCGGCTGCCTTTTCAGGTGGATAACCCTTGAGCAACTCTTCGAGCTTGTCGAACCCCTCCGTGCGTTCTTCAATAAAGGATTTGTCATGGAGGTTTTCACTAATGATGACGTTCATTATTCCATTGAGCAGTGCAACATCCGACCCGAGTTTCTGTTGGGCGAAGATGTCGGCTATGTTGGCCATGTGTATTCTGCGAGGATCCGCAACAATCACCTTGGCTCCCTTGGCCTTGGCTCGATAGACCCTGTATGCTATCAGAGGATGAGCGACCGTGGTGTTGGATCCAATTATGAAGACGCAGTCCGAATCCTCAATCTCGTTGATCGAATTCGTCATGGCTCCACTCCCGAAAGCGGCGGCAAGACCTGCCACCGTAGAGGAGTGTCAGAGGCGGGCGCAGTGGTCTATATTGTTTGTTCCAAACCCCACTCTGCAGAATTTTTGGAACAGGTAATTCTCTTCATTGGTACACTTGGCAGAGGTCAGAAATGCCAGGGCGTCCCCACCGTGGGCGTTCTTGATGTCTTTTAATCGCGACGCAGTGAAATCAAGAGCCTCTTCCCACGAGACCTCCTGTAACATCCCGTTCTTGCGAACCAACGGTTTGGTCAATCTGTTGGGACTTTGGACAAACTCGTGAGCGTTCCAGCCTTTTATGCAGAGCCTGCCTGCATTCATTGAATTAGTTTTGGATGGGAGGGTTTGTACCAGCTTTCCGTCAAGTGTCTCTAAAAGGAATTCACAACCACATCCGCAATAGGGGCACGTTGTTCTGACGAATTTCAAATCCATAGCCATCTCCTTCACTGACATCTGAGAGCGGAAAATGTAGCATTCCTCTATTCCGGAATCAAGACAGACTGACGTTGAACCTCTAGTTCAGTTGCAATCTGCTCGGCCAGACAACCAAATTCGTTGGGCGATAGAGTCTCGGCGCGTCGGCTCAAGTCGATTTTGGCCGTCTCGGCTGCAATCTCAAGCAGTCGTGGTGAGATTTCCGGTAAAGAAAACAAATTAAGAGTATTCCGCAAAGTCTTGCGTCGTCCTCGGAAGGAAGCTTTCACCAGGGCCGTGAACAGGTCTGAATCAGATATGGCAATAGGAGCACTTTCCGGAAAGCGAATGTGAACCAGCGTAGAAACTACCGCAGGCACGGGGAAAAAAGCGCTGGAAGGAATATCGAAAAGGAGTTCCACTATCGCTGTTGCGCCAAGGAGGACAGTTAGAACGCCATATTCCTTTGTGCTGGGGGATGCAACCAGACGTTCAGCAACTTCCTTTTGGAGTAAAATGTGTAAGGAACTGAAAAAGGTCCTGTTTTCGTAGAACCTGAACACAAGTCGACTGGAAATATTGTACGGAAGATTGGCCACTACTTTCAGTTTTCCCAATTTTTCAACAAGAGCCCTGAAGTCATATTTTAGCGCGTCTGCATGTATGAGATGAACCTGGTCGAGACCAGCAAACTTTTTTTCAAGCACGCGATAGAATCCCGAGTCAATTTCAAGCGCCCACACCTTAGCTCCCTGGATGACGAGTTCCTCAGTGAGGCCTCCTAAGCCGCTCCCCACCTCAACAACTTGTTCGCCGCTTGATATCTCGGCCGCTTGAACTATTTGTTTCAAGTATCTTGAGTCGGTAAGTAAGTTTTGCCCCAACCACTTCTTAGGTGTTAGTCCGTCCTGCCTCAAAATCCTTATTATGTTGGAACTCATTCATCCGACCATGCAACGACAAGACGGGCTTGTCCCGGCGATACACGTATCCCTTCCACCTTGCTCACGAACTCGCTAACTCAATCCGCGAGGCTTTTCACAACCGGCGGTTCCAAAACTGATTCCACACCGCCACGGGCAATCCGTCAGCTCTTGAATACGTCCCTGAAAAATTCGTCTGGGGAGTTCCCGCGGGTTCATATCAGGGTAAGCTTCCGTCAGGAAACATGTTGAAACGCACTTCTCGCAGGTCGCGCATTCCCGGAGATCCTCACCGCCGCACTTGAGAACGATGGAATACACCATTCGCTCTGGACTCGAACCGACTCATTGATGCCCCTTTTCTAAGATTCGAGGGATTCAACCAGTAACTCAATTACGGACTTCACTTGCAAGGGCATATCATAGCGAGCCTGCAGATCGACGAGCTGGCTGAGGCAATTCTGGCAGGACGTTGCGAGAACATTTGCGCCTGTCTTCATAATCTGGTCTCTTTTGAGACGCGCATGCTCCAGCCTCTTCTTGCCCATGTCGGTATTCTGCCCGACGGTGCCGCCGCCTCCACAGCAAATGCTATATTTTCGATTCGGCCACATCTCGACATAGTTTTCTGCTACGGCTCTGATCAATTGTCGCGGTTCTTCAAACAGGCCGAGCTTCCTGCCGACATTACAAGGGTCATGGTACGTCACAGTGCCTTCTATCGATGCTGGTTTAACAGACAGTCTCCCTTGGTTCAAATAACGGTGTGCAAGCTCAACGACTCCCAGTACTTCAAAACCCAGAGGCTCTCCGAGCCATTTCTCAGCATCTTTGCGCAGGATTTTGAATCCGTGACCGCACTCAGTGGAGAGAAGAATCTTAGCCCCCAGGCGGCGGGTTTCTTCAACCATATTGCGTACCAATGTTGTCGCGGCTTCGTTGTCACCCACGTAATAGGCCCAGTTGGTAATGTCAAAAACTTTTGAGGAAAGCGTCCAGTCGGCTCCAGCGTAAGTAAAAAATTTCAGATAAGTCTGGAACATGCCGGGGTTTGATGTGTACTCTCTTGGGTTGGGTATGTAAAGGATCTCGGCCCCCTCTCGGTCGAAAGGCACTTCCAATCCACCTTCGCCACGTTCTTCCATCTCCTCTTCAACTTCCTCGGCGAGCCACTGAGCCGTGTCAACGAACTCTTCGGATTCCATACCGACGTTGTTGCCGACCTCCAGGGCCTTTTCGATTCCCTCCAATATTCTTTTTGGTCCTTTACCCTGACTGCATGCAAGAGCGCGCAGGTTTCTGACGATTACATCCATATTCAATTCTTGCGGGCAATCGGTAGTGCAGCGTCCACAAAGAGTACACGCCCAAATGAATTCCGAATCGGCTGCTTCTCCGCTCCTACCCAAAAGAACCTTTTTGATCAATCTCCTCGGGTTCATGTCGTTGTAACAAGCTGTGAGGAAGCACCTGGAAATACACTGCCCGCATGTCATACATGCGAGGAGGTTTTCTCCTCCATGAGTGGAGAGAATTTCTGATGTAATTTTTTCTGCCGAAGCCGCCATTACCCGTGACATAATTGACTCCTGAAAAGGAAAATGATCAACGCTCTGCCGGTTTCACACCAGCGCCATCGCGCAGAGAATTGGCGAACTGTTCCACTATGCCTCTGAAGCGGGCCGGCTCCTTAGCCGAAACAGTCGCGTATTTGAGTTGAATTGGAATGCTGCCGGGAGATGCCAGTTTCTCCTGGACGGTCTCAACCCTCACTCGAGCCCAGTCTGTACCAGAATCCGACGCGCAGTTGTCGTGATGACATCCCAGCACCAACACACCTCTCACCCCGGATACCAGGGTGGCCCAGAGAATGGCTTCGGAAATACGACCAGCGCACGGAAAAGAGAAAAAGAGTATGTCAGGGGGGAGTTCGATTTTGGCAACGAGGCGAGCAGCCGTGCGCTCACACCCATATAATACCATGGACAAAGGTGGGCTTGTTTGCCTGACCTTTGTCAGAAAGGCTGAGACGTGCTGCTCAGGAAAAGATTCCAAGTCCAGCGCCATTCGAGGACATTCGGAAACGCATATTCCACACTGCTCACAAAAGGACGCACATGCTTCAACCGTGGATCTCGACTGCATTCCAATCAAAGAGAAGGCAGAATGAGGACAGATGCGATAACACGTCAGACACCGGATGCATTCCTCAGAGGAGGCGACTGTTTTCTCGTTCTGTAACTGGGCGGCTCGACGCATCCAGGCTCTCGCCCTCACTGCGGTAGATCGCGCCTGTTCTATGACCCTTATGAGATCGAGGTTTCCCGTGCATTCTCCCACTGCGAATATGCCGTTTGCAAATGAGCGTCCGGAGTGACAATGAATACTCTCGGATAAAAGGAATCCCTCGTCGTCAACGTCATGAGCCGCAAAGTCAAGAGCCCAGTTTGGGATTGAAGACCCATCAGGAGAGGACACCACCACTACCCGGTTGCAATCAACTACCAGTTGTTCCCCCATCTCGATGGAGTCTCGAACCGTCACGGCAAACTTCAGTGGTGTCCGAGAATTTTCTTCTTTCTTCCGGATAGATGGAAGTTCGGCCCCAAACCTGACAAACTGTACTCCGGCCCTTCTGGCACGTTCATAGAGGCTCTCACCGAATATATGGGTGACAGGGGCGTGCTGAAACAGGACAAAGGAGTGGCCTCCCTCCATTTGGTTGTCTATTGCCTTTTTTATTGCCGCCATCCCGACGGCCGGATCGGAGCGGTGTAAGTAATCAAGGATAAAAACGATTCTCTCCGCTTGGCCGGAAAATGCTCCCGTGCCCATTTGTTCGACACCGGCAGGCAGATTCTTTTCCTGATTTCTAAGAGAGACCTGGGACGTCACTATTATGCATCCGAAAAACGACTGCTTGTCCTTTCCCAAGGAAACGATGAATCCTGGGGCTTCACGACGAATAACAGGGTGTTCAACAACGTCCAGTATCTCCAAGTCCTTGTTTTTTACCGATAGCAACTGGCGGTAATAGTGCTCAGAGTCGAAAAAAGGTGCGGAACAAAAAAGAGCCGACGATATCCGTGAGGTCCTGACTAATGTCACGGATAACCCCAGATCGAGAAGTGCTCGCGAAGCAATGGCACCACAGAGGCCGTTACCTAGCACGAGAGCAGGTGGGTAAGGAGAATTTTCAGCAGCGTGCGGCACGTCGGTGTATCGTGGGTGCATGGTCACACCCTTGGCTCGTTCTTCAGATCGGTAATTATGGCCGCGGCGGTTTGCCCTGCATGTGTAATGGTGTTCTCAATATCCTTTGGTCCACTGCATGTCCCTGCCACGTAAACTCCGGCAACGTTTGTCCGGCTGGTATCGAAAAAACTTGTCGGAGCAAGAAATCCGAAATCATCCAGATGTACGCCACACAACGAAGCGATCCTACTCGCTGCCGATGGAGGACGTTGCCCTATCGACAGAATCACCCGGTGAAATTCTTCTCTTATATTTGAGCCGTTATCCTCTCTCGTTACCTGCAACATATTATCGGCGACTTCCACGATTTCTCCGGGAACGCCCTGGACCAGGCGTATACCACGCTCCTTAGCCTCACTCAGCAGCCACCCTGCGAGCTTCCCGGCAATTTGAAGATCGATATAGAATACTGTGATCTCCCAGTCTGAGTTATTTTCGAGTAGTCTCAAAGCCATCCTCAGCGCACCTTTACAGCAGTACTGCGAACAATAGTCCGCTCCAATGGTTTTATCCCTGGAACCGACACACTGGAAGAAGGCTACCCGCAGAGGCTCCTGAATTCCTGAAGTAAATCTGAAGAGTTTGTCTTCCCGCAGGAAAGTGTCCACGTCGATAAGAGTAAATACACCCTCAAAACGCCCGTATCCGAGTAATAATTTTTCCTTAGGGTTATAAGGCTCGAATCCGGTTGCAATGACAAGTGCGGATGCGTCCAGCAGTTTCTCATGACCGCTTGCCAGGGATTTAACTCGAACCTGTTCAAGCGACTGACCGCATCTGATAACTCCGGAAAGTTCCGAGCCAAGTATAATGTCAACGCTCAATGCCGTGGTCACGTCATGAGCGAGATCTTCCACTGCACAGCAGAAACACCTCAGGCACCTATGAGTGGCCATGCAAGCCCAGTCACGGACTCGACCGCCTACGTGGTTACTCTTTTCCACAACGACGCTGGGGAAGCCGTTTTCACAAAGAGCGTGCGAAACGGTCAGACCGGCAATCCCTCCCCCAACAATGACCACTGGTTTGTTCAAAACAGTGCGCCTTTCAAGTCCCAGGAATAGGATCGAGGATTGTCGGTGTGTTAGACCGTCTGTGCGCAATTCCCTCTTCAAGATTCCATCTGCGCCTGTTATTCAAGGAATGGCTGAGTCCTAGGGACGTCCAGCCTGGGAAGAGAAAAAGTTCGGTTTTAATGCCAAAGAGTCAACCCGCTACCATGGGCTTCCGGCAAATGGCGAGGGCTTTAGAGAAGAGCGCGGGGACTCGACCACTTCCATCGTCCGGAGAATGTCCTCCATCGCCTGGTTGACCTTACCTAAGTTCGCCAACGCCACTGAGCGGTTGTTGTAAACCGCCGCATCGCTCGCTCCAAGCTCGATTGCCCGGTCATAATCCTTTACAGCTTCTTGGAAGTTACCGTTAGCTGAGAGAATGTCGCCCTTAAGCCTGTGGAGCGCAGAACTATTTGGGCTTTTCTCAATGGCCGTCAACAAATCAGTCAGAGCTTTGGCAGGCCGATGGAGCTTGAAAAGAACACGGGCCCTGTAAGCTACGGCATTCAGATTGGTAGGTTCAAGGTCTATGGTTGCACCGAGGTCATGCAATGCGTTCGGAAAATCCCCTTGCCTGTACCTCGTCACCCCTCTTTTAAAGTAATAGGAAGGCTGCGTATCATCCATTGAAATGGCCTTGTCAAAATCCTTCATGGCAGAATCCACCATGTTTTTTGCAGCGTACGCAACTCCTCGCTGGAAATACAAGGCCGCTGACGGGGCCCTGGAAATGTGCTCCGTCAAAATCTGGACGGACTCGTGTGTATTCCCGCTTGCGGGAGCAGCCTTGGCTCGCTCGGCAATGTCGTCTATGTCCTCGGCTGAGGCCGCTCGAACAATAATATGGGTTGCCAATACCAGCGCCAGCACGATCAAGATGAAAGTAGAGTCAGTTTTCATGACGAATTCTCTCTGAAGCAGTTTTCCCGGAATTCCGAGGCGCCATTATAGAGTGCGGCGACTCAAGAATCAAACGCGTCGTCGCTACTTGACGTAATACCTCTCCGATGTTAGAAGATCTAATCTGTGTGCCGATTTCCACTAATTCCACACTTGACGATCATTTGAAGGGGCCTGCCAAATGCTTACGTTTCAGGATCTGATACGCTCTCTGGAAAGGTTTTGGTCTGAAAGAGGCTGTGTCATTCAGCAGCCTTATGACATGGAAAAAGGCGCCGGCACCATGAATCCGGCCACCTTCTTGAGAGTCCTCGGTCCTGAGCCGTGGAAAGTTGCTTATGTTGAACCGTCTCGCAGACCTACCGATGGCCGCTATGGAGAGAACCCGAACAGGTTGCAACATTATTATCAATACCAGGTCATCTTAAAACCTTCGCCACTTGAAGTTCAAGACATCTACATAGAATCTCTGGCCGCGTTCGGCATCGATCCGCTGGCACACGACATACGATTTGTCGAAGACGACTGGGAGTCTCCCACCTTAGGCGCGTGGGGAGTTGGCTGGGAGGTGTGGCTTGACGGCATGGAGATCACCCAGTTCACTTACTTCCAACAGGCCGGCGGCGTGGATTTGAAACCAGTGTCGGTTGAACTCACCTACGGAATTGAAAGAATCTGCATGTACCTCCAGGGCGTAGAGAGCGTTTACGACCTCAAATGGACTAAGGACATAACCTACGGTGACATTCATCATCGGTCTGAAGTTGAAGGCTCAATCTATAATTTTGACCGAGCCAACCCTGACTTTCTATTCAAACTGTTCGATATGTACGAAGCCGAATCCGAGGCACTCTTCGACTCAGACGAACCTCTCGTGCTCCCAGGATATGACTATTGTCTGAAATGCTCCCACGTGTTCAACATATTGGACGCCAGGGGAGCTATAAGTGTCGCAGAGAGAACCGCCTACATTCACAGAGTCCGGAATCTTGCGAGAAAGGCTGCTCAGGCCTATCTCGCCCAGAGAGAAAGTATGGGCTTCCCCCTCATAAATAAATTTTCAGAAGACAGGTGCGCATGATGACCGGCGAGTTCTTGCTCGAAATCGGAACTGAAGAAATACCGGCAGGATTCATGATGCCTGCCGCGGAATCCCTTGTGACTCTTTTCAGTAAAGCTCTGGAAAACGCTCGCATAGATCATGGTCCGGTAGAGGCTTATGCAACCCCTCGGCGTCTTATATTGACGGCTTTTGATCTGGCCGCCTTTCAGGCGACTGTTGAAATTGAGAAGATAGGCCCTGGATCGGCAGCGGCTTTTGACGAACACGGAAATCCTACCAAAGCAGCTATAGGTTTTGCCAGGAGTCAAGGCGTCGAAGTGGGCGACCTCCTCTTGGTCAAGACTCCCAAAGGCGAGCATGTAGCCGTGCGAAAAACAGAAGCGGGGCTGACGACGCATAATGTGCTTTCCGGCACCATCGCCGGGTTAATCGAAAAAATACCTTTTCCTAAAACAATGAGGTGGATGGACCTCGATGTACGATTTGCCCGTCCCATCCACTGGATTGTCGCCCTGTTTAATGGAGAGGTCTTACCATTTAGCTTCGGCAACATCCGTAGTGGAAATTCTTCGAGAGGGCACCGATTTACCCATCCCGAACCCTTTACGGTAGGCAGCTTTGAGGATCTTCGACAGTCATTGGAAAATCAGGGGATTTCGATTGATCCGGCCGTAAGAAGAAGGGAGCTTGAAAGGCAAGTTAAGGAACTTGCGGCTACGGAGGGGCTTAAGGTATTCGATGACCCTGAACTGCTCGATGAAGTAACTTTCCTCGTGGAAAGTCCTTATCCACTGATAGGAGAATTTTCCAGCGATTTTCTTGAACTGCCGGCCTCCATACTGATCACCTGCATGAAAAAGCACCAAAGATATTTCTCCGTCCAGGGACCGGACGGCCGGATAGCCAACCGTTTCATCTGTGTTAACAACACGCCGGTGAAAGATAAGGCAATATCGATCAAAGGCCACCAGAGGGTTCTTAAGGCGCGCCTCGAAGATGCGCGATTCTATTTTCGAGAAGACAGAAAACACCCTCTTTTCAGCCGGCTGGATGCTCTCAAAGGAGTGGTGTTCCATTCAAAGCTTGGCACCGCTTACGAAAAAGTTGAGAGGTTTACTTATCTTGCGAAGAAACTGGCTGAACATTTAGCCCCGGACAAAAAAGAGATGGTTGAGAGGGCTTCGTTGTTGTCAAAGTGCGATTTGGAGACGGGCATTGTTTACGAGTTTCCGGAACTCCAGGGCATAATAGGCAGCTACTACGCTAAGAAAGACGGAGAGCCTGAAGAGATAGCCACAGCCATCAGGGAGCACTATTTGCCGGCCCATGCCGGGGACAGCCTGCCAAAGGGCATTATTGGAGCCATTGTATCAATAGCAGACAGGATAGACACGATTGCCGGATGCTTCAGCGTAGGCCTCATCCCGACCGGGGCCGCGGATCCTTATGCTCTGCGCAGGCATGCCCTTGCCACAATACAGATACTTATCCAGATCGACCAACCGCTCGATCTCGACTGGTTGGTACGAGAAGCGGTACGACTCCTTGAATCATGCCGACTGCGCCCCGAAGACCAAGTGGTGACAGATGTCATGGACTTCATTAGGACTCGGTTCATTAATTTTCACACATCGCGAAATTTTTCACTAGATGTCGTCGAGGCGGTAGTTCGAGCCGGATTCGAGGATGCAGTAGACGCCAGACGGCGCGTTGAGGCGCTCGATGAATGGAAAAACCGTGGGGACTTCGAAGCCATCATAGTTGGGTTCAAGAGGGTGACTAACATCCTCAAGGATGCAGCCCCAGTGGAAGTCTTACCGGAATTGTTCACGGAAGAAGCGGAGAGGAACCTCTTTTCGGCGTACAAGGAGGTTTCGGAACGCTCAGAACCCCTAATCAATGTGCGAGATTACGCCAAAGCTCTCGAAATAATGGCAGAACTCAGAACGCCCATCGACGCGTTCTTTGACAATGTTATGGTAATGGTCGAGAGTGAAGAATTGAGGACCAATCGGCTAGGATTGTTGATGCAACTGGCAAGCCTGTTCAGGCGCGTGGCGGATTTCTCATTTATCGGCTCGACTGCTCAAACCGATTAGAAGGTCATTAAATGTAGGATCGTCCGGTCATCCACTTCAGTTGGCCTGTGACATCACTGAACGTGCTGCACTAGGCGTTTCCTTCCAGCTTGACGTAGCGGAAATCAACCCATCCCGCACGGCCGGAAGGCGTAATTATCCTGAACCAAATCCTGCCCTCTCCATCAAGGTGTTTTTCCGTAACTTTCACTTGCTGGCCGGACATCAGCCTGTCCACGGCTGTGGAATCGGCTTGAGGACGCTGCCTGACATTCACTTGATCCTTAAGTATTTTCCCATGACGACTAAGTCTCATGGAATGGTCCTTGGAATTGTCCTCAATGGATTTATACCTGTCGGAACCTTCGGCCGCGGCCGCCGATGAGGAGGAAGCCTTGGCTTCTCTGGCAAAGACATTTCCCATTGCGTCCGATTTGGATTTGTCCGTTCGCAATAGGCCTTCCTTATCTGTAAATTTATCGTTAAGGGGATTTACATCAGCGACCGTTTGCAATGACTTCACTTGTTGATGCTTGTCCGGCAGTTGAGTACGTAATACTTTGAAATTACTATCCATGTCCTTCCTAAGTTTTTCTATAAGCCCTTTCAACTCGTCCAGATTTCGCGTCTGCTGAGAGTTAGTCTTGGAATTAGCAGCGATGGCTGCCGCCCTTTCGTGAACCTGGGAGGACACTCGCACGAAGTGTATCTGGGCAATGCTGGTCACAAGCACTAGGCCTATGAGAATCCAGGAGAAGTATCGGAACGGGAAAAGCACTTGTCGTTCATCTTCCACGAGGTAAGAAGTTTCCACTTTCTTTTTTACCCAGAAATACCAGACTATGAGAAAAGCGCCAATCGCAGCGCATTGTAGCGATATTATTACTATATGGAGTAACATGAGCCAGCCCTCCTGCCTCGATATGGTCAAAATCTATCATTCGCTATTCACAAATGCAATAATTATATTAAGCATAGTATTATATAAACTTTGTTATAATCTGAAATCAGGCTATTTAATATCTTAACAAGATTTCTTATTGTGAGTTGAATTCGGCTTGGCGTGTCGGAGTGGCAAAAGGTGCTTGACTTACTTAGCCTCATCTGGTTACATGGATCTTTTAGAGGTTTAACGAACAGGTCGGGGATCCACCGTGAAAAGAACATATCAACCGAGCAACCTTTCTCGAAAAAGAACTCACGGATTCCGAATTCGGATGAGGACTAAAAGTGGACGCATCGTCCTCCAGCGGAGAAGGGCTAAAGGACGTAAGCGCTTGTCGGTCTGACGGTGAAGGCCTGGGACTCACAAGAAGCGATAGAATTCGCCAGGGTTCGGACTACCGGCGAATCATGCAGGAAGGTAAGAACTACCGTACGTCTTACTTCACCATCCGTATACTTAGGAATTCGCTGGGCCGAGCACGGCTGGGTATAGTCACCGGCAGAAAAGCTGGGAACGCTTGTGTACGCAATCGTATCAAGAGAATGCTCAGAGAGTACTTCAGACTGAATCGGGGCAAGATGCCTCCCGGGACAGACGTGGTGTTCATCGCTTTACGGGGAGCAGCCTCCTTGGACACATTTGGCCTCGTCAGAGAGTTGGACCAATTTTTCAGATCAAGATCCTGAATCTGGGTAAATGTGCCCTTATGGGGGTGATCAGGTCATATCAAGTGCTGCTGTCACCTCTTTTCCCCTCTGCCTGTCGGTTTTACCCCACCTGTTCGGAGTATGCAAAAGAAGCGGTGGCAGCGCATGGAGTTGTCACAGGTTCCTGGCTGGCCCTGAAACGTCTACTAAGGTGTAGACCATTGGGCACCGGTGGGTACGACCCTGTCCCTTAAGCGAAGGGGCGTCGTGTCATCGGGGCGCCGGATCTGCCGGACAAAAATGTACCAACAGAGCCCCTTTGGGGAGGGTAGAGAATGGACCGCAACCTAGTCTTGGCATTCGTTCTGACATTGGCCATTATCGTGGGCTTCCAACTGGTTTTTCAGACTTTTTCTCCGTCGCCCCCTCCCGGCCCGAAGGTCCCGCCTACCAATGAAATTTCAAAGGATACCCAGCAACTCCCCACTCAACCGCAAAAACAAAAGGAGCCTGCACCGGCACCAGGAAAACCAGCAGATATTCCGACCATCAACAGGGTGGTTAGGCCACTGCCGGACGCTGCCGGACCACCTGCGAAGGATGAGAGAATAAGAATTGACGGGCCCAAATACGAGGCAATCATCTCGTCCGTGGGTGGCCGTATAGTCTCGTTCAGGCTTAAGAATTACAAGGTGTCTATCGAAAGCCCGGAAATGGTAAACCTCTTTGAGCCCGATGGTCCTGATACCGCCGGCCCCGCAATCGTATTGACAACGAGGGACGACACGTTCAGCGATGTGGGATTAGCATACCATCTTGATTCCCAAGAAACGTCGGTGACTCTCAACGAAAAAGAACTGAAGAAATCCATTACACTCAAGGCTAAAACATCAACAGGACTCAACATAGTCAAGACCTTCACTTTTCATGCTGATACGTATCTCGTCGATTTTTCCTTCACCTTGACAAGCGAATCCGGCGAAGACCGGAACTACCTTGTCACTTTTCCGTGGAGTAAGGTTTATCGTGGCGAGGGAGTCGACCGGTTCGCCTGGAACAGTGCTGAAATTCTGTTGAATAACGAACTGAAAGACTACTTTTTCAAAGACATAAAGGGAGACGAAGAACCCTCAGGTCGGGTTGAATGGGCAGGGCTGGGAGATGTGTACTTTTTCAAAGCCTTGGTCTTTGGTAAACACCCTGCCGTCAAAGTGACCTTGGTAAAGCCGGCCAAAGACGGTATTGCGGAAATTCTTGTAAGGCACGGGGCATTGGACTTGCCGGCAGGTCAACCGGTTGAAACCAGACTGGGTATTTATCTTGGTCCCAAAGAGCGTGACGCCCTTGAAGACGCGGGCAGCGATTTGTCCAGAGCGCTTTTTTACAGTAATTACAAGATCCTGGACGTCATGTCCGAGTACTTGATGAAGTTTCTGAGATTCTGCAATTCAGGTTTCAAGATTGCAGGGATAACCATACCCGGTACTCACAATTACGGAGTCGATATCATAATCCTTACTTTTCTCATCAAGATCCTTTTCATACCTCTTACCCACAAGAGTATGAAGTCAATGAAGAGGATGCAGGAACTCCAACCACAAATTGCCAAAATAAAAGAAAAACATAAGGATGACAAGGCAGCCATTAATAAGGGCACCATGGAACTTTTTCGGGATCAGAAGGTCAATCCGTTGGGAAGTTGCTGGCCCATGTTTCTTCAGATTCCGGTTTTCATCGCACTGTACCAGGCCCTGTCCTACGCTATCGAGCTGAGGCATGCTCACTTCTTGTGCTTTCCATCCATTTACTTATGCCTCAACGACCTTTCAGCACCAGACCCCTTCTATGTCACTCCAATCCTGATGGGTGGAACGATGGTTCTCCAGCAGTGGATGACTCCGTCCGCGGGAGATCCCACCCAGAAGAAAATGATGCTCATGATGCCGGTGGTGTTTACGTACATGTTCCTCAGCTTTCCGTCCGGCCTGGTGCTCTACTGGTTGGTAAGCAACGTCTTGTCTATCGGACAGCAGGTCATTACCAACAAGATGTCCCATTAAGAGGAATTCGACAATGACGTCCTATGAATTTACGGGCAAGTCGGTCAAAGAGGCCATTTCCAAGGCCGGCCAAGAACTGAATATTGCTGAAGACAAGCTTGAAATAGAAGTCCTTGAGGAAAGCACGCGAGGGTTCCTGGGTATCGTCGGGCAGAGGGACGCACGCATCAGAGTAGGGTTAAAAGAGGCAGTCAAAGAACAAACCGCATTTCAACTGCCGTCCGTCACGTTGGATCAGGAAACCGGCGCACCAGAACCGCCATCGGAGGATGTCCCGGAGCGCGATGCTCCCCTGGAATCCGAAGCGGAACGGGCCATTGCACCGGTCACCCCGGAACAGTCAGCCGTTCTGGAGCACGCGCAAACGTTTTTGAAAGGACTGCTTCAAAGGATACCCGTCGAAGTGCAGGTCGAAGCCTCAGTTTCCGGTGATGCAATCGCTCTCAACATAATAGGTGACGGCTCAGGACTTCTTATAGGGAAGAGGGGGCAGACCCTGGACGCCCTACAGTTTGTCATGAACAAAATCATAAACAGGAACTGCCCGCTCGGCAGCAAGACCGAAGTCATTGTGGACACGGAGCATTATAGGCAGAGAAAGATGGAAATCCTACGGGAGACGGCACTCCGTATGAGCGACAAGGCCAAGAAGACTCTCAGGCCCGTATCCCTCAGCCCCATGCCGCCTTCTGAGAGACGCATTGTTCATTTGATCCTGGCTGAAGACAGCGAGGTCTATACAAAAAGCTATGGAGAGGGGACGCTACGTCGGATAATCATTTATCCTCGAAGGGGAGTGACGAACAAGAGGCGGCGACGATAAAAAAACGTTTTGCAATCCAGTGGCAAGGTACACGAGAGCGTGTCCAGTTTCATACAATTTTCAGTAACGTATGTTCCCTCTCCCGCTCCAGACTTATAGGCTGAATCTCTATGTTCTCGGTTGCGGCACCTGTTCAGAACTTGGAGTTGAGGTAGAGTTCAATGCCCATGATGGGCGCAATGGTCCTATCTGGGTTTGTTCCCCAATTGTTCTGTGGGGTCGGGTCGTCCCAGTCGGACACCGACTTGTCTATGCACGCAAAGTTGAACCATTTTCCAGGTTGCCAGTACGCTCCACGAAGATAAAGCTGCCAGTTTTCAAGCAGCTTCCATACTATGCCGAGGTTTAATTCCCAGCCCAGATTCGTGTCAGGTATCGAAGGATCTGGATTCGAAAAAGTTCCTTGGTGTTTAAATTGGACATTACCTCGTTTTATTGGATCATCTATAGGATCAGGCCTTACGTAACCATAGCCATATCCGTAGGACGCTCTTCGTGCCAGCATCATCGAACCAACAATGTCGAAGTTGTTTGCTGCCATATAATTAACCTGCACTGCCGCCACATCTGAAGCGGACATATCAAGATATGAATCAACCCCGGCTCTGTAATACTTAGCCATGAGGAGACAATACGGGTAAAAAACCCCGTAGGCGCTTTTTTCCCGCTCCTGAATGAAGGGTTGCTTGTCTATCAGAATTCCGTGTCTTCTGTCAGGTCCGGGCATGTGGCTCAGCAGAATGCTCAGCTTCATCGGACCGGAAACGCCTCCAAATTCCACCATATACCGCCACGACTCAATATACTGTGGTGCAAAACTACTTCCTCCCCCTTCGTAAGGTTCCGCATCATAACCGAAAAAGGAGCCGTCCTGGGAAGACTGATATCTTATGGTCTTATAATACCAATCTGCCTCGGTGTTGAAGAACAGCCGGCCGTTGGTATATTTGACATAGATCCAGCCTTCGGTGCCGGACGTGGTGGATGGAGGAGTCTCGGCCCGCTTTTTGGTACTCAACTGGCTTTCAGGTCCTTCACCAAACTGCCAGTAGAATCCTCCAATCCCGGCATCAATGTCCCCAGCAGCGTACCTCACGTAGCCCAACACATGGGCTGATCTTGCCGCATTCTGATCCTCGTAGTTCCAGTATAGGAGGCTCCCTCGCCTCCACGGATAGACTCCGGCGCCCACAGTGAAGGGACCATAATAGGTCTCCAACTGGAAGATTTCCACAGTCCTTTTGGCAACATCCAGGATGTCTTCGGCATCCTGTGTACCGCTGAATTGGAGTCCACAACCCTGCTGGAAGGCTCTTCTTCCGTAATAGAATTTGCCTAGAGGGGTATCTACGGTCATCCACAGTCTAGTCCATGTTCCTCGTGAAAAGATCGTTTCAACTTCTGGGGTTAAAGATGGTTGATCTTGTGTGTTGTCCGGTCCGATCTTGTAGGTACCCGTGAGAAAGACAGCCTTATTGAATCTCAAGAGGGGAAAGATCGCCAGGCGTGTCGAGGAAGCAACAGCAGTGGTCCCTGAGAGCATTCTTTTCCGGAACCAGCCATTCAAGGAGGCTAGATCAGCTTCCTGCGAACTCATGTCTACGTTGAATGGTCCAAAGAATCCGTTTGGTCCGGCCTGGGAAGCATACACGAAACGAAAATTTAACAGAACGGAATCAATAGTGAATTCCCAGGCCCATGAAGCGGGAGGTATGACCAGAGGCAATGTAATGATCAAAAGAGTGGAGAAAATTTGGCGGAATTTCATAATGATACCTTATCTCAGGTTAAAGGTTCGCCTGTGCCATCGAGAATGACTATATAATCGTACAGATGAAATGTCTATTTTCCTGTTAACACCTTGTCTTTGGGTAGGTTGAAAAAAAGACACCGATGTTTAGTTTATAGCGATTGCCAACATTTTTTGTCGGTTTGAACAAGTTAGATATGGACTATCATCCCCTGGATTCCGGCTTTCTCCGGAATGACAAATAAGGGAGCGGGGATTACCGGAAAAGATGTGGCCTCGAGTAAGGGCCTTCCACTTCCCACAAACCATAACCCCCTGCCACCAAAAAGGAAAAAACCAACTTATCTATAATTTTTTTGGGGGAAGTCCTGTTTTCTATACTGTTCTGTTCAAACGGAGCGGTTGTATATACTGGCTGTTTGTCTGTTCAGAATTAGAAAACCGACAGTGCCCGCAACAAGTGAACCGACCAAAATGCTGATCTTTGAACTTTGCACAATTTCTGGATTGCCGAAAGCCAACAACGTGATGAAGATGGACATGGTGAACCCAATACCACCCAGAAAGCCAGCACCAATGATATTCCTCCAAGACACATCACCTGGCAATTGTGATAAACCCAATTTAACTGCCAAAACACTGAACAGAGCAATTCCCAGCGGTTTACCAAAGAACAAACCTGCGAAAATTCCTAAACTGTTGGATGTTGCCAAGCCTTCAATCCAGTTTCCCGTTAGAGCAATGCCAGTATTTGCCAGTGCAAAAAGCGGCATGATGATAAAGGCTACGGGTTTATGCAGGAAATGCTGCAACTTGTAAGATGGTGATTCTTCATCGCCACGAGCAAACGGAATAGCAAAGGCAAGGAGAACGCCTGCTATGGTGGCGTGGATACCAGATTTGAGCATAATGTACCACATGACAAATCCAGGAATGAGGTAAAAGAGTAGTCGATGTACACCGAGGCGATTCAATATCAACAACCCTACGTATATCCCTAAAGCCAAGCCAAGATATAGAAGCGATAAATCGCCCACATAAAACAGGGCGATAATGACGATTGCGCCCAAGTCGTCTATGATGGCTAGTGCAGCAAGAAAAATCTTTAGAGATATTGTAACTCTACTACCCAATAGCGCAAGCACTCCAAGCGCAAACGCAATGTCTGTTGCCATTGGAATACCGACACCTGCTTGTGTTTCAGTTCCCCGATTGAGAAGGAAGTGAAGTAGGGCAGGTGTGCACATGCCGCCAATGGCGGCAAAAACAGGTAGCGTTGCGTTTTTTAGGTCAGACAGTTCCCCAACATAAAGTTCCCTTTCAATTTCAAGTCCAATCAGTAGGAAGAAGATTGCCATCAAGCCGTCATTAATCCAGTGTTCAAGGCTGTATTTTAGAGCAATACCGCCTATTTCAAATCCAATTTTTGTATGCCAAAAATCCAAGTAATCTTTTCCGAAATAGGAATTGGCAATAACAATCGAAGTAACCGTGCAGAGAATCAGGATAATCCCCGAGACCTGCTCACTTTCAAAAAATTCCTCGAATAGTTTAGACAGTTTTGTTTTCATAGGCTTGATATCTAGTCTTGTTCACTGTCCA
>JAPLJK010000102.1:0-6854 GCA_026388625.1 Deltaproteobacteria bacterium | reverse complement strand
AATCGGTCTCTGACAAGATTGTGGATCCTTTGTTAGGGAAGACTGGTTACGTTGCCATTACTTTATGCTTGCTTGTTGGAGGGGCAGTCATTGTCCTGTACGGGATGGCCCAGCGCGATATCCGAAGCCGTAAGCACGCTGAGCTAGAGCAACAGAAGTCTCTCTCACTTCTTTCTTCAACCATCGAATCTACTGCTGACGGAATTCTTGTCTCGGATAGCCAAGGCAAAATAGTCATTTTCAATCAGCGCTTTGTAAACATGTGGCGAATCCCGGAAGATGTCATCGAGTCCAGAGATGATGACAAAACAATGGCCATTGTTTTGGATCAGCTACGGAATCCTGATGCTTTTCTCGAGAAGGCGGGATATTTGAGCAACGAGCAAGCAGCAAACAGCTTTGACATCCTCGAGTTCAAGGATGTGAGAGTATTCGAAAGACGTTCGCAACCACAAAAGATCGGCGAAAAAGTTATTGGCAGGGTGTGGAGTTTTCGAGATGTGACTGAGCAGAAACAGGCTGAGGAGAAGCTCAGTCTGAGCGAGGCCCGTTACCGTCGCCTGGTCGAAAAGGCCGATGACATCATCTTTGAGGCGGATCCTAACGGGTTCTTCACTCTTGTAAACCCGGTGGGACTAACAATAACCGGGTACTCCAAGGATGAGGTTATTGGCAAGCATTTCCTCGAGTTCATTCATCCGGAATTCCGAGACGAGGCCATGCACTTTTATGGAAGACAATACGTCAAGTCCATTCCAGCTACTTATTATGAATACCCGGCTCTGACCAAGCAGGGAGAGGTCGTTTGGCTTGGTCAGCATACGCAGTTAATAATGGAAGGTGATCGTGTCGTAGGGGTTCAATCAATTGCAAGAAATATCACAGATCGCAAACTTGCCGAAGAGGCATTGAAGTCAGCATATCAGATCCAGGAGCAGATTCTGTCTACGGCCGCCACAGCAATATTCATGGTGGATTCGGACCAGATAATCACGAGTGTCAATGAAGAATTCTCTAACGTAACAGGATATGGGAAAGAGGAGGTTATTGGGAAACCGTGCTCAATGTTTGCCTATGACCAGTGTACTGCTCATTGCGGTTTGCTCAACATCCATGAATTTGAGCCTATTCACAGATACCAGTGCACGATCAAAGCGAAGGACGGGATAATTCTCACGGTCTTGAAGAATTCTTCCCCTTTGAAAAACGCCAAGGGAGATAGTACGGGATGTATTGAGTCCTTCGTGGATGTAACAGAACTGCATGAAGCTCGCGAGGCTGCTGAGCAGGCGACTCGGGCCAAGAGTACGTTCCTGGCAAACATGAGTCATGAAATTCGTACCCCCATGAACGGAATCATAGGTATGACCGATCTTGCATTAGGCACCGAGTTGAACGATGAGCAACGCGAGTACTTGGAGGCTGTGAAGATATCGGCCGACTCACTACTCGGTCTGATAAATGACATTCTGGATTTTTCCAAGATTGAGGTGGGAAAGCTGGAGTTGACGCTCATTGATTTCGGTCTGAGAGACTGTGTTGCCAACACGTTGATTACCCTTGCAGTGAGCGCTCATAAGAAAGGTTTGGAACTGCTCTATGACATACCCGCGGAGATCCCGGACGGGGTCATAGGGGACCCAGGACGTCTCAGGCAGATTTTTGTGAATCTGGTTGGGAATGCGATCAAGTTTACCGCCCAGGGAGAGATCGCGGTGGAGGTTCGGTTGGAATCCGAAACTGACTCCGAGGTGTGTTTGCAGTTCTCGGTAACTGATACCGGCATTGGCATCCCTGCGGACGAGCAAGAGAAAATTTTTGGTGCTTTTGAACAGGCTGATGGTTCTACAACGAGAAACTATGGAGGAACGGGACTTGGCTTGGCCGTCTCCACACAATTAGTCCACATGATGGGGGGAAGAATCTGGGTTGAAAGCGAGGTGGGCAGGGGGAGCACGTTCCGTTTTACCGTTCGTCTTGAGCTTCAGAGCGAGCCAACCGGGATAACGCTATGTCAGGATTTTTCGAATTTGAAAGATCTTCGTGTACTGGTAGTTGACGACAATGCCACAAATAGGAGAATACTCGAGCAGATGCTTGCGAGTTGGAATATGAAGCCTGTTTCTGTGGATCACGCGGCTGCTGCTATAGAAGAGATGAAACGAGCCCATGAAAGAGGTACTCCGTTTGAAGTGGTTCTAATCGATTCCATGATGCCGGACGTAGATGGATTTCGTCTGGCCGAGCAGATCAATGAGCACCCTGAACTGAATGCCGCGACGCTAATCATGCTCACCTCTGCTGGGGAGAGAGGGCATGCGGCCAGGTGTGTGGAGGTGGGAATATCAGCCTACCTGATGAAGCCCGTACGGCAGTCAGAATTGCTGGAGACTATTTCCTCGACGCTACGAAAGACTACAAGGACAGGCCGCCCAACCCTTCTGACACGGCACGGCCTCAGAGAAAGTAAGGGCCGTCTTAACGTCCTTCTCGCCGAAGACAATCCCATCAATCAGAAATTAGCGGCCCGATTGCTGCAAAAAATGGGGCACATTGTGACAGTAGTGGAAAATGGGCGACAAGCATTGGCTTCTTTGGAAAAGAACGATTTCGATGTCGTATTGATGGATGTTCAAATGCCGGAAATGGATGGGTTAGAGGCCACGGCTGAGATACGGGAAAGAGAGAAGTCCCAACCGGGTTCTCATGTTCCCATCCTAGCCATGACGGCCAACGCCATGGCAGGTGATCGTGAACGCTGCCTTGAAGCCGGTATGGATGGTTACGTATCAAAGCCTATCAACGTACAGGAACTGACCGAAGCCATGGAGAATCTCCCAACAAGAAGCCAATCCATAGATTGGTAGGCGCCGATGCTGTTTGTTAGTGGTCAATTAGCGGCTGACCGTATCGAGAAGGTCACAGTACTGGGCTGGGAGACAGTCGCACGGAGGGGTACCCTAAAGGCAGGAGACCTCTGTGTCTACATAGAGCCGGATGCTGTAGTTCCGGAGCGACCTGAATTCGAGTTCCTACGACCTGATAAATTCAGGGTCAGGACTAAGCGTATGAGGGGACAGATAGCGCAAGGCATAGTTTTTCCCCTACAAGACCTCAATATTGTCGGCAACGTAGGGGATGACGTCACGGAATTATTGAATATCACAAAGCACGAACCGCCGCTACCTGTAGAGTTAGCTGGGGAAGCTCTAGGTCTAAGACCGTGGTTCGTTCCTAAAACGGACGAGGTGAGAATACAAGCATTCCCGGAATTGTTAGATGATATGCGTTGGTTTGAAGTTTATGTGTCCGCTAAACTTGATGGAACCAGCATGTCCGTGTATTGGTATGAAGGTAAGTTCGGCGTGTGTAGCAGGAACCTTGACCTGAGAGAATCAGAAACTAATTCCTATTGGCAGGTGGTAAATAGGTACAATCTAAGGGAAGTGCTTCCGGCATTGTGTGAGAAGATTCATGGGTTGGGCATAGTAATTCAAGGGGAACTTTGCGGACCCGGAATCCAGAAGAATAGACTAGGATTAAAAGAAGTTGACTGGTTCATATTCAATGTCTGTATCCCTGACTATAAGCTCTACTCCAGTATTTACAACCTTCAGGAATACTGTGAGTTAGCCGGACTGAGACATGTGCCGATATCTCACCAAATGATATTCGACCACACTATCCAGGATTTACTAGAGATGGCACAAGGTAAATATGAAGGCACACAGAACGACAGGGAGGGTATCGTCGTGAGGACTATCTTCTCTGTAACATCCAAGATTCTGGATGACAAGGTTCTTAGCTTCAAAGTGCTCAACAACGACTTTCTTGTTAAGGAGGAGTAGGCGATGACTACTATAAGGCCAAGGTGGTGTTGGAGTTTCTCAACTTTCGCAGTTACAGAGTGTAACGAACCTCCAGTATAATCCTTAGGTTGAGCCATGCTAATTTTGCTGAACTATACCATTTAAGCAGAATCTGACAAAAACTGCGGCAAGGAGAACCTTCGACAAGAAATCCCAACTTTGGAGCCACAAACCAACGCCCCAAGGTAAATCTTCCATATTGATGCATGCGGTTTGTATCATATCCGAGGTGGTTATTGCCCATCCTGGATATGCTGTGAGGGATGGTTTCTCTTAGTTTTCGAGAAGACCATGGTGGGCTCAAGGTGGCTCCATTAGCTACTTTCATCCAAGTGCGAAAGTTGAGTTGGCTATCTATAGACCACCTCGTGGCACCAGCCTCCTCCTGGACAATTACAATTGTCATAAGCTTTTATGCTCGTAACGTTCGGGTTCTCAAGTAGTGTGGGCAGTTCAGTGGTCCAAAGCACGCTGTTGGGGTTGTTTGCCTGATCATTTCCACATTTGACAAAGATTAGCACGTCGCCTTCAGCTGCCCTGGCATAAGCCGCAGACTGGCATTTATCCATTGGCTGAATATTCTCAACGTAGGTGGAAAAAGGAGTAAAAAGCCAAGGCCAAGCAGCATCATATGAATTTACCCATTTCCCTCCCGGGGTGTCCGACACGAGCACGCGTCCCCTAGCTTGGCATTCTTGCGCGGCTATAGGAAAGCCGGTATAAAAACACGACATGCTATACCCAACTTTGAACAGAGAGTCGTCCGGCAGGCCTTCGCAATTGGAGTTTGCAACCACTGTAGCCGGCTTGACCCAAAGCCGATGCACGGGTCTGGCAAGAAGCCGCCTCAGATTACGGGGACTCTTGAAAACCGGCTCCGGCATACCGAAAGGGTTTTCACCGTACAGGAGCTTTTCCAACTGGAACCCTACGTTCACATAACCACTAACATTTCCGTACGTTCCAGACACGCCGTCTTGGCCGCCTTCCACGGAGCACCTGAACACGCCGTCCGCTGTGGTGAGTTCTGCCCCTGATTTGATTCCGTATTTCTTCGAGTTGTTCAGCGCGAACTGGTAACCCGTGACTTTGAACCTCAGGTCGAATGTCTGGTCAATAATTGACTGAGAGTATCCGGCCTCCAAGTCATAATTGGCCGTACCGTTTTGGATTCCATCAATAATGTTGAAAGTGGGGAAAACGCTTCCCCTGGAATTGTACCCTCCGTAAACGTTTCCATAATAGTTGAAGGTTAAATCGATCGCTGAATCACCCGGCCCATTTGCCGCCATCTCCAGGCCATAGCCTCCGGATGACCGCCACGAGGGTCCATAGAGCCTGGTGGTATCGTAAAAGGCATTGACGCCTAACAACAAATCTTGATCGAAAATACGCCGATAACCGATTCCAAAGGAAAGATCCAGCCTCGACTGATCACCTGGTGCAGTCAACTGCCAGAAGTTGTTCAGGAAGGGAACCCACGTCGATGACTTTGAGATCACAGACTCCCCGTGAGCTTCAGCAAAAAGCGTCGCGTCGGGTCCAAAGCCCATGGGCAGCAGGTAGTCGATGCTCCAACGACTCTGCCGGAGATTGCTGCCGAACATGTAATTGAAGCCGAATTCGAGGTTGGGAATTTTGGGAAATAGATCCCGGAAAAGCCCGCTTGAAAGAGAAACATTGTCTTCGCCCCTGGGGCCGGTATAGGAGCTTCCCGGAAGTCCCAGAGGATTGGATGGAACATTGGTAGGTGAACTGAATGTTGGGCTGCTATAAGAAGGCAGTTGCTGAAAATTCTGTGCGTCAGCCGACACTGACAGAACCAGAATGAGAAAAGCCAGAAACCGAAGGCAAAGGAACATACGCAATGGACTGAAATAACCCATGATAACCCCCTTGACACCCGTCAGTCGATGGACAGAATGCCGAGCCCGCTGGAAGGCTATGAGGAAAAAACTTTCACCATGCCGGCGAATCAGGCATTGCGGTCGGTACCCGGAACTAAACTTACAGAGATTTTTTAGGATGCTACCCCTGTCGGACAAGGCTTCGCGTTACTGCGGAAGCCTCCAAACTGTCAGCTCCGTTTATTGGCTACGATTGTGATGTATGGGTATAGCCAACGAAACATTTCATACCATCATCCGAACATCCTGCCAGGAAAATATTGCTTTCATTGAAACAGACACACCTCCGTCAGTCAACTTAATTCTTGCAGCAGAAATCTGTAATTCCTTTATTGCACGGTGGAGATAGCCAGGATTACCTCCATTCATTACTGACAAAGCATCTTTGTTATCTGATGATTGTGTTCAAATCACTAGAAGCTAAACAGGATCTTAAAGAGGAAGAACGGAAAATTACGGAAGATTTCAAAAAATAATAAGGCCATTAAGTGGCGAGACAATGTAAAATACACGTCGATTATCGCTGAAGGGCAGTTGCCCATATAGAGTATATGATTGCCCCGGAACCTATGATGATTGTGATAATTGTACTGGCATACCATCTTCGGACACTGCTCAGTTCTGATTTTGTCTCAGTTCTAAAATCACTCAAATCCTTTTGAATTCTAGCTGTAAGATTAAGACTTTCCGAGCGGTTTCGTTCTATTAATGCAGCGTTTTCCGCTTTGATAGTTTCAAGATATTTCTGCTGACTATCCCTCGTTTCTTGAGTGAATTTCATCAGTATCTCAAATTGGTTCATTGTCACCCCCGTCTGTTGTGATTCCGATATGTCCTCTGTATAGGGGACTACTGTTGTAACCCCCTTAACATTAAAACCTCTTGAAAAAAGATCACCACGAGAAAGCTCCATTATTATCTCACCTTTGATTCCCCCTTCAAAGAAGGGTTGCGGAACACTCCCTTGAAAAGCCAATGGACGATAGTTTGCTACACGTTGAGATTTGTCCATCTTGTATCACTGATTATTTGCCGGCGCTGATGTCATTCATTGACTCATCGGCCAATTTTTGACCAG
>JAPLJK010000011.1:0-6386 GCA_026388625.1 Deltaproteobacteria bacterium | reverse complement strand
TACGCACATACTATATATAGGAAGAAAATGAGACCCTAAGTCACTTCACGCATCCCATTAAATTTTGCCCTTGGAATCCCGGCTATTAGCTGCTACCGTTATAGCTTCCCCGCTATTTATCGACCTGTAAAGTTCTTCCTGTGGAGCGCGATAGGGCGTCCGCTGGAGCGGATTGTTCGGCTTTCATGTTTCCATACCTGTAGAGATACCAGCAAGCAACACTGCGATATGGTTTCCACTGTTCCGCAATCTGCTCAATTCTATTTGTGTCGTCTTGCCTAATCCCATAGACGTCCGAAATAATGGTCCTGAGAGCAAGGTCGTGAGTAGGAAGAACATCAAGTCTCGCTAATCCAAATAGGAGGAACATGTCAACTGTCCAGTCCCCAATACCTCTTATGCTTTTCAGAGCCTCTCGAATAGTCTCATCATTTTCTCCACAGAGGTCTGATAGTCTCAACCTTTTGCTCTCAATTGTCTTTGCCAGATCTGCGAGATACTCATACTTCCGCCTGGAAAGCCCAGCCTGCAGGATTTCATCCGCTGTCAACGAAAGAAATGATTTCGGAGTGATACGAAAAGAAGAAAAGAGCTTACGGAAACGTCGAGTAATCGAATCCGCCGCGTTCTTTGATAACTGCCGGCTGATGATGGCATCCGCCAAGAATTCAAAATCAGAGTGTCTTGGGGTAACTGTGCATGGTCCAATGGAATCAATGATCCCGGCTAATGCTTTGTCTCGTGTCTGGAGTTGGTAGCATATATCAGCGATATTCACTGGTTCTGACACCACGGCTCTTTGGTGCTCGTGCTTGAGCAGATATTCTGTATTTCTCTTCTGCCAGTCTAGAATAGTAGCATGAACTTCATTATCACTCTGTGCTCCAACAAATATACTGAAATCCCTCATCGGTACATGATCAATGTTCAATGAACGGGTTACGTCCGTATGTTCAGCCTCCAGACTTTCGAACAGTGTCTGTTGAGCCTTCCTGTTTCTTGAAGACGCAGGGCTTTTCTTCACGTAGTCGCCCATCGGTGAAAGACCAATTTCAAATCGGGCCAAGATGGTCTTCAATGCTTCAGGACTACTATCTACGCCTATCCAGTTACGCTGCATCTCATTGGCTATAGCTAAAGTTGTTCCAGACCCGGCAAAGCAGTCTAGTACCAAGTCGCCAGGATTTGATGATGCACCTACTATGCGGCGAAGGAGATCGGGGTTCTTTTCTGTTGGATATCCGGTTATCCTTATGTTTTGATTGTGAGCGTCCCTGAAGTCCATCCAGATGTCTTGAACTCCAACACCAGAGTGACCGTCAAGATAGACCTTTCTTCTTGGGTTTTCGTTCTTGGACCAGAATATTTCTCCCCGAGCATCCATTTCGTCGAGTGTCTTCGGCGTGTACTGCCAGTGTTTGCCAGGAGGGGGCAACATTCCGCGCCATGGACTGCCAGTTGCTCCGTTTCTAATCCCAGGGGCATGAATAGGAACCTTCATGTATCTTCGCCCGGTGCCAGGTTCAGTGTAATGATATTCTTTGGCGCTTTCGCTAGAGAGCACTTCAACGGGTCGGTTCCACACGTAGTTGTCGGTTTTGGTATAGAAAAGAATAAAATCTGCGATGTTGCCATAAGCTTTGCGAGTGTAATTTTTTGGGTTGCACTTCTTCCTGACAATCAAGTTGCGGTAATTAGAGGAGCCAAATATCTCGTCCATAATCAGCTTCATTTCAAACACCATTTTTTCGTCCAAGTGTAAGTAGATGGAGCCGCAGTCTGCCAAAAGCATATGAAGCAAGATCAGACGTTCTCTAAGGAACTCAATATACTGACCCCCGGCCATGGTATCCTCGTATGCTTTCTGTTGGGTTCGGGATAGATATGCACCCTGAGTGGAGAAAGGGGGGTCGATATATATGAGCGTGACCTTTCCGAAGACTCTGGAGTCAGCAATGAGCGAAAGTAGAACATCAAAGTTTTCTCCATAATACAGCCTGTTGAGGGATGCATCTTGGTGGATTTCTTGGAAGGCCTTTACAGGCGTATTCAAAATTGTCGTAACGGAACGTTTGCGCTCATATTCAAGCCGCACGGGACAGTAGTGGTTGTTGGGGTTCTTGCCCGGTATTCCTGTTGCCATCACTTAATCCCCTTCGATAGGAGCCAATCAATAGAAATTCGCTCCGGGAACATCCTGAGAGTAACAACTTTCACCAAACCGGGCCACAAGGTCTCAATATGGGCATAATCCCGCCACATGGAACCCAGCAATAAGCCAGGTCCATCATTCAGGAAGATCACCTTAAGATCCTTCCCCGTTGTCTTTGAATACTGAATAACTTCCTGGGCGCAATCGCGATACTGGCCAGTCCGGTCGTCTTCTTGGGCCCCACCTCTATCAGAGTCATATCTCGCCAGACCGACAGCAATAGGCGCATCCTTGTAGAAAAGAACGAAATCTACAGGGCGATCAGGTTTCGGATAGTCTTGAAAAAGTTCCCCCATAATGACATCTTTGCCCGCGCGTTCGGGGCCTATTATCATCAAGTCAGAGAACTTTTCTCTGACGATCGTAAATAAGCGCCCTGTAAGATCGTAACCTTTCTGCCCTCTATCTTTGTATTCCCATAACACAGCGCACAGGGCTTCATCCGGCATTGGTCTGGCGCTGAAATGTGACTGTACTTCGGTTACGGCGCGAAAACCCTTTCCAAAGCGGTCACATATCTCCTTAGCCGCAGACTTCTTCTTTAACATCTCAACAGGCGTTTCAGGACTGACATATTTTCGGAATACCCTGCAAAGCTGGATTCTCATCCACTGAGGGCCAGTGGCCGTAATTGCCGTGAAAAGATCAGTTGATGAATGTGCGCTTTTCACAAGTTGTCCGAATGTTACGAGAACCGGCCTATACAGCTCGCAGGCGAGGGGGAGTACGTCGGGATAGTATTCACCTGTAGAAAGAGTTATCCATAGGTGCCCGTCCTCGCGGTAATCGTTAAACGACTTTTCTTGCCGTTTTTTCATAGTTTTCCTCTCTTGCTATTCTGAAGCCGAACAATGATTATACAGTCTTTATTAAACGGGAAACGCAGACTGTTTCCTTCTGAAGTTCCAGCTTCTTCTTCTATTCAAGCGCCATAGCATTCATATCAACGACATGCCAGATTCTTCATAATAAACCTTTCCCGGTTTACACAGACTGTATAAGCCAACTCAAAGCCCCTCAACCGGGCTGCGGACACCGGGGCCTGCTCGAGTTAGAACAACGAATGCCTGAATGTGTGCCAGCCTGCTCGTTTTGTCAATCATGCCTTTGGCCAGCACTGCGATAGCCTCCGGCGATGAGGGACCAAGAAACGTCTCGCGGTGATTGGCTGATATCTGACAAAATAGCTGCACCCACATAAAGTTGAACTTACGTTCAATTAAGTAGACAGGAAGTGGCCGCAGGACGCCACCAATGAAGATTTGCCCTAGCTCGTAAAGATAAAAGATTATGGACTGACAGTTCGTTGAGTTGAAACTGGCCCCTTCAAGGTATTGTCTCGTAGATTAGCGGCCACAGGTCTCGCCCATCTCTTTCAAATTCTTGATCGAGTCCTGGTAACCCTGCGCTGCCGCCTTACACAACCAGCTAACAGCCTTGTTTCGATCCTTTGAAACGCCGTAACCATTGTAATACATCGCACCCATATTGTGCTGAGCCTCTGTATGACCCTGCTCAGCAGCCTTTTTGAACCATTTCAAAGCCTTGGAGTAATCCTGTGAAACGCCGAGACCGCTGTAATACACCAAACCCATATTGTACTGAGCCTCTGCAACTCCTTGTTCAGCCGCTTTTTGGAACCATTTAAAGGCTTCGGTGTAATCTTTAAGAACGCCTTCGCCACCGAAATATATTGCTCCCAGATAAGTCTGGGCCGCAGCATGGTCCTGACTGGCAGCTTTTTGCAACTAGGTGAAAGCCTCTCTCAAATCCTTCGAAATGCCTTCTCCCTTGTAGTACATCAGTCCCAATTCGTATTGAGCATCCTTCTCACCCTGTTCAGCTTTTTCCTTGGTGGTTAAAAATGAAGACAACAAATTCGTTTGCCTTAAAGACTCTACATTCCCTTGTTCAGCCGCTTTTTGGAACCATTTCAGAGCTTCGGCGTAATCTCGGGTGACCCACTCGCCACTGTAATACCATTTCCCCAATTCGTATTGAGCATCCTTCTCACCCTGTTCAGCCGCTTTTTGGAACCATTTCAGACTCTCCTGGTAATCGCGTACAACACCTTGGCCATAATAATACTTCAGCGCGAGTGTTTTTTGGGCGGTAACACTTCCCAGGTATGCTCTCGCTCGCAAGTTCAATTGCGACCAAGTTTCAGACTCGAAGAACAGATAAATAAGGTACATCCCGAGAAGAGAAGTTATTAGAAGCATTGTGATTTTCCTTGTTCGTTTTTGTCTTCGTAATTCTTCTTCTCGTAGTGATCGACGTCGCCTCTCCTCCTCCTGTTGTATCCTTTGTTCTTCCTCCCTTATTCTAGCTTCTTCCCGTTCTATTTGGTCCACTGCCGCAATAACTTCGCCATTGGTTCGGAGAGAATTACACAGTTTAAGGGCTGTCGAAACTGCCCGATCGAAAGCTGCTTTATTTTCGCGACCCTTGATTATGCTTGTATTAATCTGTTCTTGGTCCACGGTATGCAAGAAATATGAAAGCCGAAAGAAATAGGTTACCGGAGACTCTCCTGACTTGGAATATTCAGCTTCCTGGACCGACTTTTCCAATTGATAGATGAATTCCTCGATATTGGATTGAAAGACCTCACGATTCAGTAACTCCTGTTGAACAGCCAAGCTGTCAGTAAGAGTCTCACCAATCGCTGCGAGTTCATTTATCAAGGCATCGGTGAGCTGGGTAACGGCGTATTCTAGGTTGGCGACCCTTGAGTACGTTGCAGCCGACGCCCCCAAAGCCATATAGCTTGGAAAGTTACTCATGGCATTTCCCCTGTGCTACAGCCGTCACAGCTAAACGAAATATGCTATCACATCCATGGTCCTGTTCGTCTATTGATATTTCACGGCTGATAATCTGGCCTGATTCTAACAAGAGCTAAGCAAGCAAACAACGAGTAATTGGCAGGGGGAATTTAATTCACCCCTTATCACCGGTTGATCACAGATTGCGGGACACCCTTACGTTGAAGATTCATAAAGTGCCAAGGCACAGGATTCAATACAAACAACCGGCCGCATTCTTGATGTCCTGGAGCGACGCAAACATCTGTTCTCCTGCTTCACAGCCCTTTGCGAAGCAACAGGAGGTCATGAGACCACACAATTAACCAGATTGGTTAACTTGGTGTTGGCTTTCTTTTGGAGTGAAACGACTACAGTCATGAATGGCTGTCGCACATATGAAGATCAACCGGCATGCTGTCAAATATCTCCCGAGACATAAACCGAGCCATAGCTTTGAATGCTGAAATTGTGTCTGAGTCTTGTTCAAGGCCTTTCTTGACTGGTATCGAGATCGCGTATGTACTGCCTTCCTTTTCCACACGCATGTATAAATCGTCTTGAGAAACGGGAGATATGAATTTACTGTGTCTTTCGGATGTAGAGAATAATCCGCAGCACAACTCCCGAGCTGAGCATTCTCCACAGATTGTTGAGTACGTTTCCTTCCAACTGCTGATGGATCTTCTGGCGAACCGCCACAAATCTTTGGGTAACAGACAAAGCGGAACGTTATATATTGATTCCGGTATTCTCCTTCGTTGCAGATGCTTCAAGGTTGTACGCAACTCATCTAAATAATCTAGGGGTTCAATCCACACCTTTTCCATGTTTTGTAATGCCAGTCCCGTCATCTCCAACCCCATAAGAGCAACGTGATTTGTAAAGGGTAGATTTCTATAAACGAACTCCGCATATTCTGGTAGGCGGGACACCGTCATTTTTTGCAGCACAGTGCGCAACCCAACCTTCTGCCTAAGAAGCGCCAAGTTGTGGAGCCCTTTCATGGTTTGATAAAAGGTAGCCGTTCAGACGGATCTTCCGGGTATTTGTTTGGAGAAACCTGGGCTAATGATTTGATATCAAATAATAATGTATGTAGTTATAGGGATTTCGCTACTGCCGACAGTCGAGCCGAGGACCTGTTGGAAGGTGGGCGGATTTCAAGGTCAGCACAGACTGCCGTCCGGCGGTCGTCAAGACGAGGTAGGCGAAGAAACTCAATGTGCTTTATCTGGTAACGGCCAAAACATAACCGTGACATGATTCGGAGAGCATCCTTCAGGCGAAAGTCGTATGTTGACCCTTCCAGGGAACGGAACAATGACTTCGTACAGATAGTGCTGTAAAGGATCTGGCTTCCGGTC
>JAPLJK010000088.1:0-19991 GCA_026388625.1 Deltaproteobacteria bacterium | reverse complement strand
GTTCAGGCCTGGGATTATCTTTATCAACCATCTCGGTTTCTGGCTCGAACCTACCGCTATTACCTCTCCATGCGACCTACTCGAGCGGCAATGGGTATTCAAAGCAACTATCCTGTCTCGGTCAACAACTCTACGAATAATCGTAGTGTTATGGAAAGTCTGCGAGATGTTCTGGGCTTTGCCAGACTTTGCTGGCGCCAGGGTGTCAAATACGACTGCCGGGGTCAATACTGGAGGCAGCTTTTCGGCATACTGAGGAAAAAACCGAGCCGTTTTGTGTTATACCTAATCCGTTTGGTAATGGGTGAGGACATGTTTCGGCTAAGACAGTCTTTGCGCGATGAGGCTTCCGACTTGGGACCACAGTAATAGGCCTATCCTAATAGCCAAGGGTTTTCTTGGGCCGTAATCAATCTCAATTAATGCTTGGAACCATCTTTACGGACCGACTTAAAGACCACCGGCAGGTGACAGCTAATAATAAAGCAAGCCTTTTAATGGAGTAAGTCCGAATGCGCGCTGACAGGTTAACGTTGAAATCGCAGGAAGCACTGGAACAGGCCCAGAACATAGCCGCAACCCGCGGCAATCCCCAAGTGGATACCGAACACCTGCTTCTGGCCCTTCTTTCTGATGACGCTGGAATATGTGTTGAAATCTTAAAAAAATTGGGAGCAGACCCGGAACGAATTCGAAACGAAACCCTGCAAGCGGTAGAACGAATGCCGCGTCAGAGCGGTGTCGTTGCAGACCGGTATTATTCCAACCAACTCAGGTCGGTTCTAGAAGCGTCGTTCAAAGAAATGGAACAACTCAAGGACGAGTACGTTTCGGTCGAACACCTTCTCATAGCCCTTGCCGAGGCATCAGGGGCTGCCTCATCACGGATCCTGACCGGCCGCGGGGTGACCAAAGACAAGATATATATGGTTCTCGCCGAGATCAGGGGAACTCAGAGGGTTACGGATCAGGCGCCGGAAGAAAAATATCAGGCTCTCAAGCGTTTTACAAAAGATCTTAATGAGTTGGCGCGCAAAGGGAAACTGGACCCCGTAATAGGCCGCGATGACGAGATCCGGAGGATAATTCAGGTCCTGTCACGTAGGACCAAGAACAATCCTGTTCTAATTGGTGATCCAGGGGTGGGAAAGACCGCCATAGTGGAGGGCCTGGCCGGTCGTATTGTATCAGGAGACATTCCGGAAACTTTGAGGGGTAAGCGAGTCCTCGCTCTTGATATCGGTCAATTAATTGCCGGAGCCAAGTACAGAGGTGAATTTGAAGACCGCCTCAAAGCAGTCCTCAAAGAAGTCACTTCATCCTCCGGAGAGGTCATTCTATTTATTGATGAGATGCACACTTTGGTTGGAGCAGGTGCTGCAGAAGGGGCCGTTGATGCCTCCAACATGCTTAAGCCCGCGTTAGCCAGAGGCGAACTCAGGGCAGTAGGCGCCACCACGGTTAACGAATACAGGAAACACATAGAAAAAGATGCTGCCTTGGAACGCAGATTTCAGCCTATCTACGTGGCTGAACCGTCCGTGGAGGACTCAATTTCGATCTTGAGAGGGCTGAAAGAACGTTACGAACTGCATCATGGAGTCCGTATTCAGGACGCTGCAATAATAGCCGCGGTAACCCTGTCTCATCGCTACATTACAGATCGTTTTCTTCCCGATAAAGCAATAGATCTTATCGACGAAGCTTCGTCGCGACTCCGCATTGAAATTGATTCCATGCCGACGGAAATTGATGAGATCGAACGACGTGTAATTCAGCTTCAAATTGAAGAGCAGGCACTCACAAAGGAATCAGACGAAGCCAGCCGAGAACGGCTCGATAAGGTCCGCTCCGAGATCAAGCGCTTGACCGCTGAATCCAATGTGCTCAAGGAGAAGTGGCACAAAGAAAAGGAAGTCATAGCAGCCATTAGAGAACTAAAAGAGAGGTATGAGCGTGCAAAGGTCGAAGCGGCCAAGGCTGAGAGAGAAGGAAATTTGAGCAAGGCCGCCGAACTGAAATACGGGATGCTCATTTCCTTAGAAAAAGACATTGGGGAAAGAAACGCTCAGCTCGCCGAGATACAGAAAGATGGCGGATTGCTTAAAGAGGAAGTCGACCCGGAAGATGTCGCTGAGGTTGTAGCCAAATGGACAGGTATCCCGGTTTCCAGGATGATAGAAGGAGAAATGGAAAAACTCCTAAAAATGGAGGACAGGATAGCATCGAGAGTAATCGGCCAGCATGAAGCCATCGTTGCCGTAGCCAACGCGGTCCGGAGGGCCAGATCCGGCCTGCAGGATCCCAACCGTCCTATTGGTTCCTTCATTTTCATGGGGCCCACCGGGGTGGGAAAAACAGAGCTGGCGAGAACTCTGGCGGAGTTTCTTTTCGACAACGAACAGGCCATGGTGCGGGTTGATATGTCGGAATACATGGAAATGCATTCCGTAGCCAGGCTCATTGGAGCGCCCCCCGGTTATGTCGGTTATGAAGAGGGTGGTTACCTCACCGAGGCTGTACGCCGGCGTCCCTATTCCGTGGTACTATTCGATGAGATCGAGAAAGCTCATCCCCAAGTGTTCAACGCTCTCCTCCAGATACTGGATGACGGACGCCTGACCGACGGTAAGGGGCGGACAGTAGATTTTAAGAACTGCATCATAATAATGACTTCGAACATCGGTTCATCGGAAATCAGAGACTACGCGGGCAGGGACGGGGAGGCCATGAGGGTCCGGGTCACGGAAGCCTTGCGGTATCACTTCAAACCGGAGTTCCTCAACAGGCTGGATGACATAATCATCTTTCACGCCCTCGATCTTGAAGAAATCAAGAAGATTGTGAATATCCAGATCTCCAGACTCAACAAGCGGCTCGCAGAAAACAAACTCAGCCTCGTACTGGAACCAAAAGCGCGTGACCTTTTGGCCGCCGAAGGGTTCGATCCTGCTTATGGGGCGCGACCGCTCAAGCGCGCCATCCAACGTCTCATTGAAAATCCTTTAGCATTGAAAATCCTAAGCGGTGAGTTCCTTCAGGGTGCAAGGATCGAGGCCGTAGCCGATGGGGATCACCTACGTTTTGTAACCGCGAAGACTCTTACAAAAGAGGCGCCGCCCAAAATAGTTGAACCGTAACTCTTTCCTGTAGCTTTTCATGTTATCCTCGATATGGCTCTAAGTTCCCCCCTGCCCAGAAGTTCCATTATGACGCCTGATTCCAGAGGGACAAAAAAGCCAAATTGAAGGCCCAACAGAACTGAACCCCGGACAATTTGAAAGGAGGTACGAATGAGCAAGGCAGCAGACGTTATGACTCGTGACGTCATTACAGTTACCCCTCACACATTGCTTCGTGAACTGGCCGAAATTCTCTCCGAGAACAGCATTAACGGTGTGCCCGTGGTGGATGACCATGGCAATGTTCTGGGAGTGGTCTGCGAATCCGATCTGGTTAATCAAAACAAGCCATTACACATCCCCACTGTTTTTATAATACTCGATTCGGTGATTCCCCTGGAAAACCCTTGGAGACTGCAAAAGGAATTCAAGCGCCTGACAGCAACTACCGTGGAGGATATCTATTCGAAACCGGCAGTCTGTATAGCGCCCGACACGGACTTGTCCGAGGTAGCTCGTCTCATGGCAGACAGAAAACTTTATACGTTGCCGGTAGTTGATAATGCAAAACTGGTTGGTGTTATCGGCAAGAGCGACGTGATTCGCGCTTTAATATAATATGGAAACACAAATCCAATGATTTCAAAGCAATTTATATATTTACTAATGATTGGACAGCGGCTAAATCTTATTTTAATAGAATTAACTTTAAATATTCTTGACAACTATTTAAAATCATGGTTTAAGCTGTTGCTACACAGCGGGAGGCGTAGCCCGCTGCTCAACATACTTTTCCCCATGCGAAGCCCCGGTTCTCATCCTCCTTTCCGGGGCTTTCCTTTGTACTTTTTCAAATGTACTTTTTCAAAATAATCTCAAGCAAGATACTCCAGAGCAACACTCTTCTCGGTACAAGTTGCTATTAAGGTTAAGGACCACACGATGAGCAGGCGTTAGACCATGGAGAAGGCTGTTGAGCACAGACCGGCGGGGCGCAAGGCAGCGGCGGTGTAATCTTGTACGCGACCGGCGTGGGCACCGGCCATTTGCATATCATGATGGGACACGGAGGCGGCCCAACAAGTTGCCGTGGATATACCCTCAACGGTGGGCATGGACCGCAGACAGGAAGCGGCGGAGGACCTGCGCACGTGGGAGGTTCCGGCGGACCATACGTCATGGCCTCGAGTTCACAAGGGTGCGGGGGAGGCATATATGCGGACGCAACATCCCGCGTAGTGACGAACATCCCTGTGACTGCTACTGCAACCAACACTATGGTGGAAAGCCAACGGCTCACTTCGGACCTACACGCGGAATTCCTGTCGATGCAAGACATGCTAGTTAGCGATCAAGTGTTTTCAAAGAATAAGTGAGTTGATAGTACAGGATGAAACCTTTACCGTCAAGGGGTTTCCTCATTGACCGTGATATTTCTTCGATACAACGTGACATTAATTTGGTAACTTACAGGGGTAAATCGTCCCAAGCGGAGCAATAAAAAGTCTTACAGGCCATACTCCCATAGTGACAGAGTCCCCTGAGGTCAATCCCGTTGTTTCCTGATGCCAGTGGGTGGAGCATGCAGCCGACGCATCTAAAAGCCGCATCAATAAAACCCGTAAATGCGCAAACATGAATAACCCGATCCAGCGGCAGATCTGCCTCTGCGACCCTAACACCTGCCTCAAACTCTTGAACGGCATCAGGTGATCGTTCAGTGGCCTGAAAAATGACAGTGCGCTTTATGTGAGCCTTCCAGCAAGATCCGGCCTCGTGGCTAAGGGGACGTTATACAGGCCGCAGCAGGCTGCACATGATTTACGGTCATCTGGGCGGCAAAGATTCATCAATTTTTTCGTTCCAAAAGACTCATTACTTGTCCGAATAGTTGTAGAACCCTCTGCCGCTCTTTCTTCCTAGATATCCCGCCTCTACATATTTTATCAAGAGAGGACAGGGCCTGTACTTGGAATCACAGAAACCTTCGTAAAGGACTTTCAAGATCGCCAGACACGTATCCAGACCTATTAAATCTGCCAAAGTCAGCGGTCCCATCGGGTGGTTCATCCCCAGTTTCATGACCTCGTCTATTGCTTCCGGTGTGCCTACTCCTTCAAAAAGGGCAAAAACCGCTTCATTGATCATGGGCAGGAGCACTCGGTTGGAAATAAATCCCGGAAAATCTTGTGCTTCGACAGGAATTTTTCCGAACTTCTTTGAAAGTTCGATAGTCAATTCAGTGGTTTGCCTATCCGTGGCTAGGCCATTAATGATCTCTACCAACTTCATGACTGGAACCGGATTCATAAAATGCATGCCAATAAATTTGTCGGGCCTCTTGGTGAAACTAGCCAGCTTAGTGATCGATATGGAAGATGTATTGCTTGCGAGCACTTTTCCTGGAGAAACTACCTCATCAAGAGTCCTGAACACTGTCTGTTTGAGCTGTAAGTCTTCAATAATTGCTTCCACGACGAAGTCGGCTTCCCGGAAGTCGCTCAAGTCAATGCTTGGTTTTATACGGCTCAGGATCTGAGATTTTTCCTCCTCAGTCATCTTGCCCTTGGACACCGCCCTGGCCAGGTTCTTTTCGATAGTTTTCAGACCGTTGTCCACGAATTCCTGTGTGATATCGTTCATAATGACTTGCATTCCTGAAGCCGCGGCAACATGCGCTATCCCGTTTCCCATTTGGCCGGCTCCAACCACTCCGAAAACTTTCACGTCCATTGTTTTCCTCCTTGTGTCATTCCTGAGATCTTGTTGTTGAAAACTCTGATTATGATAGAGCCTATGCTAAGGACTGGTGATCTTTCCGTGGTCCTCCCAGTCGAAGAATAGGTGCAACGCGGCAATCATTGTGCCGCACGTAATTACGCCTGATCTTATGTATTCCCTCACCTTATCCACAGGCACTAGGACCGTCTCCACTTCTTCCGTGTCATCCGGATTGAGCCGTCCGTCAGGGGTGGCGTCTCTGGCGAAAAAAACATAAAAACGGTTTGAAAAAAGGGCCGGCATGGGGTGCATCCAGCCCAGGAGTTCCAGTGAGGGAGCCTGATAGCCCGTCTCCTCTTCGAGTTCTTCTCGGCCGCTCTGTTCCGGACTTTGACCTTCTTTTACCAATCCCCCCGGGGGTTCCAAGGAAAGTCCCGAAATTCCATGACGGTATTGCCGCACCAGTATCATCTCATTCTTGGGAGTCAATGCTATAACTGCAACCCAGTCTGGAGAGTTCAGGATCTGGAATTCGTGAATTTCTCCAGTTCTTGGAGACCTGTTTCTGTTTATTGCGACTGAGAACAGCCTGTACGAGCGATCCTCACGGCTGTCAATCAATTCCCAATGAAGATTGCGATCTTCAGATCTTGATTCCATCAGTCCTCCACAATAAATCTATTGTTTGCTGTTCAAAGCGACCTCTTTTTTCATCAGATTTCCAGGGACATCACCGGGCCGTCAACACACGATCTCAGACCGCTTTTAGTGCCGCAACTTCCACACAGTCCTATTCCACACCTCATTACATCTTCACGCGCCGTGAAAAGTCTATGTGTGGGAACCGTTTCTCGAAAAACCTTGCCGGCTGCCTCCATCATGGGAGTCGGGCCACACATGAATACGCAGCTTTCTGCATACAGCGTCCGGTCTCTGGAAAATTCGTCAACCAATGACCTCAATACTTCTCCTACCTGACCGGGAGGATCTATGGAAATGTTGACACCGGGCAACATTTTGTTGAGGTCCGTCACAAACGATGGGGACATCTCTTTGGAAAAGCCTACAAACGATTTGACCACGGATGTCGACCAACGGAGGGCTGCAAAGACGATCGGTGCTACTCCGGTACCCCCTGCAACAAGTATCAGGGGCCTCCCATTTTCCGGCGCAGCGAATCCTTGTCCATACGGTCCCCGAAGATAGACCACGTCACCGGGCCTGAGAACCTGCAAGCTCCGCGTAAACGGTCCCACGGCACGAACAAGGTAGACATGAGGTTTATCGCACATTGGTGAAAAGGGCTTTTCCCCTGCCCCAGGCAGGCGCAGAAAAAAAAAGCAGCCCGGATCACAGGGCAGTCCCTCCGAGAGCGTGATCCTGAACATATCAGGACCTACGACTTCATTCTCCATGACTTGAGCCTTGTGATACGTGGTTCGCGATCTAAATGCCGAACTGTTTTGTCGATGTTGCTCATGCTCTTTTTCCTTCGGTCCACATACGTCGAGTCCTCGTAAAAAAGAGACTATGTCCGGCGTGGACATGCCCGCCAGGGCTGATCCCACTGCAAAAAAAGAAGCCCCTGCATCCCTGTATGCTCGGACTTCTCCGGCACTTGTAATCCCCCCCGAGGCTATGATCGGGAGATCAACAGCGGCAGACGCCTCTCTAACTGCTCTCAATCCTATGGGGAAAATTCCTGCGCCTGACAAACCTCCAACCACATTGGTGAGAATTGCATTGCCCTCATAATCAACCGCAATGCCGGGCCCGACCGTATTAATCAGTGACAAGCCGTCCGCTCCGGCATCGCGACAAAGACAGGCCATTCTCGGGATGTCTCCAAGATTTGGTGATAGCTTGGGAATTACAGGTTTGCGGAAATGTTCTTTCAAAAGCCTGATGACGGCCTGGACTGAGTTGGGATCGGAGCCCACTGCCTGGCCTGCGCCTTTTACATGAGGACATGAAAGATTCAACTCAAACGCGTCGGCAATAGGATCAAGGATTGTGGCGCATTCGAGAAATTCCTCCGGGTCTGCGCCCATTATCGAAACGAACAGGGGTTTGCCGTCATGGAGTGGCAACAATGGACTCATTGCTGCTAGAAACTCTCGTGCCCCTGGGTTGGCTAAACCGACTGCATTGACAAAGCATCCGGGATAATATTCGTGAATGATGGGTTCGCGGTAGCCTTCACGGGGGGCTACGCTCAGAGTCTTGGTAGTGAGAAACCCTACTTCAGGAACTTCTCTGGCGACCAGTGCAATTACAGAGGGAAGTGTTGTCAAGACCCCTGAGGGGATTGTAAATGGCGATTTTATCCCCAAGGCTGAGGGCCATGATTTCATGAGGCCTCTTCTGGGGGGCGTTGAATTGATTTCATGCCCGGATTTCTCTGTCTATTGCATTTAATTCTTAATGTCGTAGTTCTTATCATGAAAAAAGCACATAAGAGTAAAAAATTTGGCAAGCAGACTGTCTTTTAGCCGAACTCAGAACACCGGGAAAGCGCTCCAATCGGAGTCAGACTTGCCGAGACCAAGTTGTCCGCCCATCTCTGTCAACGATTTGGATAATCGCAAGGATCAAGATGTCTTGACAGGGTTTTTGTCACGTCTTTCGCGTCAGAAAGAACAGCGGGTTTCTTGGTTTGGAACGCGATCGAACCTCAAAATACAGGCAAGGGGTGACGACTCTCCCCGAACTGCCGACGGTGCCGATCACGTCGCCCCTCTTTACCAAACTTCTCGTCCCGGTTTTGATCTCCTTTAGGTGACCGTAAACAGTCACCAGTCGGTTGGCATGCTCAATAAGAATAACATTCCCATATCCAGGAATAGACCCCACGTACCCTACCTTGCCGTCCTGAGCGGCCTTCACCGGCGTGCCTTCAGCAGTCTCAATTGAAATTCCGTTGTGCTGGATCCCGCCTTTTATGCCAAACTCAGAGATGATTTTCCCCTCCACCGGCCAGGAAACGATGCCTGGAAAATCCTGGACCGCGGATAGCCCCTGTGGGAGTGTTTGATTTGTTTCAGTTTTTTTCTGTCGCGAAGCACCTGGAATGAACAACCTGGTGTTTGCCTGAACCCCGTACGGCGGTCGCAGGTTGTTCATCTCTGCCAATTGTTGTTGATCTGCGTTGTAAGATTTTGCTATTGAAGGCAAAGTCTCACTTTCGGCAACCGTGTGGTAGAGCCCTGTAGCGGGGGAATTGGCCTCTATGACAGGATATCTCAGTGGCGGCGGCAATCCTGAATTTACGTGAGGACAGCCACAGGTAAGAACAGCATATATCATACAGAGAGTAATGGCCTTGACGATACGCGAGACCTTTAAAGTTGCCCCACACAATGTAATTCTAAAAGTTTCCGGGCAGTTCACGATCTTTTTTGAATAGCTTTCTTGTCAGATACGCTTAAGATGTTTTCGAAGCCGCTCGTCTGAAAGACTCCTCTTGACCACTAATAAGTGCGCTGGGAGAAAAAATAGATTTATTCGCTCCGTTCCCTGACATGACCAAGAGAAAAGGCCGACTTAAGACAGCGACCAGCCGTGTTGACCGACAAGATCCACGAATCGGCAAGAGGTGTGGCTTTCGATTTTGATGCTGTCACGTACTCTTGTCGCTCGTTTCAAAATCTGTGAAAACCGGTCGCCCACGGGGATAATAAGTCTTCCCCCTTCGCAAAGCTGGTCCACAAGAGTCTGTGGGACTTTGGGAGCGCCAGCGGTTACGATGATTCCGTCGAAGGGCGCTTCAGAAGACCACCCCTCTGTTCCATCACCCACCATTAATGATATGTTTGTATATCCGCACTGAGAGAGGACATTTTCGGCTTTATGAGCGAGACTCGTTATCCGTTCAATAGTGAACACACGCAAGCATAGCCTCGCCAGAATTGCGGTCTGGTATCCCGAGCCAGTACCTATTTCAAGAACCCGCTCATGACCCTCAAGCGCCAGCAATTCGGTCATGATTGCAACCATGTAAGGCTGGCTAATGGTCTGGCCGTAACCTATTGGAAGAGGGTTATCATGGTAGGCCTCACTCACAGAATCTTGATCTACAAAAAGGTCCCGTGGCAATTCTTCCATCGCTTGAAGAACGCGGCGATCCCTGATACCACGTGCCACAAGCTGTCGCTCAACCATATTCTTTCGGGCGTCCGAGAAATCATCCATAGGAATCTAAGCTCCAGGGCCATTTGGTCCAACCTGGAAAAATTAAGTCATCTCGAACCAGGTCCATAAACATTGGCGGGAGGAAGTGGTCCGGTCGTCCCAGGACTTGTCTGGGCCCCTGATGGGGTCTGCGTTTGCGGTTGTGTTCCGCCACCTTGAGTAGCGGGTGATTGAGGAAAAAAGTTACGATCCACGAAACCTGAAAAACGATCGAAAACAGTCGAGGGAAGGCTGACCAGCCATTCGAGCGTTCCTGAAACAAGGTCGCGTGTGGAAATCCCTCCATAGTAGGGATTATGATATTGTGGATACGGGTAATTTGGCCAACCGGTGGCGTCAGTTCCAGGGTTGAGCTGCTGATTCTGGACCGGAGAGCCGCCTTGTTGTTGAAGTGAACCGCCGTAGCCCTGGGTACCACCAGGGTATGGCGGGTTAGGAACTGTTTCTTGTGGGAAAGACCCCGCACCAGGTAACGGGGAGGAGGGCAAATTTTGTTGACCTTCTGAAAAAGACACTGCGGTCAGGATCATCAAAAGGACGGCCGGCAAGATCTTGATTCTCATGTCATCCTCTCCGTAACTCCATCGAGTGTTATTGGAACAGACACTTAGACCGGAGTCGCAACAATTTCAACTTATTTTTGGGCCTGAGCCTTATCTTGATTGAAAAAACTATTTGTTAGGGGATCTTTTTTTGCGGAATATCCTGGAAAAAGTAAGATTGAGTTCACCATGTTTTGGTGATAATGGGTTTCCAGAATGCTATGAACGGTGCCACGGACCGTGCGTTCTCCAAGAGAGAGGTAGGCGTGCCCGAGAGAACAGTCCCGCTGGTTTCGGTAGTAATGCCGTCATATAACCACGAACGATATGTGGGAGAGGCTATAGAATCTGTGCTCGCCCAGTCTGTGGATGACTTTGAAATAATAATAATCGACGACGGCTCGTCCGATGGCAGCGTAAATGTAGTAAAAAAGTTTAGTGACACCCGAATCAGGCTTTATGTCCAAAACAATCAGGGCGCTCATAATGCCCTGAACCGGGGAGCGACGCTGGCATCGGCTCCCTGGATCGTGATATTGAATTCAGATGATCGGTTTCATCCGGACAAATTGGAAAAACATCTGGAAGTACACGCACGACATCCAAACCTCGATGCCAGTGTGTCCCGGGTCCGATACATAACTGAAGGCGGTGACCCGGTTAACAAATATGGATACCTGGCTGTCCGTTACGAACAATGTAAGCAGGTTAGGCTTGAGCACGATTCATTATTTGCTTCTCTGCTCGTGGTCAATCACCTGATCACAACCTCGTGCCTCTTTATAAATCGTGAGGTCTTTCAGACAATTGGCGGTTTTATTCCACTCAGATACGTCCACGACTGGTTTATGTTCCTCACTTTGACGGCACGCGGACGCCTTCACGTCATTGAAGAAGAACTCACGGATTATCGAAGGCATCGTGGCAATACCATTGTGGAAGACGATGACAGGGGAAGAGTTGAGGATAATTTCGTACTTGAATGGCAGGTGTACCACGCAATCAAGTCGGAGCAGCCTCTCATCACTTTAGAGCAGGCCTTGCGGATTCTTTGCCAGAACAAGCGGATCAACTACAGACTCATCTTCCTGTTCGAACTTTGGAGGCAAATCAATGACAATGATCTGGAAAAGGCTACGGTAATATTCGCCGAACAAGATAATTCCCTGTTGAATTACGCGCTGCAATTGCTGCGGAGCGACAAAGGAGCAAGGGATATCTTTACGGCTTTCAAGAGGGGCTTAGGTTCCAGATGGTGGTCAGTTGCCGATTACTTGACGAGAGCAGGCCAAATGGTGAAGAATACGGTTAGGGACTGAACACTCTTTCATACAATCCAAATGGTGGACTGCATGAGTCATTGTATTTCAAAACCGCGGATTCTGGTCATTTCTGAAGATAAGGGATTCTTAAGAGGCCTGCGAGTCGATATGCCTCTGCTCAATTTGAAAAGACAAGGCCTGATAGATGGTTACTTTGTGACGGATCCGACACTTTTTGACCTACCGGCTGATTTTGTCTTTGATGTCGTATGGCTGCAAAGGGTTCGCAATTCAAAGTTGATAGATCACGTGGGCCGGGTAATAGGCAACAATTACTTGTACGACCTTGATGATTTTATGATCGGTGAACCCTCGTACATACCTGAAGAAGAGCTTCGAAATAAAGAAGTCATAGTTAAAGCGATTCGGAATAGTAAAGTTTTGACAGTAACGTCGGACCGGTTGATGAGACTGTTGGAAAAGAGCACTGGATTGAGTTTGTGTGACAAGACAATCGTATGTCCGAACGGATTTGAGTTTCCTAAACAGACAAGAGCACCATCTCAACCAGAAGGGATAATTCTTACACAAAGCGATCGAATGGCATTAACGAGCAGCTTTAGATTAGTGATGACGGCTATGATTGATTTCTCGGTAAGACACGGTCTTTTCATATACTTTTTTGGTTCTCCTGAAGAAGAAATAACGTCTTGGTCCGACAGAATCATTCCAATGGGCCGCGTACCTTTTTGGCATTATCATGCCGTTCTAGCGGCCTTGCCTCCGATGATCGGGATAGCGCCCCTGGAAACCTCAGCAGACCAGGACACACTAGACTTCACGAACGGAAAATCAGACATAAAAATGGTTGATTACGGAGGAATGGGACATCCTTCCGTCTACAGTGACGCGTTCCCATATTCAGACTCTGACCTGAAAGTTGGAATATTGGTGGAGAATACCTCTGACGCCTGGACTCACGGGTTGGAAACTGTCTACCAGACGCTTTGGAGAAAATTAGATCACGATCAGGAACAGGTAATCAATTTAAGAAACATGGATAAAGTGTCGTCTGAGTGCTGGTACAAAGCTGTTATCAAGGCCGGATTGCCGCACGTCATGACGGGTAAGGACATAAAATTTTCAACAGGAGGGGGGCGGGAGTACTATGTGGAAGCGTTGCGACACATGGTTTTTTCGCAAGGCCACGATTTCCGCAGACAACTTAGGGAAAACATGCCTCCCCTACTTGTAAGAATATTGCGAAAGTATGTAATGAAGGGGTGAAATAAGTCGTACTCAGGAGTTTAGTGTCATATTGCTGGATTTTCTACGATTTATAGTGTATGGTGGGGGAGAGATCAAACCCAGGGGGTATTAAAATGAAGAAGAGGGTAAAGGTGATCTTGGCCGGCCTGAGCATTGCGGTTTGTTTGGGCATGTTTGCTGGAGACGCCTCTGCATGGCGCTGCGGATTCGCATGTGCACCCTTTATGTGCGCTCCGGTTCCAGTGGTCTGTGCCCCGGTGATAGCCGTTTGCGTGCCCAGACCCGTAGTGTGCGTCCCGGCATACTGTTGGCCAGCGGTTCCGGTGCGGGTTGTAAGGCCCTGGCGCTGGTGCTGGTGAGGTTTACCCAGGGAGTGCCATGTAGATCTTGGACGCCTTGGGAAAACGAGATTCACTTGAACAGAGACCTTGGATCATCTTGAAGGTTTTCCGGCTGAGGGCTGCGAAAACGCTTAACCGCGAGCGACCAGCCGACTGGTGCCGCATGCCCGAGTTAGATTTTGTTGTTATGAATAGGGTGTGTGGAGCGAAGTGTAATATATCCAGATAAGAAAGCCGGTGAACCCATATCTGAGTTCTCACTTTAGCCGGAGTTACTGCGTCGTTGAAGCAATGATGCGGGACCCGGCTAATTTTTTCCGCTAAATCTTCCCCTTTCATTCTAAATCGTTATATGTGGAGGAGTTTATGTATCACGTCGACCGTAACTCCGGCATATTGAGCCCCGAAGAAAAACTTTCGCCGGCGGACAGGCGAGATTACCAGCAGGCTTTTCTTAGGGAGATGGTTAGCTGCGCACACAACGCCGCTACTCCTTTGAAGGCGGCAATGGACAGACTCGGCCTTCAGCCATCAGATATCTCCGCTATCGATGATCTCCAAAAGCTGCCGATAACTAAGAAGAAGGATCTTTCAGAGGCCCAGAAGGCCCTACCGCCCTTTGGCGGCTTTCTTACCGTTCCCGTTTCAGATCTTCTCAGGATCCACCAGTCGCCTGGTCCCATTTACGACCCAGTTGGGAAAGTTCATGATTACTGGCGTTGGAAGACTGCTTTGTATGCCGTCGGGTTCAGGCCGGGAGACTTGGCAGTGAACACATTTGCGTACCATCTGACGCCGGCCGGCCACATGTTCGAGGAAGGCGTTTCAGAACTTGGTGCGGTGATCATCCCTACCGGTGTAGGAAATACCGAGATACAAGTGGAGATAATGAAGAACCTGGGCGCAACGTGCTATATCGGAACGCCCAGCTTTCTTATTGCCATCTTTAAGAAAGCTGAGGAAATGGGTATAGACGCTGCCTCTGAATTCAAATTGGAAGTGGGCTTTCTTCTTGCCGAAATGTTGCCGGAATCTCTGAGAAAAAAATTCATGGATGAATATCACATTATCGGTAGGCAGGCTTATGGAACTGCGGACGTGGGCTGCGTAGCATACGAGTGCCCCAAGTTGAACGGCATGCACGTCCATTATGACGTGATAGTGGAAATCGTTGATCCAGGCTCAGGAGAAGTCCTTCCCAACGGTGAACCGGGAGAAGTAGTGGTAACGTGCAATAACAAGATTTACCCGCTGGTAAGATTCGGAACTGGTGATCTCTCAAGCGTGGCCGAAGAGCCTTGTTCTTGTGGCCGCACCGGTCCTCGTTTAACACGAATTATGGGTCGGGCGGACGAGGTAACTAAAGTAAGAGGAATGTTCGTTCATCCTTCCCAGGTTCAGAAAGTTCTCGAAAATCACTCGGAAATCGCCAAAGGAAGACTCGTGGTAGACCGCCGGCAGGATAGGGACTCTATGACACTTGAAATAGAACTGAAGGGCTCCGAACCCGAAGGATTCGTCAAAGCTGTCGAAGATACACTTCGTGACGTCACCAAGCTCAAGGGGTCTGTTCTTATAGTGAAACCTGGATATCTGTCCAGTGTCCAGAAGACCATTGAAGATATTCGCAAGTGGGATTAAAGGTCGACCGAGTAATCCCGCAGTGGCCCGAAACCGACAAACTAAAGCGTCAGGAACACCGGCAGTGTCGGATGCACGTCACGAGGTGCATCCGACACTGCGCCTGCCTCCAGGACAAATGGGCACACTTGCGCGTCCCAACTTTCTGCCAATCCGTAACACCGCTCACGGCGGTTCAATGTGATCCTCAGGAGAAGCCCCCGGAGGACGACTTGCCGCAAGATGAGGCCAATTCAGCTTCAAGGCCGGTGCAAGCAAATACCGACAACATTTTACTGGCTTCAGGGCTGCCACAATCCGGACAAGCAGGAACTTGCTCGTCAGAACCGAATATTATCCTCTCAAACTTCTTGCCACACTTGCAGCATTTGAATTCAAAGATAGGCATATCGAATCCTCGCTCTTAACAACTGCAACCGGAATGACTGAGATTGTCGAGTTCAGCCGTGGGTCCGAATATGCTGGACTTGATTGACAAGCCGCCGGATTCAGTGATCAGCTTGAGAGCAAAAGGGTCTACTATAAGCTGCAATTCATTGATGCGATATGTCTCGTCACCTTTTCTCGGCTCATCCAGAGCCAACCCCATGCTGGGGCCTCCTCAGCCATAGCCTCCGAAGAATACTCTGAGAGCTTGATTCCCGCTCAGCTTTTCCTTGAAATAGTTGCGGGCTGCGTCATCGATAGCAAACATGTTCCACCTCTTAGATAAGATCAATTATTAGCCGTCGTCACTGGCTAAGATTATTCATATATCCTCATATAGTCAAGAGCTTTGGATATGATTACACGCGAAAAAGTATCCTTGCCATAAATCAGGAGTGTTCATGGGTTCACTGGAAGCCAAAACGCGCCTTCTCGAAATCTTCTTCTCTTTGAAGCACACTGAAAATCCTTACTGGTCCCTCTATTTCACAACCCGTCATCCCATCAATGTGCCCTCTCGCTGGGGGGACAATAAAATGATCCAGGCTTACATCCTTCCTTTGGTGCCGACATTTTTTTTGAGTCGACCTGACCGGTCGGCGTTTTGAACCGGGATTCAATTCAGGTACACGAAGTGATAGTGCATAGTAAACCGACCAGGATGAGGACAACAAATACCAATCTTATTAACATAATGTGCATGTTACACCGAGCCATTTCAAATTGGGCTAAAAAGACTTGTCCTCAAAAATTTTCATCTTGCCCGATCCGTCTCCTGGGGAGCGGCGCTTTGGCCGACCCTCGGAATCACAATCCGGACAAGGGGATTTCACTGCAGGTGTCTTGGAGAAAGCCTTTCCCAGATAGGGGAGCCCTGATCCACCAGCAGCATTCAATCCACGAATGTTTTCTTCGAGCTTGCCGGCGATTTCGGTCTCACCCATAAGTATTTCATCTCCAACCATGATCAAGGGAACTGAAAACTTGTCCCGTGCATGGATTGCTTCGAGTTTGGAATAGACCGCATAATCTGCCTGGTCGTCTATGTTGAAATTCTTGACACGCACCGGATACTTACCACTCAAAGCCTTTGTCAGATCTTTAACGCTTTCGCAATGCGGGCAATCCTTGGAAAAAAAGAAGACCAGCCAAACAGCCCTTCCTTTTTTCTTTGCCGTGGCAGGTGAACCCTCCTGGAAAGGCATTAGGAAAAAGACTATACACACTAGAGCAATTATGATGCGTCTGCTGAAAACAGACAGTTTCAAAGAATTCATCGTCTCAAGAGCTTTATTTTAGATGGGATCGGGTAATAGTGACTCACATATCGATGCGTCCGGAAGCCGCACGCTTCTCTCTGAATCAAGAGCCGGTTCAAAGCATTTTCAGCCAAGTCTACGAGGCGGTTATATTCTCGGATGGATTCATTAATCAGGTCCAAAAAGCGAGAGGAACCCTCCGAACTTTCAGATTCATCTACGTCAAACAAGCGTTGCAGTCGTGCCAGCGCAGCGTTGGTCTTTTCCAATATTTCCTCTAATTTCCAACCGGCGCCTCCGAGGGATTCAGCCATCTCTTTGACTATGTCGATTTCCTGAGAGCTTGCTTCGCGAAACATTCCCATAGCTTTCCTCCATTGAATATTGATAACATGCAAGCTGGATTAAGACAAGAGAGAGCCTTGGGGCGGACATCTAACAAAAATCTTTTGTATTATTAAGCATTAGATTTTTTTATATATTAATTAACTTGACTTTTATCATATAACCTACTATGTATAAAACACTTTACGCTAAAGGGTTCCCGGAGAAGCCGAGGAATCGTCTTGAGAACGAGCGAATCCTTACGCCCCCGAGTGAGGAGGTCCCCATGTTTGGCAAGTGTTCAGTTGCAGCCAGGGCTTTCGTTGTATTCACATCCCTGACTATAATGTTTTTCTATTTGTCGCCTGTACATGCGTATCGCATCTGCACCTTCAAGGGCACCGTAACTGATCACGGCTGGCGTAGCATGACAGTAAAATCCAATGGACAATGTGCGGAGGTTAATGTGGGATGGAGGACCAAGTACATTCCGAATCGCCGCCCGTGTCTAGGCGAAAGGGTCGCCGTGGATTTTGTGCTCGAAGATGGATACATGAAAGCCACCAAGGTAGTCAGCCTTTCGCCACTGCCAACCGCGGCTCAATGTTACCCTCCTCCTCCTCCCAGTAGTTCCGAATGCAAGTCGGTAGGTGAAGAAGCTCCTACGGCTACAGATTCCTGTGCCGCTCCGCGAGCCATCTGTTCAGCCAAACCGCCGTCGCACGTTTCGGATCCATCGTGGACTCCTGGAAGCAAACCAGTGGAGCCCAAGCCGGCGGAACGACTTGGCGGCACCAAAAAGCCGGTTCCAGAGAAGAAGGAATTGTCCAAAGCGCCTGTGCCGCGCCCTGCACACGAACCGAGGGAAGAAGCTAAAGAGCCGATTCCCGCGGATGACAAGAAGTCAAAATCTATGACCGGCGAGGTAGTAGCATCTTCCCCCAAGAGTCTTTCCCTACGAGTTGTAGATGAGGGTGAAACCGCTGAAGTGATCAACATCAAGGTCGGTCTGAAGACAAAATTCATACCCTTCCGCAGGCCTGCAGTAGGTGAAAAGGTAAGAGTTGATTACCGGCAGGAGAACGGGGACAAGTTCGGGTACACCGTTCAGGTTGTTCAATAGTATTACTCCTACCAGGGGTGTGCGTCGATCCAGGATCCAGGACTCTGTTCCTCAACAACCACACGGGGTGACTTGCGAGTCACCCCTTAACCTTGTCCGAGACTCCAACCCCGCACTCAACGATTGCTACCACTCAATGTCAGACAAGTTTCAAACAATTATTCGGTATTTGAACGCGAACGCGCTCTAAGATCTTTATGAATCCTGTCGACAAACGAGTTGTACAGAGTCTCCAGTTCAGACGATTCATCTGAGTCGGACTGTTCATAACCCACCAGAAAATAGTATATGACTCTGTCAAAAAACAATGCCGTCCTATTGTTGAGAGCTACGATGGACCTGACGTCGAAAGGCTGACCTGCGAAGTTGCTGTCCTGAAAAAACAGCCAGATGTGGCGTTTCAAGAGGATGAAAACTCTGACCATTTCGGAATAACTCAGACCGTCGTCTCTGCAATGTATGCCCAGTTGTACATACTTGTCGGCAATCGTCTCTATGGAGGTCTTCTTATCAATGTTCTTGGTAAATTCCGTAAGAATACTGTCTGAAAGTTCCTCGAGCATTGTTTTTCTCAGTTGGTAATGCGAGAGGAGTTCCCTTTTAAGAAAGGTATCTTCGAGGAAGGCCTCTCTGATGTGCTCATGGAATTTTTGTATGAATTTTGCGAATTCCAACTCAAAAGTTCTTGCTTCCATAAGAGCCTCCTAACCCGACCGAGAAGGTCGTGTCCCGCAAAAAGGTCTGGGCATGTTCTTGGTTTTTCCCTCTCACCTTGCGCTCAGCGTAGCCTTCGGGGTGTGGTTTGTCAATCACGCGGCCTTTGCACTTCACACGTTCCAATCGAAGGGATTGTCCCGTCCAAAGTCCGGTGTTCCGTACTCTGGAGACTGCATGTCCTGAATAAACACGTTTTCGAAGCCTAAGCCCCATGCTGAATCAAGCACCCTATCGTATTCGTCCGGGGTTATCTTTCGGTTCAACTCCGGGAAGTTTTTTGCCTTATGCATGGGCAAGTACTGTGACATGAGGGAGAGTGTTACCGTAGAAGGCAGGTTATCCCTGACCCACCTGAGAGTCTCCTCTGTACCGGAGATATCTCCAGGTAGCACAAGATGGCGAACAATCAATCCTTGAAAGGCTCGGCCTTGCATGTCTACAACAAGATTGCCGACGTGGTCGTGCATTTTGAGAATAGCAGACCGTGCAAACTCTACATATTCCGGAGCTTCTGAGTATTTTGTCGCTGCCAGGGCACTTGAATACTTCAGGTCCGGCAGGTAAACGTTCACGACGCCGTTCAAGAGATCCAACACCTCCGCAGACTCGAATCCATTTGTGTTGTAAACTACCGGAAGGTCCAATCCACGTCCGACTGCCAAAGCCAGGGCCTCTAGAAAGGCTGGTAGCTGGTGCGAAGAGGACACGGGCTCCACATTGGCGCACCCTTGGATTTGGAGGCTAAGCATTTGATCGGCCAGAACCTCAGGAGTCAGAATGGAGCCCAACTGCCCCTGGCTAATCTGGTAATTCTGACAATAAACACAACGCATAGTACAGCGGGAAAAAAAAATTGTGCCCGCCCCTCCGTCACCGGAGATAGGAGGTTCTTCCCCGAAATGGGGAAGGCAACGGGCTATTACAGGCGCAGGTCCAGCCATGCAATATCCCTTCTCTCCGGCTATCCGATTTACACCGCAACTTCTCGGACAAAGACGGCACGGCGTGGACAATTTTCTCGCCGCTTTAGCTCTTTCAAGTATTTCCCCGGCG
>JAPLJK010000105.1:0-1428 GCA_026388625.1 Deltaproteobacteria bacterium | reverse complement strand
TCAATCAGACGGCCCATATGTTGTGTGGCGGTCCTCACTCTGGTCAGGTAATCACGGCCTGTTTCATCAACCTTCTCGTAGTAGTCCTCAAGGAGCGCCTTGCTGAAACCGTCAATCCCACGCAATGGAGCACGTAGGTCGTGAGACACGGAATAACTGAACGCCTCAAGTTCTTTGTTGGTCCTCTCTATCTCAGCTCCCCACTTCTGAATTTGCTCCAACATTGAGTTGAATGTTGCAGCAAGAGCACCAATTTCGTCTGAGGCCTTCACCGGCACTCTGACTGCAAAATTGCCGGCCTCCACCTCACGTGCGGTACCAATCAAGGCATCTATCGGAGATGATATCCTCTTTGCCGTGAGTACTACGAGCAAGACCGCAACCATCAGGCCCAAAAAGGCTACTAGAATCGTATAGAATATACCTTTCCACAGCGGAGCAAACACCTCTGCCTGGTCACGTTTTACCACCAATCCCAAGCCATGGTCGGGTCCTACCGTGATGTGCCGGTAAGCTGACAGTACTGGTACACCACGATAGTCATCGGCTATCGTTACCCCTTCCTCTCCTTGCGCTGCCATCATCGCAGGTCGAGCTTGAATCTTATATTCAAGGGGCTTGGGAATAGTTCCGTCCGGCAAGGGAAACTTAAGTGGCATGAGGATAGTTGAATCTCGGTTGACCAGCACTATGTCGCCTGTTTCACCCATGCCTGTGCCTGTGTAAAGCAATGGCTTGAGGTAAACGTCGGTGTCGATGGAGAACATCGCAACGCCCAATGGGGTTTCTGTTGGTGTATCTTTGAGGACTGGACCAAAGATGGCCCGGGAGACGATAAGGAGAGGGTTACCTGTGGTAGGGTCCAACTGAATATCAACTACCACTTCTTGTTTTGATGTTAAAACCTTATCGAAAGATGGGTTGCCCGACACATTGAGCCCCAGACTTTTTTCGTCACTGGAGGCTACTATAATCCCTGTGCTCGCATCAGCTATCTGTATTTTGTGATACGCCTTGTAAACAGCGATAATCTGGTGAATAGGTTGCATAAGAAGTTCATAGGGAGGTTCCTTGGTGAATTGTGTCCAAAACTCATATTGTGGTCTGCCATCAGGGGAGCCCTGCTGAATCAGAGTTATAAGGTCATTCAATAAAGTTGAGATGTTCAGAGATTCTGAGAATAGCGTGACATCATCCTTGCGTTCCCCCAACCAAAGATTGAAGCGCTCTTTCTTCAAATCCGCTACAAGACCGAGGGTATTCAAGACCACAGACTTTTCGTAGCCATGAGTGCCGGTGTATCCGGTGAAGGGAATGCCGAACGTCGATACGACAATCACCATCACCATGATTCCGACGATTACCGCACCGAACTCCAGCACCAGCTTCGAACGCAGACTAAGACCTCTGGTTTCGAACCCTATTCCG
>JAPLJK010000078.1:0-49324 GCA_026388625.1 Deltaproteobacteria bacterium | reverse complement strand
GGGGCTCCCCACCCCGGGTGTCAGCGAGAGGAAACTTATGTTGTCCAGTTGCCTCTAGTCGAAGGCGCGGTAGGGTTCTCGATACGTATCCGTACTCATCGACATGGCCGCTCAGCTCAGCCGTCTTTCCGACGAGTACTTATCCCTGGCTTATCCCTGACCGAATTAGGTTAAATCTGGGCAAGCTAACTTATTGTTATTGTGGCACGCCCGACAGGATTCGAACCTGTGACCTACGGATTAGAAGTCCGTTGCTCTATCCATCTGAGCTACGGGCGCACTATTAGTAGTTTTCCATCGTGACCTGAAGATTGACGGGCAGAGAGAGACTCTCTCAAAAACCTCTATACGACGATTTTCACCGTAGATGCGCTTCGAGAAGCTCCCTGATTTCGGGCAGTTCATCAACTGCCGCTACAAAGCGTTATGACCACCACGGCAGAACCATTAAGTTTGAGACATCCTCGAGACGCCCGACACTACCAAAAATTTCCGCTTCGGGTTTCAGTTGTGTGATATCAAAGCGGCACCAAACCTTCAAGTCCGCCTATTGATCAAGAAGGGCTGCCTCGTCACATCATAAGTAAGTACTTCATAACACTCAGAGGCGAAAACTGTCAACAGACGATCATTGGGCTGCCCCGCACGACACTTATTCCACTTGGGTATTGCAGCAGCGTCAAGGAACAACTATTCCCTTCTGAAACCTCGGAACTGCCGTTGACACGGTATTGGCGTGTTGATATAAAGGAATTCAGGCGGATATCCGATTGACATACAGGATTGTGTCATGAAAGTTACGGTCCTTCTGGGCATAACTGGTGGAATAGCGGCCTACAAGGCGCCCTTGTTGGTCCGATTAATGGTTTCGGCAGGACTAGATGTCCACGTAGTCATGACACGGGCGGCTACTCAATTCGTAACCCCTTTGACTTTGTCAACACTCAGTGGAAACCGTGTCTGGGACAATTTGTGGACTGATCAATATCAGCCTTCGGTTGAACATATTTCCGTGGCCGACAAGGCCGACGTAGCGGTAATCGCTCCGGCGACGGCCAACATGATCGGCAAAATTGCGTCTGGAATAGCCGACGACATGCTGACCACCGTCTTCATGGCGCTCAATTGCCCTGTCCTGGTCTGTCCCTCCATGAATGTAAATATGTATCGCAACCCTGCTGTTCAGGCCAATCTGCTGCGACTGAAAGAATTTGGCTATCATATTATGGAACCTGAATCAGGATATCTAGCCTGCGGATGGACCGGAGAAGGCAGGCTGCCGGAGCCCGAGGCCATCTTCGAGAGAATTGAGCATTTGATTGCCACCCACGATTTTGAGGGGCTGAAGGTGGTTGTCACAGCAGGCCCCACTGAAGAACCTATAGATCCGGTTCGGTTTCTCACCAATAGATCCTCGGGGAAAATGGGAGTCGCCCTTGCTCGCAGGGCTGCTCTGCGGGGTGCGGAAGTCACGATGATAGCGGGTCCTTTGAAGACAGAACCGCCTCAGGGAGTCAGGCACATTCCCGTAAGGACAGCCCAGGAAATGTTCGAACGGGTCATGGAAGTGTTTCCGCGGGTGGACATTGTGATCAAAGCGGCCGCAGTTGCGGATTTCAGGCCTGCTTCAAGAACTGATGATAAGGTAAAGAAAAGCGATTTTGGGAGTAGCGTAAGTCTTGTGCAGAATCCGGACATTTTACTGACTCTGGGGCACATTAAAAGGAATGATCAGATCGTCGTGGGTTTCGCAGCCGAAACCCGGGATGCAGTCAGCAACGCCAGAGAAAAACTGAATCGAAAAAATGCCGACATGCTTGTCCTGAACGACGTGAGCCTACCCGGAGCAGGATTCGACTGTGATACTAACCTAGTGCGGTTTCTCTACCGGTCCGGCGAGGATGAACAGATGGATTTGATGTCCAAAGACGCTGTGGCTGATGAGGTGTTGAACCGAATAAAAAAATTGAGAAAAGACGTCCTAACTGGAGCCCAATAAATTCAATGAAGCGTGAAGGCATATCCGGAGTTATAATATGGGTGATCGTGAAAAAGAATCGAGCGTCTTCGGACAGGTAAACAAGATACGGATTGTTCTCAACATGATGCCGACAGCCTTGTGGGAATGAGGGCACAGAGATTTATTTCGAAGACCAAATCCCTTTTCCTTGCTGCGGTATAGCAAACATGGCCCGATTGACGGAAGGCTGGTTGCGAGAAGCTCGAAGTTTCCTGGAATGGCAGGTCAGGCTTGGGGTTGACGAAGTGTTTCTGCCGCGTGAGGAACCTCACCATCAAGGGACCGGCAGCCTGGACGCTATCCGGGCCGAACTCGGAGAATGTACCCGCTGCCGGCTTAACCTGACCCGGACACACATCGTGTTTGGGGAGGGAAATTCTCATGCGCGGCTCATGTTCGTCGGTGAAGGGCCCGGAGCGGATGAGGATCGGGAAGGTCGGCCTTTTGTAGGCAGGGCAGGAAAGCTTCTGACAAAAATGATTGAGGCAATGGGGCTGGATCGATCCCAAGTGTATATCGCTAATGTAGTCAAATGCCGCCCTCCGGAAAATCGGGATCCGGGAAAAGCTGAAATTAAGGAATGCTTCCCATTTCTGGAAGCACAAATACAATGTGTGAACCCTGAGATCATTGTGGCCCTGGGGAGGGTAGCTGCGGGGATTTTGCTGAACACAAGGGAGGCCGTGGGCAAGTTGAGAGGAACGGTTCACAATAGAGATGGAATTCCCGTCATGGCGACTTATCACCCGTCTTTTCTTCTCAGAGAGGATCGGGATAGGCGATACAAGGCGGAAGCATGGTCGGATCTTCAAAAGGTCATGGTATTCCTTGAGTTGCCCATTGACGGCCTGGGGGACAAGCGATGAGGTCAAGAAAAGTCATTTCTTTTTCGCTGGTTTTCATTTCCGGTTTCGCCCTCGTCCTGAATTGGTTCCAGGCGGGAGTGTTCGCTAATGAGGATGAGAAAAAGCCTGCTGTATATGTGCTTACGGTGGATGGCACGATCAATCCGGCTCTTGCAGATTACATAATCAAGGGCATCGAAAAAGCCCAAGAGAACAAGGCTTCTTGCGTGATCATAAGAATGGATACACCTGGCGGAGTAGTAACTACCACAAAGACCATTATCAAGGAGATGATCAATGCCAAGCTGCCCGTGGTGGTTTACGTCGCACCCAGTGGTTCATCGGCTTCGTCTGCGGGAGCGCTCATCACAGTGGCGGCGGACGTGGCGGCAATGGCTCCAGGAACCAATATCGGCGCGGCTCATCCCGTGGCAGGCGGGGGACAGGAAATAGGCCCTGCCATGTCTGAAAAGATAATAAACGACCTGACTGCCTACATTCGGGGTATTGTTGCCAAGAAAGGCCGAAACGCCGATTGGGCCGAACAGGCCGTCAGAGAAAGTGTTTCCATAACCGCTGAGGAAGCTCTGGAAATTAACGTGATTGAAATTATTGCCAACTCCCTTCCAGGACTCCTGGATGCGCTCGATGGGAGAAAGATCGAAAAGGAAGGCCGCACGTTCATCCTGGAAACCAAGGGCGCGCAGGTAGAAAAGATTGTCCCTGGTTTACGTTTCAAAATCCTTGATGTAGTGGCCAACCCTAACATTGCCTACATACTCATGATGATAGGCGGTATTGGCATTATGATGGAACTTTACAACCCGGGACTGATATTTCCAGGGGTTGCCGGTGGAATATGCCTCCTGCTCTCGTTCTTTGCGCTACAAGTGTTACCCGTGAATTACGTGGGCATATTGCTCATAATTCTTTCAGTAGTTCTGTTTATCGTCGAACTGAAGGTAGCCTCATTTGGACTTCTGTCGATAGGTGCGGTAATAAGCCTCACTCTCGGTTCCATAATGCTTTTTGACACCGGAGAAACAGCCATGAGGGTTTCGTGGACAGTCATAATCCCCATGGTGGCCGCAGTGTCGGCTTTCTTCATTTTTGCTCTCGGTCTCGTGGTAAAGGCATGGCTCAGGCAACCAAGGACAGGGCAACAGGGGTTGATTGGGGAGGTCGGAGTTGCACTGACCGATTTGGATACCGACGGAAAAGTTGCAATTCACGGGGAATATTGGAATTCTCGGTCCAACGGTCGCATACCCAAGGGCGAAAAGGTACGCGTTGTGCGAGTGGATGATCTTTTGCTGACGGTTACCCGTGAACCCGCTGGAGAAGGTTTTCCGGGCCGTAAACTTTAGTCATACTAGTATTACGACATAGCTCGATCGGCTAGAGATGCTGTGGATCGCATCACCTGAATCATTGGACCTTATTTCAGTAATTTCGTTATTTCTCGTAACCGACTTGCATCGAAGGGCCGAAAACCCTCCTGTCAGGGTTTTTGAAACGTTTGTAATAAAACCCGCCAACGTTAGTTGAAGGAGAAAGTTGATGTACAGTTACACCATTGGAATCCTGATTCTACTGGGGATTATGTTTCTCTTCATGGCCGTGAAAGTGCTCAACGAGTACGAACGCGGAGTGATCTTTCGTCTGGGAAGAGTTATAGACCATAAGGGCCCGGGATTGATCATTCTGATCCCGGTGATCGATCGCATGGTCAGGGTAAGTCTTCGCACGGTTGCGATGGACGTCCCTTCCCAGGACGTAATCACCAGGGACAACGTCTCGGTCAAGGTGAACGCGGTTATCTATTTTCGCGTCATGGATCCAACAAAAGCAGTGATAGAGGTTGAAAACTATTTGTATGCCACTTCACAATTGGCACAGACGACGTTGAGGAGCGTCTGCGGCCAGTCGGAGTTGGATGAACTACTGGCAGAACGGGACAAAGTCAATCTTGAGATTCAGGAAATCCTTGATCGTCACACTGACCCCTGGGGTGTCAAAGTAAGCATGGTGGAGGTTAAACACATAGATTTACCCTCCGAGATGCAACGGGCAATAGCACGGCAGGCCGAGGCGGAAAGAGAGAGGCGAGCCAAGGTCATCAACGCCGAAGGTGAATTCCAAGCGGCAGCGCGTCTGGCCGAGGCTGCAACTATTATCGCAAAAGAACCCACCGCCCTGCAGCTCAGATACCTGCAAACCCTGGTGGAGGTGGCAGCGGAAAAGAATTCAACGATTATTTTCCCAATTCCCATAGATCTACTGGAACCGTTTATCATTAAAAACAAGGCCATATCGGAATGAGTTTTTTTTCTGTTGGGCAAGGGGTATGAAAAATGCCAGGAATACTGATACGATGGTTTTTGATCGCGCTCGCCGTCCTAATCGTCCCTAAAGTAGTTTCTGGGGTCACGGTGGATGATACGGGTTCCGCGCTTCTCGCTGCCGCTATCCTAGGAATTCTGAATGCATTCGTCAGACCGGTGCTTATCCTTTTAACCCTGCCCCTGACGATAGTCAGCCTGGGGTTTTTCATTCTGATAATAAACGCTTTTCTGTTCTGGCTTGTTGCGAGCCTGGATTTTGGGGTACACGTATCGGGCTTCTGGCCATCGTTTTTCGCTGCCATAATAATCAGCATAGCTTCATGGGTTGCAAGTAATGTAGTGGCAGGTGGTGGTGGGGAAAAGACAGTCATTTTGACCAGGTGGGGCAAGTCTGTTGACCTCCGCCGCGGAAGAGGCGGTCGCTGGGAATAGATCCTTAACTCCAAAAAGTTGTCTAGATGGTATTCGACTTTGCTGATGGTCCTGAAAACCGCGGGTAGTTCATGGTAATCACCGCCCTAGAGAGGCTCCTGAGCGAACCACGTATGTTCAGCCGTAAAGGGAGAATTGGGCTACTCTATAACCAGGCGTCAGTGGATTCTCGGTTCCGTTCAACTCCTGAACTGATCAACGATTTATATGCAGGCAGGCTATCTGTTCTCTTTGGGCCGCAGCATGGTGTGGGCGGGACCGAACAAGACAACATGAAGGAGACCGGGCATGGGGTCCATCCCACATTGGGCCTGCCGATAATGAGTCTCTATTCCGACAAGCGAGAACCCACAAGTAAAATGCTTGATGCAGCGGACACGTTTCTGGTTGATATTCAGGACGTGGGAACCAGGGTCTATACGTTTGCCAGTACGGTCATCTACCTCATGCGCGCCTGTTCAAAGGCGGGCAAGGGGGTGATGATTCTCGACAGGCCCAATCCCATCAACGGCCTGGATGTGGAAGGCAACCTCCTGGACGTACAATTGGCCTCGTTTGTCGGTCCTTACCCCATTCCAATGAGGCACGGAATGACTCTGGGCGAGTTGCTACTCTTTTGCAACGATGTGTTCGAGATAGGGTGCAGCCTCGACGTTGTCCCAATGGCCGGCTGGTCACGCAACCAGTGGTTCGAGGACACTGACCTGCCATGGGTGATCCCGTCCCCTAACATGCCTATTGTGGAAACCGCAGTAGTGTACCCAGGGCAGGTGATGCTCGAAGGGTCCAACCTGTCTGAGGGCCGCGGAACGACAAGGCCGTTTGAAATCTTTGGAGCTCCTTACCTGGAACCGCATCGACTCGCTGAGGCTATCGAGCCCGGCACCCTGGACGGAGCCGTTCTGAGACCGGTTGACTTCAGACCGACCTTCAATAAGTGGGGAGATCTTCTCTGCAAAGGATTCCAAATTCACGTGACCGACAGGCACATATTCAGACCTTACCGCGCGTCACTGGCAATACTTGCAGCCGTCATAAAGCTTTACCCAGATGAGTTCAAATGGGCAGATCCGCCTTACGAGTACGTTTTTGACCAGCTTCCTATTGACGTGATCCTGGGAGACTCGAGAGTGCGTACAGATATTGAGCAGGCCCGGTCTGTGCTGGAGATGGAACAAGAATGGCTTGAAGATCTTGAGAAGTTTTGTAAAACCAGAGAAAAGTTCCTCTTATATTCCGCGTGAAAACTTTAGAAATGTCGCTGACCCCTTTTAGGTCTTGAACATAGGGGATAGAAATTGTATGTGACTCGTGTTTCTCCTCACCGAGGGACCACGAAAAAGAGATTTATCACGGAGGGCATTGTTCATGAGGGCACTTGCGCGACTTTTAATCTCGTTGGCATTCTTTACGATGTGTATGCCTTTGGTGCAGGTATTGGGAGGCCCTTTGGAGGATGGCCTTCTGGATGCAGTGCGATCAGGGGATCCCAAGAAAGTCGAAGAAATACTGGCAAAAGGAGCCAATGTCAACGCCAAGGACTCAGACGGGTTCACGGCTTTAATGGAAGCCTCTGTCGAAGGTGGAATGGAGGTAGTTAGACTTCTCTTGGCTAAAGGGGCTGATGTCAATATTCAAAACGAGGATGGAGACACGGCTCTGATAGGAGCATCGTTCGCCGGTCACACCGACTTGGTCAAGCTCCTTCTTGATAAAGGAGCCAACGTTAACGCCGTCAACAAGGATGGAGTTTCAGCTCTGTTCGGGGCAGCATTCGAGGGTCGACCGGACGTGGTGAAGCTGCTTCTCGAAAAAGGGGCCAACGCTAACGCCAAGGAAAAGAGGAATGGAGCGACCCCCATAATTGTGGCAGCCTTCGAAGGTCATAAAGAAGTTGTGGAATTGTTGCTCGCTAAAGGGGCGGATGTGAACGCGAAAGATAATGAAGGCAATGCTGCTTTGAGCCTCGCTACAGCCAGAAGCCACGACGAAGTGGTGAAGCTTTTGAAGGCTCGCGGAGCAAAATGAGGCGGCTCAAAGCGGGGATTGCGGCACAGCGGGGACCGGAAAATAGTCACATTCCGAGAAACGCAGAGGGATTATCCCGTATGGCAAGACAGCTTTATGCCATGCAACCTGAGCCCCCTGGACGCACAACCCGCGTTATATAGGAGAGGGACTCCCTCAACATTTCCCAGCTATTCTCTAAAGAGAAGCCGCTTTTTTTGATGATTTCCCGTTTTGTGATGACGATTTTTTCTTTGAGCCCGATTTATTATACGATGATTTGTTATTTGATTTGCTCTTGCTGTACACCGACTTCTTGGAACTGGAGTTCTTTTTCCCGGACAGTGATTTACTCTTGGAAGACGATGCCTTCTTGGAGGCGTTGCTCGTAGACGATGTCTTCTGGTTAGAAGCCTTCAAAACACTCGCCAAGCTGTCATACGGTTTCACATTAGGTTGTTTGAAGTTTTTCGTCCCATCGTTACCAGCGCCTGAGCCTGCCATGCACGTGCCGGTAATAAAAGCAGTGCAGCAAACAGCACAAAAAAACCCCACTAATAGGAATCTTGGCATAACTTTACCTCTCCAAACTGTAATTAGTTGTCTAATGCTACACAATTAATAATGATTTGTCAATACAATCAAAATCCCATGCCAAAACGCGACCCAACCTTTAACTGCTCAAGTAGCAGGCTTCTGGGCTCACATAATTCCTTTGCTCATTTCGAGAAGTCGGGGGATAGACAGAATTATGGCCATGACAATGACTACAACTACCTACACAACGACCAGGAAATCAGGCAGAACCGAAAAAACAGCCTCACCGTTATTGATATGCCTTCTGACTCTCAAGAAGCGTACACCGGAAACCACTATCGTCAACCCTGCCAGGACAAAACACATGAAACTCAGACGAACCATTCCCGACGTGGCAAGGGACTGCCCTGTTTCCCCCTCAAGCCTTAACAGATGATTTATAAAGATATCAAAACGTTCTATCACAAAACCAAAAGCAAGCAGAGAGATGCTCGTCCTTGACCAGGCCAAGAACGTACGTTCATTGGCCATGTGACTACGCTGCCAAGCCAGAAAGACCCGATCGTCTGATGTGATATCCGGTGGTCTGGGGGCAATTTTTTTCTGATCGATATTTATGCCCTCCTGCGGCGTTCCCGAACCCTTTTGCCGCAGACATCCGCACGTAACCGCCGAGTTCGTGCAACCGGAGTTTCATCCCCTTGAAACATGAGTCCCGACACGACAGCCAACAATCCCTCTAAGAAATTGGGCTCGTAGTTCGGAGAGTTCTATTTCTTTTCCTTCTTTTCCTTCTTTTCTGTTTTCGCCTTTGTGTCTTTGGCTTTTGCTGCCTTCACAGGGGGGGGGCAGGCGTAAACAGGTGCACAGCAAGGGACGCAGCAGTAAGGGACGCAACCCGGTACGCCACGCGCGGCCGCCCAACCAGGGCCGCCAAAACCAGGTCCCACTACCACTGTCGCCATAGGGATACGGAAAAACTGGGCAGAGGCAGACCCCCCAAACATGGTGCCAACGACGCCCAGCGATATCACCAAGGCAACGATTATAAAAAGTTTTTTCATCTACACTCCCTCCATAAACAGTCTTAATTTTTCAAGGGGATGAACGGTCTTAAATCTCCTACCATAACTCTTGGCAACTTGTCCAGACATTGCTATAAAATTAATGTTAAAGCCGTTTTCGGCCTGGAAAGGATTTCACAAAGCTCTCCATCGGGGGGAAGGCCCCCACTTTGTTACTCATGGGAAGGCATGTTGTATAATCCCATGACAGGTTGAATATTTTTGTGGGAGGTATTTAAGTGATAATCGTCACAGGGGGTGCTGGATTCATCGGCAGCAACATTGTTAAGGCCTTGAATGAGGCTGGAGAAGATAAAATCCTCATCGTGGATCGTTTGGGAACGGCTGAAAAATGGAAAAACTTGCTGGATCTGGATTTTCTTGATTATGAACACAAGGACCATTTTATGCAAAAATTGGAAAAAGGAATTTTTGACCATGGTGTATGGGCGATTTTTCACATGGGGGCGTGCAGTTCCACAACTGAAAAAGACGCCGATTATCTCATGGAAAATAACTTCGAATTTTCAAGGAGAATAGCCACACGGTTTGCCGCCAGAGACGGCCTCCGTTTCATATACGCGTCCAGCGCAGCGACTTATGGTGACGGATCTTTGGGATATGCCGATGACCATCACGGCTTGTCCAAACTACGTCCATTGAACATGTACGGATACTCGAAGCAGATTTTCGACATCTGGGCTCTGAATACCGGTTTTCTAAAAAGAGCAGTGGGGCTGAAGTATTTCAACGTCTTTGGACCAAATGAATATCACAAGGGCGAGATGCGAAGTGTAGCCATACGAGCATACTTTCAGGCCAAGAACACCGGCAAGGTTCGACTTTTCAGATCGTATCGTCCGGAATACGAGGATGGCGGTCAATGCCGAGATTTCATATATGTGAGAGATGCCGTAAAAATTACAGTGCACTTTCTTGAGCGGCCCGATGTTAACGGTATTTTCAATACCGGTTCCGGGATTCCGAGAAGCTTCCGAGATCTTGCCGGAGCAGTCTTTTTGGCCCTCAACAAGGGACCCTTTATAGAATATGTAGACATGCCCGATGGACTCGAAAAACGATATCAATACTACACCTGCGCGCAAATGGGCAAACTACGGAGCACGGGTTTCACGCCGGAGTTTTCTTCGCTTGAAGAAGCAGTACGGGACTATGTGGTCAACTACTTGGAAAAAGACCCTCGCGGTGAAACTGAGCAGGTCATCTGAATAGAGGGTAATCGTTTGTAGAGCAGCCAATTTAATTTCGTGCTAACATAGAGGGTCTGGCAGCCATGAAAAACCTATCTGACAAATCGGAGCCGGCAAAAAATTCTGCCGATTGCACTTCCAATATCGGTGAAGCGGTAGACATTGCGGAGTTGCTGGACAGAGTAGCTGGAGACCAAGACCTTTTAAAACACTTGATAGAAATTTTCCTGAAAGATTACCCAGGATCTTTACAAGGAATCAGGGAGGCTGTAGATGCCGCTGATTATGATGCGTTGCACAAGTCTGCCCACAGATTGAAGGGTGGTCTAGGGAATTTTTCAGCGCATGCAGCCTTTCAATACGCCGAGAAACTTGAGATAATCGGTATGAGCGGAGACAAGACCGGTGCGCAAGAGGGGTTGGTGGAACTGGAAACAGAACTCGTTCGGGTGAGAGAAGCGCTGGAATTAATTGCGGCCTCCAAAGGCTGAAGCTCACGTAATCCAGGTCGGCTGACAACTGAATGCCGAATTTACAAGGCCACATCTCTATACTGATTTGATGCAAATGCCTCCAAGATTAATGAGCCTCATAGGGATGGTGACCATCGTTGGAATGTGTGTACTCTTGTCTGACGATCGTCGCAGAATCAGTTGGCGTCTCGTCTGCTGGGGAATAGCCCTCCAATTCATTTTCGGCGTGTTAATACTTAAGACATACCCGGGTCAAATCTTTGCGGCGGCTCAGGCGCTTTTCAATTCTATACAAGAATACTCTGACAATGGGGCCAAGTTTCTTTTCGGTTCGTTGATTGAGAGAAAAGACTTCGTCATCCTTAGCATGGCATCGGTAATAGTCTTCGTGAGTTCAATGATGGCAGTGCTGAATTACATCCGAGTCATCCCCGGAGTCATGTATGGGCTGGCTCGCGTAATGCAATCCACAATGAGAACCTCAGGGGCTGAAACGCTGGCCGCGGTAATGCAGATTTTGATGGGAATTGAGGCGGTTACCGGCTTAAAGACAGTGATCGGCCGGATGACGCGTTCTGAACTTTTTACCGTGATGACCTGCTTCATGGCAAATATCGCAGGCTCGGTAATGGCTGTGTATGTGGGCATTTTTGGAGCAAGTGCCGGTCACATCCTTGCGGCGAGCGTTATGAGCGCTCCTGCTGCCATGGCGTTGTCCAAGATAATGATTCCCGAAACCGGGACCCCGGAGACAGCCGGAAAAATGGACTGGAAATTGCTGCTCCCTGCGGAACGAGGAATAGTAGAAGCCGCTGCAAACGGGGCTTTGGACGGGCTTAGGCTCGGTGCTTCAATTGGCGCCATATTGCTTGCCTTTGTGTCGATCATTTATATGCTCAACTCTTTCTTGTGTATAGCGGGTACATCTTTTTCCGAACTTGGAGGATACTTGTTCGCTCCAGTGGCCTATTTGATCGGCATCCCCTGGCAAGACTGTTTAAGGGCTGGAAACCTCCTTGCCGTGAAAACTATTTTCAACGAGTGGCTTGCGTACCAACAGATGCAGGATATGATCGTCGCCAACCAACTGTCGCCTCGGGCTGTGATGATTCTCACCTATGCCCTGTGTAACTTCGCCAATTTCGGGAGCCTGGCCATTCTGATAGGCGGACTTTCAGCGTTGGCTCCCGAACGTAGGCAGGAGGTTTCAAGCATGGGGCTCAAAGCTCTTCTGGCGGGTTTGTTATCCGGTTTCATGACTGCTGCAGTAGCTGGATGCTTGAGCGAAGCTTGAGGCGGACGTGTCAACCAGGCAAACCTTTGATGTTATGTTTCTACTCAATCTAATAGTCTGCTTTCATACCCATCGGCGTTAAAATAATGAATTAACCTGGATGTTTTGGACCTGACGGCACGAGTCCGAAGCCCAGTTCATCTCTCGATATCCGTAGCAAAAAAAAACATGCCGGCAGGTTTCCTCGTTTGAAACTAAATTCATATCACGTAACGTGAATTCTTTCGATCAAACAGGCGCCTCTGAAAAGTATGATCGAGTTTCAGAAGTGACGCCGGTCACACAAGGAACAAAGTCAAGGTCCCAATGTCTCTTATTTTAATGATTCAATGCCAAAAAACGGCCCTCTGGGGGGCTTCCGACAGTTCACAGGCGAAAGCCGACAATGCTGAATACCACAAACCTAATAAATGACATTATACTAGACAAGTATATTGATGTTATGATAATATTATAGCTCGTATATCCCTATATAAAAAGGGAGTTTCTCTGATGACAGTCAAGGGCAGGGCAGGCTTTTTTCTCGCGGTGATCCTGATCATCTCCGGTCAGGGCTTGGCCCTGGAGCGGAAAGCTGAAGATTATGTCGACAATGCCAAGCTTGCCCAGCGGTCCGGAGACCATAAGACTGCAGTGGACTTGTTTACCAAAGCCATCCGAGTGGGACTTACCGACGCAGACCTATATTTCCGTAGAGGGCTTTCCTATGAAAAGCTTGGCGACAACTTACAGGCTATAAATGATTATACTCGTGCCATACAGATTGATTCACGTCTTGAGACCTCGTTTAACAACCGCGGCAGCGCTTACTACAGACTGGGTGATTTCGGGAAAGCCATTGAAGATTACACTCGTGCAATCGAGTTGAATCCGTCTTACGCTCTGGCGTATTACAACCGCGGAAACGCCTATTATGGGAAAGGGGATCTGGGTAGAGCCATAGAAGATTTCACTCGAGCTATCGAGATTAATCCAACCGATCCTGATGCATACAATAACAGAGGTTGGGCGCTTCTTCAGGAACGTCAGGCGGAAAAATCCATCGAAGATTTCGATAGGGCGATACTGCTCAATCCGCAGTATACCATAGCGTATTACAATCGAGGTAATGCCAGGTTAAAGACCGGCGACAACGACGGGTCGATCAATGACCTCTCTAAGGCTATAGAATTGAATCCAAAATATGCTCTTGCCTATTTTCAGCGGGGAAATGCCTATGTGAAGAAAGACGAATTGGACAGGGCAATTAATGACTATAATCGAGGCGTTCTCATTAATCCCACGCATACGGATCTCTACAACAACCGGGGATGGGCTTATTTCAAGAAAGGAAATATTGCCCAGGCGCTTCGAGATGTGTCAAAGGCAATCTCTTTGAATCCTGATTTCACCAGGGCATATATTAACAGAGGCTGGATTTACAAGAGTCATCGAGATTGTCCCAAGGCGATACAAGATTTCTCTCGTGCACTTCAGCTCGAAGAAACCAATGCCTATGTTTATTCTTTCAGAGCGGCCTGCTACGACCAGCAGGGGCGCAGAGATCTGGCCATGAGAGACTTGGAACGGGCCATAGAACTGGACACAGAAGATTCCGACGCCTTGACGCATCTGGGTATTTTAAAGGAACAGGTCGGAGATTACGAAGCCGCAATTACACTTTTCATGCAACTGGTTGGTCAAAAACCTCAAGACCCGGTTTCATACTTTAACTTAGGGGTGGCCTTAGGAAAAAAAGGACTGTTTGCATCTGCCATTAAGCAATTTACGAAGAGCATAGAATTAGAGCCAAAATTTCGGGAGGCTTACCTGAAGAGAGCCATAGCTCTTGAATTCGTTGGAGATTCTAAGAGAGCCAGGGCAGACTTCACGAAAGCCCTCAGCTTGCCAGATGACACTAATGCCCAAGGGCCAAAAAGGACTGAGGCAAGCACTGTCACAAGAGTCAAGGAAATGATGACAGCGCGGTGAGCGCTAAAAGAGTAAGTCACCGGGAAGCAACCCCGCTTTATTGTTTATTTATGGCGGAACAGCCTGAACAGGGCCAAAGAAATTAAGGCAACGGGGAGTTGATTTCAAACAAACTGGCGGATTCTGAAACGAACCGGTTGATGTTTGGGTTGAACTCCGCGGGAAAAGTACTTATCCACCGGTCTGGCTCATAGGTCAACACATTGGTTTCATTTCGACTTCTCCTGGTTTTCCTCTCTGGCATGATCTTGGCGATGACCCAGCATGTCGTCTATGCGTGGGAAGATCCCAAGGCTCTGTTTGCAGAAGCCGTAGAGGCCCACTGGAAATGGGATCTGGATGAGGCCATCCGTCTGTACGGTCGAGTCATAGCCAGCGATCCTTACCATGCCAGGGCCTTTTTTAACAGGGGTGTCGCATACAGATCAAAGGCAAAAGAAGATCTGGCCTTGGCCGACTTCAACCAAGCCATCGCTATAGACCCTGAAATGCCGGACGCTCTTTACTCACGCGGTATTATCTATATGCAGCGCAATATGTTTGACAAGGCCATCAACGATGTGGACAAGGTGCTCAAACTTGATCCCAACCATGCAGAAGCCCTGAGAATTAGGACAAGAGCGTCACTTGCAGTGGGTGATACCGCCGCTGCGATCCGTGACCTCACCGAATTAGTGAAGTTATTCCCTGCCGACAGTGAGTTGTATTTTCTCAGGGCAGGGGCGTATCAGGGCAGGAAGGAAACCCGGAACGCCCTCGAAGATCTTAACAAGACTCTGGAACTCAACCCCAAGAATGCAACCGCGTGGCTGAATCGCGGTAATCTGTTTTTCGGTTTAGATGAAATGAAGAAGGCGGTCCAAGATTACAATGAGGCGATCAATTTGGATACAAAATGTGCCGAAGCCTTCAACAACAGAGGGTGGGCCCAGTCAATCTTGGGAAATTTGGATGCAGCGAGGAGGGATCTCAGCCGCGCCACAAAACTTGACCCGAAGTTGGTAAAGGCTATTTCCAACAGGGCCGCGGTTCTGAGAAAAATGGATCGTAATGAGGAGGCTCTGGCTGACTACACGCGACTGCTGGAAATGGGAGAGGATGGGCCCGAAGTCTACATCACCCGGGGAGAGACGCTTGTGGACTTGGGACGGTTTGCCGACGCATTAAAAGATTTCGACAAGGCCATGACAAAGCGGCAGAATTCGCCTCAGGTCCAGGCACTGAGGGGTTACTGTCTTGTCATGTTAGGCCAATACAAGAAGGCAATTCCAGATCTGGATGCCGCGCTCGATGCCCGATCACAAGACGCCCAGGTCCTCGTCCACCGAGGCATCGCGCACGAAGCCCTCAAATCCTATTCTGCAGCCATAAAAGATTTTTCCAACGCGATAAACATTGATCCAGGGGCAGCCACGGCCGACATGTTTTACCGGCTGGGTCGGGCGTATCTCCTCAATCGACAGTATGACCCGGCTGTCAGTACCTTTTCTACGGTCATAAACATGCAGCCGTCTAACGGACTGGCATACGCCAATCGCGGGGTAGCGTACAAAGACCTCAAACAATACGAACCGGCCTTGGAAAACTTTAGGCAGGCCCTAAAACTGTTGGATCAACCCACTCGTATAGAGATTGTAACCAAACTGCTCAAGGAAACCCAGGAATTAGTAAAAGCATCCATGCCCCCCAACCCTCTTGATGCCATTGTCGGTGACACATCCGAACGCGAAAAAGAACCGGCCAAGGAAGCCGGATTCTGGTGAGACCCCGGAATAGGATCTGAAGCGGCTGAAGGTGGTTCACACCTTTATGAGTTCTGTGGCTGCCGGCACCGATTCCGTGGAACCGGTACCAGTTTTTCGGTCTTGACGTCCCGAGGAATCCTGAGCGCCTGTCTGTAGTTCGGCTCTTTTTGACTTAAACATCCGCGCGGTTTGCAGGATTGCCTGAGCTAGTTTTTCAGCTTCTTCCGCAGTCATGTAGACTTGTTTTTCATAGACTTGGGCCAAACTTGGTGCCCCACGGTCCAAACCCTTCAGTACGTAACGGCCGAAGTATAAGGATATTTCAACCGGGCTCGACACCACCATGGCGCAGCCGCTGTAATACGGTTCTATGTGGTCGGAAACGACGCGTTCGAGACCACTGGACTTTTCCGGTTGCAACACCGGGCCTGCTGCCGAAGTTTCGTTCATCGCGCCTCCATTTCATTCGGAATTGGCGGACTGTTCTCAGAGATAAAGGGACAACTGGTTCCATCTCGTAGCCAGACGATGTACCATGATGCCCCACAGATTCATGTCAGCCACATGAATCTTGCCGATTCCTTTCATCCCGACTTTCAAAGATTCCACAGGACTCGCAAAGGGAGCTACTACTCGGTAAGAAGAGCCAATACGGGGTAAAATCTCCGAGACAGGGGCAATTCTATCGACTTTCAGGCGATATGCCTTTGTCGGTTCAGTATTAAGGTACAAATTGACATCTTGCCCCACTTTTACGTGAGATATCCTGTCCTCTGGAACGTAAACCTGTGCCAAAAGTTCTTCAGGCACTGCGATCTCGCAGAAGACTTCTCCCGCTCGCATTCTTTTCCCGCCAAGGGTGTGGACATCCTTTGTAACGATTATGCCTGACACTGGGGATCTTATTTCGAGTAATTTTTTTTTCCATTCGAGGAATTGGAGTTCCGCCCGAGCGACTTCTCGTTTCAATTCAACCGATGTTTTCTCAGCCAGACTCGCGGGCTTGTCACCCGCTTCCATTACCAGTCTGTTGATTTCGTGACTTAAGATGTCCTGTTGAGCCTTCCAACCCATTATCTGGAAATCGACTTCTTTGGGGTCGATAAGCGCTAATAATTCTCCTCCAATGACCTTGTCGCCATCCTTGACAAGAACCTTGTCCACTATTCCTTCCGTCCTACAAAAAGCCATGTGGCTAATTCTCGAAACTGTTTGAGCTTCGCCGGTTACCGTGAACTGAATGGGAATTACAAAAAAAACTACAACAACTGTTATAAGTCCAATGATACTCGGAGGAAGATACCGTTTTAACCGGGATTTGAAGGGGGGCACGCCGGATTCGTGATGGAGAAGTTTCGCTAAATCCGGTCTGAGAGATAATAGAGACTTTTCAGCTAAGGCGGCGGCCATCAAGGGTGCAAGGGTCAGGAAAGAGTGTACTTCCGCATCACTTGGACTGGTTTGTGAGGAGAATTCCAGTGCCAGATGACCGATTAGTGCCCGGTTGTGGGTTAGGGGTATCAGCAGCATGCGGGCATAACCTGAAAAAACCATGTACGATTTCAAGGCTTCTTTGAGGTCGAGAGGAATCCGTAGGTCAGGCCCGGTCTCGAGAATTATATTACTCGAAAGTAACAAGGCTACTGTCTGATTTCTCAGGAGAACTGCGAATTTGTTTTGTTTAATGACGAATTCAGTTTTCCTGTTTAATTCCAGCTCGTTGTTTGTTGCAATTACGCGGGAGACGCCTGAGATATGAGTAATGAGCGACGCCCTGTCAAACTCAATGACAGTTCTTATGTCATTGGTTAAGACAAAAAAAAGTTCATCCATGGATCCAGCACAAAAAGCACGCGTGGCAAGCGCGAGGCTTGTGTCAAGGGCTATAGGCCCCGAGACTTCTACAGCACAGCCATCAGAGTCCTGCAGGCGAAGATTATTTTTACTGTTAATTCCGACGCACGTTTCCAACACTCAATAGTCCTCCCAATCTTTAGAGACAAGACTCCCTATTAAATATTTGGACAGCCGCTCCATACAACCTTGCCAAAACGCTCGTCGGGCAAGAAGAGACGACGATCCGCCCAGTCATACCCAGTGGTACTATTCTGTTAGCCGAAAAACCGACTGAGCATAGATAATGGTCTTCGAGTGGAGTTTCCATACCGGCTCGGCCGACATCTACGGCTATTTCTCCTCCCCTTAGACTTGAAAAAGACGAGTCACGGAGATCTCGTTCATTTACGGAACTCAATCTTTCAATTGGCTTGTGAAAAAATCTACCACGATCAATTGGGAACCAAATTTTAACTTCTTGGCCCACACTAATATTCTGAAGGAATCGCCCTGGAATGAGCGCGTGAACAATGCAGTCCGTAGGAGACTTCAATTCACCGATGATGACCCCGTCGCCTGGTTCAAACCCTTCCTGCACGCGCGAATCGAGAGTTGTGACGACGCCGTCAAACGGCGCCTCGATGCCGGATGAGGCCAGTCTCGCCTCGCCTGCAACCTTTCGTATTCCTTGGTCTGCCCGGTGAAGTTCAACGGTTTTCTCAGGAAACCTCTCGCGGCCTTTGTCCTCAAGTAGTAGCATATCAATATTATTACTTAAAACTTTTCGTTCCAGATGAGCCTTGAGTAAGGCAAATTCCAGAGCCTTGGGTTCCAACTTAAACATAGCGGTTCCCTTTTTAATCTCCATGCCTTGTCGGATAAAGACATCAGTTATGGAGCAGTGAAGAGGGACCGTTATTTTGTGCACTTTGGCGGAATCCATGAAGCATGGGAACGTCATGGTGTACTTCCATGGCCAGAGTAGAAGCATTATTATTGCCGAAAAACCGCAGATCATGGCAACTGTGCCGTTGAACCTCAATTGCACTTCGCAGCGTTTTCCCCATAGGCTGGTGATACCCGTTGCGAGAGGCCTAACGACAAATAGGAAAAATGCCAACGATGCAATCAGTAGCCCCACTATTTTGTCGAATCGGAAGTACAAGCCGGCTACTATGCCGAAGTACAAAAAAAAGCGGTACAAGATTGACGACGTTCCGTAGAGCGCGAAAACGAAACATTCCCTGTCCGTTCCGGCTGGGTTCTTGAATGAAGCAATTCCCAGGGTTTTGTTCATTACCAGGTACTTGACATACATGAGGGATTTGCCGGCGAGGTTTGGTAAACGCAGGTAATCCATGAGTATGAAATAGCCATCGAACTTGAGTAAAGGATTACCGTTAAAAAATATTGTGGACAGAAATGAAACCACAACGAGGTAAAATGCGAGAGAGTTGATGACTCCCGGTTTGGAAAAATACCATGCGTAAGTACCAAGAATCGCAAGGACCATCTCCACCGCGATTCCGGCTGCGCTTATCAACATCCGTTGTCGCCTCCCAGCGAGTTTCCAAGCCTCGGTGGTGTCGCAATATAGGCATGGGAAAAAAAGGAGAAAGGCAACACCCATGGTGTTTACGTGCAGGCCAAAGTGTTTGGCCATGTACGCGTGACCCAGTTCATGAACGAGTTTCGTGATTCCTATGACGAGCCATAGATAGAGGAGATTTTCCCCGTTAAAAAAAAACAGGTATTCGTTTTGAATTCGTGGAATGCCTAAAAAGATCAGGTATACTGCGACCACTCCAAGTAAGCTGCCGGCCGCAAGAGAGAATCTGTTGAAGAGAATTCTGAAGATCCGGATAGTCCGTTCTAAGAACGGATCCGGGTTGATCAATGGTATATAGAGAAAAAATAAGTGAGATACCAGCATGAATTTCTTTGTTTTCTTGCGGAGGGCATTCGCATTCATCCGACCCTCGGATGTCCCGAAAGAGGAGCCGAGGACCAGTCCCATCTGAGAAGCCTTTTCCAATAAGTTGGCGGCTTGCTCTCTTGAATAGTGTCGGCCTTCCAATCTCAGCTTCTCGCGAGCTTGATCCAGATCAACAGTCCCGTCCAGCATCTTAAGCAACTGATATTCGTATTCTGAAACTCGAAAATATTTTCCTGAAACGGGGTTCTTGATGATTTGGCTGGTTCGGCCATCTCCGTGGTCAAAATATGAACAACTCAGATCTGTCCTAAATTTAGGATGGCCTGCCACTTTTTCACCCAAGAATGATTGCTGTGGACATAGCTTGGTGGTCCTTAAGTTTCCGAACCCGAAAGTTGTTCATAGATCGCAGATAACTCAACAACAATGTCCGCACTGATCGATGCCCGTAATTACTCAGAGGTGAGGTCTGCCTACTTCCATCATCAGCGATAGGTCGTTATGGCATCCGTATGCTGCCACCTTTTTAGTGCTGATTACTCTCTATGGTCTCACCAGCCCATCTTGTAATTCCGCCCTGTCACGCATTGAAGCTCAGCCAAGCTGATATTGGCTTCACCGAGGGTTCGCAGCCACTCAATATTTGCAAGAATCGTGTCTGCTCTCGCCTGTTTTTCAGCTAACTTGTCCAGGTCGTCGCTGTCAGCCCTGTGTTTTGCCACCTCAAGTAAGGTACGTGAACTGCAAAGAGAATGCTCCTTAATTCCCACCTGTTCTAGCGCCCACAAGTACTTGGCAGCAGCAATGCGGGCTTGAGATGCAATGGCCAATGCGACAACCACGGCTTCTTTTTCTGTCTTGACAGCTCCGCGAGACGCTGCCCGCGATTCCGCGAAATTTGTCAACCACTCTGACACGTCGAAATAGAATAGAATTCCAGCCTGTTGTTTGGTCTTGTCGTACGGATGAGTGTACCGGTCGTTGAGGTACCTCCAGAAAAGGTTGACTCGCGGAAAATTTTTCACAATGGATTTTCGGAAATCATTGATCGAATCAAAATGCTTGAGGCCCGCACGATAAGCCTCAGGTCTATTTTTTAGAGCCTCCAACTCGGCATCCTTAACATCGTAAGGCTTTGAAGAAGACTTCAATTCACCAGAGACAACCAAGGAAGCTCCAGAGATCTCACAATTCCGGGTCAGCCCCATAGCTGCAAGCAATTGAGTTCGCTGACGTTCTGCATCAGAAGTCAATTGAGACAGTATCGAACGAGCATTCATCTCAGCATGCATGGCTCTATGGTAATCGGCCATTGACACCAGTTTTTCTTGGGTCAGATCCCTCAGTTCACCAGAAACCTGCTCTCGCATTGATACTAGTTTTGATGCCAGCGGCAGGCATTCTTGAATACTCAGTAGCCTAAAGAAAGCGACTTCCACCGCCTCAATGATTTTTTGGGCCACCCTCGTGGTTTCGTAGCGAGATTCTAATATTCGATTTTCTCCGTTCTTGGCCAGGTAATAGGCTAGTGCTGCATCAGTTGGACTCCATCTTGCCTCAAGGAAAAAACGCCATGCACTTCTTTCGTAAAAGCCTGCCCAGTAGCTGTCCCCTTCGATGTCGCTGTATAAAATGTTATCACCCTCGTCGAACTTGGCAGACATGATTGCATGGGGAAACATCTTGGCCCATTCTCCAAGACTCAAGTCTGTCTTGGCCAGTTCGTCCAATTTGGATGTCTGCATGCTCAGGTTGTTGGCCAGCCCAATTCGTCTGCAATTCTCGATCGTCAGTCGTCTTTCAGAGGCTGCGCCGACGTTCTGAAAGCCTGTGGACGAAAGGTTTCTATTCAGTGCGGTCATGGCGGCCACTTGTGTGAAAGCTGCGTGATCTTGCTTCACCAAAGGATTGACAGAGGCCCATCGACACGACGTCAATGTAACCAGCAAGCCTGCGAAGGTGACCAAGCGTATCAGCAAGCCGAGTTGAACCATTGAACCCAATTGAGGCCTCAGTCGGAAGGCCCGAGAGAACCACTCATTCCCATTTCCAAGGCTGCTTGGGAATTAGGGATCAAGACATACACCTTTCTTGTCTTAGACTTGGGATCAATCCTCTTTCCCAATTTGCTTACGACGCCTTCGAATTCCCCTCGGGAAGAATGTACAAACACGACTCGTCGCCCTTTTTCGAAAAGGGGCAGAGCAGACTCAGGGACATGTGCAACGGCATAGAGTTGGGTAACGTCAACGATATCGAACAGTTTTTCCAGTCTCTCTACTGCTTCATGAACGTGCTTGTGACGCTGGTCTATGTGTCCTGTGAACGGTGCTCTCACACCACAAGCCTTGAGATCCATTTGAGCCAGTCCGAGTAACTGCTTGGCCTCGAGCAGTTCAGCCTCCTTAACCTCGACGGATGCTTCTGCCGTCAAGAAATCCTGCTGAGTAGTAGCTCCTTTTGCCAAGACCCTTTGCTTCATTTTGGCGGCTCGTTTGAGACTCTTGAGAGCTATCTCCAGAGACTTGATCCTGTTTTGCGCTCTTTCAGCATTGGCCGCAAAACGATTCTTGGACATCTCAACTACGATGTGTCCCTCAGGAACTAGATCCCCCTCCTCGTAGCAAAACTTTTCTATAACCCCGGATACCTCAGTAGCCACGGTAGCTGACCGATAAGGATGGAGTATCGCTCCTTCTACGATCTTCGATGTGGGAAGAGGAGTCCTCATTACCGAATCATGCACATCAGGCGGGGCTGATCGAGAATACAAGGGTGCCGGTGGCAGAAGCTGGTCGGAAGCTGTGACCTGCGTGGAGTCGACCACGGCCATCAACAGGCATATAACCATGTAGGTAATTAGTTTTGTATTAATATCAAACTTATACATATAATTCCTATTAGATTACACTAATATAATAGCGCATATATCACATAGCACATATTAAAGCAAGCAAGCTGTGTAGCCCCAAATCCGCGATGAAGAATGAAAACGAAGTTGGGGTAATCGTGTCCTTCATGGATAGATTGCAGGAGAAAAATGGGGGCTCGTTGACGGCCGAAGGCCTTTGGCACCGGAATGGGGGGCCGGGATCGAGCGGTTAGAGATGATACACTCACAATAGTGGGCAAATTTGCAGGGGCAACCCCTCAGTGAGAGCCGTTTTTGAGTGAATACCGGACGGGGAATTATTTTTGAAACTTTAGGATCACCGAAGTAATTGACCAAAGCAAGATAACTGTGTCCATATCAGAGGGAGTGCTCAAACTGGTGCTCCCGAAGGTTGAGAAAGCGGTCCCAAGAAGAATTACTATTGATGCGGGTTAAGCTGCCAGAGCAGCTCAAGGCGTACGGACACGAGACCGCCGTTGAGCTTGGACTCCAAATAGCCCCGAATCAAAAAACACGCCCCGGAGACACAGAGACACTGGGACCCCAACAGTGAAAAATATTTTAGAGTTCCCTGTGATCTCTGTGTCTCCATTGCAAAGCCTTTTGCGAGGGAGATTATTGGTACCTCCGGGATTAGTTCTTCACCCGCTCCCTCCACATTCGAGCCTGATGAATGATTACAAATCAGAATCCCACAAGGTCTACCTTGACAGCGACCTGAAACTATAGACATATTACGAGAACAATACAAATAAGGGGCCTGAATGTGGCTAGGCGTTCAATAGTGGTCGTCCCCCATGTGGCGTTGACTCAAAAGGCTCGAGAGATAAACGAGATTGATGATCGCATCCGCGATCTGGCGGCCGACATGGCCGAGACTATGTATCGAGTACCAGGTCTCGGGTTAGCCGCCAATCAAGTTGGCGAGTTGTTTCGGTTAATAGTGGTCGACATTGTTTACCCTTATGCGGAACCTCATGAGAAAAAGAAACGCCCTCTGTTCATAATAAATCCTGTAATTTCAACTTGCGAAGGTTTGTCGGTAAAGGAAGAAGGCTGCCTGAGTGTCCCGGAATTCGGCTTGGAGATAGAGCGATCGGAACGGTTATGCGTTACGGGCTCGGACCTCGAAGGGAGACCCCTCAAGATCGAGGCCGAAGGATTAATGGCCCGTGTCCTCCAGCACGAGATTGATCATCTGGATGGTACAACGCTATTAGATCATGCTTCTTCTCTAAAACGAAACCTGTATAAAAGGCGTCTCAAGAAACAGGGAAGGAGAGAACGGTGAATTTGAGAGTGGTCTTCATGGGTTCACCTGAATTTGCTGTTCCTACCTTGCGAGAACTCTTCGCAGAGTTTGATGTCATAGGCGTAGTGACTCAGCCGGACAAACCTAAGGGAAGAGGCAGGAAAGTTCTCCCCACTCCCGTAAAGATGCAAGCTCTTTCAGTCGGTCTTCCGGTAGCTGAGTTCGACAATCCGTCATCACCTGAATTCATGGGAATCCTCAGAGGATGGCGACCCGACGTCATAGTAGTGGCGGCTTATGGGAAGATTCTGCCGGAAAGTGTGCTGGCGCTCCCGGTCATGGGATGCGTGAATTTACATGCGTCTCTGCTACCGCGTCACAGAGGAGCTTCTCCAATATCATCATCCATCCTTCAGGGGGACAAAGTCACCGGAGTTTGTACAATACTGATGGATAAAGGCATGGACACAGGCGATATTCTGCTCAAGGAAGAAATAAGAATTCGACCGGACGACACGGCCGGCACCCTCCACGATAGACTTCTGAAACCAGGGGCCGAACTCGTGGTGCGAACGCTCAAGGAGATGATGAACAACAAGATTAGGCCTGTGCGGCAGGATCATTCGGCTGCAACATATACGAAGCCGCTGTCAAAAGCTGACGGGCAGGTCGACTGGAATCTGGACAGCGAATATCTTGGCCGGCTAATAAGGGCCATGAATCCCTGGCCGGGAGCATTCTGCAGCCTTCGGGAGGAAACGGTCAAAATATGGGAAGCTGAGCCCGAAGAAGGACAGGCTGTTCCTGGGCGGGTGCAAGCCATAAGGACCGACGGAGTCGTGGTCGGGACTGGACACGGGTTGCTAAGGCTTGGAATGGTTCAGACTCCTGCCAAGACCAAAATAACTGGGGCGGAATTTGCTAGAGGACGCAGATTGAATACAAGCGATATTTTCGATTGAAAGGCCGTAAAAGGGACAATGATTTGAATTCCATCATTGTCCGCCCTCGGTTCTATCGCCATGCCTTTCGCAGGGCAAGGCGTCGAAAACTATCAATGGAGAAAAAAATGAATCAGGTAAAGACGGTTGTTCTCTTAACTGCACTGGCCGCGTTGCTCGTGGTCATTGGCGGTTTCATTGGAGGGAAGAACGGAGCAACTATTGCGTTGGTTATCGCACTGGCAATGAACTTCGGAAGCTACTGGTTCAGTGACAAGATTGTCCTGAAAATGTATGGAGCCCAGGAGGTTACAGAGAGAGAAGCTCCAGAACTCTGTGACTTGGTCCGGCAACTGGCGACGAAAGCCGAATTACCAATGCCCAGAGTTTACATCATCCCGGACGATTCTCCCAATGCGTTTGCTACCGGTCGCAATGCCGCGCATGCGGCAGTTGCAGTTACCGAAGGAATAATGCGATTGTTGTCTTGGGAGGAACTTGCCGGCGTAATTGGACATGAGTTGGGGCATGTAAAAAACAGGGACATCCTTATTCAGTCAATAGCTGCGACCATTGGGACTGCAATCACGTACCTGGCTCAGTTCGGGTTTCTTTTTGGAGGCCGATCTGACGACGAGGAACACAGGGGAGGTTCCATAGTTGGGAGCATCCTCATGATGATTCTCGCGCCGCTGGCGGCAGGTCTCATTCAGATGGCTATTTCCAGATCCAGGGAGTACATTGCCGACAGGACCGGCGCGGAGATTTGTGGCCGTCCACTATGGCTGGCCGGAGCTCTTGACAAGCTCGAGCGCGGATCTGCAGCAATTCCTATGAACGCAAACCAGGCGACAGCCCACATGTTCATTGTCAGCCCACTCTCAGGCGGGGGCATAGCCGGCCTTTTCTCTACGCACCCTCCCATTGAAGAGCGGATTGCCCGCCTCCGACACATGGCTGGATATTAGATCGCTAAGGTTACAAATTTCCTGGTGGGGGACTCAATTGGTGAAAGAGTTTTCCCCGTCAGGACTCTACCCTTTCAAGAGCGAAATGGTTTCCTTCCCCTTGTGACGCAATTTGTCGGAAAATCATTGCACAAGATCCGGCCCTCAAGAAATTCCGGTGTCTCAATAGCGAGGGAACTCGCATTAAGGGTTCTGCGCATGGTCCGTTCAGGACGCCACGCAGAGACGGCCTTGAACAGTGTACTCCAAGCTGAAAATCCTTCCCCTGAGGACCGTCGTCTCGTTACCGAATTAATTTATGGAGTGCTCAGATGGCGATCTCGCTTAGACTCAGTCATTGACCGGTGCCTGAACAAACCGGGAAAGAAATTACATCCCCTGGTGCTAGAGATTCTCAGGGTTGCTGTCTATCAGATCATCTTTTTGGACAGGATTCCTTACCATGCGGTGGTTCACCAGGCAGTAACTCAGGTCAAGAACCGTTTGGGAATCCGCGTTTCCGCTTTTGCAAACGCACTGCTCATGAAGGTGTTGCAAAAGAAGGATGCACTGGATCCATTCCCTTGCCGCGAATCAGACTCACTAGCTACTTATTATTCACATCCCGAGTGGTTAGTTCAACGTTGGTTAAGAGATTTCGGGTATGACGCCTCACGCAGAATGCTGATCGCAAACAATTCTCGATCCCCGTTGGTCTTTCGGGTAAACAGAATAAGAATCTTACCGGATGAACTTTTCGCATTTCTCATGAACCACGGTATAGAAGCCATCCCCACTTTTCCAGAGCCCGATGCCTTTGCAATTCCAGATGCCGGTGGCCCAGTTTGGCTGATCCCGGGCTACGAGGAAGGTCTGTTCACGGTTCAGGAAAGTTCTTCGCAACTGATAGCTCCCCTGGTGGGTGCGCTGGCGGGCGAAAGGATTTTGGACGCGTGTGCTGCGCCGGGCGGCAAAACTTCTTACATTGCCGCTCTGGTACAAAACAACGCTCGAATTGTTGCAACCGACTCCAACCTGATTCGCTTGAAAGAAACTGAACAAAACCTGAATCGGCTGGGGGTTGCGTGCGTCGAGTTTCGATTAGGCGATGTGACAAACAGACCATTTGTGCTGAGCCTAGGGACTTTTGACCGAATATTGGTCGATGCTCCTTGCTCCAACCTTGGAGTCCTTCGGCACAACCCAGAAGTCAAATACCGAATCAGGGAACAAGACTTAGGATTTTTTTCACAGACGCAACTCAGAATTCTCAAAATCGTGTCGAACGCGCTCAGGCCCGGGGGGAAGCTCGTCTATTCCGTATGTACCACAAGTAGGGAAGAAACTACCCGAGTGGTGACGGAATTCCTCGAAAAATCGCCTGAATATGAGATCGAGCCCATTAAGGACCACGAAGTACATTCTATTGAATTTGTGGGCGGGGATGGGTTCATGAGAACGTTTCCACCAACCGGGCAGAAGTTGGTGGATGGTTTTTTCGCAGCGCGTGTCATGAAGAGCCGCAAGATGTGCGAATAAATTTACCGATCCATGGTGTTTCTGGAGGGGCAAGCTGATGAAACTAGTGACATTTAATCATGTTATGAGATTTGGCATGGCTCTTGCTAGCTATAAAGGTCGACAACGACTCCTAACCATACCCTCTTAGCAATCCTCCTAAAAACGGATTGCTTTTTTTTGCCTGTTGGACGTCGCAATAACGGTCATTACTCCGTAGTTCCTTATTATCTTGGAGTAATTAGCAATGACTACCCCAAGAGCCAGGTCGATTGCGTCAAGAATTATGTCCAGTGGTCCTACAGATCTGAACACCTCTGATAGCCAGCTACCTGCATTACCTTTGATCTGCCTGTTCCTTAAGAGCGCCACAGACCGATTTTGAAAACTACTACATCGGTTCTCATTCCTTCTGAGCCGGAGTAAACCATACCTCAACAGGCCGAACGGATAACATGAATAGAGCCTGTCATTATGAAAGCAAACGAGAGATTTCATATCGAATTTGTTCAGATAAGCCTCCACTGCCTGTGGCGTAAATAACTGAAGATGGCGGGGAACATCTTCTGTACAACTGTGCCGCATTCCCGGCGCCGCAAAATTTGAGACCACAAAAACGAAATGCCCGTTTTCTTTCAAGAGGTGAGAAATCTTCCTGAAAAAAAGAGATGGCCTTCTGACATGCTCCAACAACGCCCAAGCTGTGATCACGTCATAGCACTCCTCAGGAAAATCCATAGTTACAAAATCGCCCACTTTTATTGAAACCTTGTGAGGAGCATCCCAGGCCAGAAGATCCACCCCTTCCGCGTCCCAACCGAACTCGGTTGCATACCGAATGAAATCGCCTCTACCACAACCAACATCTAACAATTTTCCGCCATTACCCTCTGGAAGCAGCTCCAACATTCGACCGTAAAGTGAACCCATGTCCTCCTTGTCTTTCAAATAGTCCCTTGGATAGAGCAAGGGAATGGACGCGTCAGTGGGCATGGGATTGACAAAAGCCATGCCGCAGGAACATTCGACAAGGTTGAACTCTTTCCCGGTGATGGGATCTATTTTAGAATAGAGAAGAACCTGTTCTTCAGCCCCGCAGAGGTCGCAAGCTACGAACTCGGAGGAAATCGAATCAAGAATCATGTTCAGGATCTATCAGCTTTCTATGAGCCTTGAAAAGTCCAATGAGAAAGACTCCCGTTTAGATAGCACCAGGCCAACGAAAAATACATTGAAACCTGAATTCTGCCGTTTAGTTTCTGTAAGATCGTCAAAACTCTTGTGCAGAAAGTCAAAAATTGAGTTGACACGCGCTGATCCTCAATAAATACTTTGCACATTAAAGTATACTTAATTTATGGCATCCTGTTAACAGGGTTCTCAATGGCTTACGAGGCTCAAATTGGACACTGGATCAGGGCCTCATCGGCATAGCAACCGTATGACCTTGAAACAACTCGCGGAAGTGGTCGGATGCTCTGATGCCTATCTGTCTCAAATTGAGAATGGACGAGTTTCGCGCTCCATATCAAGTTTGAAAAGAATCGCGGACGCGTTGCAAACCAAGATCGCGGATTTTTTTGCGGAACCCCAGGACGATGATCCCGTGGTTCTTCCTCCACATCGGCGTATAACTCTTGTATTGGAGAGCTGGAGATAGATTTGGACGGATGCAGTATACAGGCTCAAGAAAGACGAGAGTTTTTATTACAACTCGTCCCAGCCCCATAGCTGGACAAACCCGGGCAAGGTCCAGACAGTAGTGGTCTGGGTGATTAGCCCCCCCATTTTTTGAGAGGTGACGCGAATCGGTTTTTTCACTCTACTAAACGTTTTCTGGTTCAAGAAGGAGGGAGACATGTGCTTCAAGGGTATCAGAGTATTGGCTTTAGCAGTTGCTTTTTTTCTATTTTGCGGAGCCGTTTCCGTTGAGGCGGCGGAATCCAAGCCTTGGCGCATCGGAGTGTCAGTGTCTTTGACAGGAACTTTCGGCAAAGACGGAAATCTGGTTAAGGACGCTTACACGCTCTGGAAGGATACGGTAAACCCCAAGGGAGGAATCAATGGCCATCAGATAGAGCTTATTTTTTATGATGATAAGAGTGATCCGGCGACAAGCGCCAAGCTGGTCGAACAACTCATAGTGAGCGATAAGGTGGATTTGCTTTTGGGAGGTTTCGGCAGTGACGCCGTATTCGCGGGAAGCGCCGTGGCAGAGAAATATCAGTATCCTCTCATAAGCGGAGGAGCCAGCTCCAACAAGCTCTTTGAAAGAGGCTTCAAGTATTACTTTGCTACATTGGGCAAAGCCACCGAGGAAGTTCGGGGTTGTGTGGAGATGTTCAATACCGTTAATCCCAAACCCAAGACAGCGGCAATCGTTGGTGCGGACATCCTGTTCACATCCTTGGCTTGCGAGGGGTTCAAGAAATACTGTGCTGATAACGGTATCGAGGTTCTTCACTTTGAACTTTTCCCCATGTCCTTACAGGACTACAACTCCCTCCTACTGAAGGTAAAAAACAAGAACCCCGACATACTTCTGGTAGGTTCTCATTTGCTCGTTGCCATGAAGACCATCAAGGCGATGAAGGAAATTGATTTCAGCCCCAAGGCGGTGGCGTTCAGCTATGGGCCGACTGTTCCCAAGTTTGTCGAGGATCTGAAAGGAGATGTCGAGTATGTCATAGCTGCTTCCGAATGGACTCACAACATGCCGTACAAAGGCACGGTGTTTGGAACAGCCAAGGATTTCCATGACGCCTACAATGCCAAGTTCAATCGCAGTCCAGACTATGTTGAAGCTGCGGCTGCCGGTGGCGCAGTTGCACAGCAGCTCACAATTACAGAACTGGGGCTGAAGCCGCCACTGAAAAAAGAGGACCGGGTGGCCATCATGGAAAAGCTTCACAAGCAAACGTTTGAAACTTTTTACGGAAAAATCCACTTTGGGGAAGATGGAGCTAACGTAGCACATCCTCCTGTTGCGGTTCAGATTCAGAACGGGAAGCTCATGAACGTGTTCCCCTTGGATTACGCCGAGTCAAAAATCTGGTATCCATTTAAGCCGTGGAAAGACCGATAGAATATTAGGGAGATAACATGGAAATACGCAAACTGGTTGCCGTCGTTGAGGAGACTCTTAGCGAGATGGGTCGGAATGTGACTCCTCCAACCCGCAAGGCGGCTGCCATAGCTGTTATTAAGAACCCATTTGCCGGCAGATACGTCGAGGACTTGACTGAATTGATGGACATTGGAGAGAAACTGGGCGGTATGTTGGGCCAAAGGTGCCTCGACGCGTTGGGAATAGGCCCGGAAAAGGCTGAAAGTTATGCCAAAGGCTGTATTGTCGGACTCGATGGTGAGTTGGAACATGCGGCTGCGATCCTTCATCCGAAGTTGGGCAAGCCTTTTCGTGAAGCGCTCGGCCGAGGGTTAGCCCTCATACCATCAGTGAAGAAACGTGGAGCAGCCGGTTGTACAGTAGATGTACCGCTGAATCACAAGGACGCTGCTTTTATCCGTTCACATTTCGACGGAATGACGGTGGCCGTGGAAGACGCCCCAAGAGCGGATGAACTGATGGTGGTCCTCGTCGTTACAGACTCCGGCCGGCCGCTCCCGCGCATTGGCGGCCTCACAAGAGACCAAGCCAAATTCGAGGACGGTTTGCGTTAGAAATTGGAGGGGCTTCTATTCAAAGCCCCTCCAGGACAAATTCGGAGGGCACTCAAGCATGGCTATTCTACCAGAGGTCAAAAAACATTACGGAAAGCTAAAACTGTTGATTGATGGAGAATGGATTGATTCACAATCATCTCACGTCAGCCGGACTACCAACCCAGCCACCGGAGAAGTTATTGCGGAGTTTCCCGCTGCAACCCTTGGCGAGGCCAGAGAAGCCGTAGAGTCGGCCAAGCGAGGTTTTCTGGCTTGGAGTCAGGTTCCTCTTCGTGAGAGAGCAAAAATGCTCTTTGACATGCGCCAGAAGTTCGAGGATCACTTCGAGGAATTGTGCCGGGTTCTGACTCAGGATCACGGCCGCACCATAGGCGAGTCCCGGGGTACAGTCCGCCGATGTATAGAAAACATCGAATCCGCGTGTTCAGCAGCTTATGGATTGGCCGCCCGGAACGAGCACATTGACTGTCTTGCCAACGGCATTGACATGTGGCTGACTTGGGAGCCTCTCGGAGTTTTTCTTATAGTGACTCCAGGCAATATTCCAATGCATGCTTGGTCTTCCTTTGTTCCGTATGCACTGGCCGCCGGCTGCTCGGTTGTGATCAGCCCGAGCAGACAGGATCCTGTGGCTGCCGAATACATTAATCGCGTCGCGCTTGAATGTGGCCTGCCAAAAGGGACTATCAACATGGTCCACGGAGGCCGAGAGATAAACAAGTACATTCTTAGCCAACCCGAAGTGCAGGGACTTGGTTTCATAGGATCAACCGCTGCCGGCAGGGAACTGTTTGAGGTGTGCGGCAAACTCGGAAAAAACTCATCCATCAACGGGAACGGCAAGAACCACGTGGTAGTGATGCCAGACGCAGACCTTGACCAAAGCGTGATTTACTTGCGCCAGGGTTGCTTCGGTATGACAGGGCAACGGTGTTTAGGCTCCGACAACGTAGTGGTCATCGGTGACATTTACAACGATTTCAAAGAAAAATTCCTTGCCGTTTCCAAGGCCATGAAGCTCGGATATGGCCTGGATGAATCCGTTGCCATGGGTCCGTATACCACCCCTGGTGGTAAAGAAAAAATCGCCCAGTGGATCGATCAAGCTTTGACCGAGGGAGCTAAAATGTTGCTGGACGGTAGGACGCGTGTGCCGGTGGAACTGTCAAAAGGCTACTTCATCGGTCCTACCATTTTGGAAGATTTGCATATCGATATGGGCGTAGCCAAAGAAGAAGCCTTTGGTGCGGTGGCAGGCCTGATCAGGGCTGACAGCCTTGACCAGGTCATTGACTGGATAAATACGAAGACTGATCTGGGACACTCGGCTTGCATCATGACCGAAAGCGGCAGAAACGCTCGCAAGTTTGCTCGTGAGGTCAATGTGGGCAATGTGGGTATCAATGTGGGCGTACCCCAGCCATACGCATTCTTCCCGCTTGGATCAAAGCGTAATTCTTTCCTGGGAGGAGCGAAATCGAGGATGGCGTCTATGCGTCTCTTCCTCGACGAGAAAACGGTCACAGCTCGCTGGGTATAGATGAAGTTTGAGTGCATATATCAAGCGCCTCAAGTTTTGTAGGGATTGCTGCGTTGCGCTTGCAATGACACCGGCACGGAAGGCAGGCACTGTTTTTATGTCATTTCCTGGAGCTGGCGGCGACGAAGCAATTTCAGGGACGAGACTCAGGTTTTTGACAGTACGGTAGATCCGACATTTGTTTTGATTCCGGCTATAGAGAATGGACACGGTACTCATTCAAGCCATTATTAACGGTATTCTGCTTGGTGGAGTTTATGCAGCATACTCAGCAGGATTTTCTCTCATCTTCGGCGTGATGGGCGTTGTGAATTTGGCCCATGGAGAGTTGATCATGTTGGGGGCTTTCACTTCGTATTGGCTGTTCCAATACTTTGGCATGGACCCGTATCTAAGTCTTCCGTTTGCCATGATCTTTTTGTTTGGGTTCGGGTACATCGTCCAGAAATACATAATCAATCGTGTTATAGAATTGCCCCACATCATGAGCTATATTCTCACATTCGGTATCCATCTCATGGTGGCCAACATTGCCTTGAAGCTGTGGACTCATGATTTCAGAACCATAACGACGTCCTATTCAGGGGCTAATGCCGCGTTCCTCGGACTGAATGTACCGTACGCGCGGCTGATAACATTTTTTATCGCCTTATTAGTAATAGGCACTTTGTGGTTCTTTCTGAGTCGAACGGAGACGGGCCGAGCCATTCGCGCCACATCAATGGACAAAGAAGTAGCTCGGCTCATGGGAGTCGACATTAGGGAGATTTATGCGGTAACATTCGGGGTTGGATCTGCAATCACGGGACTTGCCGGAGCCGCCATAAGCCCGTTCGAGATCATTTCCCCGGAAATGGGTCTTCAATACACCATTATTGCATTTTGTGTCGTTGTTTTGGGAGGTATGGGATACATGCCCGGAGCCCTATGGGGTGGCATGATATTGGGAGTGGCTCAGTCTTTGGCCGTTACTTATTTGAGTGCGGGCATATCGGTGGCTGTTACATTTTTTATACTTTTCGTCATGCTCATTGTACGACCTACAGGGATTGTGGGAAAGGGCCTTGTGACCTAAGTGTTTCCATAGTAGTGGGACCAAATGAACAGCCAAGCCTATCGCGTGAAATTTTGGATGTGTTTCATTGTGGCATCAGTTGCGACAAGCTTGGTCCCTTTTTTCACATCTTCAGAGTACATTCTGCGAATTGTGACAGTCGTAATATTCTGGATCGGCATGGCAGGCTGCTGGAACATTATGAGCGGCTATACAGGCTATATCGATTTCGGACCGGTGGTTTATTTCGGCATCGGTTCGTACGCTACAGCCATCGGAATGACAAAATACGGCATGCCTTTTTTCCCCTCAGCAGTTCTTTCCGGCATAATCTCCGTTCTCATCGCCCTTCCTGTCGGTATCACGACCCTGAGATTGAGAGGTGCTTACTTCGCAATTGCCACCTTCGCGTTCGCTGAGACGATGAAACAGGTGGTGCTGGAATTTGACAGGACTTTCGGAGTCTCTTTCTTTCAGGGGAGTCACGGCATTACACTGCCAATCGGCGGCCACGATAACACTTTCTTTTTTTACTGCTTTCTGGCCGTGACGTTTGGTGTCATTTTGGTACATTACGGAATTGAACATTCCAAGTTTGGCTATGGCCTCAAGGCCATTCATGAGGCGGAGGGGGCCGCTGAGATTGCAGGAGTGAATACGACCGGTGTCAAGCTGAGGGCCTATGTCAACAGTGCCTTCTTTTTGGGTGTGCTCGGAGGCATCGAAGCCTATTGGATCACTTACATAACGCCTGGCGACGTTTTCAACGTACACAAGACGGTGCAGATGGTTATTATGACTCTGTTGGGCGGCATGGGCACTTTTCTCGGACCGATAATCGGCGCGTCTTTTCTCACAGTCTTGTCCGAGATTCTTGGGACCGCTTTTGTGGAATATTATCTCATTATGGTCGGCGCGATAATCATAGCAGTAATATTGATAATGCCTAGAGGTGTTGTAGGAACCATCGAGGAATGGAGCGGAATCAGGTTTCACTAGGTTAACAACGCTTAAGGATTTCCATGCCTGTTCTGGAGTGTAAAAACGTTACGAAGAACTTCGGTGCGTTAGCTGCTGTAGATTTTATCAGCTTCAGCCTGGAAGAACGGGAAATATTGGGAATGATAGGGCCCAATGGAGCGGGCAAGACCACCTTGTTCAACTGCATTATAGGAATTTACAAGCCGGATAAGGGCCGCATCATCTTCGAAGGCAGAGACATAACGAGATTAAAACCTCACCAGGTCTGTCGCCTCGGATTGGCAAAGACATCCCAGATCATGGAGCCCTTCCGATCGCTGACGGTTTTCGAGAACGTGCTCATCGGAGCCTTGCACGGCGGTAGAATGAAAATGGCCGATGCTCTGGTTGAAACCGAGAAAGTTATAGAATTAGTCGGCCTTGTTCGAGACCGTGATAAAGCTTCTTCTTCGATTTCCGTTCCGGCCCGGAGAAGATTGGAATTAGCCCGAGCTTTAGCCACTCAGGCTAGACTGTTGCTCCTGGATGAAAACATGGCTGGTCTCAATCCGTATGAAATCGACGAGGCCCTGGAGCTATTGGGAAAGATTCGAGAATCAGGAATCTCTCTCATAGTAGTTGAACACATTATGCGTGCGATCATGGGCATATCGGACCGCATAATGGTTCTGAATTACGGGGTAAAAATAGCTGAGGGCTCTCCTCAGGAAGTGGTCAACGACGAACAAGTTATTCAGGCATATTTGGGAGAAAAGGTATCTCATTATCTTGGCGGCATAGGGTTACACGGGAACCATGATTGAATCCCTTCTGCAAGTCAATGCGATCGAGGTCTATTATCGGGATGTCAAGGTTCTGAGTAACGTGAGCGTCGAGGTCGGGAAAGGTGAGATAGTAACTGTGATAGGTCCCAACGGGGCAGGCAAGAGTACGCTACTCAGTACAATTGTTGGCTTCCAGCATCCGACCGAAGGATCTATCGACTTTAACGGTGTGTCTATCGACCGACTGCCTCCTGAAAAAATTGTGCAGGTCGGACTTACCATAGTACCGGAGGGGGCCAGAGTCTTTTCTGAGATGAGCGTCCTGGATAATTTGAAGATGGGATCCTACATAAAAACCGCTCGACCATATCGACAGGAAAGTCTCGACAAAGTCTTTACGTTCTTTCCCAGGCTTCAGGAGCGTATGCACCAGAAAGGAGGGACCTTGAGCGGGGGGGAGCGACAGATGCTCGCCATAGGCAGGGCCTTGATGTCCAGACCTTCTCTCTTGCTGCTCGATGAGCCGTCCCTTGGCCTGGCGCCCCTGTTGGTTACCAGGGTGTTCCAAGCAGTTCGTGAAATAGCTGCTACAGGAATCACCGTCCTTCTTGTAGAACAGAATGTTAATTTCTCTCTTGAAATTACTGATCGGGCCTATGTGCTGGAAAACGGGCACACCATAATGGAAGGAAGTGGCTCGGAACTGCTCAAAAACGACCACATCAGGAAAGCTTATCTGGCTATTTAGATTTGGGAAATAATATTACAAATGGCCAATGATTATAAACCATTGAGGGTTGCTTTTACGCTTAACGGCACGCCGGTCGAGCTTGATATCAAGCCTTGGGAAACAGTCCTGGCAGTTCTCAGGGACCAGCTTCGGCTCATAGGCACCAAGGAAGGCTGTGGCATCGGCGAATGCGGGGCTTGCACAATTCTGGTAGATGGCCGGGCAGTAGATTCCTGCCTCATGTTGGCACCTCAATTGGACGGAAAGACTGTGGAGACTGTTGAGGGACTTTCTGCGGATGGTTCCCTGCATCCGATTCAAGAAGCCTTCCTAGCCGCTGGAGCAGTCCAGTGTGGATATTGCTCACCGGGAATGATCATGTCCGTCAAGGCACTCCTGGACAAGAATCCAAACCCAGCACCAGAACAAATTATTGAAGCCGTTTCAGGAAATCTCTGTCGGTGTACGGGCTACGTACAAGTACTGGAGGCAGTGGACGTGGCTGCCAAACTCTACAGAGAAAAATCAACACAGAACCAGTAGAATAATGAGATCGCGTTTTCAATACATCCGGCCACAGTCATTACAGGAAGCTCTGGACTTCCTTGGCGAGCGAGGCCCAGACACAACCGTCCTGGCTGGAGGGACCGACCTGATGATAGCAATCAGGCGTGGAGATATAACGAACAAGTACGTGCTGGATGTGTCTAGACTCGAAGAGTTGCGCAAAGTGGAAATCGTGGATGGCCGTTTGTTTACGGGGGCAGCCCTTACCTATACTGAAATCATGAATGACCCAACTGTACTTTCTTTCGCACCGGTTCTGGTTCAGGCCGCAAGCTGCGTGGGAAGTCTCCAGATCCGCAATGTGGGGACTTTAGGAGGAAATGTTGCGAATGCTTCCCCGGCAGGGGACGCTGTCACGGCCTTGACGGTGCATGACGCTAAAGTTGAGATCGTGGGCGCCACTGCGAGTCGAAGGGAACCGTTGGCTGATGTCATCATTGGTCCATACCGGACCACTCTCAAGCCGGGCGAACTAATCACCCGTTTTGAATTGCAGCCCCTGGGGCAAGGCTATCGGTTTACCTTTAAGAGAATTGCCAGGCGCAGATCTCTCTCTATAGCGAGAATAAACATAGCGGCTGTCGGGCAGGTGCATCCAAACGGTCTGGTTAAGGACCTCAGACTTTCGGTAGGCTCCGCAACTCCCCAACCTTCTAGAATGACTTCTGCAGAGGAGACTTTGTGCGGTATGATTCCAAACTGGTCGCTGATTAAAGAGGCAGCCAAAAAGGTCTCCACTGAGATGATTCGCCGTAGCGGAGTCAGACCGTCCACCGAATATAAGAAACCGGCGGTGGAAGGACTTGTTATCAAGGCTTTGGCAGAACTTTTTATTGAATAGATCGATCATGAAAAACCAACATTTCGATAGTGTGGGACAAAACGTCCTAAGAATCGGCGCTGCGGAAAGAGCCTTGGGCACGGCCCGTTTCGCAGCGGACTTATTCATGGAGGGGATGGTAACTCTCTTAGCGTTGAGAAGTACAAAGCACCACGCTCGTATTGTTTCTCTGAACATATCGGACGCCGCTCAAGTCCCTGGTTGTGTTGGAATCTTCACCCATAAGGACATCCCAGGCAAAAATCGTATAGGCATTATCAATAAAGACCAACAGCTCTTGGCCGAGGACAAAGTAAGATACCTCGGAGATCCCATAGCCCTGGTGGCCGCAGAAACCTGCGAAGCTGCCGAACAGGCATTAGATGCCATCCGTGTCGAATATGAGGAACTCTGCGCGGTTTTCGACCCGGAAGACGCGCTGAGACCAGGAGCGCCGAGGATTCATGAAAACGGAAACCTGCTGGGAAGACGGGTAGTCAAGCGTGGCAGCCCGGAGGCGGCTCTCAGCCGCGCAGACGTCATTATTGAGCGCGTTTATAAGACAAGTTTCGTAGAGCACACCTATCTTGAACCGGATTCCGGGTTGGCATACGTCGATGATAATGGATGCCTGGTTATTCATGCTTCTACACAGAACCCTCACTATGACCAGAAAGAGGTTGCCGATCTATTGGGTCTGGAAGAACCCAGGGTTAGGATAATCCAGGCAGCCACGGGTGGAGGTTTCGGTTCAAAGCTCGATCTGAACGTTCAGGGGTTTGTAGGACTGGCCGCATACCTCCTCAAAAGGCCGGTCAAGATGGTTTACACCAGAGAAGAGGCCTTTCTATGCACCCCCAAACGCCATCCCCTCAAAATAACGTATAGGTCCGGAGCAAATCGTGATGGAAGACTTATGGCTGCAGACGTAAAGATAATAGGAGATACAGGGGCTTATGCCTCTTATGGCATGGCCGTGGTGAGCCGCTCGGCAGTCCATGCCACAGGGCCCTATGAGATTCCAAATGTCCATTTAGAATCGATATTTGCGTACACGAACAATCCCATAGCAGGAGCCATGAGAGGTTTCGGCGTGCCTCAAATAGCCTTTGCACACGAGTCCCAGATGGATCTCCTGGCCGAGCAGTTGGGTCTGACGCCGCTGGAAATCCGGCGTAGGAATGCACTAAGAATCGGCTCTCTAACAGCGACAGGACAGGAACTAAAAGCTGGAGTCGGCATAGGTGCTACGATAGAGGCTGTGGGGCCTTATTACGAAAATGCGAGGGCATCTACCATCAATATTGGAAGTCAATCCAGGAGAGGTATCGGCTTGGCGTCAATGATGTACGGAATCGGTAATACGGGCATTCAGAATCCCTCGACTGCTCAGATAGAACTGGAAAAAGACGGGACTTTGACCCTTTTCTCAGGCGCTGCTGACATAGGTCAAGGATCTTCCACAGTTTTGGCGCAAATTGCCGCTGAGGCATTTGGTGTCCGACCCGATGAAATCCATCTTGTCACTGGCGACACTCTCCTTACAACATCGGCAGGGGCCACTTCGGCCAGTCGCCAAACCTATATTTCCGGTAATGCGGTGCTGGATGCGGCCAAGAAGCTGCGTGAGGTTGTTCTCACCGAGGCCGCAACGATACTAAAGATCGATCGTGGTGATTTGGTTCTTAAAGGAGGCCACGTAATTTCTCGGTCAAGACCTGATCACTCGGTGTCTTTTCAGCACATCGCTCATCGGGCCGGCAAGGCAGGAATTCCCCTGAAATGGCAGGGCTATTTTGATCCGGTCACTACCCCCTTGGATGCCGAAACGGGAAGCGGAATCCCTTATGCTACATTTGCCTTTGCCACGCACATGGCCGAGGTCGAGGTCGACACTTTCACAGGCGAGGTCAAGGTATTGAAAGTCGTGGCGGCCCATGACGTGGGGAAAGCCATAAATCCAGCAAACGTTCAAGGCCAGATTTACAGCGGTATTGCCATGGGAATCGGGTTTGCTCTCATGGAAGAATTCCTGCCGGGAAAAACCGAATCTATGAAGGACTATCACATTCCTTCATGTGCCGACATGCCCGAAGTCAAGTGTATAATAGTGGAAGAGCCGGAGCCTACCGGACCTTATGGCGCAAAAGGGGTAGGTGAACCTGCGTTGATACCCACTGCGCCGGCAATCCTCAATGCCATAGCCGATGCGCTGGGGGTTAGGATATATCATTTACCCGCCAATCTTGAGCGAGTTCTCAAAGCGGCTTTGACAGTTAAGCGCTCATAGAATCTGTGCGGGTTTTTGCCAAGGAGGGAATTTTCATGTCTGGAACACTGATAAAAAATATTGGGACATTGGTCAGTGGAGATATCGCAAACCCTATTCTGGATGCTGATGCGATATTTGTATCGGACGGCAAAATAATGCAAGTAGGCAGATGCGCTGACCTGGAATCTCTTCCCGCTGATAACTTTATAGACGCTGCAGGGAGCACTATCACCCCTGGCTTGATCGACTCTCACTGCCACGTGGTGTTAGGCGATTTCACTCCTCGCCAGAATCAGGTGGGTTTCCTTGAGAGTGAAGTGCATGGAGGAGTTACAACAATAATTTCGGCGGGAGAAGTACACTTGCCGGGCCGGCCCAGGGATCCTGCCGGCACTAAGGCTTTGGCGATTCTGGCAGCCAAATCTTTCAAGAACTTTCGGCCTGGCGGAGCGAAAGTCATTGGTGGTTCAGTCATACTGGAAAAAGGCCTCAGCGAGGCCGATTTTGAAGAAATGGCCCGCGAGGGTGTCCGAGTAGTAGGGGAAATTGGCCTTGGATCAGTCAAGTCTCCTGAAGATGCCGCGCCGATGGTCAGATGGGCCAAGAAGCAGGGCATGATTGTGCTGATGCACACGGGGGGCACATCCATTCCGGGGAGCGACACGGTTACTGCCGATCAGGTAATACAAGTCGATCCTCATGTGGCCTGTCACGTCAATGGTGGACCTACGGCTGTATCCGTCGATGAAATCAGAAAACTGGTCCAAGAAACGTCTTACGTCCTTGAACTCGTCCATTGCGGTAACCCTAAAGCAATGTTGGATGCGCTGAATTTGGGACTGGAGCATGGAGTTTTGGATCGTTTCATCATTGGAAACGACGCCCCATCGGGAACCGGCGTTGTACCGCTGGGAATACTAAGGGTAGTTTCAATGGCGGCGTCTCTGACCGCGGTCAAGGCAGAACAGGCTATTTGTATGGCAACGGGCAATACCTCGCGAGTTTTCGGTCTGGACACCGGCCTTATCCGAGTGGGATATGCCGCAGATTTGACGGCTATGGATGCTCCCATGGGGTCTGTGGGAAAGAACGCCCTGGCAGCAATTGAAGTCGGAGATGTCCCTGGAATATCCATGGTGATGATAGATGGTAAAGTCCACGTAAAACTAAGTCGGAATACTCCACCGCCGGTGAGGAAAGCCGAGTTTCTGTAGTTATACTATTTTGAGCAAGATGACGCTCAAGGGAAATTTCAAATGGTTTCTTAACTCTGGGGTGCGACTCCCTCCAGGTATAAAAAAACAATGAAGGTTGACGTTCAGAAATGCAAAGGTTGTGGAGCTTGTGCTGTTGACTGCCCACAAAACGCCATAACCCTGAAAAGGAAAAAGGCCTCTATCGGTGAAGCCTGTTCCGAATGCGGAGCTTGCCTAAGAATCTGCCCGGAGGAGGCACTTTTTTCAGAAGATGCGCCTTTGCCCGGATCCGTTTCATGTGAAGCATGCCCTGTTCGTTGTCGGATCAAGGAAGGCTTTGTAGGAGCCTGTCACAGGTTTGTGAATAGAGACGGCAAACTCGAGCGTACTATACCGTTGCTCACTTATGAACAGGTTAAGCATCTCGCCGGCCCTGATTGGGACCCTCCAATCCGACAGCCTCTCATCACCGGCATAGGAGCAGGCACCACGTATCCAGACTGCAAACCGGCGCCTCACATCGTTCAGGCCAGAGTCGATGGAATTGATGTTGTGACGGTCGTAACAGAAGCTCCTTTAAGCTACTCCGGAATTAAGATAAAGATAGATACCGACGGCACGATCGGCGAAGAAGGAGCTGTAATTTTTCATAGAAAAAGAAAAGTAGGACATTTGACCACAGAGGAATATGGGTCAAAGATCCTCTCCATCGGTGGCGTAAACTTGCTCACCGGCGCTCATGGCCTGACCACTGCCAGACTCGTTTCCGATATTGCAAATCGCCAGCGCATAAAGGTCAGGATAGATGGTGGGAGTAGGTTGGAACTTCAGGTCGGTCAGCGACCCATCATTGACGGAAGGATCGATGATGTCATGAGGGTCGGTTGTGGGAGCGCGACATTGGGGCTGTTTGCCGGTCTTTTTAGAGAGGCAGCCGACGAAGTCATTGTTCTGGACTCACATCTCACTGGTCTCATGAGTGAACATCCAGCCGGGGTCTATGTGGGATGTAAGCGGAGCGGAGTTAGACTGCGGTTTAAGCGGAGCACTCCAGGTCGCTACTTCGGAGACCATGGTAAAGGATGGGGGGGCACGTCCATCATTGATCCTTTGGATGCTATCGAAGGGATAGATATGAACGAGGCAAAGCCCGGTCTGCGGATACTTGTTACTGAAACGACCGGTCGCCAATCCGTACTGCTCGAATTGAGAGAGGACGGGTCTCTCGATAAAGTTCCGCTGACGCCGGAAGTTTATCGGGTAGTGGGGGAATTGGCCGATTCATGTCAGGAATCCAGGGTGTCGGCAATTTATTGTGGAGGATCCGGAGGAAGCGCCAGGGCTGGTGTAACGCGTTATCCGATTAAGTTGACCAAGGCCGTACATGCCATGAAGGCCCGTCTGACCGTAGGCGGTGCCCCCACTTTTGTTTTACCCGGAGGGGGCATTAATTTTATGGTGGATGTGGAAAAAGTGTTTCCGGGTGCATTCACTTGGGTGCCTACGCCTGCTACTGTCTGTCCTATTGAATACACTATGACTGTGGACGATTTCAGGGAAATCGGCGGCCACGAGGAAGCCATCAAGCCATTTCGATCAAAAGGTTAGATATTCTGTCCGGGTGGGAAAAAGCTATCCTGATTCTGGGCGATGCAACCGTCATGGTTGAATGCGGGCCCATGAGAATGTTCATTGAAGGTTTTGCATTTGGTGTCCCGCAGCCTGATTCCTGTGTAGGCGCGGCGCAAAAAGCTATTGAATTCTTGGAACAGATAGCCTCCCGATGGCAATATTTCAAATCTCCGGCCCGGCAAATAGATGAATCTCCCGGCAACCCGCTTCTGCACAGTATGTGGGAGGCTGCCCGCCTGGTAGGTGACCCGGATCTGACTCCAATGGCAGCGGTTGCCGGCGCGATTGCAGAAGCAACAGCCGATTTGCTTTCGAAGTCGGGGATAACCCGTGTTGTAGTCAATAACGGTGGGGATTTGGCAATTCGCCTTGGCCCAGGCGACTCGTTGGCGGTAGGTATACGTCCGGACGTGGCTCGGCCGGACGTAACGCACCGCATTGTCTTGACTCCGGAAATGAACGTGAACGGGATATGCACCAGCGGGCTTGGGGGCAGAAGCTTCACACGCGGTATAGCGTCAGCAGCCACCGTCTTGGGGCAAAGCGCTGCTGTTGCTGATGCGGCTGCTACTGCCATAGCCAATGCTACATTTATAGACGCCCCCGCTGTGAAGCGGGTGATGGCTGACGCCGTGGATCCTGATACGGATCTAAACGGAGTGGAAGTCACCAGCGCGGTTGGAGAACTATCCGAAGGGGAGATAGAACTGGCTTTGAGTCAAGGCATAGCTAAAGCTGAAAGACTTTTTGAGAAAGGCTTGATAATAGGCGCTTGTCTCACCGTCAAGAAGCATACGCGGTGCACTGGAAGCATCTCCAGTCTCTTGGCCCCTATGGTGGTTGATAAACCGTCTAATCACTGAGAGACAGCATGCGGATCAACTTTCTGAGTTCCTCCAACCCCCCTTCCGAAATACTCTTAATCTTAAAACCAGCGGCCCATTCCCCTTCTTCGGTCATAGAAGCCCACTTGCACTCGGCCTCAAAGCTGAAAGGAAATACATCAACAAAATAATCCGCTTGCACAAGGAATCCTTTTTTTTCGCCGACTTTCGTTGCTATGCCGTTTACCTGAAGACCTTCCTCCGATATGTCTAAGACTAGACCTTCGCTTAACAGATTCTCCAGATCATATATCGGAAGCCGAACAAAAACATAGTTCCTCTGCAATGTTCGTTGCTTTCCTACGGGCAATTTCTCTGGTGTGGATGAAAGGCGCTGTTCTACTTCACCTTCTTGCAGGGCGTTGGCGTCCAACAGTTTTCTGAAAATATTCTGCAAAGCATTGAGTGATACATTGTACTTATCCATCAACAGCTCATTACTTAGCCCTGATTTAATGTCTGCGAGGATCTGTCGGGCCTTAATAGTACGTTTGGGTGACATTGTAAGCTGTCCTCCACTGTTGACCGGTCCTGAATTATGGTCTCAATGGACCTAAAACATGACTGAATTCTTCTAACTGGAAGATTCTACTCGGTTACGGCCGAGTTTTTTCGCCAGATAAAGGGCTTCATCAGCGCTTCGGATCAGAGAATCCATGTTCACAACCTCGTCCTCGGTGGCAGTAGAAACACCAAGACTGATAGTAACGCCGAATAAACCCTCAGAAGTGTCGATCGGTTTTTTCGCAAAGGTATCTCTGAGTCGTTCCGCCACGTTTCTCGCTACGTCCTGCTTACACCCTGGAATTACAATGAGAAACTCTTCTCCGCCGTAACGACCGCAAGAGTCATAGGGTCTCATTGAGGCCGTCAACCTCTTGGCTACCTCGCGGAGCACAGCATCTCCAGTTGTGTGACCATGTTGATCGTTGATTCGCTTAAAGTTATCTATGTCAACCATTACCACACTCACGGCCGCCCCTTCTCTCTTTGATCTCATCAACTCCTTTTCCAGAATATTTAGGACTGCCGAACGGTTCAGTAGCCGAGTGAGTGCATCGTGGGCCGCCTGAAATTCGGAAACCTTTAGGGCAGCCATGAGATCATCTTGCAGTTGAACTATCCGAGCCCCAGCGCGCACCCTGGTTCGGAATTCATTGTAGTCAAAAGGCTTAATGATGTAATCGTCGGCTCCGGCCTCGAGACCTTTCACCACATCGTCTTTGCCGCTCTTGGAGGTCAAGAGTATTATGTACACGTAAGGTTCTTTTCGACAATTCCTCAGGTCGGTGCAAATTTGAAGGCCGTCCTTTTGAGGCATCATCCAGTCGAGAATGGCAAGTTTAGGAGAATCCTCCTGCTGCAAATGTTCCCACGCCATAGCACCGTCTGAACAAAGGATCACCTCATGTCCCCATTGGATCAGGTGAGACTTCACAAGCAACCGGGTCACCGGATCATCATCGGCTACCAATATTCTCAATGACTACGACCCCCAAATAAATGGAAACCGGCTCTTGAACACAATAATATATGGACCGTCAACAGTGTTTCCTGTTCATTGACTTAATTGCATTAAGTGGAGTCTTCTCGATCGAAACTGTCTCTAATTTTTTGAAATTCGTCCTTTACTTCCAGAAACACGTCTACCAGTTCTGGGTCGAATTGTTTGCCTCGTTCCTTAACGATCTCGTCACAGGCCTCGTGATGGGTAAAGGCTCTCTTGTAGCGTCTCGCCGTGGTTAAAGCGTCATATACGTCTGAAATCGCAACTATTCTTGCTGTCAAAGGAATTGCATGCCCTTTGAGTCCGAAGGGATAACCGGAACCGCTCCAGTGCTCGTGATGGTAATAGGCCACCTCCTGTCCCAGCGTAAGATACCCCTCCTTTTCCCCAGCCTGCTCTGCAGCGTTGCAAAGGGCTTGACCACCCTTGATAGTATGCATCTTCATAATTTCGAATTCTTCTGGTGTGAACTTGTCGGTTGTAAAAAGGATGGCGTCAGGCAACCCTACTTTGCCTATGTCGTGAAGTATTGCCGCTTGCAAGAGATTTTCGATGAATCTCTCGGTCATTAACTCCCGATAGCCTTCCCTCAGTATGAGTTTCTCGCAAAGGACCCGGCAATAAGCCTGAATCCTCTTGAGATGAAACGCCGTCTCTTCATCTCTGGACTCGGCCAACTCGGCCAACGCGAAAATGAATGCACCCTGTAGCCTCTGGATACTTTGATAAGATTTCCGTAACTCCTCGTTTAAGGTAAACTCCTCAGTCACATCCTTACCGAGGCTGAGTATTCCGCGCACGTGATCGGCGCCGTCAAGCATGTGGGACATGGTCAGAAAAACAGTGAGTTCGCGGCCATCTTTTGAGACCTGTCTGGTGTTCTGCTGGACTGCCGTCATACCGGTCTTTATCATACGGTCTGCAATATTGAGCATTTCTTGAGCATAGCCGCTTTCCGGGTATAGGCTCAGGATGTCATTCCCTACCATTTCCTCGGCCTTGTAGCCATATATGTTTTCGGCTCCGGAATTCCAGAATATGATCTTTCCGTCAAGATCAGAGAGAACTATGGAAACTCCCCTTGAGCTTTGTAAAATGCCTGTCAGAAAGTCATTCGTTTTCGCCAGTTCTCTGGTTCTTTCTTCGACCTGCTCCTCCAGAATACGCCTGTAATCTCTTTCCAGCCTTTTCAGCCTGCCGAGTTCAATTCCCTTGAACACCGCGTTCAACAGTATTTCAACGTTTATGGGCTTAAGAAGAAAATCTTGGGCGCCCCGCCGAAGGGCTGCAACTGCGTTGTCGAGATCTCCGTAGCCGGTCACAAGGATTATAGGCACTGTTTCATCAATTTTTCTAGCCCTGGAGAGCACTTCCAGTCCATCTGCATTCGGCATTCTTATGTCGGTAATAACTACATCCGGCCGCTCTTGCGTAAAGACATCAATTGCTTCGTTTCCGTTTGTAGCAGTCAATACGCGAAAACCATTCATGGACAGTAAGTCTGTGATTAGGCCGAGTGAGACTCTGTCGTCATCAACAGCCAGAACCGTGCCGCCTTGAATATGGGAATCAGACGCAGTCAAGTCCATAAGCTTCGTTGTGTGATCGGCCGGATCGGTTTTCAAGTGTTCATCCCTCTTCAGGAATGTGTTCAGACCTGGGATTATCTTTATCAAACATCTCGGTTTCTGGCTCGAACATACCGATATTACCTCTCCATGCGACCTTTTTTCAACCTACCGGGACTTATTGAGAATTATCCTCTCGCCAAACACCGGATTTGAGTTCCCGGAAGGACAAGGCATTTTCTTCTTCTCTCTTGTTGAACGCTATTTGCCACTGTTCGAGTCCGGGAATCAAGAAGGTTCCAGGGTCGATTTTTTGATTGTGCGAACTCTCGGAATTGACACCCAGTCTGACTGAGCAGTCCGAGCAATGCGGAAAATAGGGTTTGTCGGAATCAATAGTCCTACGGATTCTCTGGTAATGTTCGCCGCGCCAAATCGATTCAAAGTCCTCATCAAAAAAACCAAGTCGCTGTCTCCACCCCTGATAACAGAACCTGAGGGAACCATCGGTATCGATTTGCAAGAACTGCCAGGGATCAAGACATTTTCTCCCACGATCGGAACTGCCGGGCAACGCAGGCAGTTGCACCCCAACCCGGTGGTCTCTCGCTTGACGTCTGGCCTCAGAGAAAACTTCGCGAGCAAGTTCCGGATGGCTGTGCAACGATTCGTCAAAATCTAGGTCATTTGAAACAGTGAGGTATTTGACATCAACCTTGTAAAGACCGTGCGTTGCACAGAGTTGGAACACGTCCGGAAGTTCCGTGGCATTGGACTTCATCACAACGTACCGGAGCCACAGGCGAGGATAGATCACCCCAGCCTTTGTTTTGAGATTCGTAAGATATGAGATATTTTCGAGAATTGTGTCAAAGTTGGCGCCCCGCCGTATTCGCTCAAGAGTATCCTTACTAGCGCCGTCAAAGGAAATACAAAGCTCATGAAGGCTCTGATCCTCCACGAGCCATTGAGCATTTTTCCGGTTCAACAGCATGCCGTTGCTCGTAATGGTCGTCATGGTGCGGTATTGTCTGGCCAACTTGAGGGCATCCCTAAGCCTCGGGTATAAGAATGGTTCTCCGCCGGAACATATAAACAATCCGAGTGCGGAAGGAAATAATTTCCGCGCGATTCGTTCGTACAAATCGAAGCTCATCCAACGGTCATTCTTTAATGATCCGTAGGAAATACAAAAAATGCACCGTAGATTACATGCCTTGGTCAGAACTATGTCTATACTTACAGGTAAGGTACGTGGTTTGGGGATCCGGAGAAGCGCTTCACAATAATTTATTGCTGCATTAGCGTACGCCTTGAGACCCGCGCGACGCAAAGCAGCGAGAAAATTTTGCCGTTTTGGTTTCACGAAAAAAGATCGGTCCACTGAGCTTTCTTCCAATAAAAAATATAATTCTTAATCCAGATCTCTCATGTTCGATTTGGAACCGGCCCTCTCCAGATCCCGTTCATTCTGTTTGAGGTATTTCTCAGCCTGATCGATAAGTTTTCTGAGGTCAGGGGCGTGCAGGGTCTCCATGTAGTCGATTTCCCCCTGAATTTCTTTTAGTATGTTGGCAAGCTTTGCCTGGCGCTCCCCAATGAGCAGGAGCGCTGCGGTAACTTCCGTAGCCAGACCGGACAGCCCCAGTAGCCTTCTACGGCTCATCAACCAGATCGTGAGTGGAAATACTACTGCTATTATTATGAGGACTATGACCATAAGTTTTACGTAACCAATCAGTTCCAGGCCAATCATCTTGTTGAAGTACGATCTTTCTTCTGATTTTTCACCGGTTTGTTTAATTGAATTAAGGGCCTCTTCAATTTTTTCTATACGTTCCTCCGGTGAAAGTTCTCTACTAGGGAGTGCATCTGACGTAATGTCCCCTACGCTGCTTTGAGTGCCTAATCTTGTATCTCCCTTGGCGGCTTCGACCACATTAGTGGCCAAAGGCGAGAACGTTGACCAGGTTAACACTGCTATCAGCATCAGGAAATAGAAGCTGTTTCCGCAAATAAAATCTTTCAGATCCAAGATGGTGGACTTTCCGACACTCACGATTGTCACTCCATAACCTCAAAGGGATTATTTCTCATTATGGGGGTGCCCTCCTGTACGATCTGTTGTTTCCAATACTGTGATAGCACAGTAGACGCCCATTCGCGAGCCTATTTTTTCGAGTTAAGATTCCTGATGAAATTAAAGATTGTGAAGAGGCTGTGCAATATGCCTGTAGTCCAGCGGAGAAACGACAAATGGGAGCATATCCGGCGCTATCATAAAAGGATTCAGTATGGATTGAACGTGACGGAAGGGTAAGGGTTGGAACAACCGTCCAGCCCGGTATCTCAAACATTCCGTACTCGTCTGTAGGCGGAACCAAGAAATTCTTGTTTGATATTAGTCAGGGGAGTTTTAATCCTGCTGTACTAATAATCGGCTATAATGCCTTAATTCTTGAGCGTCCCCACACATGTGGGGGGATTGTGAATAAACAACATGAAAATACCCAACAAACGTCTGGGGTTGTTGAGGGATTGTTTGACAGCGTTTTGGATTACTGTTACCAATTCGTATGAACTATTCTCCAGCCCCACATAGGCCTTCTCGAGGATTGTCGGGCTCAAGAAATGCTGATTTCGAGGTTAATTGATAGAACATGAGAGCATTACTTATAAATCCCAAGACGCCTCTATCGTTTTGGAGTTTTCCCGAACAAGCCATTTTCACTGGTAGAAAGGCTCTTTGCCCTCCTTTGGGCCTTCTTACCGTTGCCGCAATGTTACCCACTGATTGGGATTTGCGGTTGGTTGATTTGGATGCCCAAAATCTGACCGAAGCTGATTGGAACTGGACG
>JAPLJK010000073.1:0-60600 GCA_026388625.1 Deltaproteobacteria bacterium | reverse complement strand
AATCTTACTATTAATGCTGCTTTTCAGATATCGGCTCAAGCGAAGGGATTTTCTGAAATCCGATAACCAATATTACAGCCAACTCCATGGCCTTGTGAAGCATGTTCTGTCAGAAGCCCTTGAAGCATCGAAACATCATCGGAAAACATCTCGTTTTATAAGAGAAACACTCCAGATGCTTGATTACAAAGGCACCAACCAACTCGTTGCCGGAGACGTGGTCTCGGAATTGGCAGAGGGTGAAAGTTCAACAGACTCTGGCAAAGATGACCCCGTTGGGCCTGAAGGTGCAGCAACTCCGCAGTGGACGAGCAAGGCGGAACAGAAGTCTTTGTCAAGACCACTCAACCTGGAGTCTGCAGAGGATGAGCCCCTAAGCATAGAACCAGAGGCCCCCTCCAACAACAAATGGGAAGCCAGCAAGAAGCTCCGTGAAAATCGGCCGTTCATCGCCCCATTGGTCGAGATAGAGGCGGGGACAAAAACAGAGACGGAAACAGATGCCGCTGTACCCACTACCGTGTCAACCCAGGAATTCAAGCCTGAAAAACGCCAGTACTCGTCTGTTTCCCTGTCAGGCATCGAAACATACGTCGAGGAACTCCTTGGAAAATCAAAATTCACCAACTTCGAATTGCAAGGGTTGATTCATGAAAAATTCGGATATGTCGATCAATTAGACTCTTTGATAGACGCAATACGAAAGCAAGTGGAAGCGGGCAATGCAGCGAACAAAGGGCCAGTGAAGCCCAAGACATCTTCCACCAGCCATGCCTCTCCTGTTGACGAACCAAGACTTGTGCCAGACCACCATCACAAGAAAGAGGTCCTAAACTTCGTAGAGAACCTTTTAAGAGAAGCGGATGTTCCGCTGGTCGAGGCAAAAAGGCTCCTGAATGAGAAATTCGGCTCCAGCCACTATCTTTCTTACCCGCAGATTGCCATTATCAAGAAACGAATTCATGTTGAACAGTCGGAGAAGTCTCCACGAAACGGATCCAAAGATCTTGACAAGGAAGAGACAACTGCCCCAACGTCCACGGAGAGGAAGGGTACCAGGACCACAAAGGATGCACTGGACCTCGAAAAGCTTTCCCGGTTGGTGCTCAAAGTGATCAGCGAAGCTGGTGCAGAGGTTGAACTGAACGAACTGTACCCAAAACTCGCTTCTTTGTTGGGCCTTAGTGAGCGGGCTTACAAGCCTCCGTATAGGTCCGACAGCCTACCTAATAGTATTCCACAGGTTGCATTATCTCTCTTTCATAGAGGATGGCTTACAAGACCCCGTTTCGGATGTTGGCAAATCACGGCAGCCGGCACGAAGGCCTTGAACGATGCCCGACATAGTGTCGAAGTCGATAATTCTGTGTCGGAAGCTTCCAATAAGGCTGGGAAGAGTGCTAAGCAGAATATCAACGATGTGGAAAAAATGTCTGAGTTGCTCCTGAAATGCATCAAGGAGTCCGGGGGTGAAGCACAATTATACGACTTGTATCCAAGAATTCATGACCTGCTCGGGTTGATTCCAGCCGGGGCCAAGCCTACCCATGAATCCAAAACCATTGCGAACAGTATTCAATCAACTGCACTTTTTTTATTTCACCGTGGACTACTGGCCAGATCTCGACCCAGTTACTGGAAAATTACTGAAGCTGGCCTTAGAGCGGTGGCAGGCCCTGGTAGCCCAGTGCTGTCGGATCCAGAAAAAAATGATTGGACAGATCCCATCCTAGTCCTATTCGGAATTACCGCAGGCAGAGTCCATTCATTTCCCTTCGGAATTCACGCAGCAAGTCGAATGGACAGTAAATCGGCTTATTCGAAAAGGTCTCGTTGAAAAGCTGGATGAGGATTTGCTTCGAATGACGCATGACGGGAAAGAGGAGTTGACGATAAGGGGCCTCATCTAGGGAAACAAAACCTCTCGGAGGAATTCCTGACGATCTGTGACAAGATACCGGCGGCATTCCGACAGGATGGGGGTTGAGGTGGAGGAGTAGGGAAGACACACTTTCTTATTACGAACGGCGGTGTCGTGATGATCCTATTCCAAGGCTTCAGTTTGTTTGAAAATTCCCGACCACCCAGCTTGGAATCCTTGACAGGTCATTATGGTTGAATCCCAAGTCACCATATACTATGATGTAGCTAGCAAGACATCCTGGAATCATTCGTTACAGCATTACGGAGGTGAAGTTGGCCTTCAAGAAGACACCGCGGATTCTAGTCGCTAAACCGGGGTTGGATGGCCACGACAGGGGAGCCAAGGTCATTGCCCATGCACTGAAAGATGGCGGGTGTGAGGTCATTTACACGGGGCTCCATCAGACCGTAGAAATGATTGTCCGCGCAGCAATTCAGGAAGACGTTGACGTTATAGGCCTTTCCATCATGTCCGGTGCTCATATCCCCATTTGCGCCAAGTTGTTTAAACTTCTCAAGGAAAAAGAGGCTGATGAGATCATCGTCGTAGTCGGAGGAGTAATTCCAAGCCGCGATATTTCTCGGTTGAAAGAAATGGGAGTAGCCGAAGTATTTCCAGGCGGCTCCGACATAGATGCACCAGCAACCTTCATCCGACAGCGACTCAACCTGGAGATTTGAGCATGCAGTCACCCACTGCACCATACCAACCGCGCAACCATGTACGAATAGTCACTGCTGCCGCGCTGTTTGACGGTCACGATGCCGCCATCAACATAATGAGGCGTATTCTCCAGGCGTCGGGCGCGGAAGTTATTCACCTCGGCCACAACCGTTCGGTGTGGGAAATCGTTTCCGCTGCTGTTCAGGAAGACGTCCAAGCAATTGGAGTAAGCTCGTATCAGGGCGGCCACATGGAATTCTTCAAGTACATAGTGGATCTGCTCAAAGAATATGACTGCAGTCACATTAGAGTTTTTGGAGGAGGAGGAGGGGTTATTGTTCCTGAGGAGATCAGGGAACTCGAGAGTTACGGGATAACCAGGATCTACGGCCCGGAAGATGGCCGAGACATGGGTTTACAGGGAATGATCAATGATTTTCTGAAGAATTCTGATTTCTCTTTGAGCGATGGACGTCTTGATGGGGATCTTTCTGACCTGCGACCTGCCAACTGGCCGGCAATAGCTCGAACTATCACTACAGTTGAAATGGCCAAATATACGGGAAATGGAGACTTGCCGATAATCCGATCTTTATTGCAGCAACGGATTAACGGACGTGTAGTCCCGGTTATTGGTATGACGGGTACCGGCGGGGCCGGCAAGTCCTCCCTCACCGATGAACTAGTCCTCAGGTTCTTGAATGATCAAACGGATAAAGCGGTGGGCATAATCTCCGTGGATCCCACAAGACGAAAGACCGGCGGCGCTCTTCTCGGCGACAGAATAAGAATGAATTCCATCAACAACGACCGCGTCTATTACCGTTCAATGGCCACAAGGAGCCAGGGGACGGAAATTCCGGCGCATATGGAAGAATCCATAGAAGTTCTTAAGGCTGCTGGGATGGACTTGATAATAGTGGAAACAGCAGGCATAGGCCAAGGAGATGCCGCGATCGTCCCGCTGGCTGATGTCGCACTGTATGTCATGACATCCGAGTTTGGAGCACAAAGCCAGCTCGAAAAAATAGATATGCTGGATTTCGCCGACTTGGTTGCCGTCAACAAATTTGATCGTCAGGGGTCCGAGGATGCTATCCACGATGTGCGAAAACAGATTCAGCGCAACCGGGCTGACTTCGGTCGCGCACTCGAGAATTTCCCCGTTTACGGTACAATAGCCTCACGATTCAATGACGACGGAGTAACCAGCTTGTACGTGGGACTGATTGACTCAGTGAACGCCAAAACTGGGGTTAACTGGTCCACATCTCTCCAGGCTTGTGAAAACAAGATTCCATCCTCCAGAACCATAATCATCCCGCCTGAGAGAACCGGGTATCTGTCGGACGTTGCAGAGGTGGTCAGGAAATATCACGTGTGGGGAGAGGAACAGGCGGCGCTTGTACGTCGATTGTGGCAACTTGACGCGGCCAGTATGGCTTTGCGAGATAAAGCTCTGCCGGAGGACTCCGAAGCGGTGCGACAGATTAAACAGCTTCAGGAAGAAGCAGAAAGGGATTTGGACCCCAGAGCTTTAAGGCTGGTCGGAGAGTGGGAAGAGCTGAAAAAAGCCTACTCCGGAAAAGATTATGTGTTCAGCGTTCGAGGACGTCAGATACCTACAATATTGAAAACAAGGACTCTCAGCGGTACGATGGTTCCGAGGGTGGCGCTCCCAAAATACAAAGACCCAGGGGAAGTCTTGAGATGGAGATTGAAAGAAAATCTTCCTGGAATGTTTCCTTACACTGCCGGCGTTTTCCCATTCAAGAGGAAGGATGAAGATCCGACACGTATGTTCGCAGGAGAAGGAGATCCCTTCAGAACCAACCGCCGCTTCAAATACCTTTCTGTAAACAGTGTTGCAAAGCGGCTTTCTACAGCATTTGACTCTGTTACGCTATATGGCCAAGATCCAGGCGAACGCCCGGACATATACGGAAAGATCGGTACATCCGGGGTGTCGATATGCTCGGTAGACGATGTGAAAGAACTGTATTCCGGTTTCGATCTGTCTGCACCCAGTACTTCGGTATCAATGACGATTAACGGACCTGCCCCCATGATGCTTGCCATGTTCTTCAACACCGCTATCGGACAAAAGATCGACGAGTATAGTTTAGAAAATGGTAGCAAGCCGTCACCAGAACAAGTCGGGCAAATCAAGGCCCAAGTCTTGAGCAACGTTCGCGGCACCATCCAAGCCGACATTCTCAAGGAGGATCAAGGACAAAACACCTGCCTCTTTTCAACTGATTTTTCTCTCAAGATGATGGGTGACATGCAGGAATACTTTATTCAAAACAATGTGAAGAACTTCTACTCAGTATCCATCTCCGGTTACCATATTGCAGAAGCAGGGGCCAATCCCATAACACAGTTGGCCTTTACTCTCGCCAACGGATTCACGTACGTCGAGTACTACCTGTCGCGAGGGATGCACATTGACGATTTCGCCCAAAACCTCTCCTTTTTCTTTTCTAACGGACTGGAACCTGAATACAGCGTCATTGGACGCGTGGCCAGACGAATCTGGGCCATCTCCATGCGGGACAAGTACGGGGCTGACGAACGCTCTCAAAAGCTTAAGTACCACATTCAGACCAGCGGTCGTTCCCTTCACGCCCAGGAAATCCAGTTCAACGACATAAGGACCACTCTACAGGCGCTTATAGCCATATACGACAACTGCAACTCATTGCACACTAATTCTTACGACGAGGCGATAACCACTCCCAGCGAAGAATCCGTAAGGCGAGCCCTGGCCATACAAATGATCATCAATAAAGAGTGGGGCATGTCTAGAATTGACAACTGCAATCAAGGAAGCTTCATAATTGAAGAGCTGACGGATCTTGTTGACGAGGCCGTCCTCATGGAATTCGACCGTATCTCCCAGAGAGGCGGGGTCCTCGGTGCCATGGAGACCGGTTATCAGCGTACCAAGATACAGGATGAATCGCTTCACTACGAGATGCTCAAGAGCACTGGTGAGTATCCTATTATAGGTGTGAACACTTTTCTGAGGCAGGAAAAGGATTACCTGGAGCAATGCGCTGTGGAGCTTGCTCGAGGCACCGAAGAAGAAAAGCAATCCCAGCTAATGAGATTGAAAGCGTTCCATGAAAGCAACAAGAACACGGGGCCGGTTGCTATGGAGCGCCTGCATGATGCCGTGCTTGCAGGAGCAAACATCTTTCAAGAATTGATGGAGACGGTCAAGCACTGCTCCCTGGGCCAGATATCCGACACTTTGTTCCGAGCTGGAGGACAGTACAGACGAAACATGTAAACGTGAATAGCTGACAATCATTGAGCAGGATCTGAGCCTGTTACTACAATTGTCCTGACTTCGGAAACTTGGCCTGTCGGTTTGTGTAAAAGTCTTATTCGACACTTACCGGGAGGGAGCGAAAGTCTTCCGGAATACGATCCCTTCGCGTCGGTTATCATCTCCGAACAATCCTGCCATGGACTGCGAGAAATCTGAACTGTTACCCTTGAATTGGGCAGGTCCGGGAAACTTCCTTTGAAAGACACCGTGTCCCCGGACACAATAGCGGCCAACGCAATTGGGCGCTCAATGCGGTCTGCTGGAAGGTCGTGTTTCCTGACCACTCGTTGGTAAAGGCTGTCGTGAATCTTTCGATTATAACGCGTTTCGGATGCTGTATATGGGGCTGAAAAAGGGTTGGCCCCCTTGAACAGTTCGGTCCAATCGAAGGCAAGGGTGACGCTCCCGTCTGCCCTGAAGTCGTCCCCACCACATCTGTCTCTCGCTTGCCTAACGTTAGCACTGAACATCCCATCCCTGGAATTCATGGACAATCCGACACTATACCCTGTGACATCGGTGTTTTCAGCTCTATAGGAGTGAGCGCGAGCGTCTATACGAAAATCGAGTAACCCGAAAATCGGAGGGAGAAGAATTCCTAAAGTGGCGTCTCCACCCCTAGGTAGTTCTTCTTCCAGCACAAAAGTAAAATCCCGGTCAATGGTACGACGCTGGTTTACGGGGAAATACGCGTTCAGGCGCACACTGATATCCGAGTAGTATCCCGGCAATGCAGATAGTTCCAGCCCTACCCCGGCCTCTTTGAGAAACTCTCCCTTATGACGACGAGGCCTTACCCAATCGTGAAAAGCGTGAAAACCAACAAGCACATCAGAAGTTATCAAGTGCCGAAATCCTGCACCCAGGGAGAAACTCTCTTTGCCCGCTGTCAGCGACAACCTGGGTGAAAGAAAAAGACTCTTATCACTCCAGCCTTTGATGGGAAGAAAATAGTCTACATTTAGAGTCGGCAACCCTTCCCGACGGTCGTAACCCCCGTTGAATTCCAGTCCTTTCCGCACGGCTTGAGGAAGCACCAGATTGAGCCCGTGATTGAGGGTTGGATCAATGTAATATTCCGGCCACTGAATTTGTTGTTTTTTTGAAGCGTCGCCCATTCCTGTGGAAAGATAAGTGGGTGGGGCAATGTTTTCAGCTCGGAAATCCGGGGCTTTGTAAGAAGAAGCATGTGTCATTGTGACAGCTATGCAAAGGATTACTGGGAAGATCCCAAGGATGGCGAGGTGAGAAATACTTAATAAATTAGTTGATGTTTTCATGATAATATTCTTAATTTCATAGCTTTATTTACAGTATAATCTTTTATTTTTACTGTCAAGTAAATTGAATGCTCGTCAGCAACCTATTGACGGATATGACGACGTTGACCTCAGTGCCGACGGAGAGTATAAACTAAGCAGCGTGACAAGGCTTGCGGGACCCAGTGTTGGGCATGCCGCATCACCGGGAAAACTTGCGTGAGGCTTACAATTGAATCTGACAATACCTGCCGCAATTGAGAGTGTAATTCCGAAGCATATACTTTCGATTCCTCCTTACGTGCCTGGAAAACCAATTGCAGAGCTTGAACGCCAGATGGGGATCCGTGGGGCCGTAAAGATGGCTTCCAACGAGAACCCTCTTGGTCCCGCTCATGCTGCATTAAGGTCTTTGGAGCAGTGTCTTGGCGAATCGCATGTCTATCCGGAATCTTCGGGGCCAGAACTAAGAGATGCCATAGCCTCACGATTCGGGCTTAACTCGGAAAATGTGATACTGGGCAATGGATCGGATGAGATCATGCAGATGTGTTCACATCTGTTCATTCAACCTGGCGACGAAGCGGTTATGGGGAGCAACACCTTCTCAATGTATCGGATAGTGGTTCAGGCATTTGGAGGCAAAGCCGTCTGTGTTCCTTTAAAGAATTATAGGTTCGATCTTAAAGCCATGGCATCTGCGGTTACGGACCGTACCCGCCTGATCTTCCTGGCCGTGCCTAACAGTCCTACGGGAACAATTGTCTCGAAGTTGGAGTTTGAGAATTTCCTCCGCGCCCTACCCGATGGTCGTTTTCTTGTGGTGATTGACGAAGCCTATCGGGAATTTGTTCGGGATTTGGACTGCCCTAGCGGCGTGAACTACTTGGACGGAAAGCTGCCAGTGCTGGTGCTAAGGACGTTTTCCAAAATATACGGGTTGGCGGGCCTGAGGGTGGGCTATGGATTAGGTGAACCTTGGTTGATAGAACTTTTGAATCGAGTCAGGCCTCCGTTCAACGTCAACTCACTCGCCCAAGTCGCTGCCAGAGCAGCACTGGAAGACACGGAGCATCTTGAACGATCGCTGAGCTTGACAATTCGGGGTATTCTTTACTTGGAAGAAGAGTTGACAAGGCTCGGGTTGAAGGTCATTCCTTCCCAGGCTAATTTTGTTTGTTTCCACGTGGAATGTGATGCGAGAGAAGTTTACGAAGCCCTCTTGAAGAATGGGATTATAGTGAGACATCTGGCATCATTCGGAATGAATAATTGTATAAGGGTAACGGTAGGCAAGGAAATTGACAATCAGAAATTCATAGCCACTCTCAAACAAGTTTTGCCGAGTTAGTAGTTAAGAATATCCTTCCGTGCCGTCGAAACAAACTTGGGGTTTGTCTGAAAGACTCAGATCCTGAAATTCCATTTGGAGACAATCGCAGTGATCTACCACACAGAGATGCCTGTGTCTGACCCTTTAGAGTTTCCAATAAGAAATTCCCGTTTCCTGGTGATCACCATAGACGGTCCGGCGGGGGTCGGCAAAACTACAAGTGCCAGGTTGCTCTCAGAAGGCCTGGGCTTTTGTCTGCTGGACAGTGGCGCCATTTACCGTGTCATGGCCCTTCATCTTATGCGCAACGGCCTGCTGCCGAATTCCGAGCCTGTTCCGGAGCCTATCTTGAAGTCTTTGGATTTAAGAATCGAATTCCTTGTAGGTTCCATGAAGGTCCATCTAGGTGGTGAAGATGTGACAGATATTATTAGAGAACAGAGAATAGGTACTGTAGCGTCGCAATTCTCAGCCCAGATCGAAGTTCGACGGGCACTCCTTGATCTTCAGCGGTCTGCGTCTTCGAAATGGAATCTGGTGGCGGAGGGTCGCGATATGGGGACTGTCGTGTTTCCCGATGCGAAAGTAAAATTTTTTCTGACCGCGGACCTTGAGGAGCGTTCCAGAAGGCGATATCTAGAACTTGTAAATAAAGGTGAACAAACTCAGTTATCACTGGTCAAGCGGGAGATACACTCTCGTGATCAGAGAGACGAATCCAGGCAAGAATCTCCTCTTGTCAGGCCTGATGATGCCATTCCCATAGATACCACCCTCATGGATCCCGAAGAGGTCTTGGAGTGCATGATGAGCCACGTTGCCATAAAAAATCGATTCTAGGTTAGCGGGCTGTGAATCCTCACCTTTGTTCGAATCGTACACAAAATTCTTGACCACCCCAAAGTTTTTCTTGTCTTGCAGACTGATAATAGATATAGATAACAGATTAAACTGATTCTGTCACGATCGAACGGTCTATAAAAGAGTCTGGGGGTGGCTACCGGATGGAAAAGTTGGAAACCCAAACCGACACCAATTATCCTATGGAGGATAGAGCGCAGGACATCTCAAAGGAAGAAGATTTTGCCGAACTAGTTGAAAGCAGCTTCCATAAGGTTCAGGAGGGCGAAGTTGTAAGAGGCACTGTGGTGCAAGTGACTCCTGAGTTCGTAATGATCGACGTGGGGTCGAAATCAGAAGGCCAGATCCCTCTTGAGCAATTTCTTGATGAGCAAGGTACGCTCATTGTCGGAGTGGGAGACCCGGTAGACGTTTTTTTAGAAGATACTGAAGAATCCTCCGGCCAAGTCAGGATTTCCAAATCCAAGGCGGACAAGATAAGGATTTGGGAAGAGATTGCAGCCATATGTGAGACTGATAAGACTATCGCCGGTAAAGTTGTTTCTCGCGTTAAGGGGGGCTTACAGGTCGACATAGGGGTTCCTGCTTTTTTGCCGGGTTCCCAAGTGGACTTGAGGCCAGTACGGAATTTTGAGAAATATATCGGAGAAACTTTAGAATTCAACGTTCTGAAATACAATCGGAAGCGAGGAAACATAGTCCTTTCCAGAAGGCCTATCCTCGAAAAAGCCAGAGACCTCAAGAAGAACGTTATTCTGGGGGCCATGTCGGATTCAAAAATTCTCACCGGCACTGTAAAAAACATCACTGATTACGGGGCGTTCATCGACCTGGAGGGAATCGACGGGCTCCTTCACATAACCGACATGTCTTGGGGCCGAATTAACCATCCGGCTGATATCCTGAAAGTCGGCGACCAGATTCAAGTCAAGATTCTCAAATTTGACCCGGAAAAGGATAGGGTTTCACTAGGACTCAAACAAACTCAACCGGACCCGTGGGAAAATGTCGATGAAAGATATCCTGTCGGAACCAAGTGGACGGGAAGCGTTGTGAGCATAACTGACTACGGTGTCTTCGTAGAACTAGAAAAAGGGTTAGAAGGTCTCGTACACGTTTCCGAAATGTCGTGGACCAAAAAGTCACGCCACCCTTCCAAGGTCGTTCAAGTCGGCGAAGAGGTAGACGTAATTGTCCTCAACGTTGACAAGGTCCAAAAACGAATTTCTTTGGGCATGAAGCAACTCAAGCCAAACCCGTGGGACGTCATTGCGGAAAGGTACCCGGAAGGAACAAAAATCGAAGGCAAGATAAGAAACGTGACCGATTTTGGTATATTTGTCGGCATAGACGAAGGCATAGACGGATTGGTTCACATTTCCGACATATCTTGGACTCAGCGTATTAAACATCCTGGCGAACTCTATAAGAAAGGCCAAACTGTTCAGGCGGTAGTACTAAACATTGACAAAGAAAATGAACGGTTTTCATTGGGAATAAAACAAATTCATGAGGATCCCTGGGAAACTATTCTAGATCGTTACCCTCCTGGAACAAAAGTGAAAGGAAAAGTGACTTCAGTTACTGACTTTGGCGTCTTCCTGGAGATTGAGGACGGCATAGAGGGAATGATCCACGTGTCAGAATTGTCGAAGGACAGGGTCAACTCTCCTTCAGAGTTCACTCGGGAGGGGGAAGAACTGACGGCAGTGGTCCTTAAGGTAAACAAGAAGGACAAGAAGATCGCCCTGTCCGTCAAGGGCCTTGAAAGAACCGCCAATTATGATCAGGTTAAAGGCTACATGCACAGCCAGGAAGTGGTAGCATCCAACCTGGGTGACCTATTAAAGGAAAATCTCGGAAGCAATTTTGGAAAGGACTAGTCTTGATAGTCTAGTCCAATTCCTGTTCTTGATAACCGGCCTTAGAACTGCTGTGATTCCGTGTCGCCTGCCAGGATCCTTCTCGCTGCCATCACCGCCTGGTCATGGCTGGTGATGTCGCCGGCATCCTGGAGTTCTCCCAGCCTCCTGATAATTTTCCCTAAGCTTGGGCCTTGCTGTATCCCAAAGAGATCCATCAGTTCGTGTCCGTTCAAGAGTGGAGCCCGTCGAATTCTTGTTGATCCGAAGTATTCATCCAAGGCCCTGCCCACCCCTGAGAGAGCATCTTCAGCGTCAGAGAACCCTCTATGCGGCCCCAGTGATGCACCGAGGTCAGCCAGGAAGAGCAAGAACAGTCCTATTGCGTCAAGCCTAAATTCTCTCAGAATACGATGTATGGCTCGCTTAGAAACCGACGGGCATGTCAAGATCGAAGGTCTCATGTGGCCGGATATCCACCGGCCTATCATTTCCATCTCTCTACGGGCTAACTTCAGCCGGTATCCTATGTCGTCGAACAATTGCTTGGAGATTTTCTCATGACCGAAAAAGTGAACTCTTCCGGTACGGTTATCAATAGTCTTGGTCCACGGTTTTCCTGTGTCGTGTAGTAGAGCGGCTAATTTTAGAATAGCTTTGCGAGGTCTGCCCCTTACGGGCTCACTATCAATGTAGACCTTGACCTTATCTGCTACGTTGCCTAGCACCATAGGAAGGGTCGCCATAACAGCTTCCAACTGACGAACCGTCTCTAGAGAATGGCTCCACACATCTAAGTGATGATAGTCGTTCTGGGCACATCCTTTGGACGGACGTATCTCAGGGAACAGGATATCAATGATCTTCCACACATCCATGTGCTCTAGGGTTGCAGCACTGTTCGGTTCCAATAGTATGGCAAACAATTCATCCCTGATTCTCTCATAAGCGATGGACGTAAGTAAGGAAACGCTGCCAGGCAAAAGTGTCAAAGTCTCGGGCGTTATTGTAAAACCTAAGCTGGAACTGAACCGAAACGCTCTGAGAATCCTAACAGGATCGTCCTGGAAAGAATTTGCCGAACAAGCACGAACCTTCCTGTTCATCAGGTCTTGTCTGCCACCGCATGGATCAACCAGGCGCGTGAATCCGGTGTTAAGAAAATCCGATACCCTAACGGCCATTGAGTTTATAGTGAAATCACGCCTGGATAGGTCTTCTACGATGTCCTTTCCCTTGAAAGAAGAGATGTCAACTATGGCCGGAAACCCAGAAAACACAACGCGGCCCGTACGCCCCTTCTTATCTAAAGGAACAAATGCTGCGTCTTTTCCAATCTGGTCCGCGACATGTCGAGAGATTTCAAAACCGTCGCCATCCAGGACCAGATCTAGATCCGCATAGTGTGGCCTCCCCAGAAAATTGTCTCGGATGGCGCCTCCAACTAGATGGACACTACTATCCACGGAAAGAATCATCCTAAGAATCGAGGCGATGGGAGCATCAAGACAATTGTTCATCAATCTCACTCAACACTAGCGAGTGCTGGAACGACCAAAGTCCTGGCTTGGAGATTCGAAATGCGAGTGTTTTGCAGCGGGGAACTTTTCATTTCCAAGTTTGTGAATTACCAGTAAGACCGACGAAGTGGTCTGGCAAGAATGAATTGACATTTCTGAGCGATAGAATCGAGAAACCTCTCGTATCCAAATTTGTCGGGGCTTACTATGTCATAGTTGTGCTTGGACGAGTTCGAGGCGGATCGTCCCGACTATTGGAGATGAGGTAAGCAAGAGAGGAATTCTGTGCTGGTCGTCGGAAATCCAGAGCCGTCCTGCTGCAATCTCTTTCTTGTCTCCACCAAGCTTTACCAGTCTGAGATTCAAGACTAGCGCCCGATGCTGGCCGGCCTTTGTCTTAACATATTCAGAACCAGCAGGATGCACGAGAAGTCTTGACCTGTCCTTTCCGTCGAAGATGTCAACATACATGGGTTTATCGAAATGTCTCTGACTTCTCAACAGAAATATTGCGGTAACCGGGTCGTAGATGGCCGCAAACTTCTCTGAATGACTTTCCTTCTCGTTCCCGCGTTGTTTGTTAACTTGAACAGTTTTTGCATCATGGTCGAAGGCAAGATCAACCGACTCATGCCGTAACACATTAGATTTAAGGTGGAACTCGTAGAACACTGGCTTGAAGGTGTGTGCAGAAAATGTAGCCTGAACGCGACTCCAGATTTCCATGACCGCTTTGAGAAAGCCGTCGGAAACCGCCTGCGCTATTACGTTGACTCGGTCCGACTCCCTTTTTGTAGTAATATCGCCATGACCTGCTTTGTTCCCATTCCATGTAACTTCGTAGCGCAACAGTTCAGAACGGCCAGAAGCTATTGCGGCTGAAATTCCTGTAAAGAAAGAAAAGAAGAGGCTCAAGACCAAGACTGGAAACACTTCTCTCGCGATCTGACGACATCCGCTCAAAGGATAGCCTCCAGTCAATCTCCATTGTTTACTTCAGATTGTAATGCGGTCCTGCCATCCTGCGTGAGCAACTGGTCCAAATCACAGCCTACGGTTCGAACCGGGTCGGCACCTACAGCATTAACCCTCACTTTGCTCGTCGCCAGTAAAACTTTTTTTTCACCTCTGGCATGACCAGAACCAGAGTGTCTCCCGTTAGTTGATAAGGCCATTGCACCGTATTGCCTGCATCGTCGGTAATCTTGACCTCGTCATTAGCTAATGTGTATTGGCCGGATCGACTCTTCCTCGAATCCGAACTCTCCTTGTCAATTCGGTCAAAAACCACCTTACCATTTTCCGTGAACTCAATAAGTGTTCGGGTCGATTCTCGCGGACGCTCCTCCCCACCTTTGTCATTAACCTGATAGAGCAATTCCCACTTGTCAACGAGGCCCTTGTCACGAGTAGTCCCAGCCGATGTCGATGTCTGGGATGCAGAGGAACCTGATTCAAGTCGCGCAGTCTTCGGCAGGGACATAGTGAAACATGAAGCACACAACAGTACAGCTACACACGCCCCAGCCCCCACAATGGGTCTAAGAATACGAATCATATACCATATCCTCAACCCCGACCATACCGTACGTCGGAAGAACTCTTGTCAACGGCTCCGTCGGGAAATATCTACCATAGGTTGCGAAAAACTTTCTCTTCGCTTCCACCCCGAGTAAACACAGCACTTCCCCCTGTCCTCGATGTCTCCGCCTTCGTAGCCATTGCGGGGGGACCGTCCTCAGGTCTTGCCGGCTTGGCTACCACTGGTTTAGTAACAGGAAATTCGCCCTTTGCAAGTCGCCCCAGAAAGCCTTGATCGACAATTATGCAATAAGAGCCGACCTGGAGAGTATGAAAAACAGCTTCCGCATCGTGCCAATCCAAGCCAAGGCAACCGTGGGTCAGTCTTCCGCCTGTGGCTTCGGCAAAATGAATGTAGCGCGCGCCGTCAAAAACGAGCTTGTAACGAAAAAATCCTGGAACCCTACGATCTTCCCATCGTTTTGGGATAGGCTCACCCTCTTCAACAAAGTACCAATCAGGTCGGATCCAATCGTCTACAGGGATCTTAGATTTTATAGGAAATATCCCTACGGGTGTCTCAAAGGCGCCCACGTCAGTTCTGCCCTTTCCAATGGCTACAGGTCCTATCCTCAAGAGTCTGCCGTTACTATCGTACAAGTAGAACTGGTAATTGCGTTTGTCAATAACGACGACAGGTTTGTCGTTCCTGTTTTTTATGATGTTCGAAACATTCCTAGCTTCTGACATCACTTGTCTAACCTGTCCTTCGTCATGAATTCTATGACCGTAGAAGTTGTCATAAATGCTTTGGGGCGATTCAACATCTGGGTTCCCCGAGTCCATATGCTGCCTGGATCGAGAAAGTTGGTCTCTAAGAATCGCTTCCGCATCTCTTTGGTCGTACTGGAGGCTGGCGTGAGGGCTTGAATCTGCCTGAAAACGAGAACCCATAGGATTGCCATGATAATAGTCTTGCCTGGTCGACGCAGCTTCCTCGTTACCGCTCTGGTATTGATAGTTGTTTTCCGGATAATACTGGGCAAACACCGGGGTTACACAGAGGCAGAGGGTAAGCAGCCACCAGGAACATCTCAGGGAATTACACATGATTAAAGCCCTCTTTTGCCGCATGGCTGCGGAAAATTCCTCATCAGGTTGAAATCGTGTTTATCTATAATTTAAAACCCGAGAACTGTCAACACATCCGCTCCGTTTGGCTTTCCCTTTTTGGCTCATGATAGTAGTGTGGGGTCACTCACATGAAATTCAAAATGACACCCCCCAGCACTATACGAGCAACCCAAACTTCTTCATCTTATACTGCAAGTTGCTTCTCGAAATACCCAGAATCTTGGCTGCCTGAGCCTGCACATTATCAGCCTTTTCCAAGGCTTGCCGAATCATTCTCTCTTCAATGGCGTCCAGAGTTTCAGCCAACCCCTGTTCCAATGAGACCAAAGAATCGAGACTTTGTCCAGTTTCAAGCGCCCCCCGGATTTCCCTTGGGACATCCTCCGGGGTCATCGCGCTCCCTCTGCTCAACACAACCGCCCGTTCAATCACATTCTCCAATTCCCTGACGTTTCCGGGCCACGAGTATCTGGAAAAAGAACTCATTACTTGGGGATCTACCTCTCGAATGGGACGACCCAGTTTTTCACCAAATTTGTTCAAGAAGTGGGCCACCAGAAAGGGAATGTCCTCACGCCTCACCCTCAACGGAGGAATCTCTATATGCACAACATTGAGTCTGAAGAAAAGGTCCGCCCTGAATCTGCCGGCATCAACCTCTTCCTTGAGATTTTTGTTTGTTGCGGCGATTATCCTCACATCTACTTGAATGTCCTTGTTCCCCCCTACCCGCTGGAACTCATGCTCTTGCAGAACTCTCAACAGCTTTACTTGGAGGTTTGTAGACGTCTCTCCGACTTCGTCGAGAAAAAGAGTGCCCCCATTAGCGAATTCGAACTTTCCCTGCCTCACGCTTACCGCCCCAGTGAAAGCTCCCTTTTCGTAACCAAAGAGTTCGGACTCCAGCAGGTTCTCAGGTACCGCAGCGCAGTTAATGGAAACAAAAGGAGCGTTGTTCCTGGATGATGCCTTGTGAAGCGCTCGAGCAACAAGTTCCTTTCCTGTTCCCGACTCGCCGGATATCAGGACTGTAGTGGGGGTGTCTGCGACCTTTCTCATGACTGTGAACACTTTCTTCATTGCTCTGGACTTGCCGACAATGTTTCCCCACACACTGCCCAACTCGATTTCCAGAAGCCTAATATTTTGCAACAGAGAGCGCTTCTCCACGCCTCTCGCTACCGCACGCTTCACGTCTCTATTGTCAAAAGGCTTTTGAATATGGTCCAGAGCTCCCTTTTTCATGGCATCCACCGCCTGGTCTACTTCGGCATACGCTGTCATGAGAATAACCGGCAAGTCGGGATCCACGGCCAATATTCTTTCAAGAAGCTCAATTCCGGTCATCCCAGGCATCTTGATGTCGGACAGCACCGCCTGGACCGGGGCCTTCTTTATTATTTCGAGCGCTTCTGCTCCTGACGAGGCCGTTAGGACATCGTAGCCCTCATCGGCAAGCAAATCCTCCAGTACCACCAAATAATTCTTTTCATCATCAACCACCAAGACCGCTGTCATACTCTCACCCGTTCGTACGCGACGTCCAATGCCAACGACTGACCATCCCTAGGTAGTATAATGGAAAACAGGGTTCCTTTTCCAGGATCGCTTTCCACTTCAATCTGTCCGCCATGACCCGCGATAATGTTATGAACAACAGACAATCCAAGGCCGGTTCCCATTTCATGTGTAGTAAAGAACGGGGTAAAAATCTTGGGCAGGTCTTCTGCTTTGATTCCACGCCCGTTGTCCGAGAAATCAATTCTTATTCGGTCGCCTTCCGATGAAATGTCGATGATCAAGTCGCCACCATCTTCCAGCGCTTCGAAGGAGTTCATAGCGACATTGAGAAAAGCCTGGTACAGAAGATCAAGGTCACCCCGAAAAACGAAATCGTCTCCTTGACTCTGTTTTTGCTGCCACCCGATGTTACTGGCCCGTATTTCTTGGTCCAAGTTATTCTTGACTCTTTCTAACACGTCCCTTATGTCAATGGTTTTTAGTGAGGGAGATCTTGGCTTGGCAAAATCCAAGAAATCCGACAGGATTCCGCTAAGACGGGTTGACTCTTCAACAATCACGCCACAAAGTCTTTGTATTCTTGTCGGATCAGGATTCGTCTTCCTTACAAGAACCTCGGCAGACGATTTTATGATTCCGAGTGGATTTCGTATTTCGTGGGCCAGAACCGCAACCATTTGTCCTATCGAAGCAAGCTTCTCCGATTGCTGAAGCTGCTGCTCGAGCTTTTTCTGTTCCATCGATCTTTCCAGCAAGATACGCTCCCCACGACGGACGATAAGAGAGAGCATTATGAAAAGGAATGCCATCAGACCGACTGCAACCAATATGATAACAATGATTGACCTCTGTACGGCCACGTATTGGTCAGTAACATCCTGGGAAATCTCAATGACCCCGTAAATTACTCCCAGCATCCAGTAGTTTCCTGTTCCCTCTCTCAGGGGATAGTATGTATCGGCCAACCAGTTTCCGTGCCACTGGAAAGCCGAAACCTTTTCTTCTCGTATGAGCGTGACATCCTTTCCGGTCAGAGCTTCATCTACTGGAGAATTGCCAGGCTCGTACTTTCCTATCAAATCATACTCGGTGCTGTAAACGATCTTTCGCTGCTGATCTATGATCTTGATACGCTGTATTTTGAGTCCGTACGTAAAGTCCTTTACCAGGGAGTCAAGCGCACCGAACTGGTCCCATTTCCGCAGGTCCATCGCCACTCCCCGTGCTTTCAGAGGAGAGTAGAACCCAATAAAAATGTTGTAATTGAGGTTTTCGGCAAGAAGTCTGGCGTAGTTTTCGGCACCCCTAAGAAGGGTGTTAACGCTTCTTGTATAAAGAAAGGTCCCCAGCAAGAACGTCACCGTCGCAATAACCAATAGACCAGAAATAATAAAATATTTCAATAACCTAAATGGACCACCTGTGCTTGAGGTGGACGACGGGTTCTTTAGCATGGACTCCACCTGTCAGGTGTTTCTACCGGTACCAGCAATTTGTCACCAAGAACAAATAGTGCAAACCAATACTGTGATATGTCGCTGACCGGCCAATCTCATGTCACCACTTTTTATGACAATGTCATAATTACCGGCAGCTACGCATTACCTAAGTCATCCGGGTTTATTCTTTCGAGGATTTTAGTCAACTCTTCATCAGTTCCCTCAACATCCTGTTGTGTAAAAACAATTTTCTGCCGGGCCACCTCCTGTTGGTCTACTTGCGTCATTCCTTCTATGACCTTTTCGTTGACAAAAATGGGAACCCCTGTCCATGTGGCCAGCACCAACGAATCCGAGGGCCTGGCGTCAACTGTCACTAGTCTCGACAAAGGATCCTTTAGGTATATTGTCGCATAGTAGGTATGATCTTTGAGGTCGTCGATTTCTATGTGCTCTATGATCACACCTGTCTTTTCGATGACATTTCTTAACAGCTCGTGGGTCAGCGGGCGTTGAAAAACTTCTTTACTTATAGCCCTTTGGAGAGCCATTGCCTCTACAGGCCCGATCCAAATATATAGCTCTCTCTCCCCGCCCTTTTCTTTGAGGACGACTACGGGCTGCATGTTTCGAGTATCTGATACTATTCCTACTATAGTCATTTCCTTGAATGTCTTGTTGCTTTTCATGACGACCTCTACAGCCTGGGAGAAGGCGGGGTAATCTGATGGCCTATGAACCCAGACGACCGAAGCGTGGAAGGATGGGGCTTCTCTAACTCATACGATCAAATGAAGCTCCCCGAAGCATACACTATTTTCAGAGGAATTGAGAGTAGACGAATGCTAAAGTGTCAAATTTTGTGAGCCGGCAACTGGTATATCGGACCGGCATTCCCCCCGCAAGAAAACAATGTCACCACCAGGTTAACATCGCCGTAACATCTTCCACAAATGGATTGACAGAAAATTCTTGGAACCTTCCCACCGGCTCCTCACGCGGTAATGGGTGATCTACCCTTCTTCTACAGCCTCCTTACCGCCTTCATCGAGGACCTTCTTGGCGGCTGCCGTAGCCTTCTTTGCAACCTGTTCGGCCCGTATGCTCTCTACCGCTTGAGCTTGTCTTTCAGGGTCCATGTAACGGAAAATGAGCTGTCGGTTGCAGGCCCACACTCCAGCTTCGGTCACTTTTTCATCGCATTTCTCGTAATCAATTTCTATGCGATCATTCACCATGCTGACAGCCTCTTTGGCTTTCCTGGTACACGCCATACAGTGAACGCATCCGGCTTTGCACACGTTTGTCACTGCCTTGCCGGAGTCGTGGCTGCTGCACGGAACGTGACAGAGTGCAGTTTTCGGCACAACTTGGAGTACATGCTTGGGACAGGCTCCGACGCACACTGCGCAACCAGTGCAAGCTTCAGCATCGATTACCGGCATGTTGTCTTTCATGTGAATGGCGTGGAAAGGGCAAGCCACTTCACAATCACCGTAGCCCACGCAGGCAAAGGTGCACTCGTATGGACCGCCGAAAGCTATTGACGCTGCTTGACACGTATCAAATCCAACATAAGAATGTTTTTTCTTCACTTCTCCTTCGTTTCTGGAGCATCGAAGCACTGAAATCACTGGGCTGGCAGATCCTGCTGCCTTGCCTGTAATAGAAGCTACTTTGTTTGCCACATCCTCTTTTCCAGGCGCACACTTTGAAGGAGAACAATCAGCGATGGTTACTACTGCCTCTGCATAAGATTCGCACCCGGCGAATCCGCAAGCACCTCAATTTGCTCCCGGCAGACAAGCCCTGACTGCCTCAATCTTAGGATCTACCTTAACAGCGAATTTCTTGGCTGCATAGGCCAGGACCAGCCCACAGAGAATCCCAAATACCGCAAAAAATATAATACCCATAAACGCTGTGGTCCAAACATTTTCCATAATATAACACCTCAAACACAGCCGCCACCTGATGCGGCGGAATAATTCCTCCACTCACACGGGCGACGAGTTCCTAAAAAATGGACAGCCCTGAGAAACCGAGAAACGCCAGTGCAAACAAACCCGTCACAATAAAGGCGATCGGAAGCCCATGAAAGGTAGGGGGAACGCGACAGACCTCAAGCTTCTCCCTAACGCAAGACATCAGAAAAAGGGCCAAAGCGAAACCGATTCCCGCTCCAAGGCCCAATGTCAAGCTTGAAAAAGGACCGTGACCGCTGTCAGCGTTTATCAGAGGCACTGCCAGGATGATACAGTTCGTTACTATCAGCACTAGGTAGACCCCCAGTTTCTTAAACAAATAAGGGTTTACTTTCCTCAAAATAGTGTCTACTGCCTGAACGAATATGGCTACTGTCCCGATAAAAACTATGATTTTGAGAAAGTCCAAGTGAAGCGCCTGCAGTACATAGGAGTAAAGCGCCCAGCACATTGTTGCACTAAGGACGATTACTATCGTAAAGGTTATTCCCATGCCTATGGCAGTTTCTTTTTTCTGAGATACCCCGAAAAATATGCATAGCCCTAGGTACTTCGTGAACACAAAGTTATTGATGAGCATCGCGCCAAGAAGAATCGCGAAAAGCACCTGGGCTTGGCCTTTCTTAACCAGAAATTGATGACTCCCCAGAATTTTTCCATCAGAAGTGACGTCCTTGGCTTCAACTACATATTCTGCTGAAGTGTTGAGAGAATCCTTGAACGTGAGGGTGGCAGCGACCCGACGTGTGTCGAGCACGACAGAATGGATAGGTATGCGGATATCAGGGTCGGGCTTTTCGTACACCAAGAAATTGGAAAGGTTCTCCGCCCAGTTCTTGTCCACTGGGACACCGAAGGAGATTTCCATCCCCTTGTCCTTCTTGAAGGAGCCTGCCCCAACGGTGTCCGCTGTTGCAGACCCTACTACACCCATAAGCAAGATCGCACATACTAGACCAGATATAACGAGGAATCTGCTGATTTGCATTTCAGTGAACTCCTCCTGATTTGGGGATCTTGCCCGTAATCTTGTACTCCAACCAGTTGAACATGGCCATAATAAAGCCAATCACGAAAAAGCCTCCAGCAGGTAGAATCATAATCAGCAAGGGTTTGAACCCCAACACATCGTGCCCGAAAAGCTGACCGGCACCAAAAAACTCCCGTATGGCTCCGGTGAGACAAAGTCCGAACGTAAACCCTAATCCCATGCCGAGGCCGTCAAAAAAGGAGGGGGTAAGTGGCTCCTTCGAGGCAAACAATTCAAGTCTGGATATTATGATTGCGAACACCACTATAAGTTTTACGAAGAGAGCGACCTGTTTGTAAACCTCCGGAGAGATAACCGGAAGTATCATGTCTATTACCGTTACCCACAGAGCTATAATGATTACGTAGGCCGGAATCCGGATCCGTGGGTGTATGAAAGACTTAAAAATCGCTACTGTGCAACTCGAAAAAACTTGAACAAATACGACAGCCAACCCAAGAAGAAGCCCGTTCTTGATGGAGGTAGTGACCGCCACTGCTGGGCACAGGCTCAGGGCCAGCCTGAAAATCGGGTTTTCTGGAATTAAACCGTTCCAGACAAGTGTCAAGTTCCTGTTCACTTTAGCCCTCCGTTAAAAGGCGACCTGAATATTATCTTTTTTTATCGCGTCACCCAAGATTTCGAGTCGGTAGACAAACTTTCTGACCGTATCTTTGACCCCATTGGTGACAGCCCTGCTCGATATGGTAGCGCCTGTCAGCGCATATATGTCATCCTTAATGTGCTTTTCCTTGATCTCCCTTATCTGATCGTTGGCAAGACCCTGCCTGGCTGCCTTAGGCGGATCCAGCACTGCGAAATAGTCCGAAGGCAGTGGCTCTTTAACGACTTTAAGATTCTTGAGCACTTCCTGAGTTTTTCCGGCGAACTGATTCTTGAAGTAGCTCTGTTCGATCTCAGCACCTAACCCGGGGTCTTCTTCAGACTCGGTAATTGCTATTCCAGTTACCGTTAAATTTGGGTCCAGCGAAACCATAAGCTTTATGAACGTCTTGAATCCTTGAGTAACTCCAGGGATCACATAGCCGAGTCGCTTGTCCCCCAAGTTGGCGATAAACAGTGCCTGGGCGTACACGGCCTTCAAATCTTTTGGCAGGGCAGAGTTGACCACCGAATCTCTGCTCGCTCTTTCAGACAATTTGGATGCATCAGCCTCAACGGGAATCACCGTCCGAAGTTTGCCGGAGAGTTCGATTTCTGCAAGCAAATACCCTTTTTCCTTCATCGGCATGAGGTATCCTAACCGAGGGTTTCCCTTTGCATCGTTGATGACGTAACGATAAACAGGGTAGATCTTCAGATTATCCGGCGCCTTCTTGCCAGGTCCAAACCCAAGAAGCCCCTCAATCGTTTCGTGCTCTATTTTTTCTTCATTTTCCTTACGGATATGCTCAGTCTTCGCGTAAACCGCTCCCAAGATGAAGGCGGCCACAACGCAAACGATTGTCAAGCTGAAGGTTATCTTTACAATTTCTTTCATCTAAGCCTCTCGATCAGAAAACGACACCTTACTTAACAGCCGCGACCGGCGCCTGCTTAGGGGGTGCGAATCTCTTCGGTTTAAACCACTCGTCTAGTGCTGGGGTGAGGCAATTCATAAGCAGTATTGCGTAACAAACCCCTTCCGGATAGCCGCCCTTCAACCGAATAAGCACCGTCAAGACCCCGACCCCTATACCGAACACTATTTGTCCAGATTTCAGGGTGGGAGATGTAACGTAGTCCGTGCACATGTAAAAAGCCCCCAGCACAAGCCCTCCGGAAAGAACTTGCACCAGCGGATCACCTCCAAACCAAGTCTCTCCCCCTAATACCCACGAAAGAACGGCCACAGTCGCTATGGTAGAAACGGGAATGTGCCAGGTGATAATGCCCTTTGCCATCAGAAAGAGACCGCCCAATAGAATCAAAGCTGCAGAAGTCTCCCCTATACACCCGGGCCTGAGACCGATGAAGAAATTCTGGTAGATCGTAGTCAGACCACCGAATTGCTGCATCAAGGCGGCTAGTCCATAGTGCTTCAGGACATAGAGGGGTGTTGCTGTAGACACAGCATCCACCGCGGCGGTGAGATGTATATCGATCGGAGCCTTGCTCCAATCCACTGGAGGAATCCAGGCTGCAGTCATCGCAACTGGAAAGGCTGCCATGAGGACGGCCCTTCCCACAAGGGCAGGATTCCAAACGTTGAAGCCAAGCCCTCCCATTAGCTCTTTGTTAATAAAGATTGCGGCCACAGCCCCTATAACGGGCATCCAATAAGGCACGCCTGGGGGTATCACGAAGGCAAGAAGTATGCCGGTCAGGACCGCGCTCCCGTCTCCCCCCGACACAGGTCTGCCCAACGCCTTCTGAGACAATGCCTCTACCGCCACGCATGACAGCACACTTACGGCCGTAATTAGCAGACCCCGCAACCCGAAGTTATATATGGACAGCAGCATGACTGGAACAAGCGAAGCTGACACTGTCCACATAATTCCAGCCGTTGTTTTTCCCATTCTAATATGCGGAGACACCGAGACGGCCCACTTGGGTCCCATACCAGCATTTATATGATCTAGGGTTTCGATTGTCCCATCCTCCATATCTCTAAGAAGTAAGGATAAAGTGAGACTGGGGGTGCCTTCTTGACTTTTGACGGAAGGCCGGCCCTACACTGCTTCACCATCAGTTTTGCATCACCGGTCGTTGGCGTTCTCACCCGTGTTTCTTTATCTGAAGTTTTGCAAGCCTCGCAAATTGTACGAGTGGGCGTCTGGCCGGGCATACATAGGCGCAACACCCGCACTCGAAGCATTCGAAAACACCGAACTTTTCGGTAAGGTGCCCTTTCCCTGCTTCTACATAAATAGCGACTTCCCTTGGAGACAAACCCATCGGACACGCCTGCATGCACCACCCACAGTGAATACACGGCCCGTACCTTTCCACATCAGTCTCTTTGCTGTTTAGGAATAGTACGCCGGAGGATGTCTTCACTATAGGTACGTCAAGCTCAGAAACCGCGAATCCCATCATTGGCCCTCCCGAAACTATTTTCAGAAGGTCTCTTGTCCCACCCAAGAAATCAACTATATCCGATAGCAGTGTCCCGACTTTTACTTTGAGGTTGGCCTGACGATTGATAGCTCGTCCCGAGAACGTGACCACCTTCTCATACAACGGCTTGTTCATCGTGGCAGCCTCAAAGACGGCTAAAGTTGTAGATATGTTTTGAACGATCACTCCAACGTCGAATGGTAGGCCACCACCAGGAACGGCCCTGTTTGTCAGTGAGTAGATGAGTTGTTTCTCAGACCCCTGTGGATACTTGACCGTCATGCCTTGAACTCGGACATTGAAGTCATCAGCGCCTCCCACATCCTGGGCAGCCTTGTTCATCACGTTTATAGCATCGGGTTTATTAAGCTCAATGCCCAAGATGCATTGCTTGACACCAAGTATCTTTAAAAGAATCTTGGCGCCTTCGATGATCTTGTGAGGATATTCAAGCATAATCCTGTGGTCTGTGGTCAGATAGGGTTCGCATTCGGCCCCGTTGAGAATGAGAATGTCAATCTTTGCGGTGGGCGGTGGGGATAGTTTGACGTAAGTAGGGAATCCTGCTCCTCCTAAACCAACTATTCCTCCATCCTTCACTCTTGCCAAAAGCTGTTCCCGTGACAGTTTCCTCCAATCCTCTACATCGTAGTTTTTCGGAGGAGCCGAAGGATCTCTCTCAACCACCACTGCATCGCATCTTACAAGAGTGGGATGTGGACGCGGCTCAATCGCTCTAACCACGCCGGTGACGCTACTGTGAATTGTGGCTCCAAGAGCTTTGTCGACTGTAGCCAGTACTTCGCCTTCCTGTACCTCCTGCTTTTTCTTTACCACAGGCTGGGCCGGGGCACCGAAATGCATGGATAACGGCAAGACGACCTGGATCGGAGCCGGCATCTCTTCAATAGCTAGATGTTCGGTAAGTTCTTTATGTTCTTCGGGATGTATTCCGCCTTTAGGAAAAGTAGATCCGGCCATGATTCCTCATCATTAGTCTTTGAACTCTAATGAGACAGAACAGAGACTATTAATCGGCTCCCTTCCTGTACCCGTTGGACCGGTTTTCCCCACCATTGCGGAATAAGCAACTCGGTGAGTTTTCCTTGAAGCTCTCGGGAAGATCTGCCTGGAGGGCTGTTCTCGCCTCATTTTGTCGTACATTGCACAGCTATCGAAAATAATACCCAAGTGGTCTTGTGTCAAGAAGTTATTCCACAAAGGTTTCCGCCGAAATTGGTCCTAAGACAATTGTGATATCGGTTAACAGGGCTTCTCATAACTCGAAAGGTGTGCGACAATGGCGTATATAGCCGCAAGCATCTGAGGGTCTTCATGAAACTGTATTATGCAAGGAGCGAACATTGGAAGGGAAAATTGAAAAACTTATCCTGGAGCGAATAGCTAACCCCGGGTGGGTTACTACCAGAGGCATCTTACTTGATCCCCAGGGCCAATCTGCTCCTGAGGAACATTTGGAGGTGGAGAAGGTTATGGTGCAACTTGCACAGAGAGGCCTCGTTAGCCTTTGGCGACTCATCCTCCAGGACGGCGAAGAGACTCTCATGGCTGCTGCAAGGCCGGATCTGGAATTGGACAAAGACCTCGAGCAAAGAGGAGCTTGGGCGTGGGCTGAGCCCTATCACTACCAGGAATGAAAACTCTCTTTGATCGTGAGATCTATGAGCACTTTACCCAGACGCATCTGCTGAAAGCCCAGCGATTCATTTGGATAGCGACCGCGAATATAAAGGCTACGGCGCTTCGCTATCGAAACAGGTTTGTCTCATTTCCCGATCTGATGGCTATACAGGCCAACCGTGGCGTGTCCATTCGTATCATTCATGCGGAAATCCCGTCGCGGCCTTTCCGAGAACGGTATGAACGACTGGATTCTTCAGGCCGGTTAAGTGCTAATGTGGAGTTTCTTCAGTGCATCCGTCTGCATGCTAAGATCTTTATCGTTGACGGGAGTACCGCCCTCTTGGGCAGCCCTAACCTTACCGGCTCTGGAATCGGAGCTAAATCTCAGACGAGGAGAAATTTCGAAATCGGCTTCCTTTTCGAAGGCGAAGAAGAAACTCTTCCCTTCGTGAACTATTTTGACCAAATCTGGATGGGAGTTCCTTGTTCGTCGTGCAACTTGCGCCCCGTCTGCCCAGTTCCAGCGGCTCAGCAGCCTTGAGTTGTCTTGCCGGTGTGAATTACATCTGAAATTATATATTACGAGCCCCCCCACGGGCCATTCTAAGATTTGAATGGGCTGCTCTCGTTCGGTTGGTGAGCAGCCCCATGGCTAATTCCTTCTCAAAGCCTCGACGTGCTCGACACAAGAAGCTTGTCAAACTTTCAAGTCAGGGATGTTCGCAAACAATTCCAGGGCATCCGGGTTGAGCAGAGCGTCCCGATTGGTCACTGGTTTGCCTTCAATAACGTTCCTGACCGCGAGTTCGACCTTCTTGCCGTTCAAAGTTACGGGAATGTCGCTGACGGGAAAAATGAACGCCGGCACATGCCTGGGCGTTGTATTATCACGAATCGTTTTCTTTATTTTAGTTTTGAGAGCGTCACCGAGTTCAACCCCCGGCACAGTTTTGACGAACAGTATCACCCTGACGTCGTTTTCCCAGGACTGTCCCACTACGATGCTGTCAGCCACCTCTTCCAGGGCTTCGACTTGCCTATAGATTTCAGCCGTTCCTATGCGCACTCCGGAGGGATTCAAGGTAGCATCGGATCGCCCGTAGATCTTCACTCCGCCATGGTCCGTGATTTCCACAAAGTCTCCGTGATGCCAAACGTTTGGGAACACAGCAAAATATGCGTTCTTGTATTTCACATTATCTGGGTCCTTCCAGAAATAGATCGGCTGTGACGGGAAAGTAGCAGTACATACCAACTCGCCCTGGCGTCCCATCACCGGCTTTCCAGCATGATCGAACGCCTCAACCTTCATGCCGAGGCCGCGACACTGTAATTCCCCTTCGTAAACCGGAAGAACCGGGCAACCCAAGGCGAAACACGAAACGATGTCGGTCCCTCCGGAAATCGATGCCAGATCAAGATCTTCTTTCACGTCACGATAAACGTATCGAAAGCTTTCCTCTGATAGAGGAGATCCTGTAGAGCACATGGTCTTCAGACATGACAGGTCGTAAGTCTCTCTCGGTTTTAACCCGGATTTCTCTACTGCCGCGATGTAGCGTGCACTGGTCCCAAAAATGGTCATCTTTTCATCTTGTGCCAGTTGGAAGACAGCCCCTGGATCAGGGTGAAACGGAGAACCGTCAAAAAGAATCACTGTGGCGCCTACTGCCAGTGCGCTAACCAGCCAGTTCCACATCATCCAACCGCAGGTGGTAAAATAGTAAATCTTGTCTTCTCTCTTAACATCGCAGTGGAGAATGTGCTCTTTGAGATGCTGGATAAGTGTTCCGCCGGCGCCGTGGACCATGCACTTGGGCAAACCGGTCGTTCCGGAAGAATACATGATGTACAGGGGGTGATCGAAAGGAAGTTGTTCGAATTCGATCTGAAGCCCTGCCTCGTGGGAAATAAAATCCTGGTAGTGGGCTGAGTTGCTCACACCGCTGATATCGGCCTTTTCCCTTGTGTAGGGGATTACAACCACTTTCTGGATTGAAGGTAGCTCCTTAATAATCCCACCGATTCGCTCCAGCGAATCGTGACTCTTACCACCGTAGTAGTAACCATCTGCAGTGAAAAGAATCTTAGGCTCTATTTGGCCAAACCTGTCCAGCACCCCCTTGATACCGAAATCCGGGGAACACGAGGACCAAATAGCCCCTATGCTGGTCGATGCCAGCATGGCCACTATGGTCTGCATCATATTAGGGACATAGCCCGCTACTCTGTCCCCCTTAACGACGCCGGCTCGCCTCAATGAGTCTGCCAAACGGGCTACTTCGTCGTACAACTCCTGATAGGTCATGCGTACGACATCGAGTCCTTCCCCCTTGAACACCAATGCCACCTGTTCGTCTCGGAAACGGAGCAAGTTCTCAGCGTAATTGAGCCTGGCACCAATGAACCACTTGGCCCCAATCATTGTAGGGGAATCTTCAAGGACCTTTTCGTATGGCTTACTCGACTTGACGCTGCCGAAGTCCCACACTGCCGCCCAGAAATCTTCGCGATTGGCGATTGACCAGTCATACAACTGGGAAAAACCTCTAATATTGGTAGAGTGCCTATTGTTAACGAAGTCTATGAAGCGCGTGATGTTGGCGTTTTTTATCTGTTCTTCCGAAGGCCTCCAGAGAGGTTCCATGCTTACACCTCCTAATAATTGCATCTGACAATTTAATGGTGGTTTTTCTGCACAAGTCAGGTTTCTTCCACATTCCGACGGCCGTCGTCATCGCCTCAAATTCTGGACCTGCTCATCTGAAACCGTGTCAACGACCTCTGTAGGCAGACTTATCCGGCCAACTGGTCGGATATTTTTGTCCACAGGCTTCTCCAAGTCTTTTTTTCAGTTCAGTCAAACCCCTGCGCTTGAATTCATCGCGAGGATTCTTGGGAATCCTGCGATTCAGTATAGCTTCCGACCTTAGCCTCCGACCAACTGTTTTCTCCATCATGATTCCAAGGTCCAACAATCTATCGACATCTATACTCGTCTCGATTCCCATTTCATCCATCATCACTGTCATGTCCTCTATGCACTGGAGCCCGACTACATTGGGGTCACGATAGTAATAAGATCCTGTACCGGCAACGGGGACTCTGTCCATGAAATTGGCAGGTTGCCCGCCTAAGCCTCCTAGAGTGGCTTCAAATATTTCGATTCCGGCCTGGAGCGCTGCCAGACAGTTAGCCGTGCCCCAACCTCGAGTCACGTGGAAATGTGCAATGTGTAGTTTCTTGTCAGGGATTTCGTCGAGCACCATAGAAAAGTATTTGTAAACCTGGTTAGGAGGAGCGCTTCCGTCGTGATCGGCATGTTCAATGTCGTACGCTCCGATGTCCAGCCACCGTTTGGTAAATTCTACTGCTTCTTCAAGGCGAGTGGGCCCGGAGATTGGAGAACCCCAGATCGTAGACACAGTACCATTCAATTTAATTCCCGCTTTTTTGGCTTTTTGTATGCATCTGGCAGCTTCTTCCCAGTAATTGGGCAAGGTAGTCCCTGAGTTGGCAAAATGATGCTCCTCATCAGTGGAGACCATCATCAAAATGCGATCAGGCCCCCAGCCTTCCTTCTTGGCTTGGATAGCTCGGTCTACGGCCTTTTCTCGGATTGTAATGGCAGTAAGAGTGATGTCATTCCAGTTGATACCTGCGCGTGAAAGTTTTTTGGAGTCACGCAGCCTCTTGAAAAGCTCGTCTGCATCTTTGAACTGCGGCATAGAAGCAGGATTCCCCAAATTTGTAACTTCCAAATCTTTGATTCCGCAAAGAATTAGTTCTTCCAAGTAAAAGAGCTTGGCGTCGGTGGGTATCCAGATCTCCTCATGCTGAAACCCGTCGCGCACCGTGATATCATTTATTTGAACCCTTTTTGAATAATTAAGGTCGTGTTCCGCCATTCAAATCTTCCTCCTTGATCTATTGTCCTGTGTAAATAGGCTTTCGTTTCTCCCGAAACGCGGTGAGCCCTTCTATACGATCTTTTGTGGGTATGGTAACAGCATAAGCGTTTGACTCTATTGCCAGTCCCACCGGTAAACTTACCTCTACACCCTTATTGATAGCGTACTTGGCTTGTGCCAAAGCCACCGGCCCATTTGCAGCGATCTCTGTAGCGATTTCCATGGATCGAGGCAAAAGTCTCTCAAGTTGAACCATCTCGATGAACAGCCCGTATTCAAGGCCTTCGGAAGCCGTGATCCTGCGTGCGCGAAAAATCATTTCTTTTGCCCGTGCAACGCCCACCACCCTGGGAAGCCTTTGGGTCCCTCCAGCTCCAGGTATCACTGCCAGACTGGTCTCGGTCAATCCAACTACCGCGTTTATGGACGCCAGTCTTATGTCACAAGCGAGAGCCAGTTCCAGTCCCCCTCCGAAGGCATAGCCATTAACGGCGGCAATGACTGGCTGCGGAAGCTCTTCCACAGCGGTGAAAAGGTTTCTTATGGTCTGAATGTAAAGCCGAACCTCGTCTGGTGACATTGCGGCCCGTTCCTTGAGATCCGCACCGGTGCTGAACGCGTTCTTTCCGTCCGTAGAACCAGTAATCAAGACTACTTTCACTTCTTTGTTGAAACTGATTTCCCGAACAGTCTTGTCAAAATGTCGAAGAAGCGGCATATCGAAACAATTCAGAGCCTGGGGACGGTTTATGGTCAGAATAAGGACTCCGTCTCTCAACTCTTTCAATAGACTATTCTCCTCACCCATGCACTTCACCCTCATAAAAGTTTAGGCGTCACAAAAAAACTCAAATGACATGCGGTCTTACCTGCCGCAGAAGCCCCTGGACGGCTATAACAGACACTTCTTGCTCTTGGCTTAAGAAAGGGATGCAACACAAGAATCCCTGGATACCAGTAAAGTACAGCCTCACGGAATCAGCCTTCGAAACTGACCTCACTCCCGGCAAACGGTTGTCGCTCGGCTCCATAAGGTTTTGCCCCGCTGTACTGAAATCCCACTCAAATCTTCAGCATTCCGTTCCGTGGTACATCCCCTTCGATGCGAGAGCCACGCCCCGACGCTGAAACGAGCCGTGACACTAGAAACCCGGTAAACAGGTGATAATCGACTTGACCGGAAAGAGCCGGTAAGTACTATCATTTTTCAGCTAGACTTTTCAATAATGAGTTTATTTAATTTGAAAATAGCTCACAAGAAAATACGGACTTCTTGAGCTTTACACTATGAATAGCGCTTGACCTGCTAAGCCGGTTTCGCTAGTCTAGTGTATCCCATCGACTGGGAGCCCGGAATGACTCGCCGGGACGAATCATATCAAGTCTTCCTCGCTGGCACAAATCAAACAAATTGGCGCAAATAGCCGTCAAGGAACGCTTCAGCGGTGGATTACACAAAGGGGATATTGAATGTCGGAAGTCATGCTTGAGGCGAAGAACGTCTTTCTCTCGTTTCATGGAGTGACGGCCCTCTCAAACGTTAGCTTTGATGTGAGGAAGGGGGAGATCTTCTCAATCATTGGCCCCAATGGAGCCGGCAAGACCTGCATGATGAACTGCATCAACGGCCTGTACCATCCCAATAAGGGGAGACTCTATTTTAAGGGAAATGACATTACGAATCTTTCGCCTCATAGACGAGCGGCCATGGGACTATCCAGAACTTTCCAAAAGATCGAGCTTTTCGGTGGCATGACAGTCCTGGACAACATCCGATTGGGGCGTCACCTGCATCTCAGGTCAGGAATCATTAGTTCCTGTATATATTGGGGCAAGACGTCCAGGGAGGAAATCAGGAATCGCAAATTCATTGAGGAGGAAATAATCGATCTTCTCGAAATTGAAGCCGTACGAAATGAAGTGACTGAAATGCTGCCTTATGGAATGCAGAAGCGCATAGAACTGGCCAGAGCGCTTGCAGTGCAGCCCGAGTTGATCTTGCTGGACGAACCTCTCGCCGGCCTCAACCTTGAAGAAGTAGAGGATATGGCGCGATTCATAGTAGATATTAACGAGGAAAAACGCTGGAACGTTACATGCGTTCTCGTGGAGCACGACATGGGGGTTGTGATGGATCTGTCCGATCGCGTCATGACGCTAAACTTCGGGGTAAAGATTGCCGACGGAACGCCTTCGGAGATCCAGGAGAATCCGGAAGTAATAAAAGCCTATTTGGGTGAGGTGGAGGATCTGTATGTCAGCCGCAGATGAACAACGCACCGATGGTGAAATATTGATTACAAAGGATCTGACCTTACCTAAGCTCTTAGTCAGTCAGTGCCAAAAGTATGGACCTGGAAAAGTCGCCATGCGTGAAAAAGAATACGGCGTCTGGTTGCCGATAACATGGCTTCAATACCTTGAAAACGTTAAGCAGATTACTCTAGGCCTAGTTTCCTTAGGGATGGTTCCCGGAGACAAGGTCATAATGATCGGCGATAATCGTCCCGAGGCCCTTTGGACCGAAATGGCAGCCATGTGCGGCGGTGGAGTAGGTGTATGGCTCTTTCAGGACTGCCTCATGGACGAGGTTAAGTATATCGTTGACCACTCCGATTCAAAGTTTTATGTCGCTGAAGGCCAGGAAGAGGTGGACAAGGCCTTGGCCATAAAGGACCAATGCCCCAAACTCAAAAAGATAATTTGGGATGACCCAAAAGGTTTGCGGCATTATGACGACCCGATGCTGATCAGCCTCGAGGAAGTCATGAGAATCGGGAGGGAGAGAGAAGCTCAAGAGCCCGGACTTTTCGATAAGTTGGTCTCTCAGGGCAAGGGGGATGACATATGTCTACTTTTTTACACATCAGGGACCACATCCCTACCAAAGGGCGCACTTCTGACACACTATAACATGTTGACCATGGGACAGAACCTTATGAGAGTGGACCCATGCACAGCCACCGATGACTTTGTGTCATACCTCCCATTTGCATGGATCGGCGAACAGATGATGTCCATTTCCTGCGGCCTTCAGGTCGGGTACACGATAAATTTTCCCGAGGAGCCTGAAACAGCCCAGCAAAACCTCCGGGAGATCGGTCCCCATGTAATGTTCGCACCGCCCAGACTTTATGAGCAATTCACCAGAACAGTTCAAGTAAAACACCTGGATGCGTCGCGGCTCAAACGCAATATTTTTAATATTTGCATGAAAATCGGGTACCACGTGGCTGAACTCAAGTTTGAAAAAAAACCGATTCCTGTACATTGGAAATTTCTGAGTCTACTCGGAGAAATCGGTTTGTTCTCGAAAATTCGTGACCATCTGGGCCTGAGCAAAATTCGCCAGGCTTATACTGGCGGGGCTGCGATGGGTCCTGACCATTTTCGGTTCTTTCATGCCATTGGGGTAAATCTTAAGCAGATCTATGGTCAAACTGAGATAGCTGGGATTTCTGTGGTCCATCGTGACGGTGACATAAAATTCGACACCGTGGGGACCCCTATCCCGGGAACTGAAATCCTTATAGGCGAAGATGACGAGATCCTTTCCAAAAGCCCGTCGGTATTCATCGGTTATTACAAAATGCCTGAAGAGACCGTAAAGGCACTCGAAGGCGGCTGGCTCCATTCTGGAGACACAGGATTTATTGATGAGGATGGCCATCTTGTAGTGTTCGATCGCTCCAAGGACATCATGATCCTGAGCGACGGCCGCAAATTCTCGCCACAGTTTTTGGAGGCTCGCCTCAAGTTTAGTCCCTACCTGAAAGACGCTTTGATCGTCGGGCATCAAAGACCGTTTGTCACTGCAATACTCTGTATTGATTACAACACGGTCGGGAAATGGGCGGAGGACCATGGCATAAACTACACCAGCTACAGCGAACTGTCCCAGTTGCCCCCGGTTTACAACCTTGTTGAGGGCCCCCTGAGCGAGGTGAATCGCAGTCTGCCGGAATCAGCCAGAATTACGAGATTTGCAAACCTGTACAAGGAATTCGATGCAGATGATGAGGAGTTGACGAGAACCAGAAAAATTCGCCGGGCTTTCGTCGAAAACCGTTACAAAGACATAATTGACGCCATGTATTCGCAGCAAGACATACTCCACATGGAAACCAATATTACCTATGAGGACGGAAGGGTGGCGGAGATCAAAGCAGACATAAGGCTGCAAGATGTAAAAGAGGGAGGAAAGAAGTAATGGACCTCTTCCTACAGCTTGTCATCACCGGCGTAATGCTGGGTTCTATTTTCGCTCTCGTGGCTCTGGGCTGGGTCCTCATCTACAAGTGTTCAGGGGTGCTCAATCTTGCTATGGGCGAACTTACCATGATTGGTGGCTACGTTTGTCTCGGATTATACGAACGATTTGTCACGGTCATGCCGATAAGTTACGCTTTTATTATTGCTCTCATCGGAACAATTTTTGTGGGACTTATCCTCGGCTTACTTACCGAGCGCATATTCCTGAGAAAAATGATTGGGGAACCCATACTGGCAGTGATTATGGTTACCGTGGGACTCTCGTTTTTCTTCAAAGGGATGGTGTTCATCATCTGGGATACGGACACACAAGTCTTCCTGCCTCGAATATTCTCCATTGAGCCCATAGTTGTTGCCGGCATTGCCGTAGGAGAAGTCTATGTATGGAGTTTTGTCGCAGCACTTATACTCATGTTGATTTTCATCAGCTTTTTTAAATTTACCAGATGGGGGCTTTCGATGCAGGCGTGCGCTGATGACGAGATGGCTGCCCTGTCATTGGGAGTCAGCGCCAAGTTCGTCTACGCTTTGGCTTGGGCAATAGCCTTTATGTCTGCAGGAGTGGGGGGAACACTCCTCGGAAACATCAACGGACTCAACTACTCGGTCAGCCATCTCGGTTTATTGGTTCTCCCGGTCGTGGTTTTTGGCGGACTAAACTCAGTCCCCGGCGCCATAGTCGGCGGAATAACCATTGGGATTCTCCAAAACTTGACGGGCGGCTACCTCGACTACTACTTCCCCGGGGGGATCAAAGAGATTGCTCCCTTCATTTTTATGGTCATCTTTTTGCTTTTCAAACCCTATGGCCTCTGGGGTTGGGAACGGATAGAAAGGGTTTAGTCCATGAGTTATCTCCCTTGCGGAACATACTTCGAATCGTATCAGGCTGATCAAAAGTGGTGGCGCACTCGTTTCATCAAAGGCAAAATGCTCTTGATGGTGGTGGTCTTGCTAGTTGTTCTGCCTTTACTGGTACAGATAGGATGGGTAGGTTCACAGTGGCTCAGTGTGGCCTACACCATCAACTATTATATTCTTGCTGCACTGGGAGTGCAGTTGCTAATTGGCTACTGCGGACAAATAACCTTGGGTCATGCGGCGTTTGTAGCGGTAGGGGGCTACACAAGCGCAATGATGTTATTGTTTGTTCCCTGGCCCCAGTGGATGTCAGACTACGGGATTGTTTATCCAATCAGTATTATTTGTGCAGGCTTTGCGGCAGCCGTCTGGTCTGTTCTCTTCGGTTTACCTTCAGCGCGAGTCAAGGGGTTTTATCTTATCATGACCACCATGGCTGCCCAGTGGATAACAGTACCCCTTGTAATCACGCAGTATGTCAGCCAGATTGGAGGAAGAGGTCAGTCTTTTTCGCTTCCTCCGGAAGTTATTAAAATAGGGCCCTGGTTGATCGATTCAGACATCAGAATTTATTATTTTTCTGTAATTCTGGTGTTGCTGTGTATGGGTGCCCTGGGCAATATGCTCCGATCCAAAATGGGTCGAGCCTGGATAGCCATCAGGGACAACGACATAGCCGCAAAGACTATGGGTGTAAATATAGTGGCTTATAAGCTCTTAGCCTTTTTCGTGGCCGGTTTCTTGGCCGGAATTGCCGGATCTTTTTACATCAGCGCCCTGTTTTTTGTAAGCCCTGAGCATTATGAATGGTTCTATTCACTATTGTGGGTTGGTATCATTCTTATCGGTGGTGTCGGTAGCATTCAGGGGGTCGTATTCGGGTCCATCTTTGTCGTCATGATATTCAAGCTCCTCGAAATGTCCGTGCTCAGCGCAAGCGAATTTCTCATGAACTTCTATCCTGAACTCGGGTGGATGACGACCAAGTTCATTTTTTTCAAGGAATCGGCATTTGGTTTGGCGATCATTTTCTTTCTCATTTATGAGCCCAACGGCCTGAGTTACAGATACTGGCAGACGAAGAACTATTTTAACCTTTGGCCCTTTTCTTATACCGGGAAATAATTATGAGGCGAATCACACAAGAAAGGAGGTCGGGATAAAACTAGGACGCCTCGTATTTTTTCGGCTTGAGTCACTACTAATCGAATGGAGGTTCAAATGAGCAAGAGGTTTATGATGGTATTGGCTTTGACGCTTATGTTTTCGACTGCTTTCGCAGCGGAAGAGATCAAGGTCGGGTCTATTAACGACCTGACCGGTGCAACTTCCGACGTAGGCAAAGATGCGGCACTGGGCATCCGGGAATGCGTGACCTACATAAACGACAGCGGAGGGATTAACGGCAAGAAGATCAAGCTTTTCCTCTATGACTATGGTTATAGGGTTCCGGAGGCCATAACCATTTACAAGAGATTCAGGGACACAGAAAAGATTCAGCTATTGTTACAATGGGGAACCGGCGATACGGAAGCTCTTTCACCCACAGTCAACAAGGATATGATGGTAACAATTTCAGATTCGCTGTCAGGCCATTTGTGCGATCCGAAGAAAACGCCCTACAATTTTGTGTACAGCACGGACTACTCTACTAATGCAAGGGCCGCCCTGACGGCTTGGTATGAAAAAGTATGGCAACAGAGCGACAAGTGGAAAAAGGCGAGAGAGGCTGGGCAAAAACCTAAACTGGTGTGCTTTTACATGTTCGCTTCTCCTTATTCCAGTGCTCCCATAAAGGCAATAAAAGACCAGGCCGCATTGCTGGGCATAGAGGTGAGTAAGGATCAGGACGTTCCTCTGACAGCTCTGGATGCAAAGAGCCAGGTTCTTGCAGCGAAAGGAGACGGGGCCACCATAATCTGGCACGGCAACACCACCATGTCGGTTGCTACTGCCGTCAAGGATGCCTACGCTCTCAAACTCGAAGCCGACAACATCATGAATAACTGGGGCTTTGACAACAACCTTGTCAAGATGACCCAGCAGGCGGGCGAAGGATCAATTGGAGCCGCCTCGTGCGCATTCCTGGGAATGGACGTACCTTTCATGGACAAAGTTTTGGAGTACTGCAAAAAGGTTAATCCAGGGAGCCCCGCAGACAAGAGAGACATCCGGACAGTGCAGGCCTGGGTGAAAGTGTCTCTTGCCGCCGCGGGTCTGGGAATTGCCGACAATAAGGGTAAGCTCGACGGGCCTTCTATCAAGGCAGCCCTTGAGTCCTTGAAAGACTGGTACCCGTTTGACACCAAGAACGCTCTGGGTGTAGGTCCATACACCATTACCGACACCGATCACAGGCCTACTCCTGTCGCTTCACTCTACACAATCAAGGACGGGAAAATTGTGTTGTTCGAGAAGATCAACATGAAGGAAAAGTTCCCCGACAAGTGGCAGAGCTGGCTTGGTTGGTAACAAGTCAAATGTGACGGGATGATCCAGATTCCACTTGGCATCCGTTGCCAAGCTGAATCAGGCAAACAAGGGAGAAGGTTGTGGCGCAGAATAGCAGCATCTTGAAGATCAACAATATCGAGGTTAGATACCACGAGGTGATCCTCGTTCTCAAAGGGGTTTCCATTGAGGTCCCGCCGGGAGGAATCGTTGCTTTGCTGGGGGCAAACGGTGCGGGGAAGAGCACAACCCTCAAGGCTATTTCCGGGCTGCTCAATCACGAAGATGGCGAAGTCACGGACGGCAGCATAGAGTTCATGGGTGAGCGCATACACAAGCTGCCTGCAGAGCAAATTTCCAAGAGGGGTATCATTCAGATTATCGAGGGCAGACGGGTCTTTGAACACCTCACGGTGGAGGAAAACCTTGTAGTTGGAGGCCATCTGAGACCTTCCGGACTGAAAGAAAGATTGGCCATGGTCTATCACTATTTTCCCAGACTCAGGGAACGTAGAAACGTCATAGCCGGTTTTGTCAGCGGAGGAGAGCAGCAGATGTGCGTCATCGGCAGGGCTATGATGGCCCAGCCTAAGTTGATGCTTCTCGATGAACCCTCAATGGGATTAGCCCCTTTGCTGATCAAAGAGATTTTCGAGATTATTCATCGCCTGAACCGGGAGGAAGAGATCCCGATTCTCCTCGTCGAACAGAATGTAAAGCTGGCATTGACGGTGGCTCCCCACGCCTTCGTGATGGAAAACGGTCGTGTAGTGATGGATGATTCCTCAGAAAAGCTAAAGGAAAACCCTGACATACGGGACTTCTATCTCGGACTCACCGATGTGGGCGGCAGGAAAAGTTTCCGCGATGTAAAGCATTATAAGAGACGTAAACGTTGGTTAACCTAATATGCCTAGAACATGGGCAAAGGAGGGAATATGCATAGGGCTTTAACGATTACCGCGGCATTCCTTGTTGTTTTAGGATTCACCGTAATCCCGGCGCTGGCAACTGAAGCCCCCATCATAACCCTGGAAAGGGTGGATGTGGCCAGTATTCAGCCCTTCTACGCAAAACCAAGAATAGGATATAAGAGTGAGCAAGAACCTGGGAAAGAAGAAACCTATGGTTATAGTAGCACTCTTAATGTTGCCTATATCTTCAACATAAAGAATCCCAACAAAGAAGCCCTCATGCTGGATGAGCTTCAGTTTACCGCAGATTTTGAAGGGTTTGACGTTAACACCGTAATGGTTTACGAGGACTCTTGGGTGCCGGCTGGAAAAACGAATCAAGTGAGGGTTATAGTTACGAATGAGGCTTTCCCCACGATCGTCAGCCTGATGGTAGGAGCCGAACATGCAGCTCGTATCGCTGAACAGAAAACAAGCGCCGGCGCCTTGGTTGCCAAATGGTGGAATGAGATTCCCGATTTCAACTTCACGATAGGTGTCACCAACGGAACCGCCCTGTTCAAGGATGACAAGGGTAAAGAGGTTCGATCGGTTTTCTCAGGAAAGTGGGAAAAAAAGAAATAAAGTTAGTCCAAAGTACACGGGCGGTGGTCAGGCGGCATCTGTGGTGGGACTAGATGTAGCCTACTGCCGGCCGCCGGCTTGATCACCGATTGACGTTTGAGATGCTTCCTTATGGGATTGTCTTGTTAATTTTTAAGGAGACGATCTTCATGGTTGCTTTTTCCCACCTCCCAATCAGGAACTTGTAACTTTTTGATGCCGTATCATCAGCAAGGCCTTGTCGCCGAGAGGATTTCCTGTCCCATCTCGTATCGCTGAATAACCCATCCTTTAGCTTTTTGTCATCAATAACGGCACCGAGATTGGACTTGTTTCACCGTTTTCAAATTGACCAGGCGCCTCTGAGGGCCTGGCCTGAACAACAGAAATAGTTGACATGGACCCATCTTTCTTTGCAACCCAGCGAGTACGGCAGGAAGCTGCCAGAGATGTCGAAGACCTCAGGAACCAGATAAGACATCACGATCATCTGTATTATGTCCTTGACAGTCCTGAGATTACGGATGCCCAATACGACGTTCTGTTCAAGAGACTTGAAGAACTTGAGCAGCGTCATCCGGAGTTGGTTAGTTCGGATTCTCCTACTCAGCGAGTTGGGGGGAAACCACTCGAGAAATTCGGCCAGTGTCAGCACTCGGTACCTATGCTGTCACTTTCTAATATTTTTCACGATGCCGAACTCGCAGATTTTGACCTCAGGGTCAGGAAGGCATTAGGAATCGACGGCGTCGTCTCTTATGTAGTAGAACCAAAGCTGGATGGTGTCGCGATTGAACTAGTCTACCGAGACAGCATTCTGGTATCCGGTTCAACCCGAGGAGACGGGTACGTTGGTGAGGATGTTAGCGCAAACATTAGGACCATCAAGGCGATTCCACTAAGACTTCGCTCTTCTGGTTTTTTTTCCGGAGTTCCTCTCATTGAGTTGAGAGGAGAAATCTTCATGCACAGGTCCGATTTCGATTTATTGAACCGAGAACGTGACGAGTTGGGGCTTCCACCTTTTGCCAATCCTCGCAATGCTGCGGCTGGTTCGATCCGTCAACTCGACCCCAAGATGGCGGCATTGAGACCACTCAAGTTTCTGTCTCATAGCGCAGGGCGTATCGAAGGCCCTGTACCGCCAACCCAAATGGACTTTCTCGAGGCCATGCACCACCTCGGACTCCCTACCAACCTGGACAACACCAGAGTATGTTACGGCACAGAATCAGTTCGTAAACACTACTATACGCTCCGAGAGATTCGCCAAGAACTGCCCTATGAGATTGACGGGGCGGTGGTCAAAGTCAATTCCATGAATCATCAAAAGTTGTTAGGCATAAAAACGCGTTCGCCTCGGTGGGCGGTAGCGTTCAAATTTGAACCGATTCAGGCCATCACCAAGATTATTGGAATCGAAATCGGTGTTGGCCGGACGGGGAGTATGACTCCGGTGGCCATTATGGAACCGGTTAATGTGGCGGGGGTACGAGTGAGCCGAGCCACACTTCACAATCAAGATGAGATTGACCGGAAAGATATAAGAGAAGGCGACACGGTGGTGATACAGAGGGCGGGGGATGTGATTCCGGAGGTGGTGAGAGTCCTGCCGCACCTGCGCCCGGCAGATAGTCGTCCATACCAAATTCCAGATAGGTGCCCGGTGTGCAATTCACATGCGGTGAGAATTCACGGACAAGTTGTCAAGCGCTGTGTAAACGCCTCCTGCCCGGCTCGTCTGAAGGAGACCATACGGCATTTTGCGTCTCGAAACGCTATGGACATAGACGGATTAGGAACAAAATTGATTGAACAACTGGTGGAGCGGCGACTGATCAAGGATCCATCAGACCTCTATGCGCTTGACCTGACTACTTTGGCATCTCTGAATAGGATGGCCGAAAGATCTGGTTCCAACATTCTAGAGTCTATCGAGCGGTCCAAAATCGTTCCCGCAGACAGATTTCTATACAGCTTGGGAATTCCTCTGGTTGGGGAGTATGTCGCTCGTGTTCTCATGCAGGCCTTCGGTGATGTTGACACGATTATGGAAAAAAATTCATCTCAACTTCAAGAGATTTACGGGATTGGTCCGGAAGTTGCCCAGAGTGTGGAGACTTTTTTTGGTGAACCCCGAAATAGAGTGATGATCGAGCGACTTTGCGGCGCCGGTCTAAGACCTGTTGGTTTTGAGGCTGTCTCATCGACTTCATTAACCCCATTGAGCGGAAAAACGGTGGTTTTTACAGGAACCATCTCGATGCCAAGGACAGAAGCTAAATTAGCTGTCGAAGCTGCGGGCGGCAAGGTTGGCGCTTCTGTAACAACAAAAACCGATTACGTTGTAACAGGTGCTGAGCCAGGGTCCAAGCTTGACAAGGCTTTGAAAATAGGCGTCCAAATCCTCAGCGAAGAAGAATTTCGGGTATTAGCAGGTATCTGAAAATTGACAGCTTACTCCCTGACACGGATTTGCTTTCAAATGAGGAAGCCGGTCAGCATGTGTCCTCCACTACGGACATCAAAAGACGACCTTCGTTTCGGACACGTGTAGGCAGGTACGGAAAGTCTTCGCTAATTAACTAGTTGAACGCAAATCGGTGCAGGCTGATACATCGAAGGGAAAGACCCGGGTGTCTTGAACAACTGACCGGTTGTAGGGGTTAAAATTAGTCGGCCCGGCGTCTGCAGGTCTCCAGGGAAGTCGCCGGATGAGGTTTTGTTAAATATCTTGTAGGAGGATCCCCATGTCAAAGCCCATACGGAGGCGGGTCATCATCTCTGGCATGGTTCAAGGTGTTTCTTTTCGCGCTTACACAAGAACAGCCGCGAGACAATTTGGCGTGACGGGCTGGGTCAGGAACCTGCGTGATGGAAAGGTGGAGGCCCTGGTCGAGGGTGATCCGGAGAATGTGAATTCTATGCTGGTCTGGTTCCACAAAGGCTCTCCTTTCAGCCGGGTGGACCGTGTCGCTACCTACGAAGAGATTCCTACTGGAGAGTTTCAAGACTTTGACATTAATTTTGGTTACGGAGACTATTGGTAATGTCCCTGTCTTTACCTTCCAAGAGGTTTGCCGCAAAAACTTTTTTCCCATTGATACTACTGTTACTGGGAGACATTCGTGCGATGGGGGACTGTCAACCTCTCATTATTGATCTCCTCTTTGGAGAGCCCATTTCAATTAAGACGATGCTGGATGATCTCGCGACGGTGAAAATCATCTACTTAGGCGAAATACACTCAATCCCGAGGCATCACGAAATCCAGACCCAGATTCTGCGCCAATTGACGGACAGGCAAATAGAGCTATCGTTGGGCATGGAAATGTTCTCTGAGAATCAGCAACCCTTTCTTGAGAAATGGCAGCACGGGAGAGAGGACGTTGGAGATCTGATTAAAGAACTCGGAAAGGACCACTGGACTAATTTGCAGGATTATAAATCGGTTCTGCTGCAGGCGAGAGACCTCGGCATACCAATATTCGGACTTAACGCCCCGGATGGTCTCGTGAGGAAAGTTGCCCAAGAAGGCTTGGACAGTGTTGACAATCGCGAGGACTACGGCCTGCAGGAGGAGGCGAGGAATATTAATCCATTGTACGAAAGACTCTTGAGATTGAGACTGCAGGTTCATAAATCCTTCAAAGATAGGAGTCTGGACCGAATAGTCTTGGCCCAGTCATTCAGAGATGCTACTATGGCAAGGGCTGTAACACGCATTCTAAATTCTCCGAAAGGGGAGAACAGGGTAGTCATAGTGATTGCCGGAACCGGTCATTTAAACTATGGCTTTGGAATTCCCGAGAGGGTGCATCAGCAAACAGGTTTGCCTTTCAGAATAATCCTACCGAGCGAAAGTGGAGAGTTGGACCTTTCGGAAGAGGAAAAGCGTCAATCGGTTCCAGCAAGAATCAACCATCAGGACCTTGCCTTTATTGGCATTCCGATTGCCGATTACCTTCACGCTGTTCCGCTGAAAGAGGACACTTACCGTCATTCTATTGATTTCCTAGGAGAGAACTTATCTCCCGAAGGATGCTCTGGAAAAGGAGTTAGGGCCCATGAAGCGGATTCTCGTTATTGATGACGATGATCAGGTTCGTGTTATGTTAAGAGACGTGCTCGAACATGCCGGTTACCAGGTCCTTCAAGCCCAAGACGGCAACGTTGGTCTACAACTCTTTCGCGCACACGCTGTCGACCTTATAATCACTGATATCCTTATGCCAGAGAAAGAAGGCCTGGAAACCATTATGGATATTAGAAAGGAATCTCCACACGCCAAAATCATCGCAATCTCGGGCGGGGCCAAAGTAGGTCCATTCGCATATCTGAAACTTGCTGAACGCTTCGGTGCTCATAGAGTTTTCACCAAGCCTTTTCAGATGTCTGAATTCCTCCAGGCGATCAGGGAACTCTTGGAAGAACAGTGACTTGCCGACACCAATAGCATAGCCGTAGTGGCTAATTAAGATACTGGAAGAGTGTATGATAAAGTTTGGTGGATTGAATTTCGCGACGCCTCTTCTTGTTTATCTCCATGCTCATCGGGTTGTTCTATTAGGTCCTGTGGAAACTCAACGACGAACTGAGTACCCCCATTGTCGTAACAGTCCTCAATCTCATCACAGCATGCACACTTGGTTATGTCGCCTGGGCAAAGGTCCCGTGTCGAGGGAATGCACGAACACCTTGCGCTCATGAAGCTCACCTTGAACCCAAACCGCTTCGAAAACACCTTTATTCTCAGTAGATCCGTTCCGGTGCCTCCTGCATTAAACTCGTAGCGCCGACCTGAACTGTAGAGATCCGTTTCCTGCACAGGACAGAATCCCTCGAAGACATTGGCCTGCTCGCTTTCTGGAATTCCCACTCCGAAATCCTTAACCACAATCGAGTATCCTGTCTGGGAGTCCTCTCCGGTGATGACTATTTTCCCATGATCCGGTGTGTTCTCAACGGCGTTTCGGACAAGCCCTCCAATGACTGACAAAACTATCTGGGGCTGAATCTTGATAATGGCCGGTTCGGGAGGCACAAATTCAATATTCAGGATTCTATCCTCTTTCATAGCATTGACTTGTGATTCAATCTCGTTGAAAACATACTCGATAACAGTCTTCGCTGTCTCCTCTATCTCAGCAGGAAATAGTTCAACGATTTTTTGTTGAAGGGCTTCCATAGCTTCACGTATCCGTGGCTCCTCCTCTTCCTTAATTTCTATCAAATCCTCCAAGTAATCCAAAAAACGAAATATTATTTCGTGTTCGGAATACTGTTTGTTTTCTATTATGTCAGCCACTTGTTTTTCAACTGTCTTAAGTCTTTCCACGTTCCTCAATATTCTTTCGAATGGGAACTTTTCTAGAGCAAGGCCGTCGCTTTCGAGCCGTCGTTCCAGAATTCTGAGGGATGCTTCGATAATTGCCAATGGCGTTTTAAGTTCATGAGACAAGTGGTTCAGAACCTTGTTTTTTACTCTAATTAGGCGTTCAAGTTCTTTATGGGAAGACACCAACCGTTCAAAATAAGAAGCATTTTCCAGGGCGAGCGCTACGTTGCCGGATAGGGCTACCATGATTTCCACGTCTTCGCCATTGAACGAGCCCGCCTTGTTAAGCGCATACAGCGCTCCTAATCGCTTTTCTCTCGTCTGGAGCGGGACGCACACCATGTTTCTCGTTGTAAACCCGGACTTGGTCTCAACTGGTCTGTGGAGTCTGGGGTCGTTTGCAGCATCGTGGACCAGTGCGGGTTTACCTGTGCTGAAGACCCATCCGCAAACCCCCTTGTCTTTCGGTATGCGGATTTCCTCCCGAGCCGAAGAGAGAAAACTCCCTTTGTCCTGGACGATTCGCCAATAGAAGTCATCTTTTTCCGTGTCGTGCAAGAGTACCCCTGCCCCCTCACAATTCAGTACAGTCTGGACTTCTCCCACTACGACATTCAATAACTGGTCCAAATCTGTCGTGGATGCCAGAGCCTTGGCCGCATTATAGAGGAGAAACATCTTGGCGGGATCCAGGGAAGTCGCTGGACTTTCACCCGTCTCGTCGGAGACTGGAGCGAGACTACTGGTCGATTCTAATGGTGGAACCCGATCTATGCTCTGGTCATTCATAGGCAAAACCCTGAACACTAATCAAGAAAGGCAGCCGTAATAGCTGCCCTGAAGAGACCTGAGAGACAGTACTGCCTTGAGAGCCTGTTGGTGCCCAGGATCCCAGTGGCAGGGCAAGACAGTAAATGTCGTCCGACAGACAAACCTGACTGCAAAAGAAACCCTGGTCAGAAACATGGGACTCATTCCTTCAGCACAAAGTGTATGAATCCAGAAACTAATGTACAAAAAAAAGTGGCAAATGAAATCAATGGGGATGACTTCCAACGTGTGAGACGCGAAGAGGCTTCGACCCAGCGAGCCCATTGACCATGCTGCGGCACCTATCGGCAATGCCATGTCCGGTAAGGCCCAGGTCTACCAGGAGTTCCTCCCTAGTCCCGTGCCCAACGAAGGCGTCGGGAATGCCTACTCTGCAAACCTTCACTGCTTCAAGCCCATGATCGCTAATAAGCTCGAGAACTGCGCTGCCAAAACCACCTGCCAGAATTCCTTCTTCAACTGTCACCACCCGGCCCACTTGAGAAGCTTTCGAGAGGATGAGATCGGCGTCCAAGGGCTTCACAAAACGGGCGTCCAAAACTGCAATCGATATACCTTCCTCAGCGAGAATTCGAGCAGCCTCTACTGAACGAACAACCATTGACCCGATGGCAGCTATGAGAAGGTCGTGGCCATCCACCAGCAGTCTACCTTTACCATGGGGAAGAACCGTCGCCTCCTTTTTCAACTGGACGCCCACTCCCTGTGCTCTGGGGTAACGAATTGCGCACGGGCCATCCAAAGTCAACGCAGTTGACAGCATGTCAGCGAGTTCTTCTTCGTCTGATGGAGCCATAACTGTAAAACCAGGGATATTTCTTGCAAAAGCTATATCGAACACGCCGTGATGCGTAGGGCCATCCTCTCCCACAATACCAGCCCTGTCCATGGCAAATACGACAGGTAGGTTCTGCATGCATACATCATGTATGAGGTGGTCATACCCACGCTGCATGAATGTAGAGTAAATAGCCACCACCGGTTTGAATCCTTCCCTCGCTAAACCGGCGGCAAAGATCACTCCATGCTGTTCTGCTATGCCCACGTCGAAAAAACGATTTGGGAATAGGCGAGCGAACTCGGCCAAGCCCGTTCCGTACTCCATTGCTGCCGTAATAGCGACTATTCGGGCATCCTTGATGGCCAAACGAACAAGGGTCCTTCCGAAAACCGTCGTATATGTTGGAGGACCTTCAACAACCTCCCCTTTTCCAGACTCGATCTCAAAGGGTCCTACACCGTGAAAGCGACTAGGATTCTCCTCTGCCCAACAATATCCTTTTCCCTTACACGTGATCGTATGAACGAGTACCGGTTTCCGAAACCGCTTGATATTGTTGAAGGTATCAATTAAATGTTTGATTTGGTGACCATCTATAGGGCCTACGTAGTTAAACCCCAGATCCTCAAACAACCGACCTGGAGTTATGAACCCCTTCATGGCATCCTCAAACTGCTTGGCCAATGCGTACATGGAACGGCCCATAATACCGGGGACATTCTTCAGAATGTTCTTTACGTCTTCACGGAAACGAGTGACAAGCTGACCGGTCATGATCCGGTTAAGGTAAGCCGCAATGGCTCCCACATTCGGAGAGATGGACATCTCGTTGTCATTGAGTATTATGATGAGATCTTTTTCGGCAGCCCCGGCTTGATTCAAACCCTCGTATGATACTCCACAAGTTAATGAACCATCTCCCACTACGGCAATTACCTTGTGGTTCCCTCCACTGAAACAACGCGCCTGAGCTAAACCGGCTGCGACACTGATGGCATTTCCGGCGTGTCCAACATCGAAGATATCGTAATCGCTTTCAGTCCTCTTCGGAAAACCTGAAATTCCTCCCTTTGTACGCAAAGTCCCAAAAACGTCTCTCCGGCCTGTAAGAATCTTGTAAGCGTATGCCTGATGTCCTACGTCAAAGACTATGCGGTCATCGGGCGGTGAAAACACCTTAAGAATAGCCAGAGTCAGCTCGACGACCCCCAAGCTGGAAGCTAAGTGCCCTCCCCTTTTAGAAACGGTGTTGATGATGAGATCCCGGATCTCTGCCGCCAGGTCTTTCAAAGATTCGAGAGGAAGACTCTTCAGATCCTCAGGAGACTCAATCGTTTCTAGAATGGGCATTTGTCTATTGCCGGTCGAAAGATTTTTCATGCGACAACTCGAAAATCAATTAACGCGTTCGCCGATGTACACAGCCATTTGGGCCAGCACAGCAGATTTGTCGCCCAAAGGACGAAGGGCGTCAACCGCAATGTTTATGTGGGCTTGCATCTTCTCGCGAGCCCCCTGCCTTCCCAGAAGCCTTGGAAACGTGGCCTTCCCTCTTTGCTGATCTTTTTTCACGGCCTTGCCCAATTCCGTACGATCTCCTTCAAGATCCAAAAGGTCATCCTTGACTTGAAAAACTACCCCGAGATTGTCACCATATCGTCCAAGAATGTTAATCTCTTCCGCGGATCCACCAGCCAGTAGCGCTCCGCAAGTCAGAGATGAGCGGATCAAGGCAGCGGTCTTGTTCGCGACGATGGATTCCACGGTTGTAGCATCAACCGGTTTGCCCTCGCTTGAAATGTCCAGGAACTGACCTCCGATGAGACGCCCAGCGCCGGACGCCAGGGCTAGTTCATGAATGACTGCCAACAGCCTCCCGGGACGGTAAAACCCGACAGTCACCGGAGACGACATGACTTCAAACGCAAAGGTTAGCAGAGCATCGCCGGCAAGAATTGCCAGCGCCTCACCGAAGACCTTGTGTAAAGTAGGTTTTCCTCTTCGCAAGTCATCGTCATCCATTGCCGGAAGATCATCGTGAATAAGAGAATAAGTGTGAATGCATTCGAGCGCGACCGCAAGGGGCAGCACAGTCTTGTGGTCACATCCGACAACCTCGGCAGCCTCCATGGCCAGAATAGGTCTGATCCGTTTACCCCCGGCAAAAAGGCTGTATCTCATAGCCTGACACAACAAAGAAAACTCATTATCTACCCTCGGAAGCATGTCGTCAAGGGCCTTATCGACTAATTCACGCCGAGCCGAAAGATATGAAAGTAAGCTCACTTTCTCATTACCTTAGTCGTCTTCTTTATTGAAAGGGATTCTTTCCATTGTGGCAAGCAGTTCTTCTACTTGGCCCTCTGCGCGATTCAAAATACCGAACAACCGCCGGGACAATCCGATTCCCTGTTCAAAGAGCCTGAGGCTGTCTTCCAAACCTAGCCCCCCCTGCTCCATCTTTTCAACTATTGACCGTAGCTGCTCCAAATACTGATCGAACCGCTCCGGCGCTTCCTCCTTGGCTAAATCATTCTTTGACATATCTTTCGTCTCTCAAGAATGGATGAACATTGTCCAGCACCCAGACTTCCCTCGAAATTAACCACAGATCTCTATTTCGGTTTTTCGTCCGCTACCAGTTCGCTCAGTTCTCGCTTCGCAGCAATGAAACCTGGATCGATTTTGACCGCTTTGACAAAACAACTCGTGGCGATATCGTTCCGCATGAAAAATTTCTTCTGTATAAAACCCTCAAGATAATAACCCTCTGCCAACTTTTGCGGGAGTACGTCCGCCAGCCTCTCCCTGCTCCTGTTTGCAGATTGTATATCTTCCAGAGCACTCTTCACGTAATTGGCCGGGAAATTCTGATGAAGGCGACCTCGTATTTTCGTTTGAGCCAGTTCAAATAAAATGTCTGGGTAAAGCCCTGTGTTCTTTATGCCGGTAGACTCGAGAAAGTCTCTGGCCTCCTCAAAAAGATCCAGAGCCTCCAGATAATGTCTTTTTTCAACTAGAGTGCGTCCGACTCTGAGCAGATTCTCAGCCTGCACGTCCGGCAGATCCGCAGCCTGGGTGTCAATATGAAACATAAGGAGAGTTACGGGGAAAAAAAGCACCCAACAAAAGACTCGAAGAGGCATCCTTAATGCCAATGTTTTCTGCCCGAGATGCATCACAATATCTATGATACTAATATTATCCGGATTCGGAAAGGCAATTCCACCCCTGGGCGAAAAACACTTCAATATGGTGGGGGACCGGTGGCTGTGTGGATGGGGCAATTATCCTTATCGTTCGGTCGGGGTAGCGCGGGCAAACAATGGAAAAAAAAGATTCTTACCTGAGGATTTCAATCTCCACCCTGCGTCCAATTCTGTCAGAATGGCCACCAGGCACCTGCATGTCCGAACCGGTCATGCCATGAGGCACAATTTTGATCTTTGAGGCGGGAATGCCCAGGTTCCTGACCAAGTAATCGGCCACGGCCTCAGCTCTCTGTCGAGACAATTTGAAGTTATAGTCGCGATTCCCTTTTCCGTCTGAGAATCCGTGAAGCACTAATTTGGCGAGAGGGTCTTGGGTCAAATTACGTGCGGCAACTTCCACTACTGTCAAGTTCGCTGAATCCGCCAACGGATCCTTTGATCTTACAGAAACACTGTTGTGGTCAAAAGTAATCATGAGTTTGGAAGGCTGGGCAGTCGTTGCGGCGGGCGGTGGAACAGAACGCCCGCAAGGAACCACCAAAAACCTTTTCATCCAAGCGTGCCACTCCGCGGGAGAATTTATCATCTCTGCGTTCGTATAAGTGCCTCTACCTTTTTCTGCTATGGCCTTCAGGAAAAAGGCTCCGTCCTGTGCATTGCCTATTTGAAATGTGTGAATTTCAAGGTCAGGATTGTTTGCGCTAATCTGTTCTGTAATTTTTATTGGATCCGTCTTACAGGACTCTATCCCGCCTCCTACGAGAACGATCACAGACTTGCCCGACAAGCCCGCGACTTCGTCGGCCGCCGCCCTGAGGCCTGCGGACAATGAACTTACGCCGTAAGAAACCGTGCGGGGAAAAGCATTCAGGAATCTCTGAGGATCCCATGGCTGAATTGCCAGAACGCTTTCGGTATTGTCGCAACCCATTCCAACTTTTAACCCGTAGTGGCGCAAGCCCACGTTAAAGAAACCATCCGCAGTTATCGGCATGGCTTTCTCGAAAAAATCCATTTGCTTCAAAAGAAACTGGTAACGGTCGCGCTCCTTCATGAAACCGGAAGCATCGAAAAGAACTAGTATATTGGGTATTCCCTTGCAGTCGTCGCCGAATGCGTGGGACCCAGCCAGAACAAGAAGCATGGACAACACCGAGAATCGATGGAGCCAACTCCTGCAGGCCAATGGCATAATGAACTCCAGTGAAGTAAGCTGCGGCGGACGCGCCGCTGTCACCAATTCCGGTGGAAGTAGCAGAGGATACGGCAATTGTCAAGAATTTTGACAAAATATCTATCGATATCGTCATGTTCCGACCACTGTATTCGGCTGACAGTTCCATACGAGACATAATGCTCATACTTGACAATCTGCCCAATGAATCTATCCTGTCTCCATGGCCCTAAACCACGCAAACAAAAGCCATTGGGAACATTGGGTTATAATGGCTGGCTGTGCAGCAGCAATTGCCGGTTCCTATGCTCTGACAGTCTCAGAAAATGGCGATCTTCGTTTCTGCAGTACGTTCAGTCAAAGTCAGACTTGTATTCCTGAGGTTTGTATACTGAGAAGAATTATAGGGATCTCGTGCCCAGGATGTGGTCTCATGCGAAGTTTTGCCGCAACGGCGCGGATCGAACTCAAAAGAGCCGTTTTCTTCAATCCCATGGGTCCAGTTCTGTTCGTAATTTGCATTTTCCAAATCCCGTACCGCATGATCAAGTATTATGAAGTGGGAAGTTCTCAGGTTCTATGGAATAAGATTGACGAGCGCCTGGATCTGGTCACTTGGACAATTGTAGGCGGCCTGTTGCTGGCCTGGTTTGCAAGGATTGTGGACGGACTCGCATCTTGAGATCAAGTCGTAGCCTATGGCTCCTCGTAATGACACCCCACCTCCGCTTTCTCCGGCAACGAATAAGGAATGTCGTCATTGGAAGTTGAGCCAAGAAATCCAGTCCGACATTCCGGCATTACAAACAAACCAGCCAACGGTTGACTGACCGTGGCCTGTCTGTCAGGTTTGACAAGACAGAGGATCGAGCACAACTGGGCGGAGGCAATATGCTACAGGAAATATTGACAGCCGTATTCACAGTCCTTTTCCTATGTGTGGCGGTCATAATTAATGGGTATTTCTGGGGTTGGTTCTATTCCGGTTCAACCGACCAAGACGAAACCTCCTACTTTAGGACCGATGACGGCTGGCGATTGGCCATACATCACTACCGACCTCAGGGAAGATCCACAGATGAGATCCCGGTCGTGCTGTGCCACGGGTTAGGGGCCAACCGTTACATCTTTGATGCTCCAGGCTCTCCTTCGTTGGCACGGTTTCTGAGCAAGAGAGGCAGAGATGTTTGGGTCGCAGAACTGAGAGGTTCGGGCATGAGCGACCGCCCGGGAATTTTTCTCGCGGATGTTCCGTACTCGTGGACTTTTGACGATCATCTGCATTACGACGTTCCTGCAATTATCAGCCATGTCATAAATCGCACCGGCGCCGGGACAATTCACTGGGTCGGCCACAGTATGGGGGGGATGCTCATTCACGCGTATCTATCCGAACACAAGTGTCCAGCTATCTGTTCCGCGATAACCCTGGGGGCTCCCACAGATTTTTCAAAGACCACTATGAAAGCCATTATAATTCTTTCCAGGATGAGATTTGCTCTCAGGTTGATGCCTATCCCTCCCATGCCTTTTAACGGCCGTCTGGTAGTGCCTATAGCCGACCGTGTGCCGGCTTGCCTATTGGGACTTTTCTATCCCCCTAATATTGCACCGGATGTAGCAAGAAGAATCGTTGCGTTGGGTTCCGAATTGATAACTTCCTGGAAATTGTGGCTCGATTTCGGACGTTTTGTCGATACCGGGGTTTTGGCTCATGAAAACGGAAGGCCTTATCTCAAGAACATTTCCCAATCGAGCGTCCCCATTTTCCTCATTGCAGGGGCCAAGGACGCAATGGCTCCCCCTGACTCAGTATCGGCCGCCTGTGTTCCAGGCAAAGACTCCGGCGAAAGATTGTACAATGTGTTGGGAAAGACTTCAGGAACCGTTGAGGACTACGGCCACGTAGATCTCTTGGTTGGGATGAGAGCCGAACAGGAAGTGTTTCCTTCTATTCTTGAATGGCTCGCCGCACACGACCCTCTGAATAAAGAGGCGGGAGACTCGTGAGTGACTGCCGAAAAGTATGCACTGTGAAACCTACCATTTGAAGGGAGTGGGAAAGACATCAATTGGGGGAATCTGCAACGGTAATTCGTTAGAGCCTCTGAGCCTTCGAGAAATAGCTGACAATGGGACAATGCTATCTGGAGGAACCTGAGTACACACAAGATTAGGGCATGCGTACTCTGCCCGTACTGCCGCAGGCTGCAAGAGACAGTATGGATGCCCAGGTTCTGCAGCAGTTGCATTACGGGGTTCATAAGGGTTCAGCATTTGGGATGAGGCTGAGTCTATAATCCCTAACACTGCGATCACGCAAGCAGGAATGATTTTGAGAGAACACGAGTTCATTTGGAGACAGTCCTCGTGAAGCGATTATACCAGCATAGAATGTCATACTAAGATGTTAATGTCAATATATGGTAACTTTTATCTGTATACATCATATCACATCGTTTTGTAAAGTTATTTTGGTTACTGTTTGTTTGGACATCGCAAAATCCCGGCCGCCTGTTTTCTCTTGACTCAGGTCCAGGAACGAAAGTATTATGATAGATTATTTTTTGTTGAGGAACCGGCAGAAGTCTCATGAAAGTCCGTGTGGACAATATACCCAAAGACGGTCTGCGATTTTCTTTCTCAGGTCAAGAAGATGTTCTCTCTCAAATCATGGAAAAGTTTCCTGCGGTGTCTGGAGTCAAGATCGACCCACTCATACAGGGAGACATTCAGTTGCTTCAGACCACTGACGGGATAGTTTTGAACGGGAGTATTCGGACAACTCTGAATTTGCAGTGCTCACGATGCCTTGCCACATTCGATATTGACAAGGATCTGGACTTGAACTTTCTTGTCCGTCAAGTAGATTTTGATGGCACAACAGACAAGGACGCCTGGGATTCCCAAGACAGTGAGATTGTTGTTGGATCTGAAATAGACCTCGGAGAAATCATTGTGCAGGAACTCTTGCTGGAAGTTCCCATGAAACCTCTCTGCCGAGAGGACTGTCAGGGACTTTGTCCCCGTTGCGGCGCTCTAAGGGGTTCCGATGATTGTGATTGTCCGCTGGAAGTCTCTGCGGACCCCAGGTGGGAACAACTGACGAACCTCGTCAAAAAGTGACGCCGTCGGACCTCGGACATACCGACTTTTCTTGTGGAATGGTTTGGTAGTCTTGGGCGCAATGAACTTGTCGGCTTTATTCAGAGATTTTTCTAAATGCAGTTGCAAGTAGCATGACAATTCATGTAAACGAATGTCTGTGTCTGTTAGTACTCTAACGGTATGTTGAACGGCCGAACAGAATCGGCTTCGGTCGGGACAAACAGCGTGACAGGGAACTGAAGATCACGTGAGGCTTGGCTGAACGCGCCCCCCCCCATTTGTAGGGAGTGACCACCTGCACAGTCCTGAATGGATATAAAATGACAGGAAAAGAGCTTAACAATGCCAGTACCAAAAAAACGGGTTTCTCGCACCAGACGGGACAAACGACGGACCCATAAGAAACTTACACCGGTGAATTTGACCGAGTGCCCTCAGTGCTCTGAACTTACGCTCCCCCATAGAATATGCCCTGGGTGCGGATTCTACAAGGGTAGATCCGTGATCGCAGCAGAGTCTTGAGCTGAAGTAGCATGACGAATCAGTGTGCCGGCAGGCAAAAGCCTGATTCAATTGCTTTGATGTTTCCAGGCCAAGGTTCTCAGTTTCTGGGAATGGCCTCGGATCTCATGGCGGCAAAATCCAAAGCGAGAGACATTGTCGAGCGAGCCGAAGAATGTCTCGGATATTCCTTGAGTAAGATAATGGCGGGGGAGCCCCCTGGTGATCTGGATCGGACACGCTATACACAACCGGCAATTTTTGTTCATTCCGTAGCCCTTTACGAAGAACTGCTTTGTAAGTGCCCCGTGTCTCCAGTCGCCGCCGCTGGTCATTCCTTGGGAGAGTATTCAGCACTTTACGCTGCCGGAGTATTTGACTTTGAAACTGCCCTGCGGCTTGTCCAGGTCAGGGCCAAAGGCATGGAGGAAGCTCAGCCTGCTTCCACATGCGGAATGGCCGCTCTCGTCGGAATTACGCGGGAACGGGCGCTGGAACTCGTGGAAATGCACAGAAAAAACGATGTGTTGGAAGTTGCAAATTTTAATGCCCCGGATCAGATTGTGATTTCAGGTCATAAGACCGCAGTCGACAGGGCTGTTGAGGCGGCAGGTAAGGAAAAGCGTGTTAAAACGGTGATTCTCAATGTTTCGTCCGCGTTCCACACATCGCTCATGGAACCCGCACTCGAGACCCTTGGCCAAACACTTATGGATATTACTGTCGGCCGGCCCAATTACCCCGTTGTGGCAAACCTGGACGCTCAGTTTTACCCATCAGAGGTTACGGAAGTCAGGAGTCGGCTGATCGAGCAAGTGGTTCGACCTGTCCTCTGGGATGATTGTGTCAAAACCATGGTAAAGACTGGCGCCAGAACCTTCATCGAGATTGGCCCAGGCAAGGTTCTGTCCGGTCTATTGCGCAGAATCGATCGGCAGGCTGCAGCAATCAATATTTCCGATCTGAAAAGCCTGCGTAGTGCAGAGGATGCTTTGGCGGCATGAATTACGATCTGTGGACTCAGAAATTCCTGACTGGCAAAACGGCCCTGGTCACTGGCGGGTCCCGAGGTATCGGCAAAGTTATTTCCGTTGCTTTGGCTCAGGCCGGCGCTTTCGTCGCGATAAACTATCGTGCAGGTTCTGAAGCTGCACAGGACACACTTGAGGCCATCAGGCTTGATGGAGGCCAGGGAAAACTAGAGCCTTTTGACGTAAGTGACACCAAGGCTGTTGAAATCGCCATAGCCGACATAATTAGCGAAAGGTCGGCAATAGACATCCTTGTTAACAATGCGGGCGTTTGCAGCGACGGGCTCGTTGGTCGAATGAAAGACGCCGACTGGAATGATGTCCTGTCCACAAATCTTACCGGCGCGTTCAACTTGAGCCGGGCCGTGGCAAAAATCATGATTCGCAAGAGACATGGGAGGATAGTCAATATATCCTCTACTGCAGGAGAGGCGGGAAACCCGGGCCAGGCAAACTATTGCGCGGCAAAAGCCGGATTAATAGGCCTAACAAAGGCCTTAGCAAGGGAGTTGGCTCCAAGAAACATACTGGTAAACTCAGTCTCGCCCGGGATCATCAGTGGCGGCATGACCGAGAGACTCAAGGAAACTCAATTGGAGATCATCCGGAACCATGTTCCTTTAGGCAGGATGGGTCAACCGGAAGATGTGGCGGCTGCAGTGCTTTTCCTGTGCTCAGGGATGTCGGATTACATCACGGGCCAGGTGATACGGGTTAACGGCGGGCTTTACATGTAAGAAATGGGCGTCTTAGTGCTCTTGAGGGCAAAGAAATTCCGGGACAGCCAGAGCGAACTCCGGCAATTTCCAACAGACGCGTACGATGAAATACCTCGGGGAGGAGACCCTTATGGATGCGCTTGAACAAAGAGTCGTAGATCTCATTACCGAAGTGCTTGTCGACGTCAACAAGGAAAACATCCAAATGAATTCGAAGATCGTGGAGGATCTGGGAGCCGAATCTCTCGATATTTACGACATGATCGCTCTTCTTGAAGACGAGTTCGACATGGAGATTACCGACGAGGAAGTTGAGAAGATTCAAACGGTTCAAGATGTTGCCGATTTCATCAAGGAGCACCAGAAAGGCGCTTAACCAAAGATCGCCTACTGAACAACTATTGGTTTCAGGAGGATATCGTGCGAAAGCGGGTTGTAGTTACTGGAATGGGCATGCTCACATGTCTCGGGACGGGGGTAGCTGCCAACTGGGATGCGATCACCGGCGGTAGATCCGGTATACGGACCATCTCTCTTTTCGACGCTTCTGGTTTCCACACTCGCATAGCGGGTGAGGTAGGGCAAAATTTTGACCCTGGCGGGCACATTTCTCCAAAAGAATACCGCCGCTTGGACCGTCATCAGCAATTCGCCCTTGTTGCCGCGGCTGAAGCAATTGATGACAGTGGTGTGAAATATCCACCGGAGAATCCGTATGGCGTCGGAGTCATAGTGGGATCCGGCATGGGCGGCGTGGAGTCGCTGGAAAAAGGAATGGACATTTTGCAAAAAAAGGGCCCGAGACGCATGCCCCCGCTTATGATAATTATGACCGTCATCAATATTTGTTCGGGAATGCTTGCCATAAAATACGGGTTCAGGGGTCACAATTTCGGGCTGGTCAATGCGTGCGCGTCTGGAACTTCTGCCATCGGAGAAGCTTACAGGTTGATCGCTGAAGGACTTGCGGACACCATGCTGACAGGTGGTTCGGAGGCGGTCATCACGCCTTTGGCTGTGTCAAGCTTTAACGCACTCCGAGCACTATCAACGCGAAATGATGAACCCCAACGAGCTTCAAGACCGTTCGATGCCCTGCGAGATGGATTTGTACTCTCCGAGGGCGCGGGCATGCTCGTTCTGGAGTCATTGGAACATGCCCAAAGAAGGGGCGCCAATATTCACGCCGAAGTCGTGGGGTACGGCGCCACTGAAGACGCTTTCCATCCCGTAATGCCGGATCCGGACGGGGAAGGCGCGTACCGTGCCATGCTGAAAGCGTTAGAGTACGCGGGTATTGAGCCCTCCATGGTCGGCTATCTCAATGCCCACGGCACGTCCACAGAACTGAATGACAAGACGGAGACCGTGGCAATAAGAAGACTGTTCGGTTCCTCGGCCAACGATGTGTCGATCAGTTCGACCAAATCCATGACCGGCCACATGATAGGAGCAGCAGGAGCGGTTGAGGCCATTTATACCATCATGGCCATCAAAACCGGCAAGATACCGCCAACCATCAACCTTGACATTCCGGATCCAGAGTGCGATTTGAATTATACCCCTCACAAAACTGTGGATCGACGTGTGGACTATGCTCTTTCAAATAGTTTTGGGTTTGGAGGCCAAAACGCAAGCCTGTTGTTCAAGATGGCAGAATAGTTATGTCAAAAACTCTAATCGGATCCGATCATGCCGGATTTGAACTCAAGAGTCTTCTCAAGGGATATTTGCATAAACACCACATCGAGGTTCTGGATGTTGGTTGCACCGAACCTGTTTCATGCGATTACCCGGATTTTGCACAAGACCTTTGCAAACGGATTCAGAGAGGAGAAGCTCTCAGGGGCATTCTGATTTGCGGAACCGGGCTCGGGATGTCAATGGCAGCCAATCGATTCAAACGGATTCGCGCAGCCCTTTGCACGACGGAACTCCACGCCAGACTAAGTAGGGCCCACAACGATTCAAATGTACTGGTTATTGGGAGTCGAATCACCGGAACGGATCTGGCACTGGCAATATTGATGGCATGGCTTGATACACCTTTTGAAGGTGGGCGCCATGCAAAACGTGTCGAGATAATCGACAGGTCGTGAATTCTAAAACCAGGAATCAAACAAGGACCGCATTAAGCAACCAAACATGGTCGAAATTCCCACCCTGCAATGTAACATTGCCATTAGCATTTGCCGTGGGATTAAGATCTGGTTTCGACACACAACAATTGGAGTGGCCGCAGCGGCATCCGATTAGGGATTTCAGATACCTCCAAAGGTTCATCCGACACGGGGGAAAGCAAGATCCTGCACTGGGCATCTTGCACCATTACAAAGGAAAGCTATGAGCCCGCTTGAGCAGACCGATCACGAAGTATTCAGAATCATAGCTGATGAGAAGGAGCGCCAGGAAAACCGCCTCGAGCTTATCGCATCTGAGAATTTCACCTCGCTGGCAGTAATGGAGGCCCAGGGAAGCATTCTTACGAACAAGTATGCCGAGGGTTACCCCGGCAAGAGATACTATGGCGGCTGTGTTCACGTTGATGCGGTTGAAGACTTGGCCCGTCGTAGAGCCATGGACTTGTTCGGCGCAGAGCATGCCAATGTTCAACCTCATTCAGGCACCCAAGCCAATATGGCTGTCTATTTCTCGGTAATGAATCCCGGCGACACGTACCTTGGCATGGATCTCGCGCACGGCGGGCATCTGTCCATGGGGCATCCAAAAAATTTCTCGGGGAAAATTTACCATGTCATTCCGTACGCTGTGCGGCATCAAGATCACAGGATCGATTACGACCAGCTTCGAGACATAGCAAAAAAACATACACCGAGAATGATTATAGCTGGAGCTAGTGCGTATCCACGGATAATCGATTATGAGATTTTTGGCGAAATCTCCCGTGAGGTGGGCGCCGTGCTCATGGCCGACATAGCCCACATAGCCGGCCTCATCGTTGCCGGCGTACATCCCTCTCCCGTTCCACATGCCGATTTCATTACCACCACCACGCACAAGACATTGCGTGGACCAAGGGGCGGGATGGTCCTGTGCCGAAAGGAGTATGCCAGGGCTCTTGATTCATGCATATTCCCGGGTATGCAAGGAGGACCATTGATGCACGTGATAGCCGCCAAGGCTGTCGCGCTCGGTGAGGCATCCACTGAAGAGTTCCGTGAATACCAGAAACGAGTTGTTCACAACGCAAAGGTGTTGGCAGATGCGTTGTTGGAGGAAGGGTTCAATCTGATTTCCGGCGGCACGGACAATCATCTCATTCTCATGGATCTCTCAGACCAGGGCATCACAGGATTGGACGCCCAGGAACGCCTTGAACTGGCAGGGATAACGGTCAATAAGAACGCGATACCATTCGATCCGCTTCCGCCGAGTAAGGCGTCTGGAATCCGCATTGGGACACCGGCCGTGACTACCCGCTCCATGGGGCCTACTGAAATGCGCCTGATCGCGTCACTCATTGCAAAAGTCTTGACCAATTCGCCAAATGAACAGTTGCTCGCCGGAATCCGGGATCGTGTAAAGGAACTGTGCGAGGGATTTCCCCTTTACCTGAAGGATGGAAATGGAAATAACTAATGAGAATTACACGTAAACACGTGTGGCCTTTCGAGTGGTTTCCTCAGCGGCGTTTTGACGCTGAATTTCCACTTGTTTTCTGGTTCGTAGGTTTGTGGTTTTATTTGAAAAGTTTCTTGTATGTGTGCTATCTCTATATGCTCGGAGTCGAACCGGCGCCGCACCCTCCGGAAGCTGTGGCCGAGATAGTATATTTTGGCCTCGCCTTTATACCGGCCCTTCTCCTTGGATTGGCCCTCTGGCATGAAAAGACCCGGGTAGTTGTCCCTGCCATAGTTTTTCTCTTCGTGGATACTCCACTGTTGTTGTTTCACGTACTTCGCCTGGCGCAAGACGGATTTCTCGATTCCGGCCTCACAAAAATTCTGGAATTGGGAAGCCTAGTTCTAAACGTCGTAGCCTTGGGTTGGCTATTGGGGTATCGAAAACTCGGAAAGACTGCGAAATCAGTGAAATGACTACCGCCGTTACGCTTTGCTGCGATGATGGTAATTACCGGGATTTCTGACAGGATTCGCTATGCTCCCCAATTCGGTAGCCACGACCTCTCCGTGCCGGTGTCATTGCGAGGAGCAATGGGCGAGACAGGGCACAAATTTATAGCAAACCAGACGGAATTGCTGACCAACGATTTAGAATTCTAGGAAAGAGACAGTCAACGGGGTGAACCGAAAGTCTTTGACGCGGTCTTAATGTCTGAATAAAATGATTGACTAATCACCTTATTTCTGGTAATTTAGATACGAATGTTGAAGTCAAACATCAATAAACGGAACTTCAACACTCCTTTACCTCTTTCAGCAGCCGGGTCTTGATACGAGCCCGGCTTTTTTTTCTCGGGGGTTCCGTGCCCTACTGGATATATGGCCAGTGTCAACATAATTGCCACTTTCGCGTTGTAAGCATGGAAAGGAAAGGCTGTGGAGATGATTGGCCTAGCGAGGCCGTCACGAAATCGTGAAAATTAGGATTTGCGCACTAGGGGGTGCTTTGAGAAGCCCCCTGATTTCGGGCAGTTCACGAACTGCCCCTGTTGGCGGCCTGACCAACAGCCCTTAGTCAGTGACCTCCGGCAAAGCCGGAGGCTTGAAATCGTGAACCGCTCAAAGCGGTTGAAGGATGGGGTAGCCTGACTCTTTCCGCACGGCCAGTTCCCTGACATTGGTTTCCAGATGCCATCGAGTTGCCGATGCAGTA
>JAPLJK010000111.1:0-8234 GCA_026388625.1 Deltaproteobacteria bacterium | reverse complement strand
AAGGAATTGCTCGGACTGTCTCACGATGTAGAGCCTTCGGGAGGAATGAGAGTGAAAATACCGCATCCCCGTACGGGCCGGATGAACGAATTTGATGTTATAAGGACCTACGGAGACTATTTATTGTTAACTGAAACCAAGAGTACGCTGAGGCCTGACGACGTGGACGACGTGCTTATTAAGATAAACGAGATCCGAGAATATTTCCCCGAATACAGGGAACGGAAAATGATGGCATCGGTAGCCTCGTTGAATGTTGATGAAAGCCTGGTGACCTATGCATCGAGAAAAGGCATCATAGTTCTTGCGGTGGGAGATCACCTTATGGACATTATGAATCCACCGGGATTTAAGCCCACAGAGTTTTGACCGCAAGGCGATAGCAGGCGCGGGTCAGGTCTTGGAATATGAGTTTCTCCCCCAATTTCATCCTCTGAAAATAGACTTTCACATTCATCTCCACTACAAAACCAACCACTTGCGAAGATGACCGAGGTGTAAGCCGCTTGACCATAGTGTCATTAGGTGATACTATAGGGTCGTGATTGAATCTTTCGCAGACCCCGAAGCAGAAAAAATCTTCAACGGCATCGTTTCAAGGAAACTGCCACTGTTGATCCAGCAAACGGCTCGACGCAGACTGGTCTACCTCGACGACGCCGATGATTTACGCGACCTGCTCGCTCCACCCGGTAACAGACTTGAGGCGCTTCATAGAGACCACGAGGGTCAATACAGCATCCGTATCAACAACCAATATCGAGTCTGCTTCAGGTGGGAAAAGGGCAAAGCGACAGATGTAGAGATTGTGGATTATCACAAATAAGAGGCAAGACATGGATAGACTTCCTGCGATTCATCCTGGCGAAGTTTTGGTTGAAGACTTTATGAAGCCACTCGGCTTGAGTCAATACCGTGTGGCAAAAGATATTGGTGTGCCGGCTTTGCGGATCAGTCAAATTGTGCGTGGTCAACGTTCGATTACTGCAGACACAGCATTGAGGTTAGCTCGCTACTTCGGCACGAGTGCAACCGTGTGGTTGCGGCTGCAAGCTCGTTACGACCTTGAAACGGCAGAAGCCAAAATGGCCAAGCGCATCAATCGCGAGGTCAAGGTCTTACAGGCAACACAAGCTTAGATTCCAGGAATGCCTGGTCGGTGATATACCCCTACTGGTCATTGACATTATACTCCTTCATAAAATGCCGGATGATAGCCTCGGCAATAGTCTTGTCCGATCGTGACCTTCCGGCATGCGCGCGGCAAAGGAGACGCGGATCGTTAATCCTGATCTCACAATTGAAACCAAGTTTGTTGGTTGAACCTTCCCGGGGCTTCTGGTTGCGATCCTTTCGAAGGGAGCGAGGGTCAGGTCCTGAAATATCAGTTGTCTCGTCCGCGGCTAATGGAGACAACCCGGTTGTGAGATCCCGTCGATGCCTATGTGGTAGACCGACCTGGTATGAATCATGAACCGTAGAAGACTGGTGAAATTAATTACTCAAGGCAACCTTCAGAACATATCTTTCAGTGATTTTATAAACCTCGTGGAAGGTTTTGGTTTCAAGTTACTTCGGACTAGAGGAAGTCATAATATCTATGGTCACCCCCAGGTCAGTGAGTTGGTAAATGTTCAGAATGTCAAAGGGGAGATTAAACCTTACCAGGCAAGGCAATTCCTGAGATTAGTGGAACGGTATAATATCAAGATGGAGCCGGAACAATGAGCGACTACCATATCAACATTTTTTTTAGTGAAGAAGATGGCGGGTACATCGCTGATATACCTGATCTGGATTCATGTTCAGCTTTCGGGAAAACTCCTGAGGAAGCACTAGCAGAAGTGGAACATGCCAAGAGAGCATGGCTAGAGGCTGCTAGTACACAAGGAAAACCTATTCCGCAGCCCAGGTACAGGCCAATTATATATCAGGTTTCCGGATGAAATGAGATAGTTGGTCTGGAAAAATTGGACAATGACATAAGTGGGACAGAATGCATTTCCACAAATCTCCAGTCGAGTTGAGCGCATGAAACGGACACAATTCAATGCCCAATCTCCTGAACTGGATAGAATAAGTGTTTATTGAAACCAGTAAGATCCTGTTCACGGGGCACGCGGTGAAAAGGATGTTTGAGAGATCCATCAATCGCAGAGAGGTTCAAGATGTCCTCGAGAACGGCGAGATTGTTGCCGACTATCCTGACGATCAACCCTTCCCAAGCGGCCTGATGCTCGGATTTGTCGACGAGCGTCCCATTCACGTGGTTGTAGCCGTAGAATCTGAGACAAAAACCTCGTATATTGTAACTGCCTATGACCCCGATCCTGATCTTTGGGAACTGGATTTCAGAAACAGGAGATCCCAATGAAATGCGTCTTGTGCAAGCACGGTGTGACCAAACCGGGAAAGACTACCGTAGTCCTTCAGAGAGGCGAGACATCGGTGATCATTAAGGACGTTCCAGCAGAAATCTGTGAGAATTGCGGAGAATACTATCTTGCAGCCGATGTCACCGAGACCGTCCTGAACTTGGCTGAGGAGGCCGTTCATCGCAAATCTGAAGTAGAGATTCTTCGGTTTGCGGCATAGAGATGGTCGGGGGTCAGGTCCTGGTATATCAGTTTCTCCCAAGAACTTTGAGAAAACTGAATGGTCTGTTATGATTGGGACACGAAGAGTGATCCTGGTCGGAGGACTCCCTCGAGTTGCCGGCCCAAGGAGGTCTTGCCTTGAATATCCCCCTGCTTGAATCCCGAGTCACCAGCCTCGAATCCCTGATGGCTGATCTGATCGGGATTGTGGACGCCCACTACTGATTCAAGAATTCCACACCGAAAAATTTTGGAAAGGGTGAGAACTCGGTCTTTACAATTTAGTCTGTTTCAAACCGAATCCCTAGCGGAGACACGATCATGGAAAAAATATTGAGGATAACCATTCAGAAGCTGCCCGAAGGAGTATACTTAGCCACTTCGGAAGATTTGCAAGGACTCGTAGCACAAGGGCGAACAGTCACGGAAGCAATGGAAATCGCACGTGATGTGGCGCGTAAATTACTGGAAGCCCGATCCGAGCAAGATCAATCACCAGTCCTAGAGCAACTTGCCGACCAATTTGAGTATCCATTGATTGTAGGATAGCAAAATTATTATGGGAAAGCTCGGCGGGTTCCGTTATCAGGCCATCGTAAAGAAGCTGCGGGCATTTGGATTCACCTTTTACCGCCAAGCCTCCGGCAGTCACGAACTGTGGTACAATCTTTCCACCGACCGCTATACAACCATACCTAATCATCCAGGGGACATTCCGGAGGGAACCCTCCGCGCGATTCTAAAGCAGGCAGGTATTGAGCCCGATGACTTTCTCAAAACTCGCCCATGAGGGGATGATTATCAGGTCTTGAAATATGAGTTTGTAGAGATCTCCTCATTCCCTTTAAGAGGTGAGTCGTGCAATTCAGAGCTTTGATCAAGCAAACAGAAGGCTGGTGGATCGGATGGTTGTTGGATTTGCCTGGAGTCAATGCCCAGGAACGAACCCGTGAAAGACTCATCGAATCGGACACCATAATGACCACCATTGAAATCCCCATGCCTCCTTGGGCCGAAAAGGCGGGGTCCGGGTCCTGAAATATCTCCATGAGCTGTGCTGGTTCCTCGTCAATCCGGCGGAAGCCTGGATCCCGAACGTCTGGTTCCCGGATCGGGGTTCGGGATGACGGGAGCTGGTTCCCGAATCACGTTCGGGATGACGGGATCAGACTCAGATAGCTGGTCATATGTGCCTCATGATGAACGCTGATGAGGAGGAAGACAGTGAAGTTCGTTGTAACCATAGATCGGGATGAAGATGGGATGTGGGTAGCAGAATGCCCCGCCATACCGGGATGCGTCAGTCAGGGATCAACAAAAGAGGAACTCCTCATCAATATTAAGGAAGCCATCCAACTATGCCTTGAAGTTCGTGCAGAAATGGGGATGCCTCTGACCGTTGAAACGCGTGTGCTGGAAGTTGTGGCCTGATGGCAAGTATTCCTATTCTCACTGGCCAAGACGTCGTACGGGTGTTGGAGTCATTCGGATGGCGTGTGGTGCGACAGAGAGGAAGTCATATTATCATGACCAAAGAAGGCCACATCGCAACCCTCTCGGTTCCCCGTCACAAGACAGTTGCGAGAGGTACCCTCAGGAGCCTTATCCGCTTGGCAGGCTTGACCACGGACGACTTTCTCTCTGCACTCGGGAACTATGAAGCGCAAGAAAGGCAGGGGCCAGGTCCTGAAATATCTGTATGAACTGTGCTGGTTCCTCGTCATTCCGGCGGAAGCCTGGATCCCGAACGTCTGGTTCCCGAATCACGTTCGGGATGACGGGACCAGACGCAATGACCCCGGCACGCTGACTGGTGCTACCTGTCCTTCCAACCACCCTGTTTCATCCTGCTAGCCGTTGTTTTCCCGCCGCTGTCTGAGACTCGTTCTGATTCACTCCGAAACCCATCATGCCAACCATGATTTTTCATGAACTTGCGAACTCCCTGATGAACCCCGCTGTCCATTGTGGTAGGATGGCGGCGCACTGGGGAGTGTATTCTGCTAAAGGAACGGGAAAGGGACCCCCACACTACTGGAGAGAATTCACAGAAAGAAAGACGGAATGGCGTTTAAGATAAATTGAAACGAAGGCTTGATCGGGAAAAATCCTGTAAATTTCGGTATACGACTAACCAAATAGTAGCTCTCGAGCAATCTCCGATTCGGGTAGTTGCGATTTCCTGGTCCCCAAGGTAAGATGAGACAAATAGAAACGATTCCTTGGAGCAGCGGTGCAGTTCACATTTGAATCAGAGATTTGGGAAGAAGACGGGCAGTATGTTGCCCGTGCAAATCCTTTCAACGTTATGACCTGTGCAAGGACGAAGCAGGAAGTCCAAGAGGCACTACTGGAAGCGGTAGAATTGTTTCTTGAAACGGCTCAAGACATGGGTACGCTGGAAGACATATTGGCGGAATGCGGTTATAAGCACTCCGAAAATTCGTGGGTGCTCATGAGACAGCCGGAGAGGCGCTCTGTTGCCTTGGAGCTGTGAATTTGCCGAGATTGATTCCTGTCCATTGGACCGAGTTAGAAAAAGTGGTCTTGAAAATGGGCCTACGACTAGCTAGACAAAAAGGCAGCCATTGCTCGTACACCAAACCCGGCCTCATGAGACCGGTTGTAATCCCTGAGAGTTCTGAAATCTCAATTATAAAGGGTATCATCGAAACTCTCGGGATTTCCCGACAAGACTACTTCCGACTGCTGAACAAGTAGGCGCATAGGAATTTGGGGACAATACTGGAAGCGGTCTTAAAATATGAGCTGTGCTGGTTCCTCGTCAATCCGGCGGAAGCCTGGATCCCGAACGTCTGGTTCCCGAATCACGTTCGGGATGACGGGAGCAGACTCAGATAGCTGGTCATATGTGCCTCATGATGAACGCTGACGAACCGTGCGATCAGTGGGGTTGACTGACAAGATTCAGTAAGAATAGGGAACACATGAGGCAATTCACGGTCACATTCTTTGAGGAGAAAGATGGGACCATACCGTTCAGAAGATGGTTCTTTTAACAGTCACCAAAGGTCCAGGACAAGACATGACACTTAACACCGAGATAAGATCAGAAGCCCTCCGGTCTCTTTACGACCAATGCTACAGGAATGATCCGGAACGCCAGGTATCCTTGGAGCGGGAATTTCTCAATGCCGAGGTTGCTCGAAATCTTTATGAGCTTCGGAGAGAATTGGGTTTGACCCAGGAAGTGCTTGCACAACAAGCAGGAATCGACGTGTTAGTGATTGCAGATCTTGAAGAAAGTGATTTCGAGGGAAATTCTCTGGAAATACTGGAAAAAATCTGTTCCGCCTTTGGAAAAAGAGTTGAGTTAAGCTATGTTAGCCCAGTATCAGGTCGGAACCACAAAGGAAGCTTGTACATCCACGAGGCGGGTTTGTGACGCAGCAGAGGCGCGGGCCAGGTCGTGAAATATAAGTTTTTATCGTTCTGATTCACTCAGAATCCCATCATGCCAACCATGATTTTTCATGAACGTGCGAACTCCCTGATGAACTCAGGTGTCCATTGTGGTAGGATGGTGGCGCACTGGGGTATTCGGTAATAAAGACGGGCAGGGCGCCAACCCTGAACGGTACAGAATTGAGCTAAGAGTAATGCCTACGATAAGCATTTTTTACGGAATTGTTATCAGAATGTTTTTCGACGATCATGGGTTACCCCATTTTCACGCTCAGTACGGGGAGTATAAGGCGACAGTAGATATCGTGTCTCTTTCATTGGCAGAGGGAAGACTGCCTAGAAGGGCCCTTGAATTAGTCCTAGACTGGGCTGAACTTCATCAGGATGAACTCCGGGACGACTGGGAACTGTGCAGAGAACATCAAGTGCCCCGTCCAATCGAACCGCTCCAGTAAGAGGTTGGAACAATGCCCCATTACGATGTCGTAGAAGCACAAGTAACAAAGCATTTGGAATTTACAGTGAAATTTGCTGACGGAACCTCGGGGCGGGTAAAGATGCTCCCATCGCATCTCCATGGAGTGTTTGAGGAATTGTCTGATCCCAACATTTTCATACAGATGCGAGTGACCGAGGGCTTTGTGTCCTGGCCGGGAAGTGTCGATTTGTCGCCTGATGCCATGTACGAAGCAATAAAACGGGAAGGAGAATGGATCCTTTCTTAATTTTAATCATGTCCCACACCGAGGGAAGGGTCAGGTCTTGAAATATTAGTTTCGCCCCCAATTTCATCCTCTGAAAATAGACTTTCGCTTCAACCCCCAAGAACTTTGAGAAAACTGAATGGTCTGTTATGATTGGGACATGAAGAGTGATCCTGGTCGGAGGGCTCGCATTGAATATTCCCCTGCTTGAATCCCGAGTCACCAGCCTCGAATCCCTGATGGCTGATCTGATCAACGTGAACGACTTTGTGGAGGTCATGGGAGAGATTCGGAATTATTTTCCGGGAATATTCCTCCAAGCGGATCATTGGTTCATTGGCGACTCTTTATGCAGACCCAAGCCTTATGAAGTATGCCTCCAGCAAACTTTAATTACAAGGTTATCAAATCTGAGATTTAAATCACTATAAAAATCAGAGCAAGTAGAAACAGGACAATCAATTTGAAAGGACTGGAAAGCATGGAACCCACAGTCAAAAAGCGGGTTGACAAGTACCGAGCGTCTCTCACAAAGCTGTTTGAGGAAATCCGCGCATGGTTAAAAGATACCGGCTTTTCGTCAGAACAGACGGACATTCAAGTAACGGAGCCCAGAACGGGGTCTTACACAGTCCCGATGTTGACAATTCTTGATCAAACAGGAAAGACCTTGGCCGAAGTGAGACCAGTAGGCGCATGGATTATAGGAGCTGAAGGCCGGCTGGACATACGTGGCCACCTAAATAACGAGGTCTTGGCCTATTGGGAGAAAGGGGCCCCTGAGATCCAGATTTCGGAATCTAAGGAAAAAATTGGCTATAGGCCAGGATCTCGACTATTTCGTGGTGCAGATAAAGAAGGGTGGTACTGGATCGAGGACAAAATGCGAGGCAAGGCTCTTCCTTTGGATAAAGAGCTTTTTCTGGATCTAGTATCGGAGGTGCAGCCCTTATGAATGCCGATGACAATCCGCTGGACTTTGTCTGGGCCACTTTCAAGACTACCAGAGACTGTCTCAAGGTAGCCGACAAAGTACGAACCCAGGCAAATGTGAATTGGCTTCAAAAAACAGATTTTATTTTTTTAAGTGAAACAGAGGCTTCAGAAAGGCTAAAGACATGTCATGATGAATCGGAGAATTTCGCAATTCTTTTGTTTTGGGCTGTGTTCGAGCGGTTCATAATTGATTACCTGCGAGAGAAGGGCAAACCTTTAATGGAAATCGAGCCAAATGCTTTGTCAGGACCGTTTTACCAACAGTTTGAATCAACTGTGGAGTACTGGAGGATAGAGGACATTTTGGACATATTCAAGAGTATAGTGGATCCAAATTTGCTCGGTAATGCTAAAAATATAAAAAAATACAGGGATTGGGTCGCACACAGAAATCCGAGACGTGTACACGAAGGCAAAACTGATCCAAAGTTTGTCTACAGCATTTTGTCGCAAATCATCACGGCAATCAATAATTTTGAAACCAGTCCTGATTCATTGTGACAGAAAATTT
>JAPLJK010000122.1:0-12959 GCA_026388625.1 Deltaproteobacteria bacterium | reverse complement strand
CTTCCGGATTGATATTTTTTATGAATTAAAATGAGAAGAACAAGAGGATACTATACCTCATTCTCAAAGACAATATTGTGGGTTCGGATTTGTTGGTCAAAATTAAGAATTCACACCTTGGTCAGAATTAAACTTCCCAAGTGAGGCGGTTGAAGTTCAAGACTCTCAGCCAAGTAAGAGGTCATCATGGAAGCCTCGACCAGTCAACATTGAGAACATGAATTCAGACAATGCTGTTGAACTGAGGCAGAAATTTCAGGAAGCTTCGGAGAAGGCTGGACTATCCGGTCAACAAAGGTCTGCGATGCTGAAAAATATGTTCTCAAATAACGGTATGAAAACATGTGCAGGCGTGAATTCAACTGAAATTGAAAAACGCATCGAGCACTGGATAAACTCAATGTTGCCGGCGCCAGCAGATTAATCAAATCAATGGGGGTGCCGAAGGGTGCCCCTTTCTCTTCCATCGAAAAACTTATCAAATTAGCTTGCATATATTGCCGTTCTGGGCATCATCAGGATAGTTGTGTAGAATATATCCTTATCATCCGTGTTCATTGACCATGCGGGGTGAGTCCAAGGGATTGGTGCCGTTCTGGGCAAAGGACGCATCCATAGGTCCAAGGTTGATAAATGCAAGACGTGAAACTCTAGGACAAAAACCTGCTTATAGAGCGGCATTTAAGAGTAGACGATGCCTTATACCCACCAATGGTTTTTACGAATGGATGAAGGAAAAAGAAAAGAAGCAACCGTATCTCATCCGATTGGCAGACGAGAGTCTGTTCGCTTTAGCTGGACTATGGGAACACTGGAAAGGACCTGATGGGGCTATTATTGAATCCTGTACGGTGATTACCACCGAAGCAAATGACCTTATAAGACCGATACACGACCGAATGCCTGTAATAATTCTTAAAAATGATTATGACTCATGGCTCAGTCCCGAGGTCTCGGTTCAGGAGACATTCCAGTCGCTCATGCTGCCATATCCTTCAAATGAAATGGTCTTTTTCCCAGTGAATCCCAAGGTGAATAGAGCAACTTATGATAACCCCGATTGTATTGAACCAGTGCTTCGGGCTGAACCTGATACTCAACCTCATTCATCCATAGGCTAGGAATTCAATGACGTCCTGGCAAGTTTACCTTCTCCGATGCTCCGACAACAGTCTTTGGAGTTGAGTAAATCTGTGGCATTCAGAGAGGAGTACCAAATAAAGCGGTCCCGCTAGGGTTTCATATTAGCTGCTGATGGGACAAACTGCCCCCCTTTTGCTTGACCGTATGTAACCACAAGGAGACTCATATGAATTTAAGGATTAATCCAGATTTAGTTGAAACTCTTATTGGGCTTCACGAATCTCACATAAGGCTCGTTGCCGCACAGAGAATCTTCGGTATTCCCAACTTCCGCTATTATGCCCTTGCTGACGGAATTAGAGAGATTCTCGGCAAAGCCGGGAACGGAACACTGCACCAAAAAAGACACAAGAGGGGACCTAATGACCAACTACCCCTCTTCTGGAGGTAATTTCTTGGGGAAACTCCTGGCCTTTTTATCGGTTTGCTTTCCAGTCTTGTTCATGCTTATATGGTTGCGCTTTGGCTGGGAGCAGTGAGGTCAGGCTATGTTCCAAACCTGAAGTATGTTTTCGAAAATACTCATTTTCATTTTGTTCCCCAGTCCGGCCACAAACTAGATTTACAAACCGTATTGCATAAACGGTGAAATCGATCATGAACGTGGAGGTAATGAATGTTTAGAATCTTGGCCGTGATTCTGATTTCGGCGATGGGACTGATCTCGCCTGCAATTGCAGTTGAGCCTGTTGTTATAGGGGCGTACATGCCCATGACCGGGGGCGTTGCTGCGTTTGGCCAGATGTGCTGGAGCGGCATCGAAACAGCCAAGAAAATGGAACCCGAGGTTCTTGGCCGGCCCGTCGAATTGAAACTCGTGGATACGAGATCCGACAAAGTGGAATCGGCTAATGCCGTTTCCAGACTTATCGAAAAAGAAAAGGTTGTCGCCATCCTCGGCGAGACGATCTCAGGAAACACAATTGCTGGTGCTGACTATGCAGAGAGACGTAAAATTCCCATGATTTCACCTACCGCCACCAACCCCATTGTTACTCAGAATAAAAACTACATCTTCCGAGTATGTTTCATAGATACCGACCAGGGTCTTATCGGTGCAAAGCTGGCCATGGAACGGCTGAATGCCAAAACAGCCGCTCTCATCTATGATATTTCCCAGGATTATTGTGTGGGGCTGGCCAATTTTTTTAAGAAAGAATTTACTCGGGCAGGGGGGCAAATCCTTGCTGAAACCAAATTCAAGTCAGGCGACAGAGATTTCACTCCTCAGCTAAGTCGTATCAAGGCAGTCAAGCCGGATATCATTTATGCTCCCATATATTACACTGAGTTGGCTTTAATCGCCAGGCAGGCCAAGGATATGGGTTTGTCCGCTCCCATAGTGTCCGGGGATGGTGCCCAGGCACCGGAACTCATAGAATTGGGGGGAAATGCAGTCGAGGACATTCACTTTACCGCACACTTTCATGAGACCATGGTGGACACGGAGAGAGGAAAAACATTTCTCGAACTCTACAAAAAGGATACCGCCAAGGAACTTGACTCATTTGCAGCCATGGGGGCCGACGCCTATTTTGTGACGCTCGACGCGATTAAAAGAGCCGGCTCGGCCGATCCAATTAAAATTCGGGAAGCCCTTATTTCTACAAGAGACTTTGAAGGGGTCTCGGGTAAGATATCTCTGAAGTCTGACGGTAACGCGATCAAAGCCATCGTGATAAATAAGGTCAAAGATGGGAAATTCGCTTACGTAACCACTATAACCCCTTGATAGAGTGTCTTCAGGATTCGGATCCTCATCGTAAAGCTAGGTTACCCTTTAAAGGCCAAATGGCATCAGAGTCAATAGCCCGCTTATGGCAATCAGAGGAGAACAACGAGCCCAAAGTTGGCTTCTACGTAAATCAACATTTTAGTGGACCAGAATCAGGGTAAATTGTCAGGTGGATTACACTTTCGCAGTTCAGCAAGTTATTTTCGGGCTAACTTTGGGTTGCTTTTACGCTCTATTGGCCATCGGTTACACGATGGTATATGGGGTGTTGCGCCTGATCAACTTCGCTCATGGCGACCTTCTGATGGTGTCGGCCTATGTGGCTTTTTTCGGAATAGTGGTCTTCCACATACCCTGGATTATTTCGTTCGGGATCTCCATAATATTAACAGGACTGCTCGGCATACTCATCGATCGGGGTGCTTACAAGCCTATCAGGAATAGCCCTCGAATCAGCGCACTTATTACAGCCATAGGGGTTTCGTTCCTCCTTGAAAACCTTGGAATTGTTCTCATAGGAGGCCGTCCCAAGTCGTTTCCTACACCCCTGATTTTTGATGGTATCCTCAAAGTGGGAGAGGTCAGAATCCCATTTTTGTCGGTCTGGGTGCTTTTTGTTACCATTATATTGCTCATCGCAGTCATGTTGATAGTCTATCGTTCGAGGGTAGGAATGGCAATGAGAGCACTGTCTCGGGACATGGAAACGGTCAGGCTTATGGGAGTGGATGCAGATCGAGTAATTTCATTTACTTTTCTTTTGGGATCAGTTTTGGCCGCTGCGGGGGGGATCATGTGGTGCATGAAATATCCTGCTGTGGAGCCTTTCATGGGCGTGATTCCCGGACTGAAGGCCTTCGTTGCAGCGGTCCTAGGAGGAATCGGAAATGTTGCGGGTGCGGCATTAGGAGGTATGATTCTGGGCGTGGCAGAGATTCTTATTGTAGCGGTTCAACCTGAGTGGTCCGGTTACCGGGATGCAATCGCTTTCTGTATCCTGATAGTAATACTATTGACACGCCCCACAGGGATCATGGGCGAAAAACTGCCGGATTAATTCCCCCGTAGATGGTGTTGTGCCGGTCAACGATTTTTTCAAAAAAAAATTGAGACAATGACTTTTCATCGGTGAGCGGTTGATACTATTTGTGCCCGCTGTGGACAAAGTAAAGAGGTTTAACTCGCCATTCTCTCACCGATGGCTGCAGGTCTCAGAGAACCTCGTGGCGTGAAGAACAATATCTCAGTTCGAAAAGGTTCCTAATGGAGCAAAGAATTAAGCGCTGGCGAACGATTTTCGGACGGGATCGTATACTCACATGTTTGGCTTTAGGAGTTTTTTTATCGTTTCTCTGGTACGCTGAGACCCATTTCAGCGAATACAGCATTCGTATCCTAAACAATATTGCTATCTTCATAATCCTGGCAGTCAGCTACAATCTCATTAACGGTATAACCGGACAGTTTTCCCTTGAACCAAATGCCTTTCTGGCTATTGGAGCTTACACGAGCGCTCTACTTTCGTTGTCACCGGAAGAGAAGTTGCGATCGTTCATAATTGAGCCCATGGTTTGGCCTTTGTCTGAAATCAGTGTATCCTTCCCGGTTTCTCTCTTGGCGGCTGGACTGGTCACAGCGTTCATGGCTTTCCTGATGGCGATCCCTGTTTTCAGGGTACGGGGCGATTACTTGGCAATTGTTACCCTTGGATTCGGCGAAGTAATTCATGTTGTGGCAAACAATGTTGTTTCAATTACCAACGGGCCTTTGGGCCTAAAAGGCTTGCCTCCCTATACCAATCTCTGGTGGAGTTGGGGAATCTGCTTGTTTACCCTCTTTTGTATTGTACGTCTGGTGAATTCTTCCTATGGCAGGTCCATGAAGGCGGTACGGGAAGACGAAACAGCGGCCCAAGCTATGGGCATCAACGCTTTTCGTATCAAGACTCTCGCCTTTACGTTCAGCGGCTTTTTCGAAGGAGTAGCCGGAGGATTGTTGGCCCATTTGATAACAACAATTTCCCCGTCTCTTTTTACGTTTATGTTCACATTCAACCTTCTGATAATTATTGTCATAGGTGGTTTAGGCAGTACTACGGGATCGGTTATCGCGGCCGTACTGGTCACGTGGAGCGGAGAATTCTTGAGGGTTTTTGAGGAGCCGATAACTGTAATCGGATTCCATTACAAGGGAATTCCAGGAATGCGTATGGTAATTTTCTCAATGCTCTTAATCCTGGTTATGCTTTTAGCGCCCGGTGGAATCATGAAGCGACGGGAATTTACTTGGCAGAGCCTTATTGAACGCGGGAGAAAATTCCTCCGGAAGTTGAGGGAAGGATGAAAAGCACGCTTTTCAGGCTTGATAGACTTTCGGTTATGTTTGGAGGCCTGTCAGCTTTAAGCGGCTTGGACATGGAAATCGATAAAGGAGACATCGTAGGCCTCATAGGGCCCAACGGGGCTGGTAAGACGACTGCATTCAACGCCATAACCGGCAGAATTAGGCCCACGTCTGGGAAAATTTTCTTCCGGGGCAAGGATATTACTGGATGGCCGGCCCCCCGAATCGCTCAGAACGGTATCACGCGTACTTTTCAGAGCATAAAACTTTATGATGACCTAACGGTGATTGAAAATGTAATGGTGGCAGGGCACGCGTCTATAAGGTACTCCTTCATAGAGGCTATTTTCGGGCTTGGTCGCTACGGAAGTGATGAAAGAAGGATCCGAAACCAAGCAGAAGGGCTTCTGGAATTAATGGGGCTCATGGACGTGGCTTCGGACAAAGCCCGGACCCTTCCCTACGGAAGACAGAGAAAACTGGAAATTGCCAGGGCCCTAGCACTGGAGCCCGAGTTGCTTCTTCTTGATGAGCCGGTTGCAGGTATGAACCCCATGGAAACTATCGAGTTCGGCAAACTCCTTCTGAAGCTCCACACGGACATGAATCTCGCCATAGGACTGATAGATCATGATATGAAGTTTGTTATGGATGTATGCCACAAAATCAAGGTTATTGACCATGGTGTTCCTCTCGCCTGGGGCACGCCTCACGAGATCCGTAACGATAAAAAAGTTATAGCGGCCTACCTTGGAAAAAGCTGATCAGAGGCCCTGAAAGAATTATGCTCCAAATAGATGACCTTCACGTGCGTTACGGCGGGATTCACTCATTGAAGGGTATTTCCCTTGATGTTACGGAACAGCGGATCGTTACGCTTCTCGGGTCTAACGGAGCGGGTAAGAGTACCACAGTCCGCGCCGTTTCGGGCCTAGTTCCCATCGCGGCCGGCAACATCAGCTTTCAAGGACGCCGTCTCAACGGATTACCTCCCCATGAAATCCAAAAGCTTGGCTTGGTTCAAGTTCCTGAAGGTAGAAAAATCTTCGCAAACCTTACTGTTCGAGAAAATCTTATTATGGGTGCCTACCATAACAGGGATAAAGACGACATCAATCGTAGTATGCACCGGATCTTTTCAGCTTTCCCGGTGCTCGAATCTCGTCTTGAGCAACGTGGCGGAACCCTATCTGGAGGTGAGCAACAAATGCTCGCGATCGGGAGGGCGATGATGTCGAAGCCGAAACTCTTGATGATGGATGAACCGTCTTTGGGATTGGCGCCGATGGTTGTGGCGGAAGTGTTTCGTGTCATCAAAGAGATTCGTGGGGAGGGAGTCACAGTCTTCGTGATAGAACAGAATGCCGACGCGGCCTTAAAAATTGCTGACCACGCTTTTGTTATGGAAACGGGAAGGATTGTACTGCAAGGTTCGGGGACTGAACTACTTGATAATCCTATCGTCAAAGAGGCTTATCTCGGACAGGGGCGTGTCGAGGATGCCCAAGCATCTTAGGGGCATCCGAAAAATTATCAGTCCTCAAGAAGTCAGGACTTTCCCCAATAATTGATGGATGAGGGGTATTTTGGTATGTGATGGCAGAGGGTTATAGTTTGTGGGAAGTGAGAATGGGGAAACTTCTTGCCAAGAGGTGCTGGACCTCGCAAGGTAGGATTTGTTTAAAGACGAGGGGATTCGTCAGTTCTACCAAGGAGGTCCACGGTGATGGTACATCAGATTGGTGCCAAATTGCGAGTGCAGATTCATGGTTTTTCGGGGAAACTTTGTATTGGGTAAGGTTTTGGGCACGTTTGTTGAGGAGATGATCTATGATATTCAGGCGCGTGTGTCTGTGCGTCTGAGTGAAGTTGGCCGTTCATTGATGGAGAAGACATCGCTGAAGAAAAGGATTGATCGGTTGTCTCGCAATTTGGGTCGTTCAGGGCTGGCGGATGATATCAGTGAGGTAGTGCTTGCCGAGGGAGCGGCCCATATTAAGCAAGACACTCTATTGATCGTTGATCCGACAGACATTACCAAGAAATATGCTAAGAAGATGGAGTGCTTAGCTCAGGTCCGGGATGGTAGCGAGAAACAGTATGGTCTGGGGTACTGGGTAGACTCGGTGGTGGGTGCGGATACTAATTCATCGGAGATTATCCCGTTGGTTCACAGGTTATATTCCCAGGTTGCGGATGAATTTGTGAGTGAGAATAGCGATCTTTTGGATGCGATGAGGACACTTTACGATGCCGCAAAAGGGCGGAATTTTTGTCCTTGATCGGGGAGGTGACCGGAGATCCCTTTATGGGGAGTTACTCAAAGAGGACTCAGAGTTTCGTTTCATTATTCGTCAGCGTGGAGATCGTCATCTCCTGTCTGGTGGGAAGCTGCGAGAGACTCTCCAATTGGCTCAGAGTTGCAAGACTGCTTATGGAGAAACGGTCAGTAGTGTCCCAACGTTGATACAGGTTATGTTTTTAACCTATTGACTAGATTTGAGAAAAGCAATCATATGCTATTTGCCGACTTGAAATCTATCCGACCAAACTGCCATGCCCGGAGAAAACTTTCCTGGGAGGTTATCTGTGTATTCCGGAAAAGTCATTTTCTCTCAAGTAATGGAGTTTCTTCCTCTCCACATCTTTCACCAGTGCGTAGATCGTTACGACGGCAACTACAAGGTCAAAGAGTTCACCCGCCTCGATCAATTCGTGCCATTCATGAAAAAGCGGCTGAATATTCGGGCCAGCCTCTACACAATTTTACAGGTCCTAAGCGTCTCCGCTTTCGAGAGAACGTTGCTTTTCCAGCTACTTGCAAAACCTGACTACAAAAGCGAGCCGGATGAAAACGATAACCTGTTGACTCTATGTAGTTAAACGTTGGGACACTACTGATTATTAACCCGAAAAATGCCAGGGACTATGTGGAAACAGTTGAGCATATGACGAGCGTTCCCATTACGCTCATTCCCATAGGCCCATCAAGAGAACAGAGTATTTAGGCGAGTCGCCGTTGTAATCCTCGGGAAAACTTTTCCTGGGAAGCAATTATCAAATAGGTTTTGCCAGGATCTGCTTGATCTTGATGTCGAAGAACCGATCCGAGGGGTGGGCTTCAACAATTGCCACTGTATCAGCGCCTTTACCGGTTCCGGCTACAGCCACCACATCAGCTCCTTCAGGGATTAAACCTGCATCGCAGGCTTCCGCAACTATCTCCGCCGAAACCTTGACTCCCTGGCCAAGGAGCCGCAGTGCCTGTGCCACAATGTAGGCCGGATAAACGCCTTGGTGGTTCTTCATGAGCGCCGCTTCTATGCCCCGGGTCAATATCGTACCTGTAAATATCTTGGCCCCAAGTGCCTGCAATTCCCGCCTGTTCTGCTCTATGCACTCGTCCACATTGGCCCCCTGGTAGCCAACATTATGCGTGACGGCCACCACATTTACGTTTTGTCCTTGCAGTTTTCGGGCGACAACAAGGCCCGTATCGCCGCTGGTGGTGGCCACTACCACGTGTGAAAATCCTTCATGCACGATCCGCTCCACAATTTCAACACACCTCGAAGTATTTGTTGCTCCGGGTTTTTCAAAGTACTCCACCTGTCTGATCATGTTTTCTCCAATAGTCTTCGGGCGAAAAAGTCCTCCGTAACGCGAGAATGACATCTCGACCTGGTTCCTTCTGCTGCTGCACCCATGTTTCGCCGGAATTATGCGGTCTTGCCATTTCGGTGGTGTTTGGGCCGGTACCCGGTCGCGGGATGGTTCCTCTGACCCCGAAAAGGCCCCCGCATGTCTCCCACATGCGCAGACGGAGGCGAAACCGTCGTCACGTTGCTGAAAAAGCCTGTATTTTCCGGTTTGTGAGCGTACCTCACTGACCCCCCCCGGTCAAGTACAATGTTCTCCCCAAATCCGCGACCTATTTTTCGCGGTGGTGTTTTCTGTCTCGGCGGTTACTGCCGAGCCGAACCCGTGCGTGAGCATCTTTGACCTGATTAGAAGGGATTGCGACGATTCCGAGGGTTTCCTTAGACCGACAGATTTCCATGAAATTGAGAGCATCTTTGACCTGATTAGAACACTCCTTTCTCCGTGCCCGTCCTCTAAAAACAGCGTATTTACACAATGCTTCAATATACCAGCCAAAATATTTCTTATTGTTGAGATTCTTTTGATCAGAATGGAATTGGAGCGCCTCTTTAGGTAATTCTTATCTAGGTGCCACTGTGTGGGTTGGAACACTCTTTTTCCATTCCTCAAGTTCTTCCTCGGCCAACCCGTATCTTGTAATCAGGGATTGATCATCTAATCCATCTCGCAGGTCTTTTCGGAACAGCTTCTCAACAATAATGCCGCACCTGGGGCATTCGTCGTACCTTACAGGTAGGGATTCTCGGCATTTGGGACACTGCCATGCGTTGGACGGATTGTTACTCTGACGGTTCACGCGAACCCCAGTTATGCAGTCATGCTGCTCTTACCAGAGCAATTCTTACGCTGAGCTGTCCGGTAATTCCAAGGGAATTTCCAAGGGAAAAAAGAGAGGGACATGCAGATGGTTACGTTGTCGACAAGCAGGACATCATGGGCGTAGAATAAAGCGTTATAACCATCTGGGGAACAGAAACGGTGTTTTGGACCTGTATTCTTCGTATTCGGTTCCGAACCTTCTCTGTAATTCCTTTTCTTCAATAAACTTGTTGTAGCAAGTTCCAACAATGAGACTCAGAAAAAACATAAGCAGTCCAGTGGCAATGGAGTCAATAATTGTGCCGACTCCAAAATAGTAAAGCATAGCCCCAAGAAGAATAGGATTTCTGGAGATTCTATAAGGACCGTCCACTATGAACTTCTGAGGAGGCGCAATAGGAACCGGGGTGCCTTTTCCGGTTCTAACCAGTAATATGACGGACCAAAGAACCAGGAAGAATCCAAACGAAAGGCCGAATAGCCCAGCTATTATCTGCAAAATTCTGAATCTGTGGGACAAGAAGTATTCTTCGATACCGTAACTGGCCAACAGCAGAAGGAGAGGAACTATTATGGCAAACAGAGAAGCGCCTATCAACATTGCTGCTGCTTTGTACAAAACAGACCTAGGTTTTGTTGACGCCGCCACTATTTTTTCTACAAGTTTTTCAAGCATCATGTTTTCAGGACCTCATAGGTAGCTCTTTCTCCCCCCAATTGTAATACAGGTCACGTTTAAGAGGACTGGGTAGCAGTGTATGATATTTATCACCTTTATTACTTTCATGCAGATGTGCATAACTAATCCTTAAGTTTCATCTATCGTAAAGGAAAGCCACCATAATCTGAAATGACTGAGTCTGTGTTCTCTATGACCGTCAGAGTCTCAGCCAAGGCATCATGATGTCAACTTTATTTAGGGCCTTTAGATGCTGTTTACCATTTGATATCAGCAACATTTCCTGACTCTGCTGGATTGCGTAGTTCAGGAAGTTACAAACACCCCTGATCATCAGCAAAATCACGCTCCGAAAATGCACATTTCATCTGGCATTCAATCAGTTGGCCCGATCATCACATCTGCCACTTTGTATTTGTTCTCAGTATCCTCCAATCTTTTTTTCTTCGTCAGATCCATGGAAGCAATAATTCCCTTTCCTACACTGTCCGATATTTGCCCTGTGACAAACGGTGAGAGGTCCGTTATGATGGCTTTCCCGCCTTTCCCCCCTTCACCGCCCCAACCAGAAAACGGTCCAATTGTTCGGCGAAGGCCTGGCAGTCCTTCCTGCCGAAGGCGGGCGGGCCTCCCGTCATTAGGCCACCGTCCCGTAGATCGAACAGGAGATCGCGCAGGGCTAGGTGGTCCTTGATATTCTCTTCCGTGTAGAGCTTGCCCCTAGGGTTCAAGGCGAAGGCGCCTTTGGCGACAACCCGATCCGCCAAGGGGATATCGGCCGTCACGACCAGATCGCCCGGCATCGCCAATTCCACGATGCGGTCATCGGCAATATCCGGTCCCTCGGGGACAAGGAGGTGCGAAAACAGCTCTGACGTCCCGTGACGAATGGGTTTGTTGGCCACAAAGACGACGGGCACACCCAAACGCAGGGCCGACCGGATCAGGATGTCATTCGCTGCCTTCGGGAAACCGTCCGCATCGACATAGATCCGCATGTCTGTCCTCTTCCATACCCAGACCGAGCGGCCTTCAGGCCCCCATGACCTCTTTCACCCGGCCGACGATGCCACCCTCCAGGCGTACCTTAATACCGTGGGGATGATGTGAAGATTTGGTGAGAATATCCCGGACGACGCCTTCTGTGAGCGTACCGGTTCGCTGATCTTGTTTCTGAACGACCTTCACTCGCATACCTGTTGTAATGTCGGATCTGTTTTTCCCTATATGGTCAATCATTTGCGCCCTTCATTCGGTATTTCAATAAACTGTGCATGACGGTTCTGGTGTAGAGTTTATTTGAAATCATAAATACCAGCCAGATGTTTTTCTATATATCAATATAAGGAAAGCTTCAATAAACCTAATATCATGCAACTACTAACGTTTCGCCCTTTTTGCGAATCGGGGTTCGCTTGTGGAGCGAGGCAGGGTGATTTTTGTTGTATTCTCGCTTTTCCCGTGATCGCGCGAAATTCTTTGGTCAAAATGGCTGCGTCGTGCTGCAGCCAGCATGTCCGAGAAGGTAATGTTTTTCTTTCTGAAATTCCAAGGAGTTCTCTGGAGGAACAGATCCTTTCCCATCCTGAACTGCGTTACGAACCACACAACCACAAGCGAATAGCTCCAATAGGCAATCATCGGTGCACGGGTTACGGATGTTTCAAGACGACATTGAGGGTCAGCACTACCCAAGAGATTTTTTGTTTCACGATTGGTGATTTCCGTGCTCCATCGATGAGAATACCTCTTGATAGTTTCTTCGTCCGAAGCTTCTATGTCTGTGTCGAAGAAAGCCGCATCAGGGTATGTACCGCAAGGATCGTGGACAAGGACAATTGATAAAGGCTCGTTACCAGCGGTATTGTACCAAATAGCGTCGAACCGATGCACCGACACCATCGTGTCCTGAGCGTAGAGATGGATCAAGATGCAATCCCAGCGGTTCGTCGACCCTCTGAACAACGAAGCGGGTGTGGGAAGGCGTTCACCCTTTTGGCGTGGACGGCCCCTTTTCCCCGTTTGCTCGGCATCCACCAGACCATACAAGGCTGCGTCTTTTCGTAATTTCCCAGTAATGTGAACTCCTTGAGGCCGATTCCGGACGACGATCCGATTGGAATACCCGCCATCTACGATCACACGGAGTGTTATCGAGCGATGAAGCCAGGAACGGGTCAGCCTGATCAATTCCAGTGCAAGCTCGGATTTCGTCTTGTAATTCCCTCCGGCAGGTTTGACTTTAGCCTTCCTTGGCCACCACAAACGGGCTGCATAGGGAAGACAAAACGCCCTGTCTGAAATTCCCGGCAAATGAACCACCAATCCGATAGTCACGAAACATACACCGTAGCCGATCGGCTTTCCGGTCTTGGATGCATTACCATCGTGCTGTACGCCGGCACCACAGATCCTTTTCCCGACGTGACTGTTAAGCGTGTCATCCACCACGGTTTCATATTCCACTGCACCGGGCAACAAAGTCTCCGCCATGGTCCAAAACACTCCAAAGGCTACTCTGTCCAGTTCCCACTTGGTCTTGCCAAGGAACTTATATATCGTTGCGAAATGCTCGGA
>JAPLJK010000027.1:0-4286 GCA_026388625.1 Deltaproteobacteria bacterium | reverse complement strand
TGAATCTGACCGGCTTCGGCAAAATTCTTTCCTAACAATTCCAGTTCAGGCCTGTGGCCCTGCACATTGGCCAGGTCGATCCGGTCGGTTCCCAAGAAGAGAATGCCTTTTTCCGCATGAGCCAGCACTGCCAGCGAACCGATCTTCTTGCCCTCCCCATCGACCAACTCCGTCAATCTGTCGGTAATTGTCTTCAGGCTGTCATGAAGCCCGTCAAAAACCACCATACGAGCGTCGTCCGACACGGCACTCTTCACGCCTTCAAGATCGGACACGGAATCTGAAACCAGAACAACCTTGAGATCTTTGTTGACATGATTGGGAAGGATAGCCGAATCGTGCCTGTGAAAAACTCCGGAATAACCCTGGTCGCTCGTGGCTGAGTCCAGGCCCGTCTTCCTGTAATAGCCCATATCGTGTAACGAGTCAGCCTGGAACGAATAATCAACCGTCGCATCCAGCACAATGCGCGGCTCGAGTTCCTCCAGAAACATCTCTGGTTTGCAAATCTTGAGCTTTTTTCTGCCGAAAAAAAACATTCTTTGTTGTTGTGTCCAGCGTTATTTGTTATAGAACATTACACTATATTATAGGATAATACGACATTTCCTTCAAGTTATTTCTATATATTGGGCTGAATATGGCCATCATTGACGAGCTACCTTGGCCTGTCAATAATTGAGAGCCTGCTTTTTTGTCCTGCACACTGGACTTGAACGCCGGCTTGCCTTAAGTTAAGTGCTCATGAAGACGAATCCGTGTTTGGGCCGGATTGGCTTTCTCGGAACTAACAGAACGACAAAAGTTTCGGGAAAACGGTGGGCAGAGACGCCCGCCCAACTGTAAGATTTTCATTTCTCACAACGTTCCTTTTGTGCCTGCGAAGTGGGTATAGATCTGGAGGGTTCCATGTGTACCGCTGCGATAAGTCATCTGGTTTTGAGTGATGCAACAATCCAGGAGAGGATGTCCAATCCTATCCTGGATATGGTCCACAAACAGGTGGTTATGGTCCTGTACTCTTTGGATGCGGACAAGCGTCTTCAGGAATACAGAGAATGGCTGCCCATTTACCTTTCCCGGGATTGGTCCGACTGTGCAGCCCTTCTGCAGACTATTGAGGCGGCTGGACTGATCACTCGCGCAAAAGAAGGGATTGAATTGACCTACAAGATAGAAGCCGACAATTCGGATATGGCTTGCGGGTGCATTGTTCACAAAGACTGATCGGCTTTCTTCATAGTGGCGCGGGCGTCCCTGCCTGCGATTAGCTTTGGCTGCTCCTTACAAGGGCTGTTAATGGCGGGGGCAGCAGCAGGGGGACGCCCGCCCAACTAAGTCTTGGGCAGAGACAGCAGCAGTTGTTCTGTGCCGCACCTGACCGAAACCCCCGATCCAATAGAAGGAGACCTGTCATCAAAAGAAAATCCTGGATAATTAACGTGGTACTTTTCCTTGCAACCGCGATTACCACCACTGCGGTAGGCGCATTATATGTCAACCAAACTCTTGACTCATGGTTTGTCTTTTTCCTTCGTGGTTGGGTATTTTCCGTGCCCCTCATGCTGATCCTCGTGGTCCACGAGATGGGGCATTATTTGACGGGCAAGAGGCGGGCGCTGGATGTGACTCCTCCTTACTTCATACCTGCTATTCCGCCGCTGGGAACATTTGGAGCGTTCATCAAGATCCGCTCACCCATACCCGACAACAAAGTCCTCATGGAAGTGGGAGCCTGGGGGCCTATTGCAGGAGCAATGGTTGCCATACCACTGCTCATGATAGGACTGGTTCTTTCGGAAATTCGGCCGCCCAGCGGAACTCACGAAGGATTGGCTCTCGGGTCATCCATTATACTGGAACTTCTCTGTCTTATCAGGTTCGGCCAGTTTTCTTTTAATGCAGAGATTCTGTTGCATCCCACGGCCATGGCTGCGTGGTTCGGCTTGTTTGTTACCGCGATGAATTTGCTGCCCATAGGACAGCTCGATGGAGGACATGTCATTTACGCCCTTTTTGGTCAACGCCGCGCGTGGCTGATCAGCCTGGTAGTTCTGATATGCTTGATTCCTCTTGGTGTTTTCTTGTGGCCGGGTTGGTGCGTGTTCGGCGTGCTTGCCGTGGTTCTCGGTCTGAAACACCCGTCTCCCGTCAATCCTTATATACCTCTGGATCGGGGTGGAAAAATACTTGGCTGGACTGCCGTCATACTGTTCATATTGAGCTTCATTCCCGTTCCCATTACCGCCCTTGAATAGGGCCGGCCGAATCGGGCGCATTGGACGGTCTGCCATGATGGATTACCACCAGTACATTTCGCGAATATCCTATCGTTTTATCAAGCCGCATTTCCCCATACCCATACCTGAAGACTATTACAACAATCGGTTGGCCAGGATCCTGAAGACCGGCTCTCCAGGGTGGTTGGAAAAAGTAGGCGTCTGGGTCGAATTTCTCAACACGGCTTTACCTGGGGAAGACCGTTCGATGAAGCATTGCCTGAGAGAACTTTGCCGCATTCCAAAGATGTCCACTCTGGCAATAGGGGCAATGATCAGCCAAGGGGTTTCGCAAATGGCCGACTCTGAGGCGTTTGTCAATGTCGGGGTGTGGCAGGGCTTCACCTTTCTATCCGGAATGGTAAACAATGCCGGTAAAATATGCATCGGCATAGACAATTTTTCCGAATTCGGCGCACCTCGGGAAGACTTCCTGGCCAGGTTCAACAATCTTAGGAGCCCGCATCACCATTTTTATGAGATGGACTATGCACAATACTTCTCCACTGTTCATAAGGGTTACATAGGATTTTACATTTACGACGGCGCTCATGGCTATGAAGACCAGCTCAAGGGTTTACGAATTGCCGAACCGTTCTTTTCACAAAACTGTATCGTTCTGGTCGACGACACCAACTGGGAGGACCCCAGACAAGCTACTTTGGATTTTATTTCCAGCAGCGCCAACGACTACCGGATTCTCCTGGATGTCAAGACGAGTAACAATTGTCATCCCACGGTATGGAACGGGGTTATGGTGTTCCAAAGGGCAGCCGTCCATTCGCATGAATGATGTCTTTGCCGAAGAATTCCAGACAATATTCGACGTGGTGGTGTGAATACGACCCCACCCGCTCATGAGCCGTGTGGTGATTTTTTTTTGGATATTCAGGCAGGCGGCGGCGTTCTCGATAAACTTCCGGCTCAGACGAAACTCCACCCCTTCGAGGGATGACCTTTCATCCCCGACATCCGCTCATGAGCCCGATCCGGATTCCGGCTATCCTTGGGGCTCCGGCCGTTTTCAAAAGTGTGGCGAGAGAGGAGTTACTTACCGCCAGCGGGAGCCTTTGCTGTCGCCGCCTCCCCTGCCTGAGCGGTCCCCGCCGCGGTCTCCACGGTCTCCACGATCCCCACGGTCTGTCCGCGGACGCGCCTCATTCACTTTGAGACTTCGGCCCATAAAATCCTTCGAGTCCAGATCTTGAATAGCTTTGAGCCCTTCTTCCCGCTCGGGCATCTTCACAAAGCCGAAGCCTCTCGGGCGACCCGTGAATTTGTCGGATATTATGGTAGCCGACTCGACCTGCCCATAGCCTTCGAATAGTTCTTTGAGTTGTTCCTCGTTCGTGTCGAAAGACAGGTTCCCGACATAAATGTTAATAGCGGCCACGTCTGTACTCCTCTGACAAAGGTCCCTCTCGGCTCTTCAGGACTGAGTCGGCAAGGGGAAGTATCCGTATCCTCTAAGGAAACCGAATGATTGAAACAACGGGTGGAAGCACAAGCGTCTTCGTCCTGAGGTCTTGATTCTTGCCTCACGCCCGTTAGCCGGATGAGACGACGGGAGAGAAAGACAAGTCATATTAGGCACTACTGTATAATGGGGCCACGAGCATTGTCAAGACATTTCAGCGGCTCAGGTCGAACAACAAAATCCCCACTGTTCTGAACATATCACCTTATCTCAAGACCCCCATTTCCCGGGCGACCCACCGGGTCGCCCCTACAATAACGGATATCAACACCCGCACCCATTATGGAATATCAATATTTCCCGTAGGGGCAGACCCGCGCGTCTGCCCGATTTGGGCGGCCTATTACACAGGGCGGACACACGGGTCCGCACCCTACAGATTCCAAATATAACGGAATATCGTATATTATTGGATTATTGGATGTTTGTAGGGGCGAGGCATGACTCGCCCGTTTTCGCCCCGATTCACCACCGATGTTGACGGGCGACCCACCGGGTCGCCCCTACGGCGGATTGCCATGAATCGAACC
>JAPLJK010000034.1:0-28578 GCA_026388625.1 Deltaproteobacteria bacterium | reverse complement strand
CAGGATTCCTGGCATTACTCTCATTCTGCACCTCCTTAAGGTGCCTCTCTCTTATCAAAATCCTGTCCTCTTGTCGCGCAAATTTTATTCCCCTAAGTAAATCATCTCTTATGCCCCACAAATGGTGCGGAAAGTAAGATGTGAACACAGAGCGCAGGGTACAAGGCCGGCTGGGTATCGAAGTTCGTTGGGATTCCTGCCGGACGAAACCAGACATCTCGACCAGCGTTAAGGAGTTTCGTTCGTAACAGAAATATTCCTCCAAGTTACCGAAGCAGGCGCAGTAGCGGTGCCCCAGCCTTCTCCGCTCCAATTGCTCAGGCCAATCAAGTTGGGCTGAAAATGGGGATTAGTGATGCCTGGGTAGCTAAAAATGGTAACCCCATCTACTTTAGCCGTGATAACATGGTTACTGGATTGACCCGTGACCGATACGTCGATGCTGTGCCACGTATCAAAGGGTGCGCCGGTTCCCGAGGAGGTGCCGCTCGACCAACCTGAGAGCGGAGTATCACTAAAACTTTTTGTCTGAAAACTACTACCCGGGTTGAGATTGCCGTTGTGCACTTCGTTTATAGAGAATGTATCGTTAATTGGAGAGATCCGAAAAAGGTACCCCGTGATGTCCATACCTAGTTGCTCATTTACAGGGCCGGCGTTATAGTAAACCCCGAAATCCGGGCTGAGGCCGGCGTTAAATTCTACATGGAGAGTGTAACTCGTCCAGGAGTCCAACACGTCCGCACCGTTCGGACCTGCACGGTCCTTGAAGAGAAAAGCACTCTCATCCAACCCCCTCCTGCCTATTGATGAGAAAGAGACCGTATACGTCCCACCGGCTGTTGTCAACAACTGAATGTTCTTCGCATTCTGGTAGAAACTGCCACAAAAACCAGGCTTCCACACACCATCCTTAACCGTTCCATGCGAAATACCGGTTGCAGGTGCCGGGACAGCGTAAAGAATCGCGGCTATAGTACCGTCAGGGTTTGTGCCTATACCTGCTGCCAGGGTGGTTATTGGGCCATTTGTAACAGTTATATCAGCAAGATTTTTTTGTGCTGAACTCAGCCCGATATAAGAATTTCCGATAGCTTCTGAAAACTTGGTGTTCGTTATGGTCTGCGAAATCAAACCAACTCCTATGAGACTCATGGCAAGCAACAATCCCATCACCAATATGAGAGCAATTCCCGATTCGCTGCGCATATCAGCCTCCTAACCTTAAGACGTAATTACGAGGGATGCCCACACGGATTTCTTGAGTTGATGGAATTGCTACAGATTCAGGTGTGGGAAGTCGTGATTTCCAGTGATATTCCACAATGACCGACCAATAATCAGATGTTTTTTGCCATTTTAATGATGTCACAGAGATATCCCCCCCAAGGACTTCCCTGTTGTTGCGCAACAATGTCCCAGTGTTTTTCCCTGTCTCTTTCAGAAACTGGTAAACAATTGCAGGAGATGCAAAAGATCCAGTGACGAATGACGATTGGGGAGTGAACGTCAAACTGTGACTATATCCGTTGGTCGAGGCAGCCGCCTCGACTACTGATGCAAGAGATGCGGGCAGCAGTGTTTGGCAATCGTCGTCAGAGTCCGTGTTTCTAAGGTTGATCGCGCCGATAAAAGCTGAATTATACCCGATATAATTGGGAAATCTATCCATGGTAAAGGAACCGCCGCTGCCTACTATCTGCCAGTCAGCCCCACACTTATTATTGGTGCAATCCGGCGGACAGAATACGCTCCGGAGCTTTGTACAGTTGTCTGTTGGGGTAGAAGGCGCTTCTATGTTAAGGAAACCATTATACTTAATAAAAAGCGTGTCGATCGAAGTACTCGTCGTAGTCGGCATTGGCCATACCCATCCACCGGCCTGCATCAAATCGTTTCTTATGAGTACAAGTGCGGTCTCAACAGATTGCTGAGCACTTGTGGCTTGGATTTTATACGCTGCCAAGCGGCTCTGGTAAGTAATCACGGCTACTGTTATAGCCACAACCAGTAAAAAAACCACCATCGAAACCATCATCTCAATTATGGTAAAGCCTTTATTTCTCATTTAAGTGTGCCGTAAACAGTACTTTGGTAGTTGTTGAAATTGTCCCTTACTCCCACCTTTCCTTGGGCATCCGTTGGACGATGGAGTGCCTGAATGCTCCCCTGATCAATAAAAGACGAAACGTTCAAGGTGTAACCAACGCCCAGCAATCCTATTGCCAGTATCGCTATGGCCACCATTGCTTCCACCAGGGTGAATCCTGCTGTACTTTGACCTAAAACCTTAACACCCGACCATAAATTGAACTTTCTCAACGGACGGCTCCTGCTGGGTTTATCTTTACAACTACAGGGGTAGCTCCTGACTTCTGGAGGCTGGTCAAAGAGACAGCGTAGGTTGTCTCCCTTGACGTGAGACCCTTATCAAACACAATTATCCATGGCTGCGCTGGATTTGAAGATGGATCCGTATCAAATGTGAGATTGACCATATTCTGATTGTACTGAAAATCCATTAATGGCCCCGATTCGTAAGCTTTGGCGTAATGCCCTCCTGGGATGGAGTCCATGGGTGTAATCTGTACGCAGTACTTCAGAAATGCAGCGGCTGTAAGATTCACGCTAGTTGTTGCAACAGCGGCATCGCCTGATTGTGGGCTCATGTCCATAAACACAAGGTTCAAACTATTATCGGTTTTTCCGGTAACTCGATACATGCCACCGTTGATGTAATAGGGGAAAGGTAGAATAGTAGGACTTGAGGGGCAAAACCCGTTTAGGGTAACATAACTGCCGTTTGATACTCCCGTGAGGTTTTGGTTCGGAGCAGGTGTAAGAGTAATGTTATTATTTGCGTCTATGCTTATCTGATTGATACATTCTGGAAGCGATACATCTCGACATTGGTAAAGTAATAGCGGGTTCCCAAAGTTGCTGCCAAAGCAATGACAGCAACCACAACGATAAGTTCCGTGAGGGTAAATCCTCTCATGGACGAAAACCCCTCATCGAAGTATGGATCTCTGAATACAGAATAACCGAACGGCAATATCTTTACAAGAACTCTTGTATGTCCTCAAACTAATATTTCAAAGCCTGACCCCAGTCTCTTTCGAGGCCATACTGAGGGGGACAGGGGAACCATCGTTCGACTGTCACAGACTCAAAGATCCTCGAAAAGGCAGGACCGCGGCATAATTCCGGTTACCAGGTTGTCTCAAAGCTGGATTTTTCCAGCAAGATAGCTTACGACTTTCTTATCTGTCCGGAGAAGCATAAGAGGAGAAGCATAAGAAAGGAAAGGCCATGAGTTTGACTGACAAGCTGACAAAGCAGCGGGAAGTTTCCCGTAAATTTATTCCACCCGAAAAGTTGGAGGTCATGGACCATGCTACTGAGGATCTGGTACGGTCCGGCATTACCGACTCGTGTCTAAAAGAAGGAGATACAGCTCCCAACTTTACTCTTCCGAACGCCGTAGGCAAGCCCGTATCTTTGGAAGAAATTTTGAAGAAGGGACCAGTGGTGCTATCCTTCTATCGAGGGGGTTGGTGACCGTATTGCAATATTGAGTTGCGGTCTTTGCAGCTCGAAATAGGCCGTATTACGGAACTCGGGGCATCCCTCGTAGCAGTCTCTCCTGAAACTCCCGATAACACGTTATCCACCGTGGAAAAGAACAGTCTGATCTTTGAAGTACTCAGCGATAGGGGAAACCGGCTTGCACGTCAGTTCGGAATAGTGTTCCAGCTCCCTTTGGAGTTGAGGACAATCTACGCCGGGTTTGGCAAGGATATCTCCAAGATCAATGGAGATGAGACATTTGAGCTGCCCATTACCGCTACCTACGTCATAGGAATAGACCGAAAGATCCGTGAGGCTTTCGTAGAACCGGATTACACCAAGCGGCTCGATCCAAAGCACATTATTGATGTGTTGGAAAAAATGGTCCTAATCTGAGACCCGTGACATTGCTTCGTCGCCCTCGGTTCCTTGTAATGACAATAGCCCCCAACAATGTCATTGCGAGCGAAGCGGAGCAATCTCGTCAGAAACTCTGGCAGTGGTTATAATAGCCAAATGTTATTAGACTGGACCGCCAGCCGGTCCGAGATTCCATTTTCAAAGGTTGGAAATGAAGTGGAAACCATTTTGACCTGGGTTTAAGATGGGGGCACGAGAAAGTGGTAAGTCATGGCTAGCCTGATGTAAAATACACTCGTTTTTCGGTACTGGAGTCAACTCTGTGAAAAAAAACCGATGGATACTATTATGGCCTGCAATTTTTGGTGCCGGTTTTCTTGCCGGGGTTGTTTTCTCTGCATGGAAGCTGGACGGACGCCCCGGAACTGAAGCAGTGTCTCAGTCTGGAGATCATGAACAGAACCAGCAGGCTCAAGTCCAAAGTCGAATTAAAGGCATCGAGCGAATGCTGGACGGACGCCCCGGAAATTTGGAAGCCTTCGTACAACTGGGAAATGATTACTTTGATATTGGGAACTTTGAAAAAGCTGTAGAAAACTATCAGAAGGCTTTGTCGATCGATCCCCGAAATCCGGATGTGATTACGGACATGGCCGTAGGATACCGGAGGCTGGGCAACCCCCAGGAAGCCGTAAACGTTTTTCGCAGAGCGCTTGAGATTGATTCAGATCATTCGATTGCCCTGTTCAACCTGGGGTTAGTACTTCGTGATGACCTGAAGGACTATTCAGGTGCAATCGCTGCCTGGGAGAGATTCCTGCAGAAAGCGGGAGATTCACCTCATGCGGTAATGGTTCGGCCCTGGGTAAAAAAGCTGCGAGACACGGCAGTGCCTGAATCAGTGAACAGCGAAAAGGGTGAGAGTAAGTAAGATCAGAACTGCTGCCAAGAGAGTTGTCATTGCGAGGGTCGACGAGCAATCTCGCCGGATTTTTTGACAATGCCTGTCACAGGTGGCATTTGCAATGCAAGGCACAAGTTGTTCACACTGACAACGCCTTTTCATAAACAGACCGAAGAGTTTTTCTGCTGATACCGTGATCTGTAACTTCCCATGGGAATATCTCATCGATGGACCGTTCTCGATGTACATAAAAAGCCAACTTGTGGGACAATTTCTTCAAAACGGCCCCCCATTGGCCTCCTTGTAATGCAATTCCCAGCACAGTCGCACAGATGGTTCGATCTCCTCTGGAGAGCAGGCCCTGAAGCAAAGATTCTCTAACGGATTCGGCTCGGACGTTCACGTTTGGCATGTTTCGGAGGCCATTGAGAACCATCTTCAGTCGATGATCGATTGTCTTGAAAGAATCCATGGATGCCCACTGGAAAGGTGTCCACGGTTTAGGTACAAAGGGGTTAAGCTGAACACTTATTTTTCCTATATTCTTCCGGCTGCGAGATGCATTCAAGAAAACTTTGCGGCAATCTGTTATGAAATCAACAATTGATTGAACATCATCGTCTGTCTCGGTCGGCAATCCTATCATGAAATAGAAACGGATGTTGCGAATCCCCGCAGCAATCAGGTTTTCAATAATTTCGTGAAACCGGTCGGACGAGATTTTTTTCCCAATAACCCTTTTCATACGAGTTGAGGCTACCTCCGGCGCTAACGTCGCTGTCTTCTGGCCGGTCTTGGCAATGAGCCTGATTATCTCAGGAGTGAGGCCTTCCGGTCTGATGGAGGACAGGGAAAATCTGCCTCCACTATCGATTATGTGAGCCAATATTTTTTCGAGATCAGGGTGGCCCGCCAAGTCCGATCCGACTATACCGACAGTTTTTCCTTGCGAACACGCCGGTTCGACTGTCTCACGCAGTCTTGTCAGTGACGCGTATCTTACTGGAAAATGAATCCAGCCGGCGGCACAGAATCGGCAGCCACGTCCGCAGCCCCGGTTAACCTCTACGAGCAGCGAATCGCCGAATTCCGCTTCCCCGGAGAACAAGACCGAAACTGGAACAGGCCCTTGTTCATCAAGCCGTTTCACAGCTTGAATACGAGATGGAAAACCGGGTTTAGGGCGTATTTCACTTATTATACCGTCTTCCCGGAAGCTGAACGTGTAAGCTGATGGTACATAGACACCCGGAACGTTTTGGAATGCTTCCAGAAGGTCAATTCTGCTCACACGGGTGCGAGAAGAGACCAGCAAGACTTCGCCCAGGACAGTGAAAAATTCAGCCGATTGAGCATCATCTCCAAGCTCGCCTATAAATACTAAATCCAAGAAAGGAGCGAGAGGTTCAGGATTCATAGACACAGAGATGCCGCCGGCAATCACTATTGGATCCTTTGCCTGCCTGTCCTTATGTAAAGGAGGAATGCCGCTGGATATAAGCGCTGCCGCAACTCTGATCAAGTCGTTCTCAAAAGGAATGCTAAAGGCAATTAAAGCAAAATCCGAAAGAGGCCGTCGTGATTCTTCCGACAACAGTCTGCTACTGGTGCTTTCTCTTTGAGAAGACACATCAGGAATGAAAAAACGTTCAGCCAAGAAACGTGAGTGGGAATTAAAAGAATGATACAGGAACTGAAATCCAAGGTTACCCATGCCCAACCGGTACGAGTTCGGGTAAACCAGGGCAACCGGTATTGCCGATCCCCAAGCCTTCTTGACCGCGCCCGTTTCACCCGGCCTGGTCATGGAGCACAGTTCTTGCTGAAGACGTTCCAGGAGAAATCCTCTGTTACAGAGACCCTCCTGGATGTCTTCAATGATTGCGGCGGATTCCTATTCGGCCTGTTTTCTAAGAAATGTGGGAATATCAAGATCTTGATCGTTTTCCATTTCGTAGTCGTCCACAAGATTCAGATGTCGGCTGTTCTTTTCTCTCTTGCTGCGGCGAATGAAAGCCGGCATGAGCATGTCTTGAGGCTCCGACGGAACTATCGTCCTTGCCGCAGGTTTCTCTGAAACAGGTTTTTCAGAATGGACAGGATGCATGGAACGACTCGTTGTAATCGATTCCTTTTCCGACTGAGTTGAGAGTTCAGCCCTCCCAAAACCGGTGGCTATGACGGTGACGTTTACGGTGTCCCCCATCTCTTCGTCTATCACGGCGCCGAAGATAATGTTTGCTTCGTCGTGGGCTTCATTCTGAACTACAGATACGGCGTCATTTATTTCCGACAGGGTCATGCCGGTGGACCCAGTGATGTTTATTAACACGCCTCTCGCACCGGCCATGGTGACTTCCTCGAGAAGAGGGCTGTTGACCGCAATACGAGTGGCTTCTTCTACACGGCCCTCTCCTGATGCCGATCCGGTTCCCATAAGAGCCACACCTTTCTCTTGCATAATGGTTTTCACATCGGCAAAGTCCAGATTGATGACTCCATTGACCATCACCAGGTCGGATATTCCTCGGACGCCCTGAAGTAGGACGTCGTCCGCCTTTCGAAAAGCGTCCAGGAACGTGATATCTTTTTTTAAGGATAACAATCTCTGATTCGTAATGATGATGAGGGTGTCCACCTCGCGACGCAGCATCTCGATGCCTTCCTCTGCCTGCCGCATCCTTTTCTTGCCTTCAAAAAGAAACGGTTTGGTAACCACTGCCACGGTAAGGGCTCCAATTTCCTGACGAGCAATCCGCGCGATTATGGGCGCCGCGCCGGTTCCAGTGCCACCGCCGAGTCCGGCTGTAACAAAAACCATGTCCGATCCTTCAAGGACATCGCGTATATTTTCGTAATCCTCGTTTGCTGCAATCCTCCCTATCTCCGGGTCAGCGCCGGCTCCCAATCCTTTAGTTTGTTGAGTCCCGATCTGAAGTTTTATTTCAGATAGATTGTGCTGGAGGGATTGGGCATCAGTGTTGGCACAGACAAATTCTACACCACGCATGCCCGACCTGATCATGTTATTTACCGCGTTTCCACCTCCACCGCCTACACCAATAACCCTTATCAGAGCATTCCTGTTAGATTCCAATTCAAAGTCCAGCATTTGCCGCTACCTCCTGAAATGAAAATGGTCCCGGACCTTCCAAACAAAGCCGGAGATTCTTGCGCTCCTCCGGTAAATCATCGCTAACGCGGAATCAACGCACCCTACGGTGCGGCCATCACTTAGAAAGCTTCAGCAAACCACTGCTTCATCCTTCCCATAACTTTGTCAATCATGCCTCCATCATTGTAGGGCATTCCCAAATCCAAGTTCTTGTTACGAGCCCCCCACAGAATGAGTCCAACTCCGGTTGCGTAGACGGGCGAATTTACCACATCCACTAGTCCACTTATTCCTATGGGGTACCCAAGGCGAACAGGCATGTCAAAGAGTTGTTCCGCCAACTCACAGATTCCTTGAATCGCAACAGAGCCGCCAGTAAGGACCAAGCCTGACGCTGCCGTCTGAAGTAGATTGTATTTCTCCAGTTCGCGGCGGACCAGTCCCAACGTCTCCTCTATTCGTGGTTCGGTAATGTCCGCCAGCACCGATCGAGGGACCACCCGTGGCCCTCTCCCCCCTACTCCTGGGACTGGAACCGTTTCGTCTTTATCAACCAGAGACCCAAGGGCGCAACCATATTTTTTCTTAATTTTTTCGGCCTCTGCCATGGGCGTTCTCAGACCGACTGCTATGTCATTGGTTAACTGGTCTCCTCCTACCGAAATCACTGAAGTATGTTGGATTGACCCATCAGCAAATACGGCGACGTCTGTTGTTCCTCCGCCTATGTCCACGAGAGCTACGCCCAACTCTCTTTCATCAGAAGAAAGCACGGCTTCTGCGGAGGCCATCTGTTGCAGCACCAGGTCATTCACCTTTAAACCGCTTCTGTGGGCGCAGCGAACAATGTTTTGCGCAGCGGAAACAGCCCCCGTGATGATGTGAACCTTGGCTTCAAGCCGCACCCCTGCCATGCCGATAGGCTCCTTAATGCCTTCCTGGGTATCGACCATGAATTCCTGGGGTAGAATGTGAATCACCTCCCTGTCGACAGGTATGGCGACCGCTTTAGCCGCATCAATGACTCTTGACACCTCAACGGCCGTTACTTCCCGGTTCTTGATGGCTATGACCCCGTGAGAGTTTATTCCCTTGATATGGCCTCCAGAGATTCCAGCATAAACGCTTTCGGCTTGGCATCCGGCCATAAGTTCCGCATCGCTTACAGCCTTGCGAATACTGGCTACCGTATGGTCGATGTTGACAACCACGCCTCTGCGTAGACCTCTGGATGGTGCTGAGCCCACTCCAATAATATCAACCATACCTTCATATTTTACCTCGCCTATGATGGTGCATATCTTGGTTGTTCCCACATCAAGGCCGACTACAATCTCCTGGCTTCGTGACATATTACTACCCCTGGAGGAGTGCCTTGTCCGATGAGCGCACAATGGCACGATCCTCGAAGTCGAGATTGATGATTCGGGCGTTATGCCATTCTCCTCGCTGGGTCAAGAATTTTTTCAGCCGCCCATATCTTTGCATTTTCTGTTCGAAATCGCCTTTGCCGATGACGATGATCCGGCCGGTTTTGGTATGCAGACTCATGCCATCGTCCAATGTCAATCGAATCTGAGAGACTTCCGCTGCATCGACACCACATCCGCTCTTCTCCAGATTATCCAGAAGAACGAGCCCCCCTCTTATCATCTCCTGAATTTGCGACCGAGAAGTCTTCAACTCTTCGGGGCCTATTCCGGTAAACAGCGGAAAATTGACAGGGTCTCCAGGCAGAAGCCTTGTAAAAAACTCTGCTTGCTCATCAACGTAGAAAAGCTTTTCTGCCGCCAAAATGGCTCTTGGAGTTCGTTCTTCGATCTCAACTATAAGTTGACCCGGGAATCGTCTGTACACTGTGGATGTACGAATCCAAGGGTGACGGCGCAGCCTGGAAGCCACTGCCGACAAGTCCACGGTGAGAAGGTTTATCCCGTATTCCATTTCGGAGGCTTCAATAACCTCTGCCCTTGAAAGGCGCTGATTGCCGACTACATCCACCTGTTGAAGGTTGAAATAGGGTAAGTGCAGGAATATCAGGCCGACAAGAAACACGCCCAACAGTGTATCGACGGTCAAGAACGCGCACAGACAATACTTCAAAATCTGACGATTTCTGACACGCTTTTGCTTAGGATCAAAGTTTCCCCGAGAAGCAGTCTTGCCCCAAAACCGATTTTTGGATTTCTCAGTCATAGTGCTGATCCTGGGTTATGACGCAAATTTCCAACTCCAACTCAATACCTTCTGCTTCTCTTACGCGCTCCCGAATTTTGTGCACCAACTCCAGAACATCTGAAGCCAAGGCGTTCCCTCGATTTATGATGAAGTTGGCGTGAATTTCCGAGACCTGCGCTCCGCCAACCTGGACTCCCTTGAAACCCAGCCTGTCTATCATGGCGCCGGCAGGCTTTTCCAGACTGGGATTCCTAAATACGCAGCCTGCGCTGGGTTGTCGCCAGGGCTGCTCGGTTCGACGACGCTTCATCGCCGCTCGGATACTTCCTTTTATTGTGCCGGACACTCCATTGACCAACCTAAACGTTCCCTCCACAATGACCGAATCCGCAGGGAGTTTCATCCGGCGATATCCAAAATCCAGATCAGTTTTCTTGATGCGAATTTCGTTACCGGCATAAGTCAACAGAACCACCTGTTCCAAGAAATCACAGGCACACACGCCGCCCGAACCGGCGTTCACTGCCACGGCTCCACCAAGAGACCCTGGTATCCCCCATAGAGGCTCCAGTCCAGTAAAACCGCTCAGGCAAGTTCTGCCGATCACGGTGAAAAGATTCACGCCGGCCCCCGCTGAAATTATGGCGCTGTCTGAACCGTTTGTTTTGATACCAAAATTTTTCAAACAATTTGTTCTTATGACCACACCCCGAAATCCGGAATCCGGGAAAAGCACGTTAGTGCCGGCACCCAGAATTATTCTTGGAATCCCTCTGTCGTGGAGATGTCTGATCAGTTCCGCGAGACACGCGACATTTTCCGGCTCGACAACAATGTCCGCAAGACCCCCTATTCCAAATGACGTGAACCGGCTCAAAGGAATGTCTGCATAACATCTTTCTGGGAAAAGCCTCCGAATGTCTTCGAATAGGTGGCCGCCGGTTTTCACTTTCCCTAAGCCTCTTTTCTCTGCAACTCTTCCAAGATTTCCGGGCCTAACCTGGTAACATCTCCTGCCCCAAGAGTTATAAGCATATCACCTTCTTGTAGGTCACGGGCTATCTCCAGGGGGATGGTTTTCCTGTCGGACAAGAATCGGCAGGATTTGTGGCCTCTACTCTGAATTCCCTTGCACACAGCCTCTCCGGACACTCCCTCAATTGGCCGTTCGCTTGCCGGATATATGTCCATGATATAAAGCAGGTCTGCATGGTCAAATGCAGTCAGGAATTGTTCGAAGAGCGCTTGGGTTCTTGTGTATCTATGAGGCTGGAACAGTACGGCAATTCGCTTCTGGGCAACCTGTAGGGCTGCATGGAGAACAGCCTTTATCTCAGCAGGGTGATGCCCGTAATCGTCAATCACTCTTACACCTGCCGCCGTACCCCTCAAAGTGAAACGGCGTTGAACCCCAGGAAATGAATCGAGTGCCTCTTTGGTCTTTTGAAACGGCACGTCGAAAACGTCTGCCACTGAAATCGCTGCCAGTGCATCCAAGACGTTGTGTATGCCCGGCATGGGAAGACAGATTTCTCCCAGCATCCGGTCTTCTCTGTACACGCTGAACCGGGACGACGTTCCTTCCAGGATGGGATTGACCCCGCGGATCACAGCCTGAGAGGACAGTCCATAGGTGACAAAACGTTTCTTTATGAAAGGGAGGATGTTTTGGACTTCCGGGTCGTCGAGGCAGACTATTGCATAGCCGTAGAAAGGAATTCTGTTTATAAACTCCAGGAACGTGGTCCTGATTTCCTCTATAGAAGAGTAGCAGTCCAGGTGTTCCAGGTCCATGTTGGTGATGATGGCTATTGTCGGATAGAGTTTGAGAAACGACCGGTCCGATTCATCAGCTTCGGCTACGAGCAGGTCTCCTTGACCCAGGCGTGCCCCACCCCCCAGTGTGTCGAGTTTTCCCCCGATTACCACTGTAGGATCAAGCGCGGCATGTGACAGTATGGAAGCTATCATGGAGGTGGTTGTGGTCTTCCCGTGCATACCAGCCACTGCAATGGAAGTTTGCATGCGCATTAGTTCTGCAAGCATCTCAGCTCTCGGAATTACTGGTATGCGCCGCTGGTGCGCGGCCACAATCTCCGGGTTGTCCTCTCTCACAGCGGAAGAGAAGACCACGACATCAGCCTTTTCGAGATGATCACTATTGTGGCCGACCCAAATTTTCGCTCCCATGGACTGGAGTTTTTGAACAGTCTCGGAGTTCCGGAGATCAGATCCGCTTACCCTAAAACCCAATGCGATAAGAATTTCCGCGATACCGCTCATACCGACTCCGCCGATACCCACGAAGTGGACATCCTGCACTCGTCTAAAAAGAGTACCGATCACAGCCGGCTCCTTTCCATCTTCAGGATCTCTCTAGCTACGGTGCCCGCTGCGTCCGGCTTGCCATGCCGGGCCGATTTGCCACCCATTTCGGACAGTTTTTCGGGGTGTTCGAGGAACAGGCGAATTCGTTTGACCAAAGTTCCATTTTTCAGGTCCTGGTCGGGGATGATGCTCAAGGCTCCTGCTGCTTCCAACACACGGGCGTTCCGGGTCTGGTGGTCGCCTATCGCAAAGGGATACGGCACCACGATAGCGGCTTTTCCTAACGCGGTAATCTCAGCGAGAGAACTGGCTCCGCTGCGGCATACCACCAGGTCGGCCCATCCGTATGCCGATCCCATGTCCTCGATGAACTCGCGGACGTCAGCTTCTATCCCTGCATCATCATACGTTTGTTTTACATGCTCAACTGATCCCAGGCCAGTCTGGTGAACGATTTGAATCCTGTCGGAGAAGGGTTTCAGAATGCCCAGATTATCGGTCAACGCCATATTAATGCTTCTGGCTCCACGCGAGCCCCCAAAAACCAGGATCTTGAACTTAAGAGGATCCTTTTCCCAAGCATCTTCGTGCAGCAGATCCGCTCTGATAGGATTGCCTGCCGACAGCGTCTTTTCGCTTGGAGGAGCAGGTTCGGTAATCTCCCAGGAAGTAAAAATCCGATCGACAAAATGTGAGAGCAGGCGGTTGGTCGTGCCCATAATCGAATTCTGTTCTTGAATGGCAGTAGGAATCCTCATTATTACTGCGGTCGCCACGGTAGGGCCTGAAGCGTACCCCCCGACACCCAAAACAAAGGTTGGCCGGAACTCGCGAATGATAGTGAATGATTGCCACATTCCCAGAGGGATCTCCAGGCCGGCCCAAATCTTATTCAGCAGCCCTGTTTTTCTGATTCCACGTACACTAATGAATCGCAGAGGCAAACCGGCTTGGGGTATTAAACGAGCTTCTATGCCATGACGAGTCCCCACAAATAGCACGGTCCCTTGAGGATCAACCTGCTTTGCCGCCGCCGCAACGGCCATGGCAGGGAATAGATGGCCGCCGGTTCCGCCTCCTGCGATAAGAAGTCTCATTGTTTCTCACCGCCTGAAGCAGCCTGAACCCTGATTATGGCCATGAGGATTCCCAATCCGGAAAGGTTCGCTATCATAGAGGTTCCACCAAGCGAGACAAAGGGCAGGGGCAAGCCTTTAGTAGGCAACAACCCCATAGCCACCCCCATGTTTACCATCGCCTGGAGCCCTATCAATGCCGTTATTCCGAAGGCCAGGAATCTATGAAACTCGTCTCCGCATTTAACGGCTGTAACAAGCCCCCGACATATCAAGAGATAAAAAAGAATTATGAGAGATATCACGCCAAACAGCCCCAACTCCTCTCCCACCACGGAAAAAATGAAATCCGTATGAGGCTGCGGAAGATAAAAAAGCTTTTGAATACCTTTTCCGATTCCGACTCCCCACACCCCTCCACAGCCGAACGCTACCAGACTCTGTATGATCTGGAATCCCGAATTCAAAGGATCTCCCCAGGGATCAAAAAAACTTTTGAGTCGGGCCATACGGTATTGTGCGCTGATGGCTATCTGAAACAGAAACGGCAGGCATAGGATTGCACTTCCCAGCAAGTGCTGTAGTCGGACTCCCGCCACAAAGAGCATCATGAATCCGACAGTAGTAACTATGACCGCTGACCCGAAGTCCGGCTGAATTAATACCAGAAGAACTACCAGACCCATGACCAGCACATGCGGCAGAAACCCGACTGCAAAATCCTTTATACCTTGCCCCTTTTGGGCCAGCGATCGGGCAAAGTATATTATTACCGCATATTTGATCAGCTCTGAGGGCTGTAGATAGAAGCCGAAAGGCAGACGAACCCACCTATGCGATCCTCCCAGTTCGGTGCCAATCCCGGGAATAAACACGAGGATCAGGAGACCTATTCCGAGGGCAAGGATCGGCCCTGCTGCTTTCTTCCAGAAAGAAGGATTCACCAGAGACATTAAATACATTACCACCAGCCCCACGGCCATTGAGAATCCTTGTTTTTTTGTATAGTGAAAACCGTCTCCAAACTTTCCGGATGCAATTATATAGCCGGCGGACGTCACCATGACGATCCCGATAGCCAAAATCAGGACTATCACCGTCAGTAGGAACGGGTCGGGGGCGAAACTTCGTTTCGCTTCGATTACGTCGTGTTCACTCTGAACAGGTTGACCCATTATCGGTTCCTGGTATGCACTTGCTCTAAGAAATACGACCACCCTCACCGTAACTTCAAGGTGCTTACAGCCATGAGAGCGAAGAAAATGGAAATGATCCAGAACCGCACTATCACCTTCGGTTCCGGCCATCCTTTCAACTCAAAATGATGATGTATGGGCGCCATGTTGAAAATCCGCTTGCCCGTAGCTTTGAAAGAGGCCACTTGCAGAATCACCGACACAGCCTCGATAACAAACACCCCACCTGCAATTGCAAGAAGAATCTCGTTCTTGGTAACCACGGCAAGAGATCCGAGCAACCCTCCCAAGGACAGCGAGCCAACGTCGCCCATGAAGACTTCCGCCGGGTAAGCGTTGTACCAAAGGAACCCCATTCCTGCTCCCAGCATTGCTCCACAGACCACACATAGCTCGCCTGATCCAGGGACATAAGCCACCTGAAGATACTGGGCTACCTTGAGATGTCCGGCAATATAAGCAAAAAGCAGATAGGTCGCTCCACAGATCATGACAGGCCCTATTGCCAGCCCATCAAGCCCGTCAGTAAGATTAACCGCATTGGAAGCCCCTGCTATGACAAGGGCGGCAAAGGGGATATACCACAGACCCAGGTCCGGATTGACATGCTTAAAAAACGGTACGGCCATGGTGGTTTTGAACCCTGGATCCATCCAAAGAACAAGTCCGACCAAACAGCCGATCAGGAGCTGGCTGCCCAGCTTCTGTCTGCCACTAAGCCCCTTGTGACTCTTCCTCACAATTTTCAGGTAGTCGTCCAGAAACCCTATGGCTCCATAACTCAGCGTCACCCCAAGCACTATCCAAAAATAGATATTGTCCCAGCGAGTCCATAGCAGACAAGAAACAGTCATCGCGAAAAGTATCAAAACACCTCCCATTGTGGGTGTTCCGCTCTTTTCAAAATGACTCTTGGGGCCGTCATCCCTGATCATCTGGCCGATCTGAAATGCCCTGAGGTACTCCACTAGGGGACGACCAAGCAGGAAACTGATGATCAGGGCCGTCAAAGTGGCCATAATAGTCCTGAACGTAATGTACCTGAATACATTGAAAAGAATGAAAGTTGAGCCCAGAGGATAAAGCAAATGGTACAACACGGGCTAATTCTCCTGCCATATCCGGTCCGCAATGTACTCCATCTTCATTGCACGAGACCCCTTGACCAGAATGGTTTCAAATTTCGGGACATCCGGACAGATAATATCCCACGCCTGTTCCTTGTCAGGAACGAGGGTCAAGGACTGTTTGTTGCCTCCTGCGGACAAGAAACCCTTGGAAAAGAAATGTCCAGAGTTTCCCACGAAAACAATGCGATCTATGCCAAGTTCTGCCGAGACCCTTCCCACTTCCTCGTGAAGGCTTTCCGCATACTCTCCCAGCTCCATCATGTCAGCCAGGATCGCCAGCTTCTTGGAGCCTCCTCGGCTCCCTTCGGAAAGTACCTGCAGGGCCGCCTTCATCGACTGTGGATTGGCGTTATAACAGTCGCGGATAAGCCGTCTGTTTCCTGGAAGATTCACTATCTCCAGTCGCCAGACAGGGGGCAGGAATTCTCGGATACCGGCAGCCACGTTTTCCAGGCTCATTCCCACAGATACACAGGCCGCCGCCGCCGCCAGAGCGTTAGCAATGTTATGACGGCCGGCAATGCGTAATTCTATTGACTGTCTGCCCACAGGCGTCATCATCTGGAAAAGGATATGCTCGTCGAACGTTATGTTCGAAGCTTTAAAATCTCCCTTTTCAATACCGAAAGTAACTACCTGAGCCTTACAATCTCCTAACAAAGGCGCCAGATACTTGTTGCCGTGAGGCAACACCGCAGTGCCCTGTGAAGAAAGCGCCCTGACGAGCTTGAATTTCTCACAGGCCACCATCTCAACAGACTTCAGTCCCTCCAAGTGTACGGGCCCTATGGTGGTGATCACGGCCGCGTCAGGGGATGCCGCCAGTGCAAGCGAATCCATTTCTCCAATTCTATTGATGCCTGCCTCCACCACGGCCGCAGTGTGGTGCGGTCCCAAGGAAAGGACGGTCATGGGCAAGCCTATGAGATTGTTGAGATTTTCTTGTGAAACTAGGGGGTGATGCGATCGCTTCAAAACGGCCGCAATCATCTCCTTGACGGTGGTTTTGCCGGAGGAGCCGGTGACCGCGATCAGGGGGGTGTGGTATAATCTACGGTGGGCTGATGCAAGGTCGGACAAAGCTCGGAGGGTGTCCTGAACCTGGATCAGGACGCATTTGGTGAGATGTTGGGGAATTTCCCTGTTGAGTTCGCGGTTCACCAGGCAGCCTCTAGCTCCGGCTTCCAGGGCCGGAATCACAAAATCATGTCCGTCAAAATTCGCGCCGCTCAAAGGCACGAAAAGATCGTTCTTTCTGATATCTCTGGAATCGGTGGATATGGCATTGAAGGCGGCGCCAAGTTCTCCGTAAAGCAGCGTGCCCCTGCATGCTCCGGCAATATCCTCTGCCTTGTATGGTCCGCCTTCGGCTCTCATATTACTTCTCTGAGTGTCCCTGAGGACTTCTTGAGTTTGGCCAGTTCTTCACGCACAACTTCCCTGTCATCAAAGGGATACCTCACGCATCCAATTTCCTGGTAAGTTTCATGGCCTTTTCCAGCCACGAGCAGTATATCGTCTTCTCGGAGCCTTTTGATCATCCAGGATATGGCCTGCCTGCGGTCAGGGATGATAACGTAACTATCTGATTTCAAAGGCGCCCCATTTATCTCTTCGGTGATCCTGGAAAAGCCTTCTTCCATTACGCCTTTCTCAATCTGAAGGAGTATGTCCAAGGGATTTTCCGAGCGTGGGTTGTCGGAAGTAATCACAACGAAGTTACTCCCACGAGCCGCTTCCACTCCCATGAGGGGCCGCTTGGTCTTGTCTCTGTCTCCTCCGCATCCCATAATTGTTATTAACCGCCCGGAGCGAATGCTGTGAAGTGCTTCCAGCACGTTCTTCAGGGCATTGGGTGTGTGAGCGTAATCCACGAATATTGTTGCGTTTGAAGAATGAACCCGCTCTAGTCTCCCTGGGACCAAATGAACACTGTCAATTCCGTCAAACACCGCTTTCTCCGGTACGCTCAGCCTCTGAGCAACGGCAACCGCAGCCAGGATATTCAGAAGATTGAATGATCCCGTGAGACGGGACCGGATGGAAAAGATCCCCGACGGTGTTGTGACTGTTCCCGAGATACCATCGGCGTCCATGGAAACAGTTGCCGGTCGTACGTCGCAGGCCGAGCCTGTGCCGTAGCCAATCACGGGCATGCCGGAGATTTCCTGTGCGAGTCTCCGGCCGTACCTGTCATCCAGGTTAACGATGGCCACGGGTCTCTTTGACTGACATAAGGGAAGCAATTTCGTGAAAAGTATGTTCTTCGCCTGGTAGTATTCTTCCAAGGTGCCGTGATAATCGAGATGATCCTGCGTAAGATTGGTGAAAACGCCTATGTCGAAATCACAACCTTCGAGTCTACCCCGATGGAGTCCGTGCGATGAGACCTCAAGCAACCCATGAGTGACTCCGCCAAACGCCATCTCCGCGAACATGCGTTGCAGGTCCGACGCTTCCGGAGTAGTGTGACTCGCAGAGTAATCTCTACCGGCCCAACGGTACGAGATCGTCCCGATTACGCCGGGGCGTGCATCCGCAGCCTTTAGTATGGCTTCCAGGAGAAAAGTCAGAGTGGTTTTACCATTGGTGCCGGTTATTCCCACAAGCGTCATTCTTGAGGTGGGTCGGCCATACACCACGGAAGCTACTTTTCCTAGTACCGCCCTTGTGTCCCTGACCGTCAGCCACGGAACCTTTGAGGGTTGAACCAATGGGAGTTGCTGGGCAAGGACTGCGGTAGCCCCTGCTTCTATGGCCTGGGGAATATAATCATGGCCGTCGCTTGTTTCTCCTGGTACAGCCACGAAAAGAAAACCTGGTCGAACCTGCCTGCTGTCATGAGTGAGGCCGCTCACCGGAGTGGACTCATCTCCTGCATGTGTCACGTCTTCCAGGACTTCAAGAATGTCTCTCAGTTGAATGTTCACGAGGCCTGCCCATCAAAGGATACGGTGATGGTACCGCCTTCTTTCAGAAGGCTTCCCGCTTTGGGATCTTGATTTACAGCGTAGCCCAGTCCCTGAAAAGACGGATCACACTTCATCCTGCCGCAAACTTCCACAACCTGCCGCATATCCAGCCCTTTGAGATCAGGCACAATCCACTCTCCACGACCGGGCCCTTTTCGTATGTTGAGTCCTTCGAGATTGGTTGACGAGGTTATAGGCGGTTGCACGGGCTCAGAAGCTGTAACCGTATCGGCGCCGGTCGGCCTGCCCCCGCGCAGGCCAAGTATTGCCCGACCGATGTTACTGAATGCAGGAGCGGCTATTTTGCCCCCGGTTCTCTTTTTTACTGCCGGTTCATCAAGAACGACCAGGATTGCCAGCCGGGGTTTGGCGTCCATGATCGCTCCTATAAAGGAGGCTACGTACCTGTCCTCGGAGTAACCACCAGATGGATCGGCCTTTTGAGCAGTGCCGGTTTTTCCAACTACGTCCGCATTTGGTATGGCCGCTGCCTTGCCGGTACCATCTTCAACCACTTTTCTGAGGACTGAAACGAGCCGTTCTGATGTCGCCTGCTTGATAACCCTCCGGAGCAGAACAGGCGGATTTTCTCTGATCGTCTCGCCGAGGGCATTGGTAATCTTTTTCATGAGGTGCGGCCTAAAAAGGAACCCACCGTTGATTGCGGCTGCAAAGGCTGTGGTAAGCTGTACCGCATTGACGCTTATCCCCTGCCCAAAAGCTATGTTAGCTTTGGTAAGGGCCGACCAGCGTCCGGGGAGAGTTAATGCGCCGGGTCTCTCGCCCGGGAGATCAACCCCGGTGACATTGCCAAACCCGAAATCTGTCACAACCCTATAGAGTTCGCTCTTGGAGAGTTTTTCTGAAATTTTTACCGCACCAATATTACTCGATTGAATCAGCACCTCGTCAAAAGAAAGCCTGGCGTGAGGCGTCACATCATGGATCTGAGCGCCGTTATAACGGTATATCCCGTTGTGACAGTCAAACTTCTCTCCCGGGGATACTTTGTCCAGGTCCAGGGCCGCTGCCGCAGTGAAAACCTTGAAAGTGGAGCCAGGTTCAAATGCATCCGCGACGCCGCGATTTCTCCTGATCGAAGCGGCAGTCTTCTGAAATACATTGAGATTGTACGTAGGCCGGACAGTCAACGCGAGAATCTCCCCTGTGTCGGCATCCATCACTATTGCTATGCCGCTCTTTGCTCCAACCTTGTGTACAGCACTCTGCAACTCACGTTCAACAACGTATTGAATGTTTCTGTCCAAGGTCAGGTGAAGATCATGTCTCCTTGGGTCTTGCCCAAGGGCTGCGAACATTACAGGTCTTCCCAGAGCGTCCTTTTGCGCGGTGACGGGAATCGGCTCCGTTCTGAGGTCCCCGTCGTAGCTGAGTTCGAGCCCTTCAAGTCCCCTTGAATCCAGTCCGGCGAAACCCAGCGCATGGGCTGCAAGGTCTTTCAAAGGATAGAAACGCTGGTACTCCGTAACGGTGAAAACCCCGTCCAGATCGGCATCCTTGACTTTTTCTGAAACAAGAGGCGACACTCGACGCTGGATCCACACAAAAGTCTTGTCTTCCTGCAATTTACCGATCAAGGTCTTGTCGTCAATTTCCAGGAGTTCGGCGAGCCGCTTGGCCGTTTCTTTCTTATGGCCGATCCTTCTCGGTCTGGCATAAATGGAGCGTACCTCCAAGCTGGCAGCCATTTGCTCTCCGGACCGATCCATAATCATACCGCGCCTTGCCTCTAGGTGTAGCACCTTTGTCCTCTGCTTTTCCGCCCTCTTCTTTAACGTATCCGAATCCGACACATGAAGCCGGTAGGCCCGGACTAACAGTAGGACCGTGCCCGCAGCGAAGATGAGTGCGATAAGGGCAATACGAAATGCTACCCAATTTATAGGCTTGGTCTCAGGGTACATGAACCACTTTTCCCATAGAAGGGAATACAAGGCCGTGCTTCCGGGCCTTTTTTTCCAGTTCGCCTGGAGATTGGAGCGAAGCAATCTCTAACATCAGCTCTCGCTTGCGGTTTTTGAGTTCCCTGCTTTTCGCCTCCAGGGCTGATATGTCGTAACCGATCTGGACCTGCTGCATGCTGGTCCATACGTAAAAAAGGCCTGTCAGGAGCAGAGCAGCCGCAAGACATAGTCCTATAAACGGCGAAGCGCGACGAACCTGTGCCCTCGCGGTCTCCCAGTGAAAGGGTCCCGGGAAAAATGTTTCGGGTTGATCTGCTGCTCTCGCCTCAAAAGTCATCGTTCATGGTCCTTGGATTTGGCCGCCTAAACATTCCAGCACCCTCATGGACGCCGATCGCGCACGCGAATTCAGCCGAACCTCATCCGCTGTAGGCTTCAGAGGTTTTGGCGTCAAGATCTTCCACTTCTCCCGAATCTTACCTCTCTCTCTGAACGAGAGCTTCACCTGCCTGTCCTCCAGAGAATGGTACGAAACCACGCACAACCGAGCCCCGGGCCCTAAGCTCTCGGGGATCTGGTCAAGACCGGCTTTCAGATTCTCCATTTCACCGTTGACGGCGATTCTCAAAGCCTGGAAAGTACGAGTTGCCGGATGAATCTTTCCTCGGCGCCTACCAAGAAGTCTTGTCACCACCCCCACAAGATCTCCCGTGGTCGACAGGTTCCCGCGACGGGATTCATGGTGGATGCCGCGGGCTAGTTTCTTGTAATACCTTTCCTCTCCGTATGTTGCAAGTATTTCTTCAAGTCGATCAACAGAAATATGTCCCAAGTAAGCCAGTGCAGTTTCTCCTGATGATGTGTCAAATCTCATGTCGAGAGGTCCGTCGAACCTAAAGCTGAAGCCTCTCTCGGGACTGTCCAACTGTTCAGAAGATATGCCCAGGTCCAGCACAGCCCCGTCCAATGCGGCAAACCCTTGCTTCTCGAAAATTTCAGCAATGTGTTGAAAACCTCCGTGAAGGGCCTTGAACCTTTCTCTGAATTTTGAAAGTCGAGATGCGGCGCCCAATACAGCCTGAGTGTCCAGATCAATGCCTATTACTTTTCCGCAGGGGCCGGACTCCAGGAGAATCGCCTCAGAGTATCCTCCTGCTCCCAGGGTCCCGTCGAGATAAACACCTCCAGAATGCGGTTTAATAGCCTGAAGCATTTCCTGTACCATGACGGGCTCATGCGCAATTGGTGTCCTTTGCGCCAACCAGGCTTCCTGACAGTAACCACGTCTGTCCGGAGTCTTTGAGCTTATTGTATTCACGTTCAAATAAGTCACGACGGCAACGAGAAAGTCTTAGTTGTGACGGGCGTCGCTGCTCGTCAATATCAATCTGACCAAGGCGCATTCGCATGAGAAGCGGTTTGACAATCCGGAAAGCGCCGTCACCCCAAATTGTCCCATAAGATGAGTAAGCACAAACACTCTATTTTCAGTACGTTACGTTTCCATTCCTTGATTGAAAGGAACTGGAGAGGGTGAATCCTCGCATTCTCGAAACCGCTTCTAATTAATGTCTTGAAAAAAGATTATAACCAATAGGTTCGGATGTCAAGCAATTTTTAACTTGATATTTAATAAAAAACTATGTATAATATTTGCCTTTTTCACAACGAACATCCTGAAACAAACTAATTCTGGATCCGAGCCCATTACCCGCGAGCACCTCCCAGGAACCGGTTACAAGTTCATCAGGATTCAAATCAACTGTGTCGGCATCAAGAGTCACCTCCACTCCGACCTATAAACCGGACCGTTTATGTGCTACAAATCCGGACAGATTATTTGCTCTCTGCAAACCCACTCTTTACTGTTGACTAACCAACACCCATTATATACCATTATAAGCGTGCCGAAGTGGTGGAATTTGGTAGACACACCATCTTGAGGGGGTGGCGGGCGAGAGCTCGTGCCGGTTCGAGTCCGGCCTTCGGCACCAACGGAATTCCTTGTGAAACCCGCTCTTTCGTGCGGCCACAACATCTGCCATGACCAAAACCATCAAGATCCTGAGCTGGAACGTTAACGGAATTCGGGCAGCCCATAGGAAAGGTTTCCTGGATTGGCTCGCGACCGAGTCTCCGGATATCCTTTGCGTGCAGGAAACCAAGGCAACCCCCGACCAGCTCTCGGTCGATTTAATCAGCCCGCAGGGCTATTATACCTACTGGAGCTTGCCCAATAAGAAGGGGTACAGCGGTGTTGCCGTTTTCACGAGGCACGAGCCTTGCAATGTGGAAACAAACATGGGCATTGCCCGGTTCGATGACGAGGGTCGGATGCTCCAACTAGGTTTTCAGGATTTTACCCTTTTAAACGTGTATTTTCCCAATGGGAAAATGGGCCCTGAGCGGCTTCAGTTCAAGATGGATTTTTACGAAGCTTTCTTGGATCATGTTGAGGCTTTGCGCAGAAAGATTCCTCGCATCATGTTCGTCGGTGACGTCAACACTGCCCACAACGAGATCGATCTTGCCAGACCGAAAGAAAACTCCACGGTGTCGGGTTTCTTACCCATCGAGCGTGAGTGGATGGACAAGGCCGTGGCCCGAGGATATGAGGATACATTCCGGCGTTTTTACAGGGACAAGGTCCAGTATAGCTGGTGGGACTTGAAGAGCAGGGCCAGGGAACGGAATGTCGGTTGGAGAATCGATTATGTCTTCGTTACTTCCGAGATGCTTGATTCGGTAAAATCCGCTTTCATCCTTACGGAAGTGATGGGCTCAGACCACTGCCCCGTGGGGATCGAGTTGGAGTCGCCCCTACGCAAGTAATCCGCGGAACCGACACTTGCCAAATTGTTAGTGGCGCAAGCGTCCGAGCCCTTCCCACTGATGGATTTCTTCTCTTACAATACAACTTTCCGACAGCGTCCCGGCATTAGTTCCCCTACAGGGATCAACGTCAAAGCCGCCGGTTTCAACCACGGCCATTGTTGTTTACCCCTCGGGAGAAGGGAAGAAGACAACTGATGTGTAGAGGTGACGCATGCATCGCCCAGGTGCTCGAATTCCTTCACCGGCCACTTTCTGCCCGCTTTCAGACCCCTCACGTACTTCAAGCATGCCCCAAAAATCCTTAAACATGCATTGACCGTATCAGACGAGGCCGGGTATCTTTACCCCTGGTTCCGCAGGTCGGATCAAGCTTAATGCATGCTTGTAGAGAAGCCTTATTTCCTGGGAGTCTTCAATTATGATGCAGAAGCTGTCGAAACTCCGCACGTATCCTTTGACGCCATCTCCCGAGAGCATTACAGCCTCAACCTCAATCCTGGCTTTTCGGACTTGGTTGAGAAACTGATCCTGAATATTAAAATGTGTTTTCGGCATTTCCGCACCCCCGTGAAACTAAACCCAAGGCAAAACGCCGCTGGAAATGTGACGGCGGATTCGCCCACGGGCAACATATCCGGGCCATTGATCAGTGCCCGAGAAAATCAGAAACCATTAGTTGGATCCCTGACAAGTCCTGGGGATCGCTCCATAATCCCTCGGGTTCGGAACGAAACCATGTCAACTGCCTCTTGGCATAACGCCGCGTATCCCGTTTCATCAGTCGGATCGCATCATCCAGGTCCATCTTTCCGGCCAAGACCATTCCCATGTGGCGATAGCCTAGGGACTGCATCGACTTCAGTTCAGGACCGTACCCGCGCTCGTGCAGTTGACCAACTTCCTCCAACAAGCCTACTCTTACCATGCTGTCAACCCGGTTGTCGATCCGTTGATAAAGCAGGTCCCTGTCGGGTGACAGATAAATGAAAAGGCACCTGTATGGCCGGTCCCGGAACGCATGCTCCCGTTGAAGCTCCGACAGCCTTCGACCGGTGAGTCCAAAAACCTCCAGCGCCCGAACTATCCTGGAGATATTGCTTGCTCCTATCCGGGCTGCTGATTCGGGATCGACTCGGGCAAGCCTCTTGAAAAGGACACCCGGCCCATCTCTTTCTTCCTCGAGACGCAAATTCTTCCGTAGTTCCGGCTCCGTAGGGGACGTACTTACGATGCCCCCAAGCAGCAATCGAATATACATCCCGGTTCCTCCAATCACAAGAGGAATCAACCCTTTTTTTAGAATCTTTTCTATACATTCTCGACCTTCTCTCACATAGTCCCCTGCTGAAAAGTATTCATTCGGATCTCGAATGTCTATCATGTGGTGAGGCACACGCGCTCGTTCAATGAGAGAGGGCTTTGCAGAACCAATGTCCATATACCTGTAAACCTGAACGGAATCGGCGGACACGATGTGGGCACCGAATTCCTCTGCCAATTCCAAACCGACCGCGGTTTTTCCCGCTGCGGTAGGACCCGCGATAATCACTATTCTTGGCTTCTTTTCTATCATAGGAGGATTGTGTCTCCGGCAGCCTTGGGGTGGAAAATCAAATAACCACAGAGGCGCAGAGACACAGAGGAGGATCACATAAAAAGGATGTTATTCGCAGAATCTCAGTGCCTCTGCGGTTCGTTTTGTCTTTCTGTCGTTGGTGGGTATGCTATTCACATAAATTCTTCCAGAGTCTCGGAGACCGTGCGCGGACGCGTTCGTTGGCCCGAAACTCGCACGACATTCATCTCCAAGTCAGCCATTTCTCCGTAATAAGATGTTCTGTCTATGCACAAGAGAGGATGATCGTCGCCAACCTCATGTTCAAACCTTGAACACCCTGGACCCGTTACCCTGGACCCGTCTGGTCGCACTATGACGTGCCGTATCCCTGCAAGCCGGCAAATCATCGGTCGATATTTGTACACAGAGCACTGCCCCTCCAAATTCAGCACACAGACAGAATTTCTGTAAGCCTTACCGAATGGGTCTTCTCTCTTGGCCGTCAGAACTGCCCTGCATCGTCTACCTATTTCGGTTATAACGGCCTGATTAAGGCTGCGACAACCTAGTTTCAAGTAAAACATTTCCATGAAGGAGTGAAGAGTCAGATCGACAGTGCAGCATTTGACGCCATCGCAGCCTTGACAGGAAAAACCGGCCTGGAGTGCCTTCTGGGTATAGACGGAATCCATGGACCGGTAGAATCCCGCCAACACCGCAGTCAACTCTTCCCCTGAAAACATGCAGTGTGCTCCAAATTAAAGAGCCGGGATGCCGGCAGGAAATTGTTGTAGAAAAGCCTTAGATTGAGGGCCAAAGAGGGCGGCTTAATCACAAGATGGCAGCCTCTCCATAATGTTACCCACTGGAGTCCGGCATTACCTCGGCGCTTGGCGTGAGAGACTGTACGGGTAACAATTTGACCCTGGAGACGCGGAGACACGCACAGAGGCACAATGTTACGCATGAAAAATTCAAATTGTTGTGCGATCTCTGAGGCGCTCCGCAATCTCTCTGGTTTGATCTGCCCGCTTGCCTATTGTTCTCCCCTGAAGAGTTAGGGAAGCGTTACCAATTGCGCTACTTATTCCTGCCAGCTGATAGCCTCTTCAGGACACGTGTCAATAGCTTCCTGGATGTCGTCCTCGGAGCACGCACTCTGATCCGTCACATAACCCTTTTCCGTGTCTTCATTCAGAGCGAAGCAATCTTCCGCGATAGCGGAGCAAGTCCCACAGCCCGTACAGGCCTCCTGATCGATGACAACTGTCTTTGCCATAGTCTCTCCTTTCCTTATTCTCCATTCTCCTGATTTTGGGGAAAATAAAAAGTTGGTCCTGTGAGCTTTACATCTTCCGCTTTTTACAGTCAACCGTTATTATCTGCTTGACTCATCCTCATCGCTACGTCTATAGATTTACATTACCATTGACTTAGCCAAACCTGAATTTAGACATTAGGAGGAGGGAACATGACAAAAGCGGATTTCGTAGACAGGCTTGCCAAAAAAGGGGAAACTACCAAGAAACAAGCGGCCGAAGCATTGGAAATGGTTTTCGGTGCCATCAAGGACGAACTGGTCAAGGGAGAACAGATTTCTATTCCTGGGTTCGGTAAATTCTCAGTGGTGGAGAGGGCTGCACGTACTGGTATCAATCCCAGAACCAAGAAGAAGATAAGTATCAAGGCCACCAAGGCTCCCAAGTTCACAGCGGCAAAAGCCTTCAAGGAAGCAGTAAAATAAAGCAATTTGTTGGAAGCGGCTTCAACATAAAACACACAAGAAGTCACCCCCAGACCCCTCCCGTCAATGGAGGGAAGAGTAATAGTCCAAAGCCATGGCTGTTTCCCCCTCTGCCCTAGAGGGAGAGGGGAGTTGCTATGGTTTTTGAACTATTGTAATAACGGGTCTTCGTGATAAAAGTAGAATCGCGTGAAAAAACATCTTGCAGTGGGGTGGTCCAGCCCAATTAAAACTCAATACGGGAAAATACATGTTTATTCTGGGTAATTTGATCAGCGCCGTAGCTGGGGTGCTCGACATAGTCCTCAGCATCTACATGTGGATTGTCATCATTGCCGCCCTGATCACCTGGGTGAATCCCGACCCCTACAACCCCGTCGTGCGATTCCTGCACAGCGTCACAGAGCCTGTGTTCGGGTTTGTGCGCCGTACTCTTCCAATCCCCGCCATGGGCATCGACTTCTCTCCCATAATCGTGCTTCTTGCAATCGTGTTCCTGCAACAATTCCTGGTGAAGACGCTGCACCAGATCGCAATGAACTTGCATTAGCCGCCGAAGAGCAAAAAAACCACAAGGTCCCGGAGTCAAAGAGAAAACCACTTTTCTCTTGTGGTTTGATTTATTCTCCACGTCTCTCTGGTATATTGCTCTTGGGGTTACAGCGCGTGTATGTGAAGCAACACAAAGATGGCGTAACCATTTCAGTCCGTGTGATTCCCAATTCGTCCAGAAACGCCGTTGCCTTTGACACGCCTGATCACTTGGCCGTGAAACTTACGTCACCGCCTGTGCAGGGGCGTGCAAACAGGCATCTTGTGAAATTTCTCGGGAAAAAGCTGGGTGTGCCGCCATCCGCTATGGAGATTATTGCGGGTAGCCTGTCCAGACAAAAGACGATTCTGGTGAGGGGAATCAATTTGGAAGCGGTTTTGTCCAGGCTGGGAATAAAACCATAGTTTCGCTTAGTTCGTATCATTTTAGAGTTGGGCAGTCAGATAACGGTTGAAAAAGCAAGGTGTTTCGCGCGAACCCGTTTTTTGAAAAGAAACATCGGGGAAGGAGGAACGCCAAGCTGAAAAAAGAGATAGCAGGTCCTTTCGGGATTGACGAGATCCTTTTCAGGCACAGCTTCAGTGCTCCGAGTTACCGCATCTTCGCAGCGTTTGGGAAAATGGCTACTGTGAAAGTTTAAACCGCAAGTTCACAGACCAAGTGTTGGATAGGGAGATCTTCTACACACTGAGAGAGGCTCAAGTAATCATCGAACGATCGCGCAAGGAATATAACACCTTCAGACCTCACAGCTCATTGACTTACCTGCCTCCAACGCCAGAGGCAATATTGACCACGTGGATTGTAAAAAATCCCCCAAGCGCTCCTGTTCCTCTTGCCAGAGGAAAAGCTCCTGGATCTCTAACTTAACAAGTGGTACATAGTCCGGTGGCAAGTCAATTTTGGCCGTTCAACGGGCTATCCTTTGAATAATGTGTTTCTTCACACGACTCGCATAGGGCATTGAATGCCGGTCCAGATTCAGGAGAGGAACCTATGCAGGCCGACGATAATCGCCACCTTTCAGAGAGAATAGCAGATCTTTTGATTGACCATCATCTGCTTCTCGTCTGCCTGGTAGGTCTTGTCACCATTTTGTTGGCCATGCATATCTCCAGCTTGGATGTGGACACA
>JAPLJK010000055.1:0-52204 GCA_026388625.1 Deltaproteobacteria bacterium | reverse complement strand
TGTTACTTGCCCGGACTGCCGTGGTTCAGGAGATGATCCATCAAATTCGTCTCTTGATTGCCTCAAATGCCGCGGCAAAGGATTTGTTATCGCAGGCTGATCGGTGCCCTCATGGATCTTTTTTTTTTGATGTGCTACAATATCTCCGCATGGACAGCCTATAGCGATTGCCAAAATTTTTGTCCGAATGACACAATTTTGTTCACAAGCGAATCCCCCCAACCCTACTTTGCCAAAGGGGGGCAAAGGGGATTTGTAAGAATGCGACATTAATTTAGGCGCTGAATAAATCAGGTGGCGAAAAGGGAGCAAAAGTCATGGGAGGCCTCGAAAATATAGAAGTTCTCAAACCCGAAATCATCAAGAATGATGATGATAACGTTGTCCCCGAAGCTAGTGAGCAGTTTGTTTATACGTCCCACATACGCTCTTTGACCGAGAGGGCGATGGCCTATCTGAACGTGGGCTATTCAATCCATTTCGCAGGCTCAGCCGGCACAGGTAAGACGACGCTGGCTTTTCATCTGGCAGCCGAGCTTGAGAGACCGGTTATCCTGATACATGGGGATGATGAATTCGGGAGTTCGGACCTGGTTGGACGCGACTCAGGTTATCGCAAGTCCAAACTGATTGACAACTATATTCATTCAGTCGTCAAGACCGAAGAAGAAATGCGAAGCCTTTGGGTTGACAACCGATTGACAACCGCGTGTCGAGAAGGATTCACTCTGATTTATGATGAATTCACACGATCTCGAGCAGAAGCCAATAACGTCCTATTGAGCGTCCTTGAGGAAAAAATTCTTAATCTACCCAGTATGCGCCGTACAGGTGAAGGCTACCTTGAGGTTCACCCGGACTTTCGAGCGATATTTACTTCGAATCCTGAAGAATACGCTGGTGTGCATAAAACTCAGGACGCTCTTGTCGATCGTCTGATCACAATAAACGTCGGTCATTATGATCGTGAAACCGAAATTCAGATAACAATGTCAAAATCAGGAATTCCTCGATCAGACGCGGAAACCATCGTTGACATTATCAGGGAGCTTCGCATGGTCGGGGTAAACAACAATAGACCCACGATACGTGCATGTATAGCTATTGGAAAAGTTATAGCCCACCTGGGCGCCCGGGCTCTGGAAAATGACCCTACTTTTGACTGGGTTTGCAGGGATGTATTGAACACTGACACTGCGAAGGTCACTAGATCCGGGCAGTCTCTTATGCCGGAAAAGATCAGAGAGGTCATAAGTAAAATCTGTCGCCAAAAAAAGACTCAGAAAAAAGCGACAAGGGTACGAGTGGAAGGGAACTAAGTAAGATTGGAGTGAAAAATGGGCCTACGTAGATCAAATAATATTCGAGGTCTTCGAGATATCCGCACCTATTCCGGCAAGGTTGACGTTGCAGGGGTTCCTTACCTTGCTTATATGAAAATAAGCTGCCTCGAGATGGAAAAAGCTCGGCGGGAAAAGGAACGAAACAGCGTTATCAGCAGAATGCGAAACATCGATTTCAGGATCAGAGATATTGACGCTGAGAGAGACATAATACTAAAGGAACTTAGCAAACATCAGGAAACTGACGCGAGTCGTACGGCAACTAACGATGGAACTCGCCAAAGAAACGGCATTATGCGCGGCAGGACGAACGTTCTATCCAGTACTGGTGGCTACAAGGATAAGGACGGCTTCAAAATAAGGTACTAATTGTGCGGCCGAAAAGTTTCTGTAGTTCCTGAAAAGGGGGATGTGAATCATGATCAAGATTAAGACAGCCAATGAGATTAGAACCAGCTCGGAAATAAAAAGTTATCGGTCCTTGCGACATGCCGTAGGGGCCCCCCTAAGAGCCCTTGATTGGGGACGGATGAAAATGGGCCACGCAAAACGTTTGGCAAAAAAGGATTGGAAGATCTGGTTCCGGGCAGGGACCCAATGTGGTATGAGTAAACGGATCCTTGGAAAATGAATTCCGAAAAGATGGAAGGAATAAAAAATGAAGATCAACTGTCTTTCCTGTGGCCACAGTATTTATCTCGATGACGCCTATGATGATTTTGAGGGGCCGGTCAAGTGTTATGTGTGCAGCGCCCTTCTCGAGATAAAAACCGTAGAAGGACAACTAAAAGCTATTCGGCTCACGACCATGCCCGGACAGAGCGCTGCGCCGACAGTCACAATAAATGTCGAAGAATACCTTAAAAAAGGTTCAGCGGTCTAAGCATCAGACACGCGGGGCAGGGAAGGAAAGGAATTGATTATAGGGTCGCAAAATGGTTCACGTGATCGCTGCGTTTTACGACTGGATAAGCGGTAATCATGATGAAAAAAGTCACTAATATCCCCGTTAAGAGCGTTCGGTATATGTACGCCGTAATCCCCGGCGATAAAGAAAGATCGTTTGGACCCATCGGGATTAACAACGCAAAAGTTTACACTATCTCGGCCGGCGGTGAAACCGCTGCGGTCGTTAGTGACGTGCCGAATGTAAAGATACGTCCTGAACGAAAAAACCTCGCCGCGCACCAGGGTGTGTTGAAGACTCTCCTTGAGCAAGGGGACGTTCTTCCAATGTCTTTTGGAAACATCTCGAGTAGTAACGCCGCGGTTAAAAAGTTTCTCGCTCAAAGCAGCCCTTCTATAAAAAAGGCCCTGAAAAGAGTTGCCGGGAAAATAGAAATGGGACTGAAAGTCAACCTCGATGTCCCAAATATATTTGAATACCTGGTGAGAACGTATGATGAGCTTCGTATTGCTCGTGATGACCTGTTACGACCAAATCGGGAACCAACCCAGGATGAGAAAATCGAACTCGGCCGCCTTTTCCAGAATATTCTCGAATCAGCCAGAGACCAGCACTTTGAGACGGTTTCTGAAATCCTTGCCGCCTGTTGCTCGGAGATTAAAAGGAACAAATGCGGGGATGAACGGGAAGTCATGAATCTGGCCTGTCTGGTGGATCGAGGCGCAGTCGAAAAGTTTGAAGACGGGGTCTTCAAGGCAGCAAATATTTTTGACGACAACTTTGCCTTTGATTACAACGGGCCCTGGGCGCCACACAATTTCGTGGAGATCGAAGTAGACATCTGAGACTTCCCATGATCGGAGCACACAATGTTTCTCGTGGATGACATTCTCTTGGCTCCATTTAAAGGTCTTATGTGGGTCTTCGAGGAGATTCGTGATGCGGCCGACCAGGAACGCGGTGCAGAAGCAGATGCAATAACCTTAGAACTCCAGCGACTTTACACGACGCTTGAAAGCGGCAAAATAACAGAGGCTGAGTTCGACCTGAAGGAAGCTGAACTCTTGGACAGGCTGGATCAAATTCAGGAAAGTGGAGATCTTGAAGAGGTTGAAAACGATCCCGATGAAGTGTGACACTGAGTGCTCTCATGGTAGTCTTGATCCGTTGGTTGCTGATAATTCGCACACAGATGGCGTGAGCAGTAACAACGCAACCAGTATTCCTCGGTGTTTGTGAAATTCTCGGAGTGGGTGATGCAGGATTTGGAATTAGAAGCGACTGAACATGTGAGCTTGTGTGAAGCTCTTGACCGAATCCTGAACAAAGGTGCGGTAATCATGGGGGAAGTCACCATTTCGGTGGCCAATGTGGATCTCATTTATCTCGGATTGCAACTCGTGCTGACTTCCATAGAGACGTCTAAAGTGATGAAGGGATCATTTCCCGACGAAGCCAGGAACTGACCTATAACGACCGGTACGGAGATAATCTTATGGAACGTGTGCAGGCATCACTGGTTCGCTCGGATTCACTCAGCGACTTCGCGAGAATCATGAAAGCCGGTACAAACGGTGGCTCCACCTCGGGGAAGAAAAAAGGCCGTCTCAACCTCGATCAGGAAAAAGTCAAAAACGGCCTCGGACAATTGGTCCTGACGGTTGTCAAGCTGCTCCATGAACTTCTGGAGCGACAGGCCATTCGGCGCATTGAGGCCGGTTCTCTCACTGATTCGGAGATAGAGGGTCTCGGGGTAACCTTGATGATGCAAGCACAGGAAATAGAGCGACTCAGGAAGGAGTTCGGCTTGGAAGAAGAAGACCTCAATCTCGATCTGGGCCCTCTCGGAAAAGTCCTCTAAGGAGAATAAAGATGGCAATTAAGCGATCTATGCGACATTCAGTGGAGACCACTAACCTTGCAGACCTCCTTGAGCGAATATTGGACAAGGGAATTGTCATCGCCGGGGATATAAAAATTAAGCTCGTGGATGTGGAACTCCTGACGATCCAGATCAGGCTCGTGGTGTGTTCCGTTGACAAGGCGGTGGAGATGGGCATGGATTGGTGGACCAACAATCCGGCTTTCCAGAGGCAGAAAATTGAAGCCCCGGCTATCCCTCAACAGGTTTGAGGGGTTCTTCAGCAATCGTTACAAATGGCGGGAACTCTCGCTATGGTTCGCCAAGTATTGCATGCTTCTCAATGTCGGCCTACCGAATTTGGTGGCCGGGATACCATGGAACATGCCGGCTTAGCCCAATGATTTGCCGATTAATCACCGAATCGTATCGCTGATTGCTGTCGACGTTGCTTCAGGAGACACGAGGGAATAGGGCCTTCGGCCAGCCAAGAGTTCAGTTGCGGTTTTTTTGTGGATGAGGTGAAATACTTGGATCTAAACACAATAGAACAATTGGGCCAAGGCGATCCGAATCATTACCTAGAAATGTTCGGGATGTTTCTTGAATCCATCCCATCTTCTTTTCTCTTGATTAACAGAGATCTGAGGGTGGTCGTGGCAAACAAGAACTTCATTACAAAAAGTCTTAGAAGTCAACAGCAGGTGATAGGTCAGAAGCTGGACCTGGTACTTCCTGAAGCCATCACCGAACACATGGATATAACAGGCAAGGTTCGCGAAGTATTTGTCAAGAAAGAGCCAATAACAGGCGCCAGGTTGACCTATCGTGCACCGGGCATTCCCATTCGAACTTATTATTATAGTATTTTCCCGTTCGCGTGGCTCGGAGAAATTGAACACGTCATTCTGCTGATGGAGGACGTCACCGAACAGGTGAGGTTGAGCGAAGAAGTACGCAGAGTCGAGCGCCATTTGGCCAGCGTCGTGGAAAGTGCCAGAGATGTGGTTCTTTCCGCGGATTCGCGAGGACTAATTCTGACTTGGAACACGGCTGCAGAGAGACTTACCGGTTACTCGTCCTGGGAAGCGAGAGGACGATCCTTCTTTGAAAGATGTGCTCCCGAAAGGAGTAAAGAACTTGACGAAATCTTCCAGAATATTAGGAAGGCAGACAAACCTCAGACGGGAGAATGGGAGCTTGTTACGAAAGATAATAACAGGATACCCATGAGTTGGATCTTCTCTTCTATGAAAGACGAGAAATCAAAATCCGTAGGGGTCGTTGCGGTCGGGCGGGACTTGACTGAACATCGAAAGCTTGAAATGCAACTCCAGCAGTCACAAAAACTTGCAGCACTGGGAGTGATGGCGGGAGGCATAGCTCACGAAATCCGCAACCCTTTGGCTGTCTGCTTTTCAGCGGCCCAGTTCTTGAACAATGATGAAATCACTTCGGAATTACGTCACGAGTGTGTCGAGCGAATAATGAAGGGAATAGACAAAGCTTCGTCTATCATTGAAAACCTTCTCCGATTTGCGCGTCCTTCTTCGGCCACGGAGATGCAACGTGTCAGCATCGTGGCGGTCATTCGTGAGTCATTGGAGCTTGTGTCCAACCAGGCAAAAATCGAAAAGATCTTGGTTTCGGTTGACTTCGAGAACAATGACATGACCGTGCAAGCCAATGCAAACCTTCTTCAACAAATGTTTCTCAATCTCTTCCTGAATGCAATCAACTCCATGCCCGATGGCGGTAAACTTATGGTTTCCGCTAAACGCTCGGCTAATGAGGCAATAGTACATATCGAGGACACCGGTTGCGGGATCGCACAAGATAACTTGGAGAAGATCTTCGACCCGTTCTTCACTCTTTCTCCTGTGGGCAAGGGAACGGGATTAGGGCTCTCAATAGGCTACTCCATCGCAAGGCAGCATCTTGGGGCCCTCGAAGTTCAGAGCACTGAAGGCGAGGGAACGATCTTTACCGTTAAGCTACCCCTCTTGTGATTCATGAGGCCACTCGTTATGGAAAATGTTGGTCACACAGTGTTGATCGTGGATGATGAACCGGACATGTGCTGGGCCCTACAAAACCTCTTGGCAGCCGAGGGATTTGAGACCAGGGACGTGCAGTCCGGCGAGGCCGCGCTACAGTTGATCGAGATCATGAAGTTTAATACTGCTCTTTTGGACGTCAAGCTGCCGGATATGGGCGGGTTGGAATTGGCGAGGCGGATAAAATCTGTAGCTCCTTCAATCAGAATAATCATGATTTCAGGATATTATTATAAAGACGATCTAGACATTAAGATGGCCGTGCAGGCAGGGCTGGTGGAAGGGTTCATCTCCAAGCCCTTTCTCCATGAGGATGTAATCGGAATGGTTCAGGCCTGAGCCGCCCCTACCAAAGTCTCGGGTCATGTCCAGACCCGCATTGACAGGTTCTTTCTTCTGAGCTACTTGCAGAACTCTGTAAAACCGTCACCCCGGCGGGAACCGGGGTCCAGAAATCCCTGAAAAACTTGGATTCAGCTCAAGATCAGTTTTTGCGGGTCTACCTGTTCTCTGAGCGTTTTGAGTTCCAAGTCTGTCGGGGGAACAGCCTGAACGGTTTTAGATAAATCAATTCCGAATCCTGTGTTAGATGCTACTTCCTCAGGAGAAACTCCGGGATAATGTTGAGACAGGATCATTTCTTTTGTCAGGGGATGAAAAGCCATGACCGCCATATTGGTCACCACAGCCATTGGGCCGCCTCGACTGAAACCGGCCTTTTCTCTTGAGTCATTACCGCAAAGCCACCCTGGACTGGTAAAGTAATCCAATTTTTCAACAAATCTTCTCTTTTCATGTTCCATAAAGATTATAAATCCTGAGGCTAGACAGGCAGCGTCACAAGCGCCTCCACTTCCTGGAAATCGAGTCTTCGGATGATGGTAGTCTCCCAGGCAAGTTGAGTTCAGATTGCCGAAGCGATCTATCTGAGCGGCTCCGAGGAACGCTATGGTTCTGAGTCTCTTGTTTGAAAGCAGAGAAAAAGATTCGATAAGTCCTGAGTTCATTGACGCTCCAGCCATGACTCTGGGATCCGCTACCGCCAATGGTAATTCCTCCAAAGATGGGTCTATGCCACCAGTTTCGAAAAAAACAACGGAGTTCGCAGCATGTATGCGTTTGGCTACAGTAGCCGCTAAAATGGAAATTCCTGTTCCTGCAAACACCACGTCACCGTCATTAATAAGCCTTCCAGCGGTGATAGCCATCATTTCGAGTTTGGAATATCCGCTCACATCACCTATTCCTTATTTGCGATCCAGCCCCACAGCGTATCCCAAGGTAGGATCCGCCTTGATCTTGAGCAACTGCGATACTCCAATCTTTTCCAGGTAAGCCATCTGATCCGGTATGTCGTAAACCCATTCCTTGAGATAGCGTTCAAACTTATTGTCATCGTGTGCCATGTCACTGTAAAGCCGCAAGTGAGCAGGATCATAGTCATAGAAATAGTGGCAGGCGGTCGGATGAGCCGCCATGGGCGCTTTTACCACAGCATCTATCAAGAAAGGGGGCAGAGAGTTCTGATCTGGATCACGTCGAATCTCAGATCTGGGAAGAATTTCCTCGCAGGTGACTATGACTTTGGACGCCGAATTGGCTTGCTCCAGGTCGGCAAAGGTCAAGCCCTTTATTCTGACTGTTCCATCTGCGCCGACGTATTGGGCGTGGATAATGGATACGTCAGGGTTTAGAGCCGGCAAAAGGACAACTTTGTCGTTTTCTTTTCCAAAGGGGTTTTGGGCTATTTCCAGTTTCTTTATTGGTATTTTCCCCTTACCTCTGTCCTCTTTGGGAAAACCATCCATCCTCACGATGTCGGTTTCGAGACCGGATTTAGTGACCATGTACGGCAGTCCCATGGCCCCGCCCAAAAAACGCAAACTCATCTGATAGTTAGAATAATCTTCTATTTTTATAAGTCCTGCGCTTACAGCCTTTCTGAAGCGAATACAGGTTGGCGCGAATCTACCCATGCCGCCGTAGGCAATTTCAAGGTGGCTCACACAGCCCGCTCCGATTAGTAGATCAAGGGCCTGACCATGTGAGTGACACACAACGTGCAAATTCTGAATTCCTTGTTTGATTATCTCTCTGGCGATGAGCATTGGGTTCCGGTTAACTGTGAAACCGCCTAATGCCAATTGATCACCATTTTTTATGAACTTCGCGACCGCTTCCTCAGCGGTCATCAGTTTGGATTGCAAGTTATCGTATGGCATGTGTGTTCCGACTTACGTTTACGGTAATCAATCGTCTGGAAAGGCTCGTCTTTTCAAACCAATCGTTGATGATCAGACTTTCGTCCATGCTCAAAATGGTCACACCGCAATGGTTTAATTCGACCTGGTTTTTTTTGAAAACACCGTCTGCTGGACCAACGTACTCTCCCGGATCGAAACGACGCAATGCCCTTTCAGACCAATACTCACATCCCAGCCACGTGTGCAAGATAAGTCACGACGCTTACTACGAGCGATCCGAGAAAAGCCGATCCGAACGAGCGGACCTGAAAACCGGAGACCATCGATCCGGCCAATAAGAACAGCAGGGCGTTGATCACAAACAAGAACAACCCAAGAGTAAGTATCGTTACAGGTAAAGTGAGAATGACAAAGACGGGGCGTACCAGGGCATTGAGAACGCCTAGAATAGCCGCTCCAACCAATGCCGCTCCAACACTGTCCACCTTTATGCCTGGAATCAGATACGCCGCCACCAGGATAGCAACAGTTGAGATCAACCAGCTTACGAAAAATCCTAACATGTCAGTTACCTCGGATCGGACAATTGCTCCAAGCAGTTCTTGCGCTGCTTCAGATAAGTTTGGATCATTCCACAGATGCGCCTGGCCTTGGCAGACTTGTTATAGTATTTTCCAGCCACAGCGTGTACGACATGAGACAGACCCATATTGAACGAGGGCCTGAGCCATGGAGCTACCTCAATGCGTTCGGCAACAAGGACTTTTCTGTACCCCATCGATTCCTTGAACCTGTTCAGGGCCGCTGATTCACCGACCAAGCCGCGCATACCGTAAGACACATGATCTATTTCAGGCCTTCCGATGGCCGCCTTTGTGGAGATAAACATCAATGCGTTCATTACCTGATACTTCAGCAAATCCCGCCGGTTAAAGAGTGCCTCCCCGTAGAAGCCCCCCCTGTAAGTAAAATCCACCCTGTAAGCGGCAAGTTCGGTTCCAACAAACGCTCCCCATGCCTCAAAAGCCGGATTATCCGCGGCCGCTCGAAAATATTTTTTCCACGCGTCTATTGTATTCTGGTCACACACGCGTCCCTGGCGATCGTATGTGTCTTTGATGAGATCGAGTCCGTCTCGGAAAAGTAACGCCATTGGTATTTTTGCAACCGTACATTTCCGCAAGGCCCTTCGAGTTTCCTTGCGCTGATTACCGGCAATGCTGTGCAAATCGTAGCTCTTATCATCCACCAAATAGATGTGGCTCGGAAACGCAGGCACGTTGTCCCCTGTAGGATATCGGAGAAAGAGGGCTCCTGCTCTCCATAACTTCCTTGTACTCTCAGACGACATCGATATAGGGCCTTTACACAGCAACGGCACATACATGCGCAAGCCGTCCGAGTGCCACAAAGATTCGTCGGTAAAGACTACACGCACTCCGATTGTTTCAAGGAAACTCTTGAGAGCCCTGTCTTCGGCACTCAGTTGGTCGGTCTGCAATGGTTGGTTTGCCATCCGACTGAAGCTCGGTTCCTCTTTCAATGCTGCGTCGCTTTGCCTCATTCTCCCAAGTCAGGTGCTCAAAACAGACGTGGTTGGCCATTGCGTGAGCAAAGTTCTTGTCCAGGTTACTTGAACACCCTCGTTAGTTCACACTACGAGCAATAATTTCAACTGACTTGCGCGCTACCTGAAAACCCAGTTCCCTCATGACCCCTGAAGACTTCCGATAGCCCCCGTCTCGAATAATATTACATAGTCGCTCAACCTGTTTCTTGTCTCTTCCCACAATCTCGCAGGTTCCTTGTTCCACATATATCGGTCTTTCAGTATTTTCGCGACAGATCAAGCACGGAATATTGAAAAAACTGGCTTCTGACTGAACGGAACCTGAATCCGACAAAACCAAGGCCGACCCCGCCATCAAAGAAAGAAATTCAAAGTAAGGCTCGGGAGGTACAAGTTTAACATTTGAAAGACTTTCAATTCTCTTTATGGAACCAAATTCCTGGAGACGTTTCAGCGTGCGGGGATGTACCGGGAAAATTGTTGAAAACGGGATCACCTCAAGGACGTCGATAATTTCTTCAAGGGCCTCTGGATAATCCACGTTAGAGGGCCGGTGTATAGTTGCAAGGGCATAAGATTCCTTTTCAACGCCGTAGCTTTCCCACATTTTCCTTGCGCCTATTTCCGGCAGAAATAGCTGGAGAGTTTCCAGCATGATATCTCCCACCAGGTGCGCGCGGCTCATGTCGATACCTTCTCTTCGGAGGTTTTCCATTCCTGAAGGCTCTGATACAAACAGCAGGTTGGAAAGATTGTCAGTCAGCCGCCGATTCAACTCTTCCGGCATGGTTTCGTCAAATGATCTCAAGCCCGCCTCAACGTGAGCCACGGGAATAAACAGTTTTCTTGCAGTGAGCGCGGCAGCAACAGTAGAATTCACGTCACCCACCACGACTACCATGTCCGGCCTAATTTCTCGGCACACTTTTTCAAATTCAATCATGACCCTTCCGGTCATTTCACCATGGCCCCCCGAGCCCACTCCCAGATGTCTGTACGGTTGGCACAGGCCGAGCTGTTCAAAGAACACATCACTGAGCATCTTGTCATAATGCTGCCCTGTATGAATTATAATGTGTTTGAGGTGCCCATATTTCCTCAACTCCATGTCCAGCGGTGCTATTTTCATGAAATTGGGACGAGCGCCTACGACGCTCACAATTTTTTTTTGCATTGGGTGTCACTTTCACCAATCATTGGACGACAGTCAACGCGCAACATGATAAAACTTGGCACGACGGTGAAAATTGAACCGAGTCTCGTTGTTGTATCGACATTTCCTCTACCATCGCCTTCTTGTCCGACCAAATCTTGAGGTTATCCCGCGAATCAATGCAGCGTAATCCTGGCCAACCTGTTCCCAAGAGAAGTTTTGTTCCGCCATTCTGCGCGCGTTTGTCCCCATTTCCAATAGTTTATCCCACGGGACCTGGGAAGCTTGGTACATAGTCTCAGCCAATTTTGCAGGGCAAGGATCGGACACAAAGCCGCACTTGTATTTCCTGACGAAGTGAGCGGTCTCATCGACGTCGTTGACTAATATGGGACGCCCAAGCGCCGCGTACTCCGCGAATTTGGTCGGAAAAGCCGCTCTGGATGCTATATGCCCTGGCCTGGCTGAAACCAGGATAGCCACCGACTTAAAGAGTTCCACCATTGATTCCTGGCTTACCATGTCCGCCAATTCTACCCGTGATCCGAACCTCTGTCTGAGGGCCTTCTTCAGAGGTCCATCACTCTCCCTGAATCCGACCATCAGCATTCGCACTGAAGGATCCCCCAGCCTGTCGAACGCCTCCACGAACTCATTTATTCCCTGCCACACATGGAATCCTCCGGCATAGCCGAATTTGAATTCCGGCTCTTTAGGCTGCGGAAGGCATCTAAACAGTTTCAAATCCACGCCGTTGCGCACCACGCTTACTCTTTCCTTTGCCACGCCGGCGGCAATGAGATCTTCCATTTGCAGCATTGACTGAGTAAGCCAGTAATCTGCCGAAGACATGGCCATTGCATAGGCTATTCTGACTCTGAGAGAGGCAGATCGACGTTTCTCTCCTGAGCGTAACTCATTGGCTTGCGCCGACTGAGATACGTCATCCCCATGCATGTCCAGTATGATCAACCCCGGGACAAACATACGGGAAAAATATAAGGCTTGGCCCACCATTGGTGCGCCGCAATATACGAAATCGTATTGTCTGAGGACAGGGAGCCACCAGGGCATGAAGAGTGAGGCAGTCGTCTGGGTGTCCAGCGGTTTGTTGTCGGACATGAAGAACAAATCACATCTGACGGCGTTTTCTTCGAGGCCCTCGGCAAGTTTTCTGATCCTGAAGGAGTAGGCTGAGTCAGTGTTCCGGGAAAATCCCGCTATTGCTAGACCTGACGGATCCATGCGTAGGACCCTCCTGGATTGACGGCTGAATTCGGCCCGCAGCATCGGTTAAAATTTGGGCTGTTTCCAACGAACCGACCACTTTAATGACACTGTACAAGCCAAAATTATATGTTATCTGAAGATCATACGTTTAACAAGGATTACCATTCGAATGAGGCCCCAAAAACAGGTTGACAATAGCCTGGGGAAATACCAATGTTTCCGATATTATTATGATGTGATATCGTTCGATATATCTTCCGTTCTGCAAATGCATTTTGGTAATTCATGACTCCTCGCTGGATAGTGAAAAGGGGGCTCAAGTGGGCTGTGGAATGGGGTATGGCCTGCAGTGGTCTGGGGTTCATATATAGACGAACTCCGAGGTTTCGCAATGGGTACCGGATCCTCACGTATCACAAGATCTCGAAGAAGCCCAGTGATTCACACGGACTGAGCACTGTTCACTTTGAAGAGCACATGAAGTTTCTGGCCGACACCTATCCGGTTATCGGTCTCGGGGATCTCGTGAAACGGCTGATAGAGGGCCCTGTTCCGGAAAAACATTCTGTTGCCGTCACCTTTGATGATGGGTACCATGAATGCGGCGCCGTCGTCAGAAAGGTCTTGGATCGCTTTGGTATACCGGCAACGTTCTTCGTAATAACCGGTATCCTGGATGAAAACTTCCCGCCGCAACAAGGACCCTATCTCACCTGGCAGGGAGTTCGGGAACTTCATTCAGCCGGTTTTTCAATTGGATCCCATGCAACCCATCATGTCAGCCTGGGAGATCTTGAGTTGCCCGCTGTCCAAAACGAACTTTGCAATTCTTGGAGTCGGCTCCTGGAGGAACTGGGAACTCCTGCATCCGGCTTGGCTTATCCTTACGGCACAATGCGTGATTTTTCGCCTGCGATAGCCGACATAGCGAGAAAGGTGGGTTATCAATATGCAGTGACTGCCATACACGGGCTTAATCAGCCGGCTTGCGACCCCTTTACACTCAGAAGAACTACGATTACAGCCGGAGACGGCTTATCCACGTTCCGCAGGATATTGAAAGGTGATCTTGATCCCTGGGCCCTCGTGGATCGATGGGCTTATAGACTGCAGAGACCTCATGCAGAATAATCGGATTGACTAATCTGAGCAGACAGAATTGAAACAGGCTTCCGCATTTCCTTGGTGGGTACGGAAGCCTGTTTGGTCTGTGGGCGGTTAGGCCTGGATTATTATCTGGAACCCTGTCTTCCGAATGCACCGGACAAGCCCAGGGACCAACCCTGGAACATCAGGAGTCCTTTTACGTTTTGATCGACCCAGATATTCGCTTTGGCAATGGTGCTCCTTGGGACATACACCAGATCATCGCGTCCCAATGTGTAATCAGTAGTTGCGTTGATCGCTGTGAGATCAACCGTCCTGGGTGCGATAGATCCGTCTGGAGCCTTTGACAGGAGCAGTACGGTTCTTGGTTCGGCAGTACTCTTGGTCCCCCCTGCCATGGCAATAGCCTGCTGCACTGTCAATGGGCCTCTCATATTGAACACGCCGGGCCGGTTGACTTCCCCGTCAATGAACACCAGGTTACCGACCACGTCTTTCAGCAGTACTGACACCTGCATGTCTGCAATTATGCTTGCATACTGCTTGTTAACTACCCTGGTGATTTCCGGAAGAGTCAGCCCCGACGCCCTTATGTCGGGTATAAAGGGAAGTGATATGTTTCCATCCGGGCGTATGGCCACCACTCGAGCCTGCCCATACGGAGCAGTTGCGATTGCCTTCTGGAGTTCATCCAGCTTGGCGTTAAACTCTCTTACCGTGACTGTAATCTCGGGCTCCCGCAGCAGATCCGCATAGACCTGCTTCAACATGTCGGAAGCCTGCTCGGAAGTCATGCCGGCAACCATCACATCCGGTTTTCGAGGAATGCTTATCCTGCCGTCAGGTCTTACCCTTACCGTTCGGTTTAACTCCGGATGAAAGGCGAATTCCACGTCGACGGAATCCTTGATGGACAGCTTATACGGTCCAGGGGTTTTCTGCGGAACGGTTAGGTAAAGGAATTCCATAGTGTCGCCTTCAGCAAGGCGGTATAGATTGGCTGGGAAATGTTGGGTGATCCTGGGTCCCATCATTCCCGGAGGCGGGTCGGGAACGATCCCGCGATGCCTTGGGATCACGCATCCTCCCGATATCAACACAACAGTTATGACAGCGGCAACGGCGGTCCTTGCGGTCATCCAGTGTCCGACAGGCTGTGCAGCGATGCCGGTTTTTTTTGTCGTTTGCTGAAACATCCTCTCGATCCAGTGTGCCTTAGAGTGGATGGTTGCTTTCGTATATGTGGAATCCATGATTCTAGATCCTTTTAGAAAGCTACATCAAGAGCGACAGTCATTCCGTCACGCTTGAGTTCCATCACTCTTCCCTGACGGTTGATGGTATCGTGAAAAATACTCTCGTGGTGATATCCGAACTTGGCCATGAAGCCTGGGCCGCTCATACAGGTTTTCAATGACAGCCCCATGGTCATATCCACGTAATTCAGGTAACTTGGCGAAATGCCAAAATTCGTAACTTGGCGAAATGCCAAAATTCATCCTGGTGAATCCTCCCACGGCCACCCCGCCCAGCGGGAGCATAAGTTGCGCATGGCCCCCAAGACAGGGAAACATCTCATCTACGTTGATACTGTCTGTGAAGTTATTTTGTAAGACAAGGCAGTGTGCAATGACTGGGGGACATATCCCATTGTAGGCGCCAGGCGAAAAAACGCGCATCCTGAGATCCAGGTATTTGAATTCGCCGTTAAGACCTGCCAGCCAGTTTGGAGCGACAAGGAAGTCCAGGTCATAGCCCAAGCCGTATGACGCGTAAAGCATTTCTAAACTTACAGGGCTACCTAGCGGCACCGTTACGGCGAGATCTGAGCCTGTTACAGTTGTTGTGGCGTCGATTGCGAATCCGGGGTTGGGTAACCGGGTAAATCTCAACTCCCTGGGAACCGGCGTACTGCCCCTGTACTGTTCAGGGATGCTTCCAAAAAATCTCAAGAGGTGGTGCTCCAAAGGCCGGACAGACGCGTTAAAACGAAATGTCAGGTTGTCAGAGGGCAGCCCCAAATCGGTTATCAAATCGTTCAGAGTACCGTACCCGGCCGGTTGCTGCTCAAAACCCATTCTTCCTTGTATCCTGCTATAGGTACCGTCCACCCCCAGAGACCACCTGGGGTTGTAATCCAGGGGCTCACAGTGTGATACCGAGGGCAACCCAAGAGCTGTCATCAGCCAGACAACAATAAGCAATCCGCCTAAAGACGTTGATTTGGTCGTCAGGCTGTGGCAAGCCTTGTCCCTGCAAGGTGCTTGATCATCACGAATCAGATTGACAACCTTCATTTGCGAAAGGTTGGAAAATTTTGACAACTTTTTCATTTCTCTTGCTCTGCTTCTAGACATCGAGAGCGTACACGTTTCGAAGCCGTCTGAACTCGAGACCCAGCCCCTTTATTGGAGGCTGAAGGTGTTTTTCAATCTCGGCGGCATAGAGCCTTACCTACCTGCGATTCAGGCCTTTCCCGGCTGAACCGTTGTCCACCGGTGAGTCGTCGGCCTCGAAAGTTAGTGTATCATCCGACGTTTTGGCATCTTCGGACACGAGTGAATGGTAAAGGCCTGTTACTACCGAATCTTTTAACCCTCGCACGTTGTCGACCGATCTGTATACGTTTCCTACCATCCTATCCTTGAAAAAGTCTGCCGCTTTGGCGAACAACGGCTTATCCACCACTGCGGGACGATCCCACAACAAGTAGAGGCCCTCGGTAACATAAATTGGTCCATCGCGATTCACAGCCGCAAGCTTGCCTAGGGCAGCCGGAATAGGTGGCGACGGCTTTGGTTCATCGTACTGTGAAGGGACAATCTCAAGCTCCGACTTTCTGGCAAGCAGCATTTCTTTGTTTTGTTTTACAAATCGGAGCTGTTCAACTACGCATTGACGCATAGCGTCCCTGGCAAACAGGACTTCCTGCTCAACCGTCTGAACTTCACGGCTCTCAGGAGAAAACCTCAATAAGAGAGAATTCTTGTTGATCTCAAGTTGGACTATCTTTTGCTGAAAGGGCGACAAAGCCCCTGGGTCCACCATATTCTGCCTGGGGATGAAACCGCTGAAGGGGCTCTTTCCAGAATCCATCAGTTTCAAAGCCAGTTCGTATTCCCTTTCCTGGAAATCAAAGTTCTGCAGACGGTCTGCGATGGCTTTGACGGCTGTATTCTCAGAGGCCGATTGACCGGCCTGATGATCGTTCCTGGATTCGAGAGCGTTAGAAGGGTGCACGGAGCGCCTGAAATCAACATAAGCGCGCACATAATTCTCTGAGACCGCTTTGAGAAAAGCTGGATCGTGCCCGGCCACCTTGAGCGTGATCCTGGCAGGTGCTGAGGAAGAGTCGGCATCAAGGGAACTCGATTTCAAAAACCATCTTATGAATTCTCCCGATGACTTGAATTTTTCCCGACCGTCTGCAACCGTTTTGAGGCTATCGGCGCCCGTTGCATTGGACGCTTTAGACTTGCCGGCGGCTTGAGAACCATTCAAGTCCTGATTTGCACCGAAAAGTTTTTGAGCAGACGCATATAATATATTAGTATTATTGAAGTATCTTATCTCCCTATCCATAGACAATGCTGGGTGATCCACTGACTTTCCGTCTAAGGAAATGAAAAATAAACGCGTCTCTACCGAATACGGCTTGGGGCTTGAAGGATACAGAAGCACTATCCCGACAATGATCATGATGGCTGGGATGAGAACCTGCTTCAGTGAAAGCTGCTTGACGGACTGGAGAAGCTGTTTAGCTCGTGACTCCAATTCTGAAGATTTTGGATTCGGACTCGAGCCGTTTTCGCTGTCAACCTTGCAGGAACGATTCAACTTAAAACTTAGGTCACTGGGTTCAAAAGTCGGTTCGTAGGAAGCCTCGCCTATGGCCGATGGATCCTGATTCCGGACAGCAGGCTTGTCCAAGGGATCACTATTCTTGGCTTCAGGGAGGTTAATTTCAGTAGTCGTTTCTGTTACCTGCCGCGGAGGAAATTCGCTTTTGGATGGAGACCCGGAATTTTCTTGAACAGCACCCTCATTGCCAAGATCAGAAACGGTTGTCTCTTTCGTCTGACCGCTTTGACCACCTGGCTGCGCTCGGCACAAAGCTGAGAGATGAGTTGTCCCACTGATCGGTGATGCGGTGTCGACGTTATCGTTCAACGTTGTTTGACCTGCGTTCAATGGGTATTCTTCCGACCGTTCCTCAGATTCGAACACAAAGTCGCTGTCTAACTTGAAATGGTAAGCACTTTCAACCCCAGGATTTTCGGCTGAATCAAGCGGTGAAAGGTTTTGAGGCACAGTAGCCGGGACTTGCTGATGAAAGTCAGCGGGATCTGGTTCCGTGAAAGTTGCCTTGACCGGCTTCGCAGTCTTATGGGTATTAACTGAGGCCGTGCGAGAGAAAGCCTGAGTGTTCTCGAGTGGCTGATCAGGGTCAAAGTAAAGCTCATGCCCCCATGTGAAGTCTTCCAGAGCGCTGCAACCACGCGATTCACTGAAAACCGGCGCGGCGTGATCGTCCTGGGAGACAGTCTTTCCCTGGGGCGAGCGCTTGTGACTCACGAGATCGATGAGTTCTTTCCTGTTCAGCATAACAGATTCTCCTCAGGTACAAATATCCTTGGGAGAATTGGAGGCCTGACCGCCACTTTAGTCCATACATAATTCAGCGGGGTGATTTGGGGCCCCAGAAGTGTTGATGTTTGTCCGTTTACCGCGTTCGGCAGCGGACAGAGCCTGGGGAGCAGATGGGCGCTGATGGTTGCATCTGAGCATCTGACGGATGGACGGAGCGAGTTGCGTTTTTCATCAATCATAATAACAGTTTTTATATTGGTATGTTCAATGATTTTCATCATGTCATTTCTTGTTATTGGTTGATGTTTTTGCATTAACAACTTGTTATATTGTCATTTACTGGATACATACTGCCTTCATGTTTGATAATAACAGAAAAAGAGCAGTTTTGTCAAAGACTTTTTCGCATTTCTTAAAGTTTCATTTTAGCTTGACTTTACAGCACCCCAAAGATTAATATGTATTAAATTCCTAGAGCGGCAACACTATTATGATCAGTGAATTATCGAGATCTTATGCAGATGAGTTTCAGAGATTGCGCTGGGAGCTTTTTCCTAAAGGCAAAACCGGACAAGCTCGAGTGATTCAAATAACTGCTTCCCGATTTTCCGAGGGCGTCACCACCACGTCGCTGGCTCTGGCCTATTCCATCGCGCGAAGTCAAAGAGGTGAAGGCGTAATTGTGGTGGAGGCAAATCTGAGAGCCCCTTCGTTTCATCAGGTCTTAGGTCTGCGATCAAATGGATCCCTCGCCAGAGTCCTGGAAGATTCGGATGAGATCTGGAGCAACGTTGAATATATTGATGCCTACGGCCTGTCGGTCCTGCCTGCCGGAGAATTACCATCATCGTCCGACCCTGAAGAATTTGAAGTATCTTTGGAAAATATAGGAGATGTTTTATCGAAACTACGCGGCAGGTACCGGTACATTATAGTAGATAGTCCCCCTTTGGTGCCCTTCAGAGACTCCAGCATTATCGCCAGAGTCACTGACGGCGTCATATTCATTGTCGAAGCTGAGGTGACTCGTTCGCAGGTGGTCGATTTCGCTATGAGCAGGCTCAAATCGGCCGAGGCAACAATTCTGGGATTTGTCCTCAACAAGCGTGAATTCCATATTCCAAAGTGGCTGTACAGATTCCTCTAACAGCACAGAACAGTGAAACTCCTCTCAGAGAACCATTGCGCGTTCTGATGTTGACCCATAGCGTTTATGTCCGAGACGTTCGGGTGAGGCGCTATGCCGAATATCTTGCGCATGAAGGTCACTTTGTCGACGTAGTTTGTCTTGCATCTGAAGACGGCTCCAATCAGAGCAGACATCCGCGCGTCGGAGTCTATCCCATTCCGATGGCGAGAAGTCGTAAGCAGCGGCTGGGCCTTGTTTACAATTGGGCCTTGTCCGCTGTGATGATGTTCCTGTCCGTCAGTCGGCTCGACATTAAATGGAACTACGACCTGGTCCATATTCACAACATGCCTGATTTCCTGGTTTTTTGTGCGCTTCTCCCCAAACTGCGCGGTTGTCCGTTAATCCTCAATATTCACGACGCAGTCCCAGAGTTGGCTCGATCCAAGCTACGGCTGCCTTCTGAACATCCGCTAATCAGAATCCAGGTGTTCTTGGAAAAAATTTCCGTGAGGTTCAGCAACCACATTATAACGAGCACTTACGAATTCAAGAGAAGGCTTGTTGAGAGAGGGGCGCGGCCCGACAAAATAACGGTTATAACCAATGCGCCCGACTGTCGAATTTTCCGTCCTGACAATAATCGTCGGACGCGTAGAGTTGATCGGGATTATTTCACTCTGCTCTACGTGGGTACGGTAGCCTTCCGTTACGGCTTGCACGTACTGGTGAAAGCCTTAAGCCTGCTAAGACCCCAAATTCCTCACGTGAGATTGCTGGTTTACACAAAAATCCTTCATGAAGGCAAGGATCTTGACGACTGCACGGCCCAAGCGAAAAGTCTTGGGGTTTCAGATATATTCCAAGTGCATGCCCCGGTCCCGCTTGAGGATATGCCGGAAATAATGCAAAGCGCCGATATCGGCGTTTATCCTGCCCTGTGCGACTGTCACATGAACCATGCTCTGTCGCTCAAGATTCCGGAGATGGCGTGCATTGGGCTACCGATTGTAGCTACCAGGCTATCCGTGCTCGAGGAAATCTTCGGAGATGATGCCATGGCCTTTGTTCCCCCTGAAAACCCGCAGGCCCTGGCAACCAAAATTGTTGAACTGTACCATTCTCCAAGAATTATGGAATGTCTTGCCGAAAACGCACTCAAAAAGTGTGAGGCACTTAGCTGGGAAAACCAGTATACGGAATATCGACAAGTCTTGGAATCACTGGTCGGCCGAACTTTAAGTTAAAGCCCCGCGAAAGTCTCACCTAATGAATCCGGTCAATTGTCAATACCTCCTACGACGTTTCAGAACCTTGAGAATTGATGATTTCGTCCAGAGGATGCGCCTTTGGAATGAACACCGGAAGGAACGGCGAATCATCCAATTAGATCCGGAAGCTTTATCTATTGAGCGCGTCCACGCCGACACAAACAGGTGGTTGAAGGGAATGCCCGGCAGGAATTTGGCCGAGGTAGTCAACAGCGCAATTGAGTCGTCGGTTCCTAAAGGATGGCTCCAAGACGAAAAATTTTGGCAAATCTTTGTGACACGTTACCGGCGGGAGGCGCAAGAATTGGTTGAGATGGCAAATTCCTTGTTGGCCGATCGTTTCACGGTGTTCCAGTGGAAGGAGATCCGGATGGGCAGTCCGGTCAGGTGGTCCGCCACAATGGAACCTGGTCGGCCCGACGAGGAATGGCCTGACAGATACTATGCCGATATTGACTTTGATCATGATGAAAATCGGCCGGACCTGGACGTAAAATGGTGCTGGGAGCTTAACCGATTCCAACACCTACTTTGCCTGGGTGCTGCCTGGAGGATCAGCCACGAGGAACGCTATGCCGTCAAGGCTCGGGAACATCTGGAAAGCTGGATGGCTAGAGTCCGTTACCCCCTGGGAATCCAGTGGAGCAGCAATCTGGAAGCAGGGCTTCGAGCACTGTCGTGGGCCAGGTGCCATTTACTGTGCCTTAATAGTAAGGCATGGGATAGCAGTTTCCTGGACCGGTTTGTAACATGCCTTTACCTGCACGCTTACCATCTTGAGAAAGAATTGACCGTCCACCACGCTGAAGGGAATCATTTACTGGGAGAGGCGTCAGCGCTATTTCAACTGTCGGTTTTATACCCTGTCTTCTCAGAGTCTTCCCGATGGCTACGCCGGTCGGTCGCAATAATTGACCGTCTTACCCCGAGGCTCATTTACTCAGACGGAGTATATGTAGAGCAATCGACCGGATACTTCAGATTCATAGCTGAATTCTTGTTACCGGTGATACACTTGGCAAACCACAGCGGAATAACGGTCTCCGAGGTCGTCTCGGATCGCCTGGCTGCGGGTTTTGACTTCATACGGGCGATTAGCCTCGGTTATAAAGAAGTTCCCATGATAGGCGATTCAGATACTGGGGTGGCAATCGGATGGCGGCTGTCCGACTTTTGGGATTTTGGCTCGCTGTTGTCGGCAGCGGGCGTCCTGTTGGAAAAGTACGACTTGAATAAGAATGCTGAGACGTTCCCGGCTGAATCTTTACTTATTACCGGGTGCGAGGGTCTGGATGCTTTCGAAGCTCAGAAAAAGATCCCTGTTGCAGGCATGGATGAAGTGTGCGTCTCTTCAGGCTTCGCCGCGTTTCCTTCCGGCGGCTACCTGGTGAGCGCCGACGACTCTTTCGGCATCATTTTTGACGCCGGCCAATTGGGAATCAGCCCAGGGTACGAACATGGACACGCCGATGGCCTTTCTTTTCAAATGGGTTTTCATGGCAAAGCGGCGATAACGGATACCGGAACAATGCTTTACAATGGTGATCCGCGTTGGCGGAACTACTTCAGGGGAACAGCCGCTCACAATACTCTCCGCATAGATGGAAAAGACCAATCGACCCCGATAGCAACATTTCGCTGGTCAGGGCCCTTGAACATCAAGTTGTTCGACCCGGTTGGGGGGACTGACTGGAGGCTGCTTCGGGGATGTCTAAAGCTTAGGTCGGTTGACCATACGAGGACTATACTTCATCTATTGGGGCAAGGTATTATTGTCATGGACAGCATAACAGGCCCCGGCGCGCATTTGTTGGAATGGTCCATGCATTTTGGGCCTGATTGGACCATAGAGAAAAAAAATGGGCGCCTATTTGGGGCTTTATCCGGTGCCGACCATCTTGACATCCTGTTACTCGGCATTGATTCAGGGCAAGTCTCTGTCCTTCACGAATCAACTGAGCCTATGGGAGGCTGGTATTCTCGTTTCTACGGCTCTGTTATCCCGACTTCCAGTATCCGGGCAAGTACTGTGAGGACATTGCCGACGAGCACGGTGACTGCCATAAAACCTCTTGGAAGACAACTGTCATTGCCCGGCGATATCCCGGAATCCATCATGACTGGAGAAATGCTTCAGTGGCTGCGTTCCGACTTTTTTTCTTCCTTTTCTCAGCCGTTCAGTTAAGGCTATGAGGGACGTTCATGCGGATACTACATATCCTGCACCGTTCAATTCCAGGCACTCATGGATACGCGGTGCGCAGCCGGGAAATATTGACCAAGCAGTTGGCCAAAGGACTTGAACCCCTGGTGGTGACCTCCCCTTCTCAGGCGCCATTGGGTAAACTGGACGCTGAACATAGTGAGACCATAGAAGGTGTGAGGTATTTCAGAAGCTGCGGCCGACTGCTGGCTCCCCATACCGAAGTTCATGATCCAAGTCCTGTGCGATCTGCAGTTCGTGTTCTTCAGAACTTATCTCTTCTCAGAATGGCTCTGAAAGTTGCAAAGGTTTATAAACCAAGCGTGATCCACGCTCATTCCCCCTTTACCTGTGGAATTTGCGGCAACATAACCGGCCGGCGGCTGAAAATTCCTACGGTTTACGAAATGAGGGGAATTTGGGAAGATTCCCATACCAGTCGTTATGGACTGAGCGAACGATCCATACGATACCGCACGGTCCGACTGTTGGAAAATATTGCGCTTTGGAAGGCCCGACAGTGTGTGGTCATTTCTGACTCTCTCAGAACGGAAGTTATTCAACGCGGAGTTCAGGCCGATAAAATCTCTATCGTCCCGAATGGGGTTGATGTCCAAAAGTTCATCCCAGGTCCGCCGTCATCGGATCTTCAAGAATCTCTTGGATTGAACAACAAGATCATAATGGGCTATGTCGGTTCATTTTTCCAGTACGAGGGGATCGATCTGCTGGTTGAGGCCATGCGCTTCCTCATGCCTGAGTTTCCTGAATTGCGCCTGCTATTGGTGGGAGACGGTGAACTAATGCCGGTCTTGAGGAAAATGGCATCCGATTTCACAGAGCCTGGAAGGATCGTTTTTACCGGGCGAATGCCTTACGAGAGGGTCATAGATTTCTACCGCCTTTGCGATTTCCTCGTTCTTCCACGGAGGAAGGCCAGAGAGTCAACGCTCGTAACCCCTCTGAAACCTCTGGAGATAATGTCCATGGCCAAGCCTCTGATTGCCAGCGACGTGGGTGGCCACCGGGAAATCGTTGAGGATGGGCTTAACGGAGTACTGTTCGAATCGGGGAGTCTCGAAAGTCTTGTGGCTGGATGCACAAACCTCATACAAAATTATGAATTCAGACTTGATTTGGGAAAGCGGGCTCGAATGTGGGTGGAGGCCAACAGGGATTGGAATATTCTCATTGATCGCTACGTCGACATATATACACATCTCTGCGGAACAACAGCCCCCTAGAACACGTCTTCTCGACCGTCTCTTATTATGAGCGTCTGAACACTATTTTTCCTGAGAGGGTTAGGATCAGGCCTAATCGAGGCCCTTGTAAGGCTGTCAAAAAATACGGCGACTGATTCCCCTTCCTCGCACCATGCGCAGACCCCCAGTAATTCTAAGACATGAAGCCCAGTCTCCCCTAATATGTATACCTTATCCTCACTGAATTCTTGAATGACGCCGGATTCAACGGATTTTCCCACAGACTGAGCGAGGGATTGTGTGGACATGAGGAGGCTAAGCATGAGCATCACGCTGAAGATGGCTCTCATGATCAATTGTCTCCATCAACCGGCAAATTCATTTTTCCTTCAGTGATTGCACTTTTTATCCGGGCGACCTATTTGCAGCCTCTACGCCGGAATCAATATGCTTGAGCGCAAATCGGTACGAGACCTAACAATTCGCGTTTGTCAGTTCACCGGACCTGCCGGTGTCAAGATCGTGGAGTCTTACGTTTTTTCAGCTTGCCCAGCGTTGCAAACACCCTGTACCCTGTAGCCTTTTCGAGCTGGCCGGGGCTGTAGAAGGTGTAATCGAAGAAACTCATGGTGAAAATTATACCTAAGGCAAGGGGAAACGAAAAGATGAATGCGGTTAAGACAAAAATCCCCGTACGAGGAAAAACAGGGCTGGTTGGAATAAGAGGCCTCCCGAGGATCTTCACGTCCACAAGTTTTTGTCTGGATTCCAAGTTGTCGAACCGTGCCTCTTGCGTCTTGGCCACGAGTTGGAGGTACTGTTCTTTGTTAAGGGTTTCCTGCAACTGAAGAATCCGGGCATCTTCAGTCTTTTCGAGAAGCTGTCGTAACTGTTCAAGCAATGATTCCCTGCTATTCTCGAGACTGGCCTTCTTGGTTACCAGAATTGACAACTCTCCACCTAACATACTTTGGAATTTAGCGGCAAGTTCAGCGTATTGTTGTGCAGCAGCCCTGTAATCTCTGCTTTGCGCTGTAAAGATTTCTCCGACCTGTAATTGCTTTTGCTCAGCTTGAAGCAACTGCACAGCCACGACATTGATGACGGTATTTTCTCCGCCTCTTTGCATGCTTGGGCTCAATTGACCGGAAGCCGTGCCACCTTTTCTCAATAATGTCATCATGTCTTGATACTGTTTGAGGTTGGAATCGAGATCCAGCAAAGAGTCGTCAACTGTCTTGATCATTGTAATAAGCTCTGTTTTTTGCCTTTCAGGCAGGGCTAGGTTCCATCGCTTTCTGAATTCGGTTAGTTCCTTGTTGGCGATTTCATAAGCCTCTTTTGCTTGCCTGAGTTGTTCGGCAAAGAAGGCTTCTACGCCCGGAAGCGAGTAAACCAGAGCGTGATACGGAATGTATTGATCCAACAAGACGGTTAGTATCTCTTGGACCTGCTTAGGGTTCGAATATTTCATGGACAAGTCAAGCACCCTGGACCTGGGAGCCGGGACAACCGTGAAACCGGTCAACAGGCTCCTTGCCCTGTTGCGTGCGATTTCGGAACGGTCTTTCTTGTCGGCGTCTTCCGGAGAAGGACCCGTCCCGAGAAGTTCGGTCACAAGCCTCGAAAATGCGCTTCCCAGCCTCGATGCAAGCCCGGGGGTGGTGCCGGCCCAGAATCCTGGACCCAAGGCCTCTACTGTCTTGGTCCATAGATCGAGACTTTGGAGAATCTCCATTTCCGTGTTTAGGTCCATTTCGTCCACGTTGAGGTTAATAATTTTTGAGGGGCCTGTAGTTGAAGAACCAGCCAGCAGGGATGCACTTTCCTTCTTGGCCGTCACAATAACCTTGGCGCTGGATTCATATCCCGGAGTAACGATTAAGCACGCAAAAAGAACTGACAGAGTCAGGAGCGGTACAATGAGTTTTAGTACCCAGATTCGCCGATATACTATGTTAAGAAGATCCCGTAAGCTTAAAACCTGGTCCTCTTTCATCTGATACCGTCCGTGACACTGTTATTGCATAGGATAAAATTATTGACGTACCCCAAAACCTGGAGGGTCCCTATCAAAACAAATATTAAAGGTCAATATGTTTTTATAATTGTTGAGTTACTGGACAAACCGAACGAATTTTGTTGTGGCATTTTAGATTCATCCGGTTCTGACGGCGCGTTAGGTAAACAGTTATAGACAAAGGCGAACAAGAAATATTTTCCGCAAAGATTATTGGATGTCACCATATTCCGTAAAAGTCTTGACATAATGTCTAACTCAGTAATAATCTAATGAATTATAAGTGGGGGTCCAGACGTTGAGCCGACGGATCCATCACAAGGTGGCGTTTCTCAGGAAAAGCATATATGCCATTCTCGTTAGTTCATCTCTGAACCCGAAAACTCCCATAGTTGGGTAGGAGGGACTTGTGAACAGCCAAGATGTATTTGCGGTATTATTCGGACGCCCTGGGGGAGATCCGGAGCAGGACGACGAAGTACGCGCTGAGGGTAGAGAATACTTGGAGGTTCCGTTGCTCCTTTACGAGTCCACTTGCCCAAAAAATAGGGGATGGGTTCACAATATCTCGGAACACGGGCTCGGGGTTGTGGGTGTCGAGGCAAAGATTAATGAAAAAAAGAAGTTCGTGATTACTGCGGATGAGCTTCCGGATGTTACTCCTTGTGAGGTTGAGGCAGTCTGCTGTTGGATCAAGAAGCAAGCCCTGGGAAACGAATTGGACGCAGGTTTCGAAATCGTACAAATCTCAGAGGAGAATTGGGAAAAGCTCCGGGAAATGGTCCCAACGCTTGAAGTAGACGAAAAACTGAGGAGTGACGAGAGACTTTGCCTGGATCCGCCATTGAGCGTACACGAGGCAGACAGACCTGAGGTTAGAGGACGAGTCCAGGACATCTCCGATCATGGTTTGCGAGTAGTTGGGGTTAGAGCAAGTGTTGGAGAAATGAAGAGATTCGTTCTGGATGTGGGAGAATGCTTGGACAACCATGGTATTGAATTTGAGGCTGTTTGCCGCTGGATTAAGCCAAGAGACGCCGAGATAGATTTTGATTCAGGATTCGAAATCACGGCAGTTTATGGGGACAGCTTCAAGAAAATTGTCAGGCTGATTCCGAAACGGGATCCGCACTGATGGGCGCAGGGAAAGTAAACCGCGTCACAAACTGGGTGATCTGCCTATAATTAAAGGTCTTTTTCCACTTTCCACAGGTGGTATCTCATCAACCTCTTCGACAATTACGTTCATGCTTGACGGACCGAGGCTTTTTTGAATTTCTTGGACAATAGATTCTCTTAGGGCCGCCGAAACCTCTTTTCTTGGCACCACCATCACCCTCACCAGATTATCGTCCTCCAAGAGGATTTGAGTCTCTTTAACGTCCTCCAAGTCGTAAAAACTGCATTGGGACAGGGTGTTCCGAGTGGCGGCCTTTTCGTCACGAATAATGAGATCCGAAGTCCGTCCAATAACTTCTGCCAAAAGCCAAGATCTGCGACCGCACAGGCATGGCTCTTCTTGCCTGATCGCAAGATCTTCTGTCTGATACCTAATAAAAGGCATGGCAAAATTCCACAGGCATGTTCCTACTATTTCCGATAGTTGCCCACGATATGGCAGCAGTTCCAGTATCCCGGTTTCCATCTGGACATGGTAGCCTTTGCCATACCGACATTGCAGTGCGTAGGCTACGAATTCGCTCTGGCCGTAACCATCAATGACTTTTGCCCCAAAAACGTTCTCTATGCGTTTCTTCATATAAAGATAGAGATTCTCGGAGGATGTTATCACAAACTTGGGTGGGGCAATATGCCGGTTGTTGCTGCTCATCCACCTTGCGATCATATAAAGACAAGACGGCCACCCTCTGAGGAAATTGGGCCGGACCCGCTCAAGCTCATCCACGATGGCCGCCATAGTGTGATCATCTGAATTAACCAGAGAAATTCTGAGTTCTTTTGAACCTGGGTAATATTTGAAAATATTTCTTGGTTCACTGAGAGGCTGTCCTTTAATGACCGCGATTTTGTCCCCATTCTTGTACCCCAACCACAAGAGGTGCCGCATAGCCTGCGCTCTTTCAACGGGAATGGTGGTTTTGTCAAAATAAAAATACATTGACGGGCCGGTACTCCCGCTGGTGTGAGACATTTCTCTATTCAGATGAGAAATATTTGTAGCAACCAAGTCTTCCCTGCGGTCTTTTATTATGTTCGCGGTAAGCAAGGGAATCTTTTTGAGATCGTCTAATGTCCGGATGTCTTCCGGTTCGATATGGTGTTCATCAAATAGTTGCCGGTAATACGGCACATTTGCGTACGCATGTTGTATCAAACTCCTCAGACGTATTTCCTGGTAGAGTTGGAATTCTTTCTCGCTCCAGTTATCGCTTTTTCTGTATAGCTCCATCATATTTCTATAGGGTTTGCCGTATCTGAGTGATGCGGGAATCAAATGATAACACGTTTCGAGCGTCTTCAAGATCGGCGGAGCCGACTTCTTGAAGTAGGTCTTCAAATAGGCAATCATCAATTTCCCCCTTTCTTGTCCAGCAGGAAAAGCCTCCTCAGACTTGCCATCTCTTCCTGGGACAACGCCCGCAGAATAATAAGAAATAGAATGTAAATGACGGCCGAGGCAGCCACGTTAAAAAAAATATTCCAGTCCTTGAGTAGTAAAGTGAAGGCGCCCATTCCTAAAGCAGCCAAGAGAGGCTTTTTCAAAATATCCATGAAAGAGATCTTGAAAAGTAGTTTTCTAATATAGAGGTACTGAAGATGATTGAATACAATTATGGTGAGCAGGACTGCCAATACCGCCCCCATTTCTCCGAGGCGCGGGATAAAAAGAAAATTTAGGATGAGGCTGACAAATACTGCTGCAATATTAATGTACAGGTCGGCCTTTTGATTGTCCGTGGCGATGAGCAATTGAGCAAGGACCAGCAACATGCCGTAAGGAATCATGGTTATAGCCTGAAATTTTAGCACTGGTCCGGCCGACGCGAACTTACTGCCGTATATCAATGAAATGATGTCATCTCCCAATACTATTGTTCCGGCCACTATGGGTAGGATTGCCAAAAAAACGTACCGCAGGGAGTTAACCGAACTCTCCTTCAACTCACTCAGACCGGAGGTTGATTGTTTTGTCAACAGCGGCAACACCGCCAGGGAGAAGGCCATAGGTAATGTTTCGCAAATACTGACAATTCTACCTGCAGCACTGTAAATTCCCACGGCTTCCATGCTCTGCAGTTTGGACAGCATGATTTCTGCCATGTTTAAATGTACAGTGGAGAAAATGGCTATGCCGGTAAAAGTGGGAGCCTCTCTGGCCAGGAGGCGCCATATCTCGGCCTTGAAAGTCCATCTAGGCATTCCATTGATTTGAACGTAACAATATAGCATGAAGAAAAAACCCAATATTCTGGTGCCGAGAATTGCATTAAATATGGCCACTATCCCGTAGCCGTAAAGCACTAGTGGAACACAAACCGCCACTCTCAAGCTGTTTTCGACTATATACCCGGCAGCTATGTACTCTGACCGTTCCACAGCCCTGAAAATGGACTCAATGTACCGAATGGCCGTTCCTGGAATCAATGAAAGAGAGCATACGAGAGCAGCTTGAAGCACTTCGTTATCGTACCTCATCACAAAGACGAGAATGTTCATTGCCAACATGGCAAGGAGCGACGAGACGACGCCGAAGGCTACAGAATTTAAAAAAAACAAGTGGATATCTTCCGGCCTTCTCGTGACCTGCCTTACGATGAGGTTTCCGAGGCCGAGAGAAGCAACGGTGGTGAAAATCAGCGAGAAAGACTGGAGCAGAGAATATTGACCTAGCCCCTCAACTCCGAGATACCTGGAGATTACTAATACAAGAACGAATGATAAGAAAGGATTGACAGCGTTGGGGACGGAAAGGGCTAAGGTGTTTCTTAGAAGGCTGCTCCGTGGTCCCATCTTTGTTTGGACTCCTGGCGGTAATTGCCATCAAGCCGCCTAATGATGGTACTTGTCTTAGAATCGAGGTAGGATTTCTGGCCTACAAAAACATTTTGACCGGAGGGCCTCCATCACAATAATCGGTTACGGCCTCTCCGGTCAAGTCAGCCAGGCAAAATCCAACATTACCTATATCCCGGTCCAGTCTTTCTTATTACCGAAAACAAGCCATAAAACGGCAGTGCCGACTGAAACAAGGAACAATATCTCCATTTCCCTCACCTCCGGGCTCTAATTTACTCAACGTCCCGAAAACATGTCAATACAAATTTACGTTTAGACCCTTTCACAAATAGGGATCGGGCGAAGAACTAAATGCTGCCTGCCATAGGATGGGCATAACCAGTGAGTTCCACATATCCCTTACCTCGAACCGGTTTTCCCTCCCGGACCCCCTTGACCTCTACAGCACCCTCCCAGTAAATTATCTGCGTTGACTTGGCGGTCACGAGTTCTTGATCATCGAAGAGAGGCTCAATTTTAAGGCTGATCTTCATTTCCGGAATGTCAATTGTCCATCCTGAGGGGTATCGAGTTCGTGTGTGCGGGCTGAGCCATGATCCTTTCGCTGAAATGCTTATTTCTTTCCCCGCCAGGTCGACCGGGTCGCCCTCAGCCGGAACGAAGGTGCCGAATGGCCGCCCAAAACTACCATCTTTGTGACTCATGTGAAAGACCATGACCTCGGTTCCGTCGTCAAACTGTAAACTGAACCAGTCCCATCCAGTCTGATGCGGCAGCAGGATGCCCGAACCGAACTCATGATCCATCCAGGCCAGTCCGGACACTGTGGAAGCTTTGCCTCCGAAAGTCAGAATTCCTTCTGCCCTGAGCCTTGTAAATGAATAGTAATGGGAGGCTTGCCCAGCAGTTTCTCCTTTGCGGCTATAACCTCCTTGCCCATGCAGCACTTTCTCTTTCTCCGGACGGAGACGCAGATCTAAAGAATATCCGTTTTGTCTTGCTCTGATGTGAATTTCTCCGCCCCGCCATTCAGCTACCCAGTCTCTAACCCGAACTCTAAGGTCATCCTCGGACGCACCGGCAAGTCCAGGACCTTCCCTCGAGACCAGTTCCGTTTGATAAAACCGCCCATTGGTTATGTCCGTCAACGCGAAATGGGCTGGATAAACATCCCTCACTGCCCAAGAAGAATTGAGTGAAGGCCGTTGACATAAGAGGCTGCGTCTGAAAAAAGTGAGCTGGAACCCCCACTTGTTGTCCGGCGATTCCAGATTACCCGTGAAATACCACCACTCAGTTTCAAAATCCGAGTGCCTGCCGTGATCTCGAGGAAAAACCAGCACGCGGTTTATGTCTGCGTCCTTGAACACAGGACCGGCTACTGACCTGCACACCCCGAAAATGGTCAAGATACACAGAAAACCGATGGCAATTCCGGCAAAACGCTTGCCAGAGCCGGCCATGTTGTGCCTTTTCACCGGGATGCGAAAAAATATGCCCTGTTCTGACCCAAAATGCATCAGGATAATATTCCGATATTCTTCAACATATTCTTAACCGCCTTATAGGAGGGGGCGTCGGATGAAATTTTGATTAAAGGCTGTCCCTGGAGATCCAACTCTATTAACGTATCATCGTATGGGATCAGGACTTCAGGTTTATAGGGGAGTCGCTCGATTTCCTCGCGAATAGAGAGGGACAAATCCTCTTGTGAGCCTTGAACCCGACTCAGGACGAGATGCTTGTTGTGGATTCGCCCACCCAGTTCGTCTATAAGTTCGGCTATACGACCGATAGTCCTGAGACTTCGGGGCGCCGGGTCGGAAATGATGAATAAGTGGTCGACCTCTTCTTCTGTTCTCCTGGAAAGGTGTTCCATGCCCGCTTCGTTGTCCACCACCACATAGGAATAGTTGGTCGTTAGTTTGGAAATTACGTCGCGAAGTATGTTGTTTGCCATGCAGTAGCAACCTGGTCCCTCGGGACGCCCCATAGAGAGAAAATCCAAGTCCTTGGCTTCCTCAAGAGATGCTTGAATCTGATATTCCATGAATCGATCGCGTGTCATACCTCCCGGAATATTTTCGCCCAGCTTCCTGGTATCCTCCCTAATGCAGCCGACACTGCGCGGTTGTCTGATACCAAGCACTTCGTGGAGATTCGAATTTGAATCAGCGTCTATAGCCAAAATCGGTTTTTTACCCGTTTCGATCAAGGCCTTGATTATGAGAGCAGCAATGGAAGTCTTACCCACTCCCCCCTTGCCTGCCACTGCAAGCGTTGTTCCCATCTAGACTCCTTTCAATGCGCAAGAGGCAATCGCTTTTCTTAAGAATATCAGCTTCAGAATCTTGCCATGTAATTTGGACAGTCTGAGCACCACTATTGCCGGGCTGAAGCTTTTTCACCCATCAAGCTGTCCTTTTCTGCAAGAATCTATTTTTGAATCAAAAATTTTTTGACTCAAGTTCCGACAATGTCCTGTAAACTTCCGTAGCGTCCGACACGGCCAACCCTGCACAACCACATGCCGGAGTCAGAATAATCTTTTCCATCAAAGCCGTTCGGTTTACTCCATTCTTGTTCAGAAAGGTTAACCCATCATTCAGTCTGCGAATGACGTCGTCTGAACTCTCCTCCCTTATTCTTTCCGTATTCCGAACTGCTCCCCACGCCAGCACGCCGCCCCGCTCCAAAAACTGGGACAGCTCCTTAGTGTATATTGCGAGGCTTTCGAGGTAATCAACCGCATCAAAGTTTATGATACGGCCTGAAGTTTCCGTGAGCATTCCCCAGTCAGTGTTGCCACAGCAGTGAACGCCCGGTATCCCCCCCCTCGCCGCAACCATATTCATTACATCGTTCAAAGACTCAACGACATCGGCTTGGGAAACCCCGAGAAATGCTGATGAGCCGTACGCGCTTAAACTGGGCTCGTCGAAAAAGACAATGACCTTTTCGGCAAAAGGCTTGCATTTTTCCATAAGCCAGACGGCTTTCAAGCCCATCGCTTTTACTGCAACGTCGCGGAAGATCGGGTGGTAGAAAATCGGCTTGCGGGTTTCATCGGTTACCGTCAGACTGAAACTCAGGGGTCCGGTCACCTGGACCTTAATAAAAGGTAATTTTTTTCCACGCAGGCTGATCCGATCAATAAATGCCTTGATCCCCCTGCCGTATTCCTGACCCACCCCGAAATAGTCAGGCTCCCATCCCTCCTCCACTCGAAGGTATTGGGAATAGAATTCCTCTATCTCCGGAAAACAATCGCCAGAAGTATCGAAGTAATAATTGAGGTTCTTCAGGTCAAGCCGGAATCTCGGCAGGTTCTCTGCAAATTGTATCCACATCTGCTCCCTTGGATCCACCCTGGGCAACTGGGGGGCATGTGGACACGCGTGCAAACTATCCATGATCAGGTCGACGGCCTGTTCCGGATCTGTGTGAGGCAAGCTTCCTACGGAGGTGACTAAAATACGCGGGAGCGATGCGGTTTCTTCAAAAGTAGTCTTTTCCGACATCCGGTAATCTCCCAATTACAATTTGACAAGAAATCCATAATTGTTGGCCGTAACCCTACAGAGTAGATCAGCTTACACCAGAACAATATCATTAGGCGGGAACATTTCACGATACAGCCAAAAGAATGCCCAGGCCGACCTGTTTGCAGAATATTATTCAATGGCAACGCGTCTTGTCAAGAAGTCTAACCCCGACTGCTCTGATCCAACACCCTGGCAGATGCACACCGATCCGTTCGATGATGGAAAACAGCTATTCATGTCAAGGCTATGATCCGTCTGTAACCGGTTGACTAATCCAATTAGCAACCTCATTATACGTTGTGGTCGTTGTCGACTGGAACCCTTTGGAGTTAACGTCTTGACAAGGCTAAGAGTTCTTTGACCATGCTCAGGCGGTCCCCTGATTTGCCGGCTTCCAGACAACGATCAGACGACAACAAGATAGAAGTTCTTATGGAACTACGCGAAAGTATTTGGATTCATCAGGCCAGTTTCACCTACCGCTTGGATGAACCGGAAAAGATATTCGAGACCGTTTGGGCCGAGCGCCCCGGCTGGGGGTACATCCGCAGAACTGACTTGTGGATTGTAACCAATCAGTCCCGGAGAGAACTCCTGTTCAAAGGCTATGTTGAGAGGAAACCCATCCATGACCACGACGTCAAGTTGTGCAAGACCTGTGGAATGTATATGTGTTCAATTCCTGAGTGGCTTGCGAACAAACACTTTTCTGAGTGCGTCGGTGGGACGGGATATCAGAGACTGCTGGAAGAATTTGTCCTTGAAGATCAACGAATGAAACGTTTAGGAGAAAAGATACGAGCCAAGGAACTGCGAGAACGACTGGAAATTGAAGCCGCAGAAAAAAGGGAGAGGACCGAAAGAGTGAGGGGCGAAACTCAAGCGAGGCAATTGGCCAAGGATCGCAAGAAGGTGCTGAAGCAAGAAGTCAAAGATCAATTGAAGGATCGTTAGGCCCGATCTTACCCCATGGGAAACATTGGCCGACTTTCAAGGCCGTTGCAAGCCATGCTGGCAACACTCTCTTCGACAATTGCCTCTCATAAAAAAACTCCCCTCATGGTGAACCTACCCGCCAGACTGATCGCTGAGCATCTCCCAGCGCCGAATGACTCCTAAAGCCTCCTCACCACTTGAGCATGTGAACAGACTCTGGAGCAGATGTCTACTTTGCGCAGCGTGACTCACGAGGCCCAGGAGGCGAACGTGTATATTTGGTTCCGTTTTTGGACAGAGAATCAGGAAGACCAGTTTCACAGGTTGGTCGGTTGACACATCTGATACGCCTTGTTTGGCTATCCCGAGGGCTATTATTGCGGTTGCAAGGCCATCGAGAAGTGCATGTGGAAAAGCAACCCCCTCGTTGAAAAAAGTTGAAGACTCTTGCTCTCGTCTGAGGAGCCCGATCAACACCATCTTTGGATCGACTGTTCTCCCGTCGTTAGCTGATTCCACCAGTGCGCGAAGTGCAACTTCCTTTTGAATGGGCTGATCCCAGACGAGAATTCTGTGACTAGAAAGCAAAGAACTCAAAGCGGGATGATGAATCGGCCCATCAACATAAGTCGCTACCGCAGGGCCGCTTCGAATCTCAGGCTCTCCCACCCCGACGGATCTCTCATACCTGCGAGTATCCAGAACAACTATCGTCATTCCTTTGGACTTGCGTATTAGGCGCTCAACAACGCTCTTTTTTCCCAGGAGCCTTTTCCAGAGAGACATGGGGCTGGGACTACCGATCACGATTTGGCCAACTCTGTATTCTCTTGCAAAATGTAATATGGTGTCCGCAATGTCCTCGCCTTTGTAAGTGAACACCATCGCTCCAAGCTGCTTGGCGAGGGTCAGTGTGCCGGAAAGAAGTTGCTGGGTGTGCGTGTCGACGACTGTGGGGGCTTCTGACGAGGTCTGAACGTAAACCGCATACCAATTTCGATTGAGTCTACCTGCAAGACGAGAGGCATAGCGGAGCAGCATTTCACTGTTGGGTCCGCGGGAACTCAGGCACACCATGACCTGATCAGGAGTGGCTGGTTCTTCCTCTTCTCTATGTTCACGCCTCTTTAAATCGATCTGTGCCGCAAGCTCCCTCAGGGTGAGTTCCCGGAGCGTTTCAAGATTGGAATCCGTGAAAAAATTGGAGAGTGCGGTTGCGATACGGTCGGCGGGATAGATCTTGCCTTCCTGTAAGCGCTTTCGGAGATCCTCAGGGCTCAAATCCACATTCACAATCTCATCCGCTTCGGCGACCACAGTGTCGGGCAGGCGCTCTCGTACCTTGACGCGGACTGCCTTTTCCACAGTGTCGTAAAGACTTTCCAGATGCTGTATGTTCAACGTGGTGATCACGTGAACCCCTGCGGCCAAAATATCCTGAACATCCTGGTATCGCTTGGGGTTTCTGCTGCAGGGGGCATTGGTATGGGCCAGTTCGTCAATCAGGGCCACTTGGGGTTTACGCGCCAAGACACCTTGAGCGTCCATCTCTTCGAGAATGACACCACGATACTCTTCTTGACGCCGGGGAATCACATCCAACCCTTCAGTCAGCCTGGCAGTTTCGATACGACCGTGAGTCTCCACCAGCCCAACTACCACGTCAATACCTTCCGCCTTGAGCCGATGGCCTTCTAAAAGCATCTGATAGGTCTTTCCAACGCCCGCCCCGTACCCGAGGTAAATCTTCAAACGCCCCCGCTGAGCACGGCGGATCATCCTAAGGAAAGAGTCAGCTCTATGTTCCACCTGAAGGTTCTCTCTCAAAGTTTGCCATCTAGCGCCAGGTTGAGTTTCAGCACGTTGACGCGTTCATCTCCGAAGACTCCAAGGTCTCGGCCCTCTGTGTGAGCACTTATCATCATCTTCACCACCTCTTCAGGTAAACCTCGGGCCTTGGCGACGCGCCTCGTTTGAGTGATGGCATTGCTGACACTGATATGAGGGTCCAGTCCGCTACCAGAGGCAGTCACAGCGTCGGCCGGAATTGGTGCGTCAGGAGCCAGATCATTTACTGCACGATAATTGGCAAGACGCTTGGCAACCGTACTGATCAACTTCTGTGAGGTAGGGCCGAGATTACTGCCCCCGGAATTTGCAGCATCATACCCGTCACCGGCAGCGGAAGGACGTGGATGAAAATGATTTGCATCTGTGAAGTCTTGGGCAAGGAGACTGGAACCAACAACCTTGCCCTCAAGTGAAACCAGCGAGCCATTGGCTTGGTACGGAAACAGGCCATGGGCCAGGGCCCATACTACGAGGGGGTACACACCGCACAACAGAATAGCCAAGCATAGAACTGCCATGATGGAGGCACGAAGTTCCGCTATGATAGCCTTCATGGTACCCTTTCCTTTCCTAGACCAGCTTTAAAGCAGACACCACGAGATCAATAAGTTTTATGCCTATAAAGGGTGCCGCAAGACCTCCTAAGCCATATATCAGGAGGTTGCGCCGCAAGAGCACAGCAGCCTTCAGGGGTCGGAAACGCACTCCCTTTAATGCAAGCGGTATCAGTGCAATGATAATTAGGGCATTGAATGTGACTGCACTGAGAATGGCGCTCTGTGGAGAATATAATCCCATGATGTTCAATGGAGCTACCACCGGGAACAGGCCAATCAGCAGGGCCGGGATGATGGCAAAGTACTTCGCCACATCATTAGCGACGCTGAAGGTGGTCAGAGCACCTCGTGTCATGAGAAGTTGTTTTCCGATTTCAACTATCTCGATGAGCTTGGTGGGATTCGAGTCCAGGTCAACCATATTACCAGCTTCTTTGGCTGCTTGAGTCCCTGTGTTCATGGCCACACCCACATCTGCTTGGGCCAGGGCTGGGGCATCGTTGGTCCCGTCACCGGTCATGGCCACAAGCAAACCGGCTGCTTGTTCCTTTCGGATAAGTGCTAACTTGTCTTCAGGACGGGCTTCCGCGAGAAAAAAGTCAATCCCCGCTTCTTTTGCTATCGCAGCAGCGGTCAACCGATTGTCACCGGTGATCATAACTACCTTGATTCCCATAGCCCTCAGTCGCTCGAAACGGTCTTTCAATCCGCCTTTGACTATATCCTTCAGATGCACGACGCCCATTAGCCGTTTGCCGTCAGCCACCACGATCGGGGTAGCACCTTCCGACGAGATGCGGTCAATGGTATCCTCGACCTCTGGAGGAAAGACACCTCCGACGAACTCCTTCATTACGTCCCGAGCACCTTTGCGGATTTGCTTACCGTTGATGTCCACCCCACTCATACGCGTTTGTGCAGTAAAAGGGATGAACTTTGCCTCTGCTGTTTCAGAGAGGGACCTGCCGCGAAGCCCATAGTTCTTAGCGAGGACTACGATGCTCCGGCCTTCCGGTGTCTCGTCAGCCAGAGAAGCCCATTGGGCCATGTCAGCGAGTTCTTCAGTCGTGATTCCAGCCGCAGGTATGAATTCAGTTGCCTGACGGTCGCCGAGTGTTATGGTTCCGGTTTTGTCCAGCAGCAACACGTCCACGTCTCCGGCTGCTTCGACGGCTCTCCCGCTCATGGCGAGCACATTTCTGCGGACCAACCTGTCGATCCCCGCAATGCCGATGGCGTTTAAAAGCCCACCAATGGTTGTGGGAATCAGACAGACCAATAACGCAACCAGCACGATGATGGAGAAAGATACTCCGGAGTACAATCCGAAGAATTTCAACGTAATGATAACTACCAGGAAAATAATGGTCAGGGCTGACAAAAGGATCGTCAAGGCGATCTCATTGGGAGTTTTCTGCCTTTGCGCTCCTTCCACGAGACTGATCATGTGATCAAGGAAACTCTCTCCAGGGTTCGCCGTCACCCGAACTACTATACGGTCAGACAGGACCCTCGTCCCACCAGTTACCGAACTGCGGTCACCTCCCGCTTCTCTTATCACTGGAGCAGATTCTCCGGTGATTGCGGACTCATCCACCGAAGCAACGCCTTCTATGACCTCACCGTCAGCAGGTATTGTCTCGCCCACGTAGACAACAACGATGTCCTCTTTACGCAATTTCTCCGCAGGGATTTTCTCTTTCACCAATCCATCCTCGAGGCGCAGATTGGCCATGGTCTTGGTACGAGTCTTACGGAGAGCCTCCGCCTGAGCTTTGCCGCGGCCTTCGGCCAGAGCCTCCGCAAAGTTTGCAAACAGCACTGTGAACCAGAGCCAAGCGGCAATCTGAATCCCAAATGAGAGGGTTTCTTGTTGCTGTCGAAAAAAAAGTCCTGCCGTGGTGATGACAGCCCCTACTTCCGTTACGAACATAACAGGGTTTTTGGCCATCTTCAGAGGGTCAAGTTTTCTGAAAGCCTCGGCAACAGCTTGTATGAGGATCTCACGGTCGAATAAAGCAGCAGTTTTGCGAGCCATGATTGTGTGCCCTTTTAAAACGCGATATTGGAACCCGTCAGAAGGAAGTGCTCAAGGATAGGCCCCAGCGATAGAACCGGGAAAAACGTTAGTGCTCCCACCATCAGAACCGTGCCCGCCAGGAGAACGGTGAAGGTCATGCCCGAAATGGGGAAGCTGCCGGGTCCCACAGGCACCACTTTCTTTCTAGCGAGGTTACCGGACAGCGCCATTACTGGTACGATCATGAAGAATCGCCCCAACAGCATTGCTATGGCCAGGGTGGTGTTGTACCGATAAGTGTTACCGTTGAGACCCGCGAAGGCGCTGCCGTTGTTTCCGGCGGCAGAGGAATTTGCATACAGGATTTCACTCAGTCCGTGAGGTCCGGCGTTGTTCAAACCGGCAAGCCCCCAGTTGCTTGCCGCTGCCCATGCAGTGAAGCCTAGAATGCTCAACACCGGTATCATGACGAAAAGCATGCTTAATTTCACGTCGTAAGCTTCGATTTTTTTACCTAAATATTCGGGTGTCCGACCGATCATCAACCCGGCCAAAAAAACAGTAAGGACAACGAATACGAGCATCCCATAGAGTCCAGCGCCTACTCCGCCGAACACGACCTCGCCCAACTGGATATTAAGCAGTGGTACGAGTCCACCTAAAGGGGTAAACGAATCGTGCATCGAGTTTACAGCGCCGCAGGAAGCCGCTGTAGTAATGCAAGCAAACAGAGCCGAATTGAAAATGCCAAAACGCACTTCCTTCCCTTCCATGTTTCCACCAGAGGGGTCCAATCCCAGGGCGTGCAAGCGTGGATTACCAGAGGCTTCGGACCAAGCGGCAACAAGAACCCCGATGAGGAATAGTGAGATCATTGCGCCCCAAACCGCCCATCCGTGCCGCTGGTTCTTCACCGTTCGTCCTAAATAATATGTCAGACCACTGGGTATCAGGAAAATTGACAACATCTGCAAGAAGTTGGACAGCGGCGTCGGGTTTTCGTAGGGATGCGATGCATTGGCGTTTACAAATCCTCCTCCGTTGGTTCCCAGCATCTTGATTGCAACCTGGGACGCCATTGGCCCTTGAACGATGGTTTGAGTTTCAACTTTGTTCTGTTCCAACAAAGACTTTCCGTCTTCATTCTTCAATGCTTGGCCGTCCGCGTCCTTCTTGGGAGTTTCAACGACTGTCGATTCAATCACGTGTGCCGTTACGTAAGGCCTAAAGTTCTGAATGATTCCCTGGGAAACAAGGAAGACTGCGAACACCAGACAGAGTGGAAGCAGCAGATAAAGGTTGATTCGGATCACATCCACCCAGAAGTTGCCAATAGTTTTGATGGAGTGCCCGGCAATGCCTCGGACCAGTGCTGCCGCCACTGATATACCTGCCCCTGCGGAGACGAAATTGTGAAAAGTCAGTCCCACCATCTGAGAAAAATACGACAGTGTGGTCTCCCCGGCATAACTTTGCCAGTCGGTATTGGTGGCGAAGCTCACCGCTGTGTTAAAAGCAAGATGCTCGGAAACAGGTCCCAATCCTTGGGGATTCAGGGGTAAAATATGTTGCAGTCTAAGAATGCCGTAAGTGAACAAGATTCCGAGAAGGCTGAAAGCAATCAAGGAGAAGGTATAGTGTTTCCAATCCTGCTCCTTTTTCGGATCAACACCGAGAATGCCGTAAAAAAGCCGCTCTACTGGGCTCATGACAGGATCCAGGAATGTTTTGCCGCTTGCGTCGAGGACCCTACAAAGATAGAGGCCCATCGGTTTCGTAAGCAACAAGAGGGTTACGACGAAGAGTTCCAATTGAAGCTGATCAAACGGTTTCATGAATGTAAACCTCACCTAGAACTTTTCCGGCCTTAGAATTGCTGCAAACAGATAGACAATTAGAGCCACGCTGATGCAGCCTACAATAATGTCCATCATTGTTCAGATCCTTTCACAAGCCATTGCATACACGACACATGCTCCAAAAAAAATGACCAAACCGATAATGTAGGCTAAATCGATCATTGGCTGAGTCCCTCCTTGGGCAATTGGACAGCCCGTTGAAGAGAAAAAGTAAATGTGCTGCCTTCTCCTTCGCGGCTTTCTACGTTTACGACTCCTCCGTGGGTTGCAACTATCTCTTGCACTATGGAAAGCCCCAATCCGACACCCGAGTCCCCGCCTTGGCCAGGTACGCGAAAGAATTGTTCCAGGATTTTCTTGAGATATTGACTTGGTATGCCTCTTCCCGTGTCCGACACGGAGAAAACAACAGACTCATCCGTGGCTTCTGCCGAAATAGAAACTTTGCCGCCTGGGTCGGTGTACTTCAGAGCATTGGACAGGAGATTAGCGAATACCTGGGCAATAAGTGCAGAGTCAGCAATGACCTCGGGCAAGTCATCCGGAATATTCACTTCCAGAGAGACCCCACGATCATGAGCGGCTCTACGAAACGGCTCTACCGATTCGAAAACCAATTCGTGACAGGAAAGCACCCGTTGATCTATTTGTGCCTTTCCTGATTCGATTCGGCTTATGTTAAGTAATTGCTCTAGAATTGTATAGAGCCGCTCGCTGTCTTCCCTTGCTGCAATGAGCAATTCCTCTTGTTTTTCAGTCAGGGGCCCCACTTTTTCTTCAAGGAGCAGATGCAATGCCATGCGGACCGAAGTGAGAGGGGTCCTGAGTTGATGCGCTACAGTTGATATGACCCCTCTTTTCATCTCGTCTTGATGCCGTTCCTGAGTCACATCCGACAGAATGATGATCACACCAGTCGGTTGCCTTTCGACATCCAGAATAGGAACCGCTAGGGGGCGGAAATAGCGCTCTTTTCCCTTTACGAATCGCTGAATGAGTGTTTGACCGTTGCTGGGTTGAGCGACTCGACCGGTACGCACGGCTTCGTGAAAAAGATCAACAACACGCTGAAACGGTAAGCTGGTTATCTTTTCATTTGGCCTGAAATCGAAGGCATCCAAGGCCACGGCACTGGCGACTTCAATATTCCCGTCAGCATCAACTATGGCGATCGCATCCGGGAGAAACCTGAAAGCATGTTCCGTGGAACGCTGAATCCTAATTAACCTTGCACTATCGGTGCGCCTTAATTCTCTCAGGCTTCCAGCCATGGAATTGAACGCCTCAGAAAGTGTGCCGATCTCATCCTTGGAATCCGCGTGTACAACAAGATCTAAGTTTCCTGATTGAATCTCGTTGGCCGAAGCGATGAGTCTGGCAATCGGACGAAGAATCCACTTCCCTATGAAGAACATAAATCCTATTGCCACCACTGCGCCGACCATCAGCAGCATAGCCATCCGTTTCCGTGCGGCAGCAGCCGTTTGTCTCGCCTGTTGGTTGGCATCGCTCATGTTTTGCTGATTCATTTGCAAGATGTCGTCAGCAGTAGTCTTCATTTGCTGGAACAAAGGCAAGATCTTAACGAAATACGTTTCACGCCTGACTTCATCGGCCAAAGTAAGGTTTTTTGCCACTGTAAGTGCAGTCGTGTACTGTCTGAAAAGCTCTTGAAGATAGGCCGCTTTCTCTCCTTCTCCAGGCAAGGTAATATTGTTGAGTTCAACTTCGAGGGCATTTTCAAAGAGCCTCTCATTCTTGCGAATTAGTTCAATACCCTCTCCCTCATATCCGAGGAGTGTGAATAATATTCCGCTATCTACTCTCTCCAAGGCTTCTTTCATTTCCTGGCAAGCGATGACGCTGCGGTAGTTCTCCCGTAAGATCGAGTCTATGGAGCCTCCCAGTTCAGTGAGCAGCGTTATGCTCTGAATACCGAGGATCACAATGATGGCAAGTAGTACACCGAATCCCAGAGAGAGCTTTTGTCGAATTCCGAGCATTCTCGTACCTCCCACAATTTATACAGCATGGACCATGCCAAATGTGGAAAGCCGTAATTGATTACAACTCCAACAGATTTAGACGGCCCAGCGATTAATGGGATTGCACATTACAAGGATGGATCTTTGGTCATCGTGCATATTGCAAGGCGGGACTGAACAAGGCGCCCAGAGAGGGTTTGAACTCTCATATTGTTTTCAGATTCGGTAATGCTTTCGTCGACGCCAGAGGGTAGCCTGATCTATACCGAGCGTATCAGCCGCCTCCTGAAGAGATTTGCTCCTGGCAAGCACTCGCCGTATATGCTCTTCCTCAATTATTGCCAGACTGACAGCATCACCAATGTCTGGAAACGCGTTATAAGATATCGTTTTGCCGGGGACATATTCTAACCCAACGTGGTCTGACTTGCAGAGGATCGCAGTACGTTCGATTGCATTCCTCAACTCTCGAACGTTACCAGGCCAGGAATATTGTTTCAGGGCCTTTTGCGCCTCTTCTGTGAAGCCAATGAACGGACGGTGATATTTACGGCCGAAAAACGCGAGGAGCAGCTCAGCAAGAGGCACCACATCCTCGAGTCGTTCACGCAGCGGCGGTATTTCGATCTGTATCACGTTCAAACGATAGAGTAGATCGTCTCTGAACCTCCCCGTCTGGACAGCCTGTTCCAAATCGACATTTGTAGCAGAAATTATGCGAACGTTGGCTTTTCGCACCTTGTTGTCACCCATGCGTTCGTATTCCCGTTCTTGGAGAAACCGCAACAGCTTGGGTTGAACTAATAAGGGTAGCTCGCTTATTTCGTCCAACAGCAATGTTCCGCCTTCGCTCGCTGCGATGCGTCCTGGATTGTCGCGAATGGCTCCCGTGAATGCGCCCTTAACATGGCCAAACAGCTCGCTTTCCATCAATTCAGGAGAAAGGGTTGGACAGGAGATAACGCCAAGGGGTTTTGAAGCCCTACTGCTCCAATAATGAATCTGGCGCGCCAGGACGGTTTTCCCTGTTCCGCTCTCGCCTCGCAGGAGCACCGTGGCATCAGTGGAAGCTACCTGTCGGGCAAGGTACACCACCCTTTGCATCGCGAGGTTGGTGCTCGAAAAATCTATCTCGGGTTGTGACCGACCAAGTTCTTCCTGCAAATGGGCGAGCCTTTGTTCCAGAGAGCGAACTTCTGAAACTTTGTTTACAGCCATCTTCACTTGGGCTGGAGTGAACGGCTTTGGGATGTAGTCGGCCGCTCCGCGACGCATGGCTTCCACGGCAGTTTCAATTGAAGAATAAGCAGTGATGACTATTATCTTTAGCCATGGTGTTGAGGTAATCAAACGCGGTATCAAATCCATTCCGTCGGCAGTTCCGAGCCTCAGATCTACGAACGCAACATCGAGAGACCTTCGGGATGCTTCCGCCAACGCATCATGAAAATTGCTCACGGCAACGACCCGATGCCCCTCGGACTCCAGGCACAAAGACAGGGTCTTGCGAATGTTCGCCTCATCATCTATCACGAGAATATTGAGCGTCTGCTCAGCAGTCGCGTCGTCAGGCATCTCTATTCTCCTCAAGTGTAAATCTCCTCCGGAAATCCGTAGACAATCTCCAAGCCCTGCCCCTACAATGGACTTATCGATCAGCAGAATAATACCCTGTATGTGGTTGGGCATGACTATGAAAACATCCAAATCTATATCGGAATGAAGACTTGGCAAGGCATCCCAGACCGCCTGAATTATCTTTCCTGCCTCACTTAACCGGATCGTCGCGTCCATGATTTCGCCAAACAAGCATTCCCTGTGCCTGACGCAAATGGTCACAAAATAAGCACCCGACGATGAGTAGTCGTAACCCCGTAACCTTATCGACCGCCGTCGTCCACTTGTCGGATTGCGAGCACCTGTACGACGCATCCAGGCGTGTGTAGAACTGGCCGACTTTCTTGCCCTCGGCGCTTCGGAAGGGGCTCGGTATTCATTCCCATCGCCAATGTGACAAAAAGCCTCATCCGCAATACCCTCTCTCATGAGAAGCATACCACGGACAACGTCCTGCGCAAGACGTACGTTTAGCTCAGTTTCAGTCCTCAACATGTAAAAAAAAGGGACGGTTGGCCGTCCCTGTGAATTAGGAGGAATAGTGGTTTTTTGGAAGAAGAGTGGACCCCACTTTTTCCACTCTTTGGTTGGCAGCAGGGGCATCTTTTCTAAACAGGGCAACAAGCCCCTGATGCGGTTCGTGAATTCTATATGGATAACTGCTGGAGGGACTGACCAGTCGAGATTGGCTTATTGCACCAAGTGTTGGTCATAAAACTAATCCCTCTTAAACATTTCTCACTGGCATGATCCAGCCGTTGGAAGGCATCCATACTGTTATTAGTAATGAATTGGTCTCCGCACAGGGCTGGATTCACCTAAGAACCGTAGAACTCGATTGGTTTTTTGGGCAAATCGGAACCAACTCTACCGGGAAAACAACTCCTTACCAGTACTGACCAAACGTGGTCATGGTGGCCTCGAAAGTGCCTGCCAGCGGACCAAGCGGGCCGTCCTGAATGCTGAGCATGCCCGAGCAGAGCCTCAACGGCATCTCGAGAATTGTTGCACAAAGGGCTACACAACCAGGACCTATCGCCGGATGGCGTGGGCCACAGGCTTGCATCCGCGGCTGACATGGGATTGGACCCACAGGACAAACAGGAGGAGCGTAACAAACTGGGGGTGGCGGAGCTGCCGCTGCGATCGGCTTAGTTTTCGTTATTCGTCTCAGGGGAGGCGGCGGACAGGGCGCGGGCATGCAAACAGGAACGGGGCACATTCTGGGAGCGCACATTACAGGGCCGCACGCCGGCGGGAACCATCTCCGTCTGGGAAACACAGGGGGCGGAGTGTCCAGTATCATGCCCGCGATTGTTGAGGGACACCCCAGAACAGTGCCACAGATTCCGGAACATGCCCTGAGAATGCCGCTGCAAAAGCCAAGCGGCGCAGGCCCGCAGTTTGGAACCGGGTATGCTTGCGGAGCACATTGATATGACGGCGCAGGGGACGGGACGGGGGGACCACCTGCCGTGGCCAATGAAGATGTAAGATTAGGAATACAAAATAGTGTGCACAAAAAAAGAACGACTGCGAATCGTATCACCATACCTCATCCTCCTTTGTTCAGATCCTTCAAATAATACTTGAGGGCGTATACTCAAGCTAAGGACACTGAATTTAGCCCCTTGTAGGGCTTAGCTGAAATGGGCCTTTAACACGGTGTTTTTTTGCTGTCAAGTAAAAAGATTTGATTATCTAATGTTAGATTTAAAGCATGCGTAGTAATTAATTTGAGAACACTACTATCTTTATTTTATTTAGCAAATTTGAAAACATTTGCTGTTTTTTTTGCTGCTCTTGGGGATCATGGGGTGACGTAGTAACGTAATTTGTGTTAGAAGTTGGGGGGATTAGACGGAGCCTGAAAGGACGCGACGGCAGATGATCAACTTATTGATTTGTTTGGTTGTTTTGGGGACCCTTTTGCCGCTCCAGGGCCTCTGCCAGGAAGACGCGGTTGACCTGTACAATGAGGCTGTCGAAGCCTTGAAACAAGACAGACTTGATGATGCAGTGGAGCTTTTTACTCGGGCGCTCCGGCTGGATCCAAGAGACCATCTTGCCTACAATAATAGAGGGGTAGCCCTCAAGCGTAAAGGAATGTTTCAAAAGGCGTTGGAAGATTATGATCGAGCCCTTGAAATTAAGCCTGACTACGCTTTCGCTTTAGCCAATCGCGGAGTCGCTCGTTACAAGACCGGTGATCTGGATGGCAGTCTCATCGATCTCAACGCTGCCATAAAACATGGCAAACGAGACAGTGCCCTTTACACAACACTCGGCCTGGTTCGCAGCGAGAAGGGAAATCTTGATGAGGCAATCAGGGACCTGCGACAGGCCATTGCGTTGAACAAGAAAAATTCCTTGGCCTACAGGACGCTTGGTTCAGTTTACGAAAAGCGCAGTGATTATGAAAAGGCGCTGGAATCATACGTCAAAGTCATTGAACTTACAGCCAACAGAAGCGATGTCAAGGAACTCGAGGCCCGGATAGAGAATCTAAGAAAAAAACGAGCTGAAGACCTTTACACAGAAGGCATGGAAAACTACCGACTCGGCAGGGAAAAACAGGCCATAGAGTTGTGGACTCGAGCCTTGAAGGTTGACAATACCATGATTCAGGCATTGAGGGACAGGGGTCTGACGTACCACAGGATGGGGCAATATAAGAAAGCTATTGAAGATTTCAGCGCAGCAATTGAAAAGGACTCTGGAAATGCAGAGATTTACCGGGTGAGAGGAGACGCATGTTATAAACTCAAACAGCCTGAACAGGCCTTGGCGGATTACAATCGAGCTGTCGAACTAAATCCTCTGGACGCTATATGTTACAATAACCGTGGGCTGGTTTACCACGAACAGAATAACCTCGAAAGGGCGCTGAAAGATTACTCCAAGGCTATTTCAGTGGATCCGACAAACTCGACTTTTTTTGAAAACAGAGCACTGATCTACACATCGAAGGGCCGGAACAAAGAGGCCCTCTCCGACTACAACAGCGCTCTCAAGCTCGCCACTGATGAAAAACTCAGAGCCGGGATTTCGGAAAAGGTGTCGCTGGTTAACCGTAAAGGCGATGGGGCGGGTGACCAATCATCCTCACCAATTCCAGAACTACACGATCTTGAATCAACCGGTGCGGAACCCCTGAGGGAAGATGAGGCAAGCCACTCCAGACCAGACCATAAGACGCCCTGAGGAGTTTTCTTGAATTTCCAGGAAGCCGTAACACTTTTCAAAATACATCTTGAGATCGAAAAGGTCCGCTCAAAGGAGACTGTCCGCGGCTACGAAGCGGACCTAAGAGATTTTCAGCGCTATCTTTCAATCGAGGTAGAGGCTATAGGACTGAAGAGCGTGGAACAAATCACACCGCGTGAAATCAGGGGGTTCGTGGCGAACCGATTCGGCCGTGTCAAGAAAGAATCAATAGGACGCAAACTGGCGGCCCTGAGAACATTCTTCACATTTCTTGTCCGAGACGGTACTGTCCGGGTTAACCCTACGGCGAACATCAGAGCCCCTAAACGTGATCATCCGTTGCCCAGAGCCCTCGGCGTCGATGAGGTCGATCGTTTTTTCTCACGTATTAAGGAATCGGAAGAGCGAGATATAGCGATGTTTGAGCTTCTTTACTCCTCAGGACTTCGGGTCGGAGAGTTGACATCTCTCGAAGTCCAGGACGTAGATTTGAATAACGGGTGGGTCAGAGTAATCGGAAAGGGAAATAAAGAAAGATACGTACCCGTTGGGAGTAAGGCAGCAAGTGCATTGACAAGTTATATGCCCGTTCGTGCGGCAATCGAGTTAAAAACCAAGCTCAGCCACAGAGAACCGGCGTTGTTTCTTAATCACCGAGGGGGGAGGTTGTCTTCGCGAAGCGTACGACGCATACTTAAGACATGTCTGGATAAGGCTGGCCTTACTCGTGATGCCTCGCCCCATGCCTTTCGGCATTCGTTTGCCACTCATATGCTTCAAGGCGGCGCAGACCTGAGATCCATTCAGGAATTGCTCGGCCACTCAAGCCTTTCCACGACGCAGCGATATACCAAAGTTGACCTTGGAAGGCTCATGGAGGTTTATGACAGGTCGCATCCGAGAAGTGGCGCTTCTAAGAAGGATTCAAAATGACAACTGTGATAACGCGACGGCACTCGGAATGCGATAACACGTTTCTAATCAGTTTTGGATGGTGTTGAATTGGATGATTTCATGAGTAAGAGAAAAACTCGCTCCACGACTGTCCTTTGCGTCCGCCGTGGAACCAATGTGGTGATTGCCGGAGACGGTCAGGTATCACTGGGTGATGCCATTGTGAAACATTCTGCTCGAAAGGTCAGGCGTCTCGGGAAAGATAACAATGTACTTGCCGGCTTTGCTGGTTCTACGGCTGATGCCTTGACATTACTGGAGAAATTCGAGCAGGTACTTGAGAAGTATTCCAATAATCTTACTCGGGCTGCGGTAGAACTGGCTAAGGATTGGCGTACAGACCGCATGTTGAGAAGATTAGAGGCCTTGCTTATAGTGGCGGATTCCGACAAGACCCTGCTTGTATCGGGAACGGGGGACGTGGTGGAACCTGATCATGGAATCATCGCGATAGGCTCCGGCGGGAATTATGCCCTGGCAGCGGCTAGGGCCCTCTTGCAGCACACAGATATGAAAGCGGCCGAAGTGGCTCGGATAGCGATGTCAATCGCTGCGGAAATCTGTGTTTACACAAATGACAAGCTTGTCATGGAAGAACTTGTTGACTAGGCTGGGGAGAGCGGGCTCTGATTTGACTTAATGTTCAGGCCGCAGCTTCCAAACATGGCGCTTGTGCCGGCACAGGCCGCATCAACTTGTTGTCCTTGTGACAGGTCTTGTATCCGAGGTCTTATGGAAACTTTTACACCCAGAAAAATAGTTGCAGAGCTGGACAAATACATTGTCGGTCAAAGCATAGCCAAAAAGATGGTGGCGATTGCTCTGCGAAACCGATGGCGGCGCAGGCAGGTCCCTGATGAGCTTAGGGATGAAATTGCTCCTAAGAATATCATTATGATAGGCCCGACCGGCGTTGGAAAGACGGAGATCGCCAGAAGACTAGCTAAACTGGCCCAGTCGCCTTTCCTCAAAGTGGAAGCCTCCAAGTTCACAGAAGTAGGTTATGTGGGCCGTGACGTCGAATCCATGATCAGAGATCTACTCGAAATAGGGATTACATTGGTCAAGGAGGAGGAATACGAGACGCTTCGTCCCAAGGCTGAGGAAATGGCGGAGGCAAGACTTCTGGACATACTGCTCCCCGTGCGATCACCCCGCAAAATCCGCAGGAATCAACTCTCTCCCCAGCAAGAGTTGAGTGATGAAATAGAGGTAGCCCAGCGTACGCGAGAAAAATTTAAGAAAATGCTTCGAAACGGGAGACTCAACGACCGTGAGGTTGAGATTGAAACCCAAACAAGCGCCATGCCGGTGGTGGAAGTCTTTTCCCCCGGGGGAATGGAAGAAATGGATATCAACCTCAAGGACATGTTCTCCAACATTTTCCCAGGCAAGATCAAGCGCCGCCGCGTAAAGGTCCCGGAGGCTCTACAGATCCTGCTCCAAGAGGAACTCAACAGACTTATCGACACGGACAAAGTGTCCAAAAACGCCAAGGAGAGGGTCGAGCAAACGGGTATCGTTTTTATCGATGAGTTGGACAAGATAGCGGGGAGTCGTTCGCTTCAACATGGGCCGGACGTTTCCCGTGAAGGCGTTCAGAGAGACTTGCTGCCAATTATAGAGGGAAGCACCGTCAATACGAAGCACGGCGTTATAAAAACTGACCACATACTCTTCATCGCAGCAGGCGCGTTCCACGTCTCGAAGCCTTCCGACCTCATTCCGGAAATTCAGGGCCGGTTTCCTCTCAGAGCTGAATTGTCACCACTTACACGAGACGATTTCGTGCGCATTCTCACCGAACCCAAAAACGCTCTGGTCATTCAATACGAAGAATTACTGAAGACCGAAGGAGTGACTCTGGAATTTCAAGAAGAGGCCATTCACGAGATTGCTGCTTTGGCGGAGGAAGTTAATGACCGCGCGGAAAACATCGGTGCGCGCCGTCTCCACACTATAATGGAAAAACTCTTGGAGGAAATCTCATTTGAGGCACCTGACATGTTCGGAATAACAGTGACCGTGACTCCTGAAATGGTTCGGGATAGGCTGCGTGATATCGTTAAAAGCGATGACCTAAGCCGTTACATTCTTTAGCTTTAGGATGGACGCTGTTCGCAAGCTTCCAAGTCCGGGGGTTTGTGGAAATTCATACGGGCTTGTTTCTCCGGAAGGGTATGATCCCTTCCGGACAGAGACCTATTACTTCTTCGAAGCTGCGGCCCGTTTTGATGCCTTGAGCGGATTGAGTTTTTGTGCCTGTTCGACGGTTTTGCGTTCGAGATGGGTAGCAAAATTGCAGTCGCCTCGGGCCCATTTTGTGGGGGGATTCGGAGCTACGGCGCAGAATGTGCCTTCCGAAGAGGTCACTGTCCGGGAGCAGCCTTCGCAGGTTCCGACGACCGGATGGCAACGGCCGCCGTTGAAATTGCACCCTTTCTTAGTCATGAATACGCACTCCAATCCATTCTTCAATGTTATACACTGCATAATCTTTCCTCCTGTGTTACTTCTGATGAGGGTCTGAAGCCCCCTCGTTGTTTAATCTTTATATTTAACACATAAAATGCATGAAACAAACAAAACTTTCCATTTTTTTACATTTTTTTGGTGTGGGTCAAGAAAAAATCGCAGGAGACTTCTTGAAGCTCGAAGCAAAGGCCTTGCCGAGAAAGAGATATATGATCACGAATATTTTTTTGTGTTGCCCCTATAGTTGCTGCTAAGGTTATCCCGCATGATATTCAGGAACACTTCTCACCAAAGAGGGGTCAGAAAGATTGGATGTTTTCCGCAGATCCTCCACCCGATTGTGTCGGACTTCCGGCGCCTCTCTTACTGAGTCGTTCATGTCGGTTTGTTTTGATCTGTGAAACCCATATTGTCTAGAAGGAGTACTCATGAGCAGATTCAAGGCATGTCTTACAAAGCAAGAAACAAGAAAGGGAATCAGCTTGAATAGTTTTTCTCTGCCAAGAACCGCTTTAATGTCTGTAGTGTTGCTTGTTCTACTGGTAATCAACTCGCCGTCGGCTGTTGGCCAAAGCGTTGCATCAAAGGGGCTAAGGGAAATGCAGGAGTCATTCAGATCCATTGCCAAGAATGTCAAACCTGCCGTGGTCAATGTGTCGGCAGTCAGGACCGTCATGGCGCGCAATCCTATGTCGGAGGATCCATTATTGGAGAATCATCCTTTTCGTGAATTCTTTGGGGACGAGTTCTTTCGACGTTTTTTCAGTGGGCAGAGGGCAGCGGAGCGTCAAACGAAACAGGGCGTGGGCTCCGGATTTATGTTTGATCCCAGAGGCTACATTCTCACCAATAGACATGTCATAAAGGGGGCTGATGAAATCCAGGTGACGCTGGAGGGAAAGAAGAAATATAAGGCAAGACTTATCGGAGCTGATTCTAAGACCGATGTAGCCGTAATCAAGATCGAGGGCAGAGATTTTCCGTTTGCCAAGCTCGGTGATTCGGAAACGCTTGATGTCGGTGACTGGGTATTGGCCATCGGCAACCCTTTTGGCCTGATGCAAACCGTAACCTCCGGAATAGTCAGTGCCAAGGGCAGATCGAGAATGGGTATATTGGAATACGAAGACTTTATTCAGACCGATGCCGCAATTAATCCAGGAAACTCGGGCACGGTTCCGTCAAAGTCTTTTTTTTCCGCGACGCTTCAGCGGTGAGTATCACGGAAAAAAGGCGATTTCGTGGGAGGATGTTGACCGAACGGGGGCACGGATGGTCACATTGTGCCTTGAGGGTGGTTTTTCTGCGGGTTTTGGACAAAAGTGTACCCGCAGGTGTCATATTGGTCACCAGTAGAGGGGCGAGGCATG
>JAPLJK010000044.1:0-22103 GCA_026388625.1 Deltaproteobacteria bacterium | reverse complement strand
TCTACGCCGGACCGAATACGGGAAATCATATCATGTCCTCCTGGTTCGATCGTGTGAGCCGTGGCTAAGGAATCTTTTTTATAATGTTTTGGATGGTGGAGTTGAAAGGGATCGAACCCCTGACCTCTTGGCTGCCCCTGTATAACGTTGAACTGGGGTCACAGAGCGAAGCCTCAGCACCTAAGACACCTTTTTCATATCATCCATCCCCTGATAGACTTACATCATTTGTTTTAGACATTTCTCGGTTCCTCTGTTTACCAAAAAATTTATAGATAAGCACATAAAAGAGGGGTGCAAATAAGGTTACGAGAAAGGTAGCAGTTATCACTCCCCCAAGCACACCACTGCCAATAGCCTTTTGTGCTCCTGCTCCGGCCCCGCCGGCAAGAGCGAGCGGCAGGACGCCAAATCCAAAGGCCAGCGATGTCATAACGATCGGACGAAGTCTAAGTCTTGCCCCTTCCAGAGTTGCCTCGATCAGCCCCATCCCGTCTTCCACCTTGGCCTTGGCGAATTGAACGATCAGGATGGCGTTTTTGGCGGTCAAGCCCAGAGTAGTGAGGAGCCCTATCTGGAAATAAACGTCATTGGGCAGCCCCCGCAGAGTCGAAGCGATAACTCCGCCGATGGCCCCAAGTGGCAGGACCAGGAGAATCGAGAAGGGGATGGGCCAACTCTCGTAGAGAGCTGCTAGGCAAAGGAAGATCACGAGAATGGAAAATGCGTATAGCATGGGTGCTTGGGAACCCGCCATCCGTTCCTGGTACGAAAGTCCGGTCCAGTCAAAGCCGATCCCCTGTGGCAAACTTGAGACTATCTCTTCCATGGCCTGCATTGCCTCACCGGAACTCCTCCGCGGCGCAGGCTCGCCCCAGATGTTTATGGACGGAAAGGCATTGTAGCGCTCGAGCTTGGGAGAACCGGAAGTCCAGTGCCCGGATGCAAAAGATGAAAACGGGACCATCTTACCGGCGGTATTTCGCACATAGAGTTTTTCGAGATCCTGCGGCAACATGCGGTAGGGGGCGTCCGCTTGCAGGTATACCCGTTTTACCCGTCCGGCTTGGATAAAGTCGTTTACATAGGCGCTGCCGAAGGCCGCTGCGATGGTGTGGTGGATGGACGTAATGGGAACCCCCAGAGCGCCTGCCTTCTCCCAATCCACGTCGATCCGGTATTCGGGCACATCTTCCAAACCGTTGGGCCTGACCGCGATCAATCTCGGGTCCTTTGCAGCCATACCAAGGAGCTGGTTGCGGGCCGCCATCAAGGCTGCGTGCCCCATGCCGCCACGGTCCTGCAACTGAAAATCAAACCCCTTGGCGTTACCCAGTTCGATGACGGACGGCGGTGGGAAGGCAAATACCATTGCATTGCGGATCTTTGAAAATGCCTTCATCGCCCTTCCGACCACGGCATCGACCGTGAGGTCCGGCCGGTCGCGAAGCTTCCAGTCCCTGAGCTTGACAAATGCCAGGCCAACGTTCTGTCCTCTGCCGGAAAAGCTGAAGCCGGAAATCGCCATCAACGATTCCACCGCATCTTTGTCATCCGACAGAAAATGGTTCTTGACCTCCTCCATGACCTTTTGGGTCTGTTCCAGCGTGGCATTTGCAGGAAGCATGGCCTGGACAAACAATATCCCCTGGTCTTCATCCGGGAGGTAGGCTGTGGGCATCCGCTGAAACAAGAATCCCATCGTCACCACAATCAGAAGGAACACAAAGAGGTAGTGCGGTTTCTTGGAAAAAGCGCGTGCAACCAGTCTTAAATACAGATCTCTGGCCAAGAAAAAGATGCTATCAAACCATCTGAAAAATGGTCGCAAGAAAAATACCGCATTTTCCGCTGCTTCATGCCCTTTTAGCACCGGCTTGAGGAGCGATGCGCAGAGAACCGGCGTCAGGATAAGAGCTACAAGAACCGAAAGAAGCATGGAGGCGATGATGGTCACTGAAAACTGGCGGTAGATGACGCCGGTAGAGCCGCCAAAAAAGGCCATGGGGCCAAAAACCGCTGATAGCACCAGCCCGATTCCGATCAAGGCGCTGGTGATTTGGTGCATGGACTTGCGGGTGGCTTCCCTGGGCGTAAGCCCTTCCTCGCTCATGATCCGTTCCACGTTTTCCACCACCACGATGGCGTCGTCCACCAGAAGGCCGATTGCCAGCACCATGGCAAACATGGTCAGCATGTTGATGGAGAGCCCAAAAAGCCCCAGAACCGCAAAGGTCCCCAGGATTACCACCGGCACCGCGATGGTCGGAATCAGGGTGGCCCTCATGTTCCCCATGAAAAGATACATGACCAGGAAGACCAGCAGGACTGCCTCGAAAAGGGTTTTGACCACCTCGTCTATGGCCACCTTGATAAAGGGGGTGGTGTCGTATGGATAAACTACCTTCATGCCGGGGGGAAAGTACCGGCTCATTTCTTTCAGTTTCGTCTTGACAGCATCGGCCGTGTCCAACGCATTGGCTCCGGCGGCCTGTCGAATGGCCAAGGCGGCGGAAGGTTTGCCATTGTAATATGCCACTACATCGTAGGACTCGGTCCCTAATTCCGTCCGTCCTAAATCCTTGATCCGCACTATGGAACCGTTCGGGTTCATGCGGATGGGGATCGCGGCAAACTCATCCGGGGTCTTGAGCAGATTCTGGACGACAATGGAGGCGTTCAAACGCTGGCCATCCACCGCCGGCACCCCGCCGAATTGCCCGGCGGAGACCTCCACGTTGTAGGCCCGAAGCGCAATAATGACATCTTCTAGAGTTAGGTGGTATTCGGTCAACTTGTCGGGGTTGAGCCAGATACGCATAGCATACTGGGAGCCGAAATTTTCCACCTCGCCCACACCCGGCACCCGAGCCAGGACCTTCTCGAGATTGGATTGGGCGTAGTCCCGCAAGTCGTCCCCGTCCATACTCCCGTCTTCTGAGATTAATCCCACTATCATCAGGTAGTTCCTGGTGGATTTACTGACCTTGACGCCCTGGCGCTGCACCACTTCCGGCAGACTCGCCATGGCAAGTTGGAGCTTATTTTGTACCTGGGACCAAGCGAGGTCGGGATCGGTGCCTGGGGCAAAAGTCAACTGGATGCGGGAGGCGCCGGCCGAATCACTGGTTGCAGCCATGTACAGCATTTTGTCAAAGCCGGTCATCTTCTGCTCGATGATCTGCGTCACACTGTTTTCAACGGTCTCTGCCGAGGCCCCGGGATAAAAGGAGTCAATGGCGATAGACGGCGGGGCGATTGGGGGATACTGAGATATGGGCAGGTTGTGGATCGCCAAGCCTCCCGCCACCATCATGATGATGGCGATAACCCAAGCAAACACTGGACGATCCAGAAAGAAGTTCGATAACATCACGCGCCTCCGTCAATTCGATTCTATGCTTGGCTGGGCCGTGTTCTTCGGTTCCGCACCATCTTTCGGACCGTCATTAAAAGGGACTACCTTCACGGAAGCACCGGGCCGCACCCTCTGCATACCCTCGATAATCACACGATCGCCGGGCGAAAGGCCCGATGAGACGAGCCACTTGTCCCCGATGGCTCGATCGAGAGAGAGCATCCGCTGTTGGACGTGACCCTCGCCGTCCACGATCAGAGTGACGGGATTCCCCTTTGGATCGCGTGACACTGCTTGCTGAGGAATAAGGATGGCATGCTCATTGATGCCTTCTTTCACTACCGCCCGGACGAACATGCCCGGTAGGAGAACTCCTTCTGGATTCGGAAAGACAACACGCAGGATGACGGACCCGGTCGTCGGGTCCACCGTGACGTCACGAAACTGCAGTGTACCATTCAATGGGTACGCTGCGCCGTCTTCCAGGGTGAGCTTGACCTTCTTCTGGTTCGGTCCGTCCTGATTGAGGTGGCCCTCCTCCAGGCGGCGTTTCAATCGCAGAAGTTCAGAGGTTGATTGGGGCACATCCACATAAATGGGGTCTATCTCCTGAATCGTAGCTAGAGCTAGGGCCTGATACGCAGTCACTAAAGCGCCATCCGTTACATTGGATTTGCCTATGCGGCCGGCGATGGGTGCGGTGACACGAGTGTATCCCAGATTGATGCGTGCCGTCTCAACTGCCGCTTTCCAATACTCAATATCGGCTTCGGCTTGTTTCAGGGCGGCCTCCTTGTCGTCGTAGTCTTGCTGGCTGACCGCTTTTTCGGAGAGTAATCCCCTGTATCGCTCAGCCCTCAAACGGATCGTAGGAAGATTGGCTTCTGATCTGCCAAGGGCTGCCCTTGCACTGTCGAGTGCCGCATGAAATGGCGCTGGATCGATCTGATAAAGCACATCCCCAGCTTTGACTTCGGAACCTTCCGGGAAAAGGCGTTTTTGTATAATACCATTCACCTGGGGCCGGATTTCCGCGACCAGGTACGCAGACGTGCGGCCCGGCAATTCAGTGGTCAGCACCAGGCGCTGCGGCTGTGCGTTTACAGTAACCACTTCAGGGACAGGAGGAGGCGATTGCTGCCTGCTGTCGCATCCGCCCAGAGAAAGGCCGCCTAATAGAGCCATTAGAACTATGGTCCATCTAAGTGGATCATTAACGGATTCATTGGGTTGCATGACAGACCTCGCAAATATCGATGATGAGCTGATTGAGTTCCCAAAACTTCGCACGAAATCACCGTTCACACAGTCCTCTGGACGAATTATTGAAAGTGGGGTCGGGATTCTGAGGATAGTTTCCTGCTATTTCCGTTTTCGGTTCCAGGTTTAATTCGCTTTCTCATGTGGTCAGCACCCCCCGGAAAAAAATGTCTGCGACATTTGACAGGTTATCTCCCTGTTGAAATCTGGCAGGATCTCGCATTGTCCTGAAAAGAAAAGCACTAATCGTTCCTTCAAGCGCAATGGCCATGTGGAGGGGATCGAGGCCACGGAACACATGCTCTTTGATGCCTCTCTCAAACACAGAAGCCAATTTTTCAAGGAATTCATCGTAGAGCCGAAGAAGGTCCTGGTCCAAACCTGCTTTTATGTTGAAGCTTGCTCCTCTGGTTTCGGCAAAATACAGGCGCATGAGCGGTAGGTTTTCAGAAAATAGATCCTGACGGACCCCGATATATCTCGTGATGGTTAAAAGAGGATTCCTTTCCTGTTCGAGAGCCTTTATAGAAGCATGGTGAAATTTTTGTGCCATTTCCATGATAAGGGCTTTGTACAACTCCTCCTTATTCTTGAAAAACTTATAGAGTGTTCCGACCCCGAACTCCGCTTCTCTTGCGATCTCGTGCATTGAGATGTTGTGGTACCCCTTTTCCGAGAAGAGCATTAGCGCTGTCTGGAGTATTTCACTTCGCTGCAGCAGATTTTCTCGCTCTCGACGGGGAAGATTTTGGACTTCTCTGTTGGTTTCGGCAAATAGTGAAGGTCCCATTCTTTTCTCCATCAGACGCTACATTCTGAATATGACGACATATTCTATTCTTGCTCCGAGTGAGTGTCAACAGTCAATCATCCATACAAAGAAGTTTCTCCATTTTCACGTGCAAAAAGCCAAAACCCGCCATTAATTATCGGAGATTGTCCTGAAATCGTTCCACAAATCATATAGTGAAAGATCCGGTTTGAACCCCTCTACTTCTGATTTCCGACGCCAGACGGGGCTTCCTGCTTGACTCTAAACGCCGGTGCAATTGATACTAAGTTGCTTTCAAGATGAAGTTATTTGTCCAGTCGAATCCCGTGATGGTGGCTACTTTTTCCGGTGACTGCTCTGGCGAGTCGAGAGCATCGATGAGGACACTTTCGACTGCGTCCAAGCTCTTGAAGACCTTATTTGGAAACCACTTTTCACGGATCTCTTCCCAGAGGTGTTCTGCGGGATTGAGTTCTGGACTACAGGGTGGCAAGAAAATGATCCGCATATTTTGGGGAACTTTGAGGTCCACAGCTTCGTGCCATCCGGCTTTGTCCATTACCATGAGGACCAAATCGTTGGGGTGGCGCTGAGACACCTCAGAGAGAAACAGCGATCGAATACCGTGACCTCTCAAGAATCCCCTGTTCAATTAACACCTTTTTGGTTTATATTTTGTACTAGAAACGCTAAAACACATATAATTCAGAGGTTCTTGACACAGATTCAGGTTCGTCGTTGCTAAAACTTTCTTGTCGATCCCGTCACTTGTTTGAAGGCGAATCGGCACAACAGATGCGAAGGCCTAAGGGAGGTATTGAGGAGATGAGTAGATCGGCTTGCCGAACAGAAAAATGCACGTTTACGAATTTTATGGTTTTTCTCCTCATAGCGGCAATAATTTCTCCCGCAACAAGTTTTGCCCAACAGGACCTGCCGGTCATTATCCCGGATCTTCCACCTCGAGAAGCACACATAAGAAACCATATTACATTTGAGCAATTGCACGCAATTAAGGGTACAGATCCGGAAAACAGCGGCCTGGTAATCGATCTGGGAAATCCGGACCTTCACGGGTCTATTTACACCGGCCCTTACCCTTTCGAAGCTGGCGCTGCGGACTATGATTACGTTCGGTACCGTTTGGAAAGTCCACTGGTTGACGGCAAAGGCGTGCTTCCCATATCGGATTTTTTCAAGGACAAATACAATGCGAACGCTTGGCCCGCCAGCCTGTGCCCCATGACAACTACCGTAGCATATCGCCTGTCGCTGTGGCTGCTTGAAAAGAACAAGCCTACGTTTATGGGCTTCTATGACAGCGTTGTGAGTTTTCGCAGGGAGGGAGATAAGTTTGTCAAGAACCCTACTATTATTCAGGGGCCGTTTGTTACCATGATTACGAGCGATGATCCATCCAGCATTATGATCGCTCTGGAAACCGACGAAGAGTCCAGGGCAACGGTCACGGTCTACCGTGTGGGCGGGAGCAGTGTCCAATTGAGGGTCGGTTCAAAGGAATACCAATTAGGGTCTCCCGTGGTCTTCCCCGGGAGTGGCCGCCGAAATAGGCACCGCGTAGAAGTGAGAGGTCTCACCCCATCCACAGACTACCTGTACTTTGTGCAGTGCGAGACTGAAAAAGGTGAAATAGTCAGGTCCAATCTTTGCAGGTTCCGGACTGCTCCTGAGCGAGGTAAAGGCCCTGTCACCCTCGCTCTTGTCGGTGATAGTCGAGAAGGAGTAGGGGGTGGAGAGCGAAATATGATGGGATCAAACTTCAGCACTCTCAGCCGTATCGCAGTCGATGCCTATCGCAAGGGGGCAGAACTATTCCTTCTTGCAGGAGACCTCATCAATGGTTACACCTCGGAAGTTGATGATTTCAAGTTACAGTTGTTCGGGTCCAAGCAGGCAATGGCCGGGTTCTGGCGCAGCCGACCCGTTTACCCGTGTATGGGCAACCACGAGAGTTTGTTAAATTCATTTAACGACGGTGGCCGAGGCGTTGGCTTGGACAAATGGCCTTATGCAGAAAACAGTGCCGAAGCAGTGTTCGCTTCAGAGTTCTTCAATCCATCAAATGGACCAACACCGTCGGACGTCCGGCGTCCCCCGTATGCCGGCACCGTTTTTAGGTTCCAGTACGGCCCTGTCTTGGTTGTAGCGTTTAACAACAATTACTGGTGGACTTCCAACAATGGGCTCAAGGAGTACGGAGGCTCTCCTGAAGGTTATATAATGGAGGACCAGCTTGTTTGGATTGAACGTGTTCTCGAGGAAGCCGAATCGGACCACTCGGTAAGATACATTTTGCTCTATGGACACGAACCTGTGTTCCCATGCGGCGGACATGTCAAAGACTCCATGTGGTGGAGCGGAAACAACAATGTTCGTGCTTACACCAAGAAGGATGGCTCGGTGATTCCAGAGAAATTGGGCATGATAGAGATCCGGAACCGGTTATGGAAAGCAATTTCAAAATCAAGAAAAGTGGCTGCAGTAATGAGTTCACATGAGCATGCGTATCATCGGACTCTCATAGACGCCGAAACCCCTGTGGGAGTGTATCCCAAGGACGATACCGACGGCGATGGAATACTCGACACGTATTCCCCTAACTCTGATTTCGTTAATCCTACCTGGCACATAACGGTAGGCACCGGCGGAGCCCCTTATTACAGCAGGGAGAAAACTCCCTGGACGCCGGTCGTACTGTCGTCCCAAGAGGGATATACACTAATAAAGGCAGACAATGAAACGATCTCTCTTAAGTTCATTTCCATTACCGGGCAAGTTGTTGATGAGGTAAGTGATCTTATGTCTTCCAAGAAAGGGACTCTCTCATCCAAATGAAAGTGGTTTGCATCAGTCATTTGGGAGCCTGATTCCAAGGTAAAAGGTTACAGATATTTCTGGAGGACAAACTGCCGCGGCCACCCCGTCTCGTTTGCATTTTTTCGGATCGATTGCAAAAAAGGCTTTTCCCCGTCGCCTTCTGTAATGCAGTTTCACAGGCGTTCCGTACAATGCGCAGCGAATCGGTGGACTTGGTGATTAGACTGGTTGCCAAAAGTTGTGGTGCGATTGCTTCCGTCGTCTTTCCAGCAGTAGCAACAGGGCCGGTAGCGTGGTCAGAGTGAAGGCGACAGAGGCCGCCATGCCGATGACCATGGCCCAACCGAGAAACTCCATGGCATAATGCTGAGACGTCAGCATGGACACGAAACCAATAACGTTTGTCGTGGACGTGAATATTATCGGTCCGGTCACTCTGGCCATAGCCTCCGAAACTGAGCCTCCTTCCTTCCCTAAACTTCCCATAACCAGGTGGACCCCGTTATCCATTCCCAGGCCGAAGATCAACGGGGCAATACCCACAACTGAAAACGGCAAACCCAAGCCCAAGGCCCCGATCACACCAAGGGTAACACAAAAAGCCCCGGCCATGGGAACTAGGCTAAGCATAACCCCCACAGGATGCCTGAAGAGCGCCACAAAGAAAATGATCACTGAGCCGAGCACATAGAGTCCCAGACGGATGAGTTCTGAAACAAGCGACGAAAGGATCTCTTCCATCGACTGCCTCGGTCCCGAGATACTGACCTCTACCGGAAAACTCCTGACAGCCTCCATTATTTCTCGATCCACTTTTCTCAGTCTGTCTGAATCGGTCACCTTTTCAGAGTACCTTATCTGGGTCAGAAAGCGATATTTTCCTCTAATTTGAGCCGTGTACCAGGACCGTTCAACTTCTGATGAACCATCTTGATCGCGCAAGCCTCGCGTCTCAAGATCACTAATCATTTGTCCGACTGAATCGAACGACTGTTCAACGGTCTGAACTGCAGAATCGGACAGGTCCGATTTTCGTACGGTGTTTCTCAGGAAATGGCTCAGGCCTGGCCAGGACTTCATTATTTCAGAGACTAACCCGACGTTCTGGACCGCCAGGGAGTCAGGCGTCGCCAGGTAGGAAATGGAATCTACGGTAGCAATTTCACGGTCCCGCGCCATCAGTTGCCCGAGGATGTCGTCCAGTTTCCGCTGAAATTCTAAGCCCTGTTGAAAATTCGGTACGTCGAAAGACAAGATAGTAGTCTGGGAAAAATTTACGTGAAACTTCTTGGAAATGCGTTCCGACACTGCCATGGAATTCATGTCCCTAGCCAGAAAGACCTTAAAAAGATCTTTCTCGTACGACACACGGGAAATGAGAAACAGGCTCAGCACTACAACCACGGCAGACACCACCGTGATCGTCCCAGGAGCGTTTTTGTACAGGCCGGAAAACCTGTTGAAGGTCACTCTCATCCTGGGGAAGTAGTCATGACCACGACCGGCCGTCAGCGCAACCAGGGCAGGGAACAGGAACAGGGTGGATACGAGGCTCAGGATCAGTCCGGACGCCCCGACGTAACCGAATTGAGCCATGGCGGGTTGATGGGAAAAGCATAGGCACGCGAATGCAAGAATTGTGGTAATAGCCCCCAGCATTACCGGTGGGCCCGTCTGATCGTAGACGTCGGCAAGGGCATCCCTTGGTGAAGCACCTTGATCGATCTCGTCAGTAAACCGCTCCCACAAATGCACACCGTAATCCGTAGCCAGGCCGAAAAGTACTCCCGAGGCGCCCATGACCACCGGGTTGACCTCGTCGTACCACAGGTAGATCAGGCCATAGTTCGGCCCAATACCGGCAGCAATGGGCGTCATAAGGATCACGACCGACCACAGGCTTCGGTACACCCCTATAAGCAAGGCAATAACCATCGCACATGACAACAAAAGGATAGTTGATGTCTCTCGATCAAATATGTCCGCCGATTCGCTGTGAAATGCACTCTTTCCTGTCAGGAACCAATTAAGGTCCTGAGATTTTTCTTTCAGATTCGGGAAATCAGAGAGCAGTCCAGAAATCTTCTCTGGAATTACTTGCCGCAATCTTTCCAAAAGCTTCCTTCCTTGCGCGATATCAGTGCCGGGGAAAAGGGGAGTGACCTGTATCAAATATACAGTGCTATCAGGACTGGCTATCAGGAGATACATATCTCCAAGACTCACCGCGCCAACCCTCTTCTTCATGGCATCCGATATGAACTGGCCTAGTTCGAGTGGATCTTCAAGGATTGTTTGCTGAAGATACGGATGTTCGGCAAGAAATAGGCGGTTCCGGTTTCGCCTGAATGCTTCGCTGATGCCCTGCAAACTAAAGATTGTACGAACCTGGTCTTGCTCCCTTTGGTTCATTCCGAGGAGAAAGTTTTTTAAGAGACGACGGACCTCTTCGTTATTTTCCGGGTCCAGAAAACGATAACGGACTCTTCGCACACCAGGGATCTTGGCTATGGAGTCTCCAAGCCCCTTTATGAACGGCAGTCGGTCCTCTCCGGGTGGTTCGGGGAATTCGACGGCAACTATCAGAGAATCTTGTTCCCCAAAGATTTCGCTATTCTCGCTACCAAGTTTGATGACTGGGTTTTCTTGCCCGACGCCGGCAATGAGGTTGTTACTGATCTTTATCAAAGGCATTGCGGAGAAGCCGGTGACCGCAAGTACCAGGAAAATCGCTACAACAGTACGAGGAAAATCAAATGAAACCCGGCAGATCCGGCGCAAGACCAGAGTGAGTAATTGCATCCGGCTTCCTTCTTGGTCGTCACTCTGACGGCTGGTTCAACTATCTTGCCACTCTGGAAAGTTTCAACGTTGATACGAGGCCCCTGATCCACCGGCTTCGGGCGTTCTCCCAGTGACCATCCATCAAGCTCGACGAGAAAAGGATCCTGTTACGATTGGACCGTAATGAATTCACCCCTCTCCATGAGATACCAGTTGGGGCCAATCCGTCACCGGAAGCAATCTTGTCCAATATAACAAGTTTGCTCCCGGCTCGTTTTAGTAGCAAGAGACTGTCATGAGGAGCCGGAGCACTCAGTTTCATGCCTCTACTCACAAAACCTGCTGCTTGTGCAATTGCCTGTTGAAAAATCTTGTTAGGTGGTTCCCAGGCATAAGGGTATACGTACCAAGCGCCCAGAGTGCGGTCGTCGTATAGCATCCGGACGAGTTCGCGCAGTCCCATCCATCGCCTCACTACTGCGGCTCTCTTGTGATAGGATTCCAGATCCAGAAATACAAAATTGGTGTCCGGTTTTACGTCGGGGATCTGAGTTACCAAGCTTTTAACGAGGTCGTTACGAATGCCCGCGGCTTCCTTCCAGTCGATGCTGAGCCCTACGTGAAAAGCCGTCATAAAAACTATGACCACGACCGCAGCCAACTGGGAAACGAATCGCGCTTTGACGCTCTTCCATGCGGTAAACACCGCCGCGAGAATAATTGCTATGCCGCAGGATGCGGATGAATATATCCGGCTTGCCCAATTAAAGTTAAACCACGTAGTGTCGCCATGAGCAATTATTCCCCACTTTGCCAACAGTGTGTCCGTCAGGTTTGGAACCCCGCCGCCGTATCCTGCGATCTGGTAGGGCAGCATGCCCAAAAAGAGGATGGCAATGCCCAGAATGATCTTGTAAGAAATTCCCTGGTCCCACTTGGCAAGTTCGTCGGGTTGATTCTTCTCGTCAGGTCGTGATCTTGACCGATACAACTGGACTGCAACCCAGACGCCCACCGCCCACGCGAGAACACACACCCACAGTTCCCTGCAGAAAGTGATGAACGGAGCGACTAGATAAGAAGGCAGCAGCCCCAGATAGGACAAGATCAATTTCAGCGGGGGAATTAGGTGCCGATGTTCGACGGCCCCGCCGTTAAGAAAAAAGAATCTGATCGCAATAGCTAGCACCACTGCCGACAAAATCCCTGCACCGAGCTTCACCAAAAAGATCCTTTCCCAAAACTGGTACCCCTGTTTCCTTCTGATAGGCAATACGAACATAGGCACGGCAAATATCATAAGGCTCGGCGCCTCGTACGTCAGAAAGGATAGAATGTACAGGAAAAGCGGCAATGCGAGCCCAGGCAACGAGGCGGACCTCTTCGCCCACATCTGAAACGCTATGACCGAACTCCAAAAAAACACTAAACTTAAACGGGAATTGTCCGTGAAGATTATGTAAGTCAGCGATGAGACTGTCGGCAGGAAGAAAATGAACAGCATGCTCAGGATCACGAAGGTTCTGTTTCTTGTGAACACCTGAGAAAGAGCCAGACCCATGAGGCCGGACGCCGTCACCCAGAGAAGCAGCGAGAACAGATGGAAAACCGGCCTGTCAAATCCTACGAGTTGGAAAAGGCTCAACCAGTACATGCCTTCAATCGGTCTGAGGGCCTCATGAGCATAGACTGCCACAGACGCGGGGAAATCGTACCAGTATGCCCAACTGAATATCCACCAGTCGTCCGCGTCGAATCCTATATCCCCCGTAGCAGCGGTCAGTACGATACTGTAAATGGCCAGTCCTACGGCAATTACCCACAATCTGGAACCTCTAACTTCCGGTTCTTCCATCATCCCATCCCCGTCGAATCGTCCGAATGAAGGCCCTTGCAAGAATAACCATTATCAAAGACGGAGTGTGTTGAAAAGACTAAATTTTTCACTTCGTGTTTTTTTTGGGCTGAGAGGGTTCCAGACCTTACCTTTTTCCGGTAGCGATAACATGGGGATAGTTTATACTGAGTAGCGTTTCTTCCCGTAATATCGACAGGCAGAATGAATCGGGGTAGTTCGTGAACTTTCAGAAATGAGGACACGCTCACGCAACTGGAACTGAAACATTATACCTGGGCCGAGATGAAATCAACTATCTCTTCTTGGGCCTGCTCACGAGTCCGTCCGGATGAAACAATGTCGAGTTCCAGACAGTGGGCAATCCATGGCCCGTCCTCGAATTTCATCAATATCTTGAAATCAAAACATTCTTCCCTGGCCATGAGTCTTCCTTTGTATAGAGGGGAAACGATTCCTTGATTCATCGTTACCAATCTAGGATCGCTGACACACACACGTCAACAGATTTGACACAAGTTTGACACGAGCGGCGCAACCCTTCAGTCCGGGTCGGCTTTTTGCAGATCCGTCGGGACACGTTGTGTGCACGCGGGTAACGGAAATCAGCAGCGCAGAGGTTTGTTATGCTTTGGATTTCCACCGCCGTCCGACAGCCTTCGACCGAGGGGGAGCGGGGGGGTTCGCGGGGAGCGCAAAAATCAATTTATCAACAGTTGTTTATAACTTTACGGGCAGTGCACGCGGGGTTTGTAGCGGATCTTGACATTTCGGTCACTTATAGTTGTATTTGATTTGATTGATCTTTTACGAGTGCCCCAGGATGGGGCACTCTGAATAAAACCCTAATATTTTGCTAACCCCGACAAGTTATCCACAGGGTTACACGTCAGTTATCCACAGGCGAGGTGGATATCCTGGAGGGCTTCGATCCTTGGCTCTGCGTCTGGTGCATCGACTGTTGCCATCAAAAATCCTTCCTGTTTTCCAGGGCTCGGGTTAAAGTGAGTGGATCGGAGTATTCTAGAGATCCTCCTACGGGAATGCCATAAGCAATGCGTGAAACCTTAACTCCCACTTCGTTCAGGCGATCGCCTATATATGCCGCGGTTGCTTCGCCCTCGACGGTGGGATTAAGAGCCAATATCACTTCCGATATTCCACCTTTTCCCACTCTTTCTATAAGCTCGCTGAAACGAATATCCTCCGGCCCCACCGCGTCCAGTGGCGACAGGAGTCCATGAAGAACGTGGTAAACCCCTCTAAAATGTGCAGCCTTTTCGACCGCCACGAGATCGAGAGGACTTTCTACTACACAGATGCAACGTTTGTCTCGCCTTGGGTCTGAGCAGATTGAGCAAGGATCCATGTCCGTAAGATTAAAACAGTTGGAGCATAGCCGCAGCTTTTCTCTTACTTTGCTTATAGTTACGACCAGATCTTCGATTTCTTCCTGATTTGCGTTTAGGATATAAAAAGCGTATCGTGTCGCGGTTTTCTCTCCCACTCCGGGGAATTTCTTCAGAGCCTTTATGAGAGCCTCCAGAGGTCGAGACATCACATGAATCCTGGGAGACGCATCCCACCGGTCAGCTTGGACATCTCTTGTGACATCAGTTCACGTGATTTCAGGAGTGCATCATTGGTTGCGGCCACAATGAGATCTTCCAGAAGTTCGGTATCTCCTGAAGTCAAGATCTCTTTTTCTATTTTAATGGAGAGAATTTCCTGAATCCCGCTGGCCACCACCTGGACCATGTCGCCTCCGGAACTTCCGGCAACTGTTCTATCGGCAAGTTCCTCCTGAAGGGCGGCAATCTTGGTTTGTAGGCCCTGGGCCTGTTCCATGAGATCTTTGATACCGAACACGGATTTAACCTCCATGAGATCTTTATTAATGAGGAGCCTCACACATTACCAATGTCTGCCCTTTTGTGCCGATTCGCGGTTTCTCTCGGAAAATGACGGACAGACAAGGCTGCCACTACCCAGATTATTTTTTTACTCAAATTTCTAAGCCACAAAACGAATCGGTATTGGTCATGGGTAGCTTGGCCCCGAAATCCTTTACACACTAACAAAAGGCCGCACACGAGGCAACCAACGATGACAAGACCACAGATACTACTGGTAAATCCGTGGATTCACGATTTCGCCGCGTATGATCTGTGGGCAAGGCCGATGGGTCTACTGGTCATTGGATCCGGCCTGAGGAGGCTGGGCTGGGACCCTCTGTTTGTGGACTGCCTCGACACTGATCACCCTGATGCAAAACCTGCTCGGGTGAAACCCTTTTCGCAGGGAAGGTTTGTGAGAACACCTATACAAAAACCTTTGCCTCTGGCGAACATTGCGCGCACGTACAGTCGATACGGATTGGACCCTGTGGTCATAGAGAGAGACCTCCGGTCGGCCCCCCGTCCTTCTGCGATTCTCGTCACCAGCCTCATGACTTACTGGTATCCAGGGGTCAGGGAAGCCATCGGACTTCTCAGGAAAGTTTTCGAGGGTGTTCCCATATTGCTCGGAGGAATCTACGCTTCTTTGCTTCCCAACCACGCACTCCATCACTGCGTACCGCACGAAGTCCTTTCCGGGCCGGCAGAGGCTGTCTTGGCTCAGGCTCTGTACCGACACACCGGTATTAATCCCATGCCGCAAAAAAAATCAACGAAGTTCGAGTTCTCACCCACATTAGACCTGATGCGAAAAGTGAGATTCCTGCCGCTCATGACTTCTAGGGGATGCCCGCTCAACTGCTCTTATTGTGCTTCAGGGAAAATATTCCATTTTTTTGTAAGGCGTAAAGTATTCGATGTCATTGAAGAAATACAGGCGGCAAGAAACAGGTACGGCATCAACGATATCGCGCTTTACGATGACGCCTTTCTCGTGGATGCTCCCCGCCATGCTTTGCCCATTCTGGATGCTGCCGGTGACAGACTGCCGGGCATGCGTTGGCACAGTCCAAATGGACTGCACGCTACATGCATAGATGCGAGGGTTGCTTCTGCCATGAAACGGGCCGGTTTTGAAACCATAAGAATCGGCTTTGAGAGTTCCTCAGACGAATTTCATTCGCGTACTGGCGGTAAGACTGATAGGAACACCTTCCTGTCGGCAGTCAGGAATCTGGTCGAGGCTGGATTCGCCGGGACTCAGATAGGTGTCTATCTCCTGGTGGGGCTTCCAGGGCAGACGAGGGACCAGATCGAGGACGATGTGGATGTCGTGTTGGAAGCCGGGGCTGTTCCCAGGCTCGCGGAATATTCTCCCATTCCGGGGACGGAGATGTGGCCTGAAGCAGTGAGAAACAGCCCTTATCCAATAGAAACAGAGCCGTTGTTTCACAATTGCACACTCCTTCCGGCAGCGCAGACAGAGGTTGATTGGGCGTTCCTCCAGAAGACTCGCAGGCAAATCTCGGAACACCTTGTGTTGACACCTCGTCAACATATTGATAAATAGAGAATACCACCCTGATAAGACTACACCAACTTAATCGGAAAGTGAGAACAAGATGGCCAAACCGAAGGACGTAATAGGCGCCGCCCTGGTCGTTGGAGGCGGAATAGCCGGCGTTCAAGCGTCACTTGACCTTGCCGAGTCGGGATTCAAGGTATATCTCGTCGAGGAAAAACCCTGTATCGGTGGGGTCATGGCCCAACTGGACAAGACCTTTCCGACAAACGATTGTTCTGCATGTATTTTTTCTCCCAAGCTTCAAACCTTGGCTCAAAATCCGAATATTGAAATCCTTGCGTACAGTCACATCGAGAGAATTGAGGGCGAGGAGGGCAATTTCAAGGTCAAGGTACGCCGTAAAGCACGATACGTTGATCAGGAAAAGTGCACTTCATGCGGCACATGCGCGCAGAAGTGTCCCACCAAAGTACCCAATGAGTACAACTTCGGCCATGACAACCGAAAGGCGATCTACAAAGATTATGCTCAGGGCATCCCTTCAGTGTACACAATTGACACTGTGCACTGCCGTCTGTTTCGAGGCAAGAAATGCGGTGTATGCAAGAAAGTGTGCCTCGCTGATGCGGTGGACTATGAACAACAAGACGTGGTGGAAGACGTTGATGTGGGGGCGGTCGTACTCGCCCCAGGGTATGAGCTTTTTGACACGGGGCGCATATCCGAGTTCGGTCACGGCCGGATGCCAAATGTAGTGACCAATCTGGAAATGGAGAGGATTCTCAGCGCGTCCGGGCCATTCGAAGGTGTAGTCACAAGGCCGTCGGATGGAGCGCACCCGCATAAGATTGCATGGATACAGTGCGTTGCATCCCGAGATCTCGGAAAGGGTTTGCCTTACTGCAGTTCCGTTTGCTGTATGGCATCCATTAAAGAGGCGGTTATAGCCAAGGAACACGACCCGAACATTGAGCCGACCATCTTTTACATGGACATCCGAGCTTATGGAAAGGATTTTGATGCTTATTACGAGCGGGCAAGAAAGGAAGGCGGGGTCAGGTTTTTGAGGTCAATGGTGAGCCGGGTGGTAGAAGACCCATTAACGCACAATCTTAACATCACTTATCTGGATGAGAATCAGAGGCTGAACACGGAGACCTTCGACATGGTGATTCTGGCTGTGGGTCTCAAGACATCCGATGAATCACTGGAGCTTGCCGAAAAGATAGGTGTGAATCTGAACGAGTCCCTATTCTGTTCCACGACTTCGTTCGAGCCTGTTGCTACCAATCGGCCGGGGATCTTTGCAGCCGGAATGTTCCAGGGCCCCAAAGACATTCCGCAAACCGTTATCGAGGCTTCCGCGGCAGCGGGAGCGTCTTCTCGCCTTCTCGCTTCGGCCCGACATACGCTCACCACGAAACAGGAATTCCCCCCCCAGCGCGACGTTTCAGACGAGGAGCCCCGTATCGGTGTGTTCATCTGCAGGTGCGGCATCAACATTGCCAACGTGGTGAATGTCCCCAAAGTTGTCGAACATGTAAGGACCCTCCCCAACGTCGTTTTCGCCGATGAGAAACTCTTTACTTGTTCTCAGGATACTCAGGAGCAGTTTCTCCAGATCATCGAAGAGCATAAGCTCAACAGAATTGTTGTGTCGGCTTGCAGTCCTAGGACACATGAGCCCATGTTCCAGTTGACCATGGAAAAGGCGGGTTTGAACCCGTATCTGTTTACCATGACAAACGTCAGGGACCAGTGTTCTTGGGTCCACGCGACTCGCAAGGAAGATGCGACTCTGAAAGCCATGGATCTTACGAGGATGGCTGTTGCCAGAGCTAGACTCTTAGCGCCTTTGCAAAAGTCCCAAATGGACGTAGTTCCAAACGGCTTGGTCTTGGGCGGTGGCATCTCAGGCCTTACTACCGCTCTAAACCTGGCAGATCAAGGTTTCCAGACCTATTTGATTGAGAAAAACGATAGCCTTGGAGGCAACGCGGTTTCTATTGAAAAGACCATCCACGGAGAACCTGTGAAGCCTTTCCTGGACGGCTTGATTTCCAAGGTGAAAAACCATCCCAAAATCAAGGTATTCAAGAATGCCGGCTTCTTCGATCTGACAGGCCATGTGGGGCATTTCAAAGGCAAGATCATGCCGATGGGTGCCGAACCGCACGAAATCGAATTCGGTGCAGCCGTTATAGCAACTGGCGCGATTGAGTCGAAACCCACAGAGTATCTGTACGGTGAACACACCGCAGTGGAAACACAGCATAGCCTGGAAGAGCGTATCATTGCCGGAGATCCTAAGCTCAAGGAAATACGAAATGCCGTATTCATCCAGTGCGTGGGATCCAGATGCGACGAACGACCATATTGTTCAAAGGTGTGCTGCTCTGCGTCGGTGCGGCTGTCTGAGCGACTCAGGCAAATCAATCCCGATGCAAATATCTATGTTTTATACCGGGATGTGAGGACGTATGGTCTCCTGGAGAAGTATTATACCGAGTCCAGAAGATCCGGGACCATCTTTGTCCGATACGATCCGGAGGCCAAGCCAAGAGTGGAGGCGGCCGGAGACCGAGTGAACGTGATCGTGCGAGATCCTGTACTGGATGAGGACATCATTATTCCAGCGGATCTTCTTACGCTGGCAGCGGCAATTGACCCGGCTGAATCAAACAAGGAAATTGGGCAACTTTTCAAGGTGACTGTGAACTCTTATGGCTATTTTGTCGAAGCTCACATGAAATTGCGACCAGTGGATTTCACTACCGAAGGGGTGTTCCTGGCAGGCCTCGCCCACTACCCCAAGCCCATTGACGAATCAATAGCTCAGGCCACGGCGGCAGCCCAGCGGGCTTCGCTCATCCTTAGCCAGGAGAAAATGACTTTCCACGGCGTCATATCCAAGGTAGATCCTTCAAAGTGTGCGGCTTGCCTGACATGTGTGAGGCTGTGCCCGTACGGCGCTCCGTACATAACGGAGAAGCACAAAGCGGAGATCGTGCCGGCCCTTTGTCAGGGCTGCGGGATTTGCTCGTCGGTGTGTCCCGGCAAGGCTATCGAATTGCAGCACTTCAGGGACGACCAGGTTTTCCAGGAGATTGACGCCTTGTTGGAAGTAGCTTCGTGATTGGGACAGCGCACTACCGTGTGCCGCCTCAGTGAATCCGGTCACATGTTTTTCGAGCGGCCAATGCGTTTCGTTCTGTGTTGAACAAAAGAAATCGAGCGTGATTACGCCCGGCATAAACTAACTAACTCCCCGCAGGAGAAAGAAATGCAGCAATTCAGTGTCGGTGTGTCGACGGGTAGGGTCAATCTTCCGTCCGGCGATTTGGCTTCGGTGATTCATCAGTGCTATCAGTGCTCCAAGTGTTCGGCAGGTTGCCCGGTAGCTCCCGAGATGGATCTTCTGCCGCATCAGTTGGTCCGGCTGGCTGTCATGGGCAACGTGGAACGTATCGTGTCGTCCAAGAGCATTTGGCTCTGCCTGACCTGCCATACCTGTGGCGCCCGGTGCCCCAATGGTATTGACGTGCCTGCCCTTCTGGACCCCATCCGGCACCAGGTTTTACAACAGAAAATAGACACAAAAGAATCCCAAGTGCCTACATTCCATAAGACTTTCATGCAGACGGTTCGCATTTTTGGAAGGGTACACGAGCTGTTCCTTATCGGCATGTACAAGATGAAGACCAAAACCTACTTCAATGATATGGAACTGGGATGGCAGATGTTCAAGAAGGGGAAGATTCACTTGCTGCCCCACAGGTCCAGCCACATCAGCGAGGTGAAGGAGATTTTCAAGCAGTCGGCGTTGAAGTGATTGCCTACGGAGAGCCCTCTGTTTATCCATAGCTTGAGTCATCTTGGGGCGCCCGGCAAGTTCCCTCCACTACGGACATGAGCAGATGAATTTCGTTTCGGAGACCTGCCCTCCACACACCCGGGATTCAGTGAAGTTTTGAGTCATTCAAATCCCATGTCCAGCAGAGCCTTCTGCAACACCCTAAAACTGGTCGAGCAGTTGCGTTCTGGAGCCATGTACGGACCGATGGTGTTGGCGGCTTCGATCTTACGAAGGCCACCTTTGAAGTAGCCCGCTTTCTGGAGGACGCCTTCGAAGGCCTCCCAAGTGCCGCCGACAATCGTGTCCGGGTTGCGATACTTCGCCTTTGATAGCACTGTGGTCGGTACTCGGGGATAGGCAGCACGCACGGCCTCCCAATCGCCGAAGTACCAGGCTTCGAGTTCCTCTATGACGAGGCGATTGACAATAGCATAAGACCTTCCGTGTGCCTGCGAGCGTGTGACAAGCCCAGCGTCCAAGGCCATCTGCTCAAGCTTATACTTCAGTTCGTGGCAGTCGTCGTTGTCGCGGTCCACAGCAACCACGATGCGCCAAGTCGGCTTTATCCATCTCGCGTAACCGCGAAGCCTCTCGGGCAGGTGTTTCAGCAGTTCGTCCTTGCATTGGTGAGGATAAATCCGAAACGTAGTGCTGCCCAAGATCTTGGGGAGAAGAAAACCCAGGAGGGCTTCCATAGAGGGCTCTTCGACCAGGACATCCACATGTTCTACCCTCATTAGGGCATCCCTTCTTTCTTAGGCACGCTCGTGTGCACAAGGGGATCACCACCCCGCAGCCGTCCCTCCAGCCACAAGTGGCCCATGGACGCCCCGGCTTCTACAAACTCAGGGATACCCTCGATGTCCGATGTGCGTACTGTCTGCGTGTAGCCACGGTCGTCACGGTATAAAACTCGGATTTCTTCGGGCCTAATAGCATTCAGGAAGAAGGGTGAATGGGTGGTCACGAGAAGTTGAGATCGTTCAGAAGCAGAGCGGCATTCCTCGGCAAGCCCGGGGAGCAGCCGGGGGTGCAGGTAGTTTTCCGGTTCCTCGATGCCGATGAACTTCGGAGGCTCGGGGTCGTGGAGTACCGTGAGGTAGGCCAGCATCTTGAGGGTTCCGTCCGAAGCAAAACGGGAGAGAACAGGCCGATCGAAAGGTGCATCCTTGATTTGAAGGAGGAGTCGCCCATCGGGCATCGCGTCGGCTTGTACCCTCTCAAGACGCGGGACTCTCTGCCTCAGCACATCAATGATCCGATCAAGTCGGTCGTCGTGCTGTTCCTTGAGGTACTGGATAACGTTCGGCAGATTGTCTCCGGTTTTGCTGAGCCTCTCCTGAGGCCCTGCTTCGGGCTGAAGTCGGGTGTCGTCAATGGAAAGATACGAAACATACCAGTCGGTGATGAATTCCCGAAGTGCTGCGACCCTGGGATGATCAGCAAACTGACCGAGTGTGTTCACGGCAATGAGGTCAGGAGAGCGGAGTGGGATGTCCACTCGCTGGTCCTTTTCATCGGGCATCTCGCCGCTGACTGCCCTCCCTTGTCCTCCCTGATACTCAAGGAAGCGAAACGGCTTGCCTCGCTGTCCTCTACGCCACTGCAACCACTCTCTCACAACCACAGGGCCTTTAGCCGTTTCATCGATGGCCAGGTGATACGTGATGCGCCGTTGACCTGGTTTTTCTCTGTACTGGATCTCGATGACAATCGGGCCATCCTGCCCCCGTGTCTTCAGCTCCCGCCCACGTCCCCGGCGATCCCACGCATGACGCAGTCCGAACTGGAAGCATTCAGACAGGAAATTAAAAACATCGAAAACCGTCGATTTTCCACTTCCGTTGGGGCCGAGAAGAACCATTATCGGGGTGATTTTCTTGAATTCAACATCCCGCAGCGCCCGGTAATTTTCGACACGTAGGGTTTCAATGCGTGCTGGACCCGAGGGTCGCGA
>JAPLJK010000016.1:0-40351 GCA_026388625.1 Deltaproteobacteria bacterium | reverse complement strand
CTGAACCCCGTGGCTCGCTTCACCGGGGTTGATCTGTCGGAGCCCATGTTGAGCCGGGGCCAGGTGAATGCCGGCCAGTCCCACCTCGATAACGTCACCTTTACCAACGGGGATATTACCGACCTGAAAGGATTTGCCGACGACTCGGTGGACGCGGTGATCTCGTCGCTGGCCTGCCATCACCTGCCCGATCCAGCGTCTTTGGACCGGGCGTTCTCTGAAATGCGGCGCATACTGAAACCCGACGGAAAGCTGTTCGTGTTTGACCTGGTCCGCCCTAAGTTTCAGCACACCGTTGATGTCTACGCGGCCTTGACTAGAGCGAGCGATGCCGAGCTATTGAGAGACGTCAAGAATTCGATGAGGGCAAGCTTTTCGCCGCAGGAAGTCGAGCGGAGCGTGGAAAAACACTTCGGCCGTTCGGTGCAGATGGTCGCCACGCGGGTCTTTCCCCTTTACTGGTGGGTCCAGTCTCCTCCCGCACAGAACTGGCGAGATACCGTCGCGGTGGATTACCTGACCCAGACGGAAAAAGACATGAGCAGACACAACCGAGCCAATTACGCCGCTCTCCAACTACTGTTCCGCCTCAGCCGAATCAAACCAGGATTTCGTTCATGACTGAGCGCGTCACGTTGGCCTACTATGCTGATTTCCACATGAGACCTGAACAGCATAGCCCATTCGTATTGTAAAGCTAATACGGTGACATAACACTAGATTAGATGAGTAGGAGTTGAGGAAGACAGATAGATGTGAGTTTTTAGTCCTTTCATATCCTTCGTCCTGCCGGAATCCGGTGCCTATTGACAAACCAGATAGCCACAGTTAACACGTTTCAAACAGTTATAAACTGAATTGTGTTTCAAAGGAGAGTGAACATGAAAAGAATACTGTTGATAGTCCTCGGGATGATTATGCTCATGGCACCTTTCGGCTATGCGGCTGAAGAACCTGCTGCTGCGCCAGCACCACAACAGGCTCCTCCAGCGGCTCCTGCTCCACCAGTTGCTGAAGAACCTGCTGCTGTACCAGCACCACAACAGGCTCCTTCAGTGGCTCCTGCTCCACCAGTTGCTGGTTCTGAGACCTTAGCCATCGGTGTAGCGGTTACAGAGTTGACAAATGTAGTCAATGGCTGGAGCGTCAAGAAGAAAATCCTCGGTAAGCACGTCTATAATGACACGAAACACAAAATTGGCAAAGTAGATGACATCATCATCGGTCCAGATAGGGCTGTAACCTATGCGATTATTGGAGCAGGCGGATTCCTGGGCATTGACAAGAACGACGTGGCCATCCCCATAAAGCAACTTAAGATTGAAGACGGCAAGTTCATCTTGCACGGGGCTACCAAGGAAGCGCTAAAGAAAATGCCTCCCTTTAAATATGTCAAGTAAAGTGGAGATTCTGAGGGCTGCGGGGAAGATGGTGATGAAGAAGAGTGCCGGACCACCAGCAAATTCATAAAGGAACGGATTTGAACCTACAGCCCAAATCTATTAATTTTTCATGGAATTAGCAGTTTGAGATTTTTGATGATAGTCGCCGTGTACCGGTGGAACGTGCTACGAGATTCAGGCATGTAAAAACCAAACCCGCTGTGGGGGCAGCGGGTCAGGCTAAAATTGAAGAATGGGAACCAGTGGCTTGAGGTCTTTCAAATAATGTTATAGAGGCTACCAACTGCTCATAATTCCCCCGTAGCGAATTATGGCAACCAAGACCATTACCAACACCATACCCACAAAGAAGCCCAGCCAACCTACGAGCACAATGATTATGACACTTGAAGGAAACTGATGCCGTTTGCGCGACCATGCTCTGCAAGAATTACGACGGGACACTGTAGGGCACCGAATACGAGGAGAGACTTATGAATCTGGACGATCACTTGAATTCAATCCCTGCGTGGAATGTAAACTCTGCGTGTCGGTGTGTCCAGTTGGAGTTGTAGGTGCAATTTAGTGCGCGTCGGCAGCTTCATCCTCTTTAACGGTGATGGCTATCTTGTAAAGGATGGTAAGAATCAGGAAACCCATCGCCCACACGCCGAGCGTGATACCCATCTCCGGCACTGTCGGCGAATACTCCGTAATGGTCTCCAGAGGAGACGGAATATAACCGGTGAGCACCAGGGTGATACCCTTCTCGATCCACAGAGAGAAGAATACACACACGCAAGCTATGGGCAGGGTTGTCTCGTTGTTTCTGGTCTTCGGGTTTATCAGAATGGTGAGGGCCACCGCTGCAAGCACAATGCACAGCCACATCCACGGGACCAGTCCCGAATGTCCGTGGAAGCCCACGAAAAGATAAGTGAAGTGGTACATGTGGTCAGGGATCTGGCTGTAAAAAACGGTGAAAAGTTCACAGAGCACGAAAAACACGCTGATAATCATTGCATAAGTGACTATTTTGGACAGCGTCTGAATGGCCTCCCAGCCCGCGTCAAACTTGGTGTATTTTCTCAAGAATAAACAGAACAGTATAAGAAGGGAGGGGCCGGACGCAAACGCCGAACCCAAGAATCGAGGAGCCATGATGGCGGTCAGCCAGAAACCTCTTCCAGGTAGACCGGCATAAAGAAAGGCTGTGACGGTGTGGATGCTGACTGCCCACGGTATGGAAAGGTATATGAGAGGCTTCACCCATTTTGGCGGCGGAGCGCCCTTTCGCTCAGCTCCCAGGATTGTCCAACCTATGATTATGTTGAGAAACAGATATCCATTTAGGACGACCATGTCCCAGAACAGCACAGAATTCGGGGTTGGATAAAGGAGCACGTTAAAGGCCCTCGAAGGCTGCCCAAGGTCAACAATGATGAAAGTGAGACACATGGCAACCGAGGCTACGGCCAGAAATTCTCCCAGAATGGTGATCTTGCCGAAGATCTTGTAGTTATGGAGGTAATAAGGCAATACCAGCATAACCGCCGAGGCCGCCACACCGACCAGGAATGTGAACTGCCCAATGTAGATGCCCCATGAAATGTCGCGGCTCATGCCGGTGATTCCCAACCCGTAACTCAATTGCCGGAGATAAAACTGAAATCCTATCCCCAGGAGTATCAACAAGAAAGCTATCCATCCGAAATAGCTGCGATTTCCAGTTAAAGCCTTTTCAAGCATGGCTACCTCACAAGATGTAATAGACCTCAGGGCGCGTCCCAAGATGGGGTTTTCGTTGGATGGTGGGGTTCTTGCGAAGGACTCCCCTTACCTCAGAATTAGTGTCTTCCAGATCGCCAAAAATAAGGGCCTTATCCTTGCAGGCTTCCACGCACGCAGGAATGAGACCTTTTGCGAGCCGTTCGTCGCAGAAATTGCATTTCTCCACCACTCCTCTGGTACGTGTGGGGTAATCCCGGTTGATCGGTGTTTTTATGAACGGACGAGGGTCCCTCCAGTTCAAGCTCCGGGCTCCGTACGGGCAGGCGGCCATGCAGAATCTGCAGCCGATACACCTGTGGTAGTCCATCATGACGATGCCGTCCGGTCGCCGAAATGTCGCCTGAACCGGACAGACTCTGACGCAGGGCGGGTTGTCGCAGTGATTACAAAGAACCACGAACGGCAGACCTCTCAGGCTGTCCTTGACGTAATCTTGGATGTAATCGTTTTCTGCCCCTGGAAAGGCATGGTCAAATGATGTTTGCCAAATCCATTTCACCTCGTCTTTCGGATTACCAAAATCGGGCACATTGTGCACGGTGTGGCAGGCAACAACACAGTCCTTACAGCCTTCCTTAGCATTGAGGCATTTTTTCTGGTCAACTATCATGGCCCATCTTTTTCCGACTATGGCCTTGGGATCGGGCATTATTTTCGGCTGCCCACCCTGAGCAATCACGTCGGCGACCGGCTTGGCTCCGAGGCCGAGCACGGACAGGCCTGCAATTTTCAAGAAACTTCTTCTTGTGCTATCCATCACTTATCACTCCTTGCAGCCTGTTGCTCCTGCTCTTTCGGCTCGATATGGCAATCCCAGCACTTGGGGGCCGCATCCACGTATGTATGGCACCGGTCGCAGAACTGGGTCTTCTTAGAGTGACAGTTAGTGCAAGTATTCTGGAGGCTCATGTTGAAAGCCTTGCCGGTTGAATTCACATAAATCCGTTTTCCATCGCGAACCACATCGTTCCGCCATTGGTCGAGAAGTTGCATGTGGGACGATTTCATGTACGGGGTGGGTTCCACGCACTGTTTTTCCTGGGTCCCAACCTCGAGTTTCGGCGGAGTAGCGGCTTTTCCCGCGTTGCGCCAAAACGGATACGCGATGAGACCGAGAAAGATGATAATTCCTATGATTATCTTGCCAGAATTATACATCCTCGTCCTCCTCCCCGTCCGGTTTAAAGGGTTCGCCACGCAGATCGAGGGTCCGTTCGTTCTCGCCCTCCATTATCAGGGCATTTGCGAGAAGTTCGTGAATTCCCCCGACTTCTACATCCGGGGCCCAGTAGTGCATCATGGCCGTCAGCGTAGCCCGGTCGATAGCGCACATGCACAGCAGCCTGTTCACGTCGTGCTTGTCCCGAACATGCCGAACCGCGTTAGCCCTGGGGAACCCACCCCTCATTCTCATCTCCATGTTCTCGTCATTGCCGAGACCTGCCCCGCCTCCACAACAGAAAGTCTGCTCTCTGATGGTATTCTCAGGCATTTCAAAGAAGTTGTTGCAGACATTCTGGATGACGTATCGCGGTTCATCCATGAGTCCGGCAGCTCTGGCAGGGTTGCACGAGTCATGGTAAGTGACCCTGAATTTTTCGTTCCTGCCGGGATCTAACTTCAGCTTGTTGTTCTTGATGAGATCTGAAGTGAATTCAGCGATATGGACCATCTTGGTTGATTTGGAATTCTCGAATTTTGTCCCGGTTATGGGTGAAACAGGCTCTTCGAGAAAGTCCGCAGGACCATTCATGGTGTCCATGTACTGGTGAATGACACGCCACATGTGGCCGCACTCGCCTCCAAGAATCCATTTAACCTTCAGGCGCTTGGCCTCAGCATAGATCTTGGCGTTGAGCCGCTTGATCATCTCATGTGAAGTGAACAGTCCGAAGTTTCCACCCTCCGAAGCGTAGGTGCTCCACGTATAATCAAGGCCGATCTCATGGAACAGCATCATGTAGCCCATGCACGTGTATGTGCCCGGGTCTGCAAAATAATCTCCGGAAGGTGTTACAAAGAGTATTTCGGCGCCTTTCTTGTTGACCGGCAAATCAATCTTGACACCCGTTAGGTCTTCGATGTCGTCCGTCATGAACTCCCACATGTCGGTAAGTCCATGCGGCGGAATACCCAAGTGATTACCGGTTCTGAAACAATTGGCAGCGGGTTCGATTACCCAGTTGATATTCAAGCCCACAAGGTTGAGAAGTTCTCGCCCTATCATGGTGATTTCCGCTGTATCTATGCCGTAAGGACAAAAAACCGAACACCGGCGGCATTCAGTGCACTGGAAGAAATAGTAGAACCATTCCTTGAGCACATCGATGGTCAGTTCTCTTGCTCCTGCAAAACGCCCCAGCATTTTCCCGAGTAACGTGAAGTCGTTTCTGTAAACAGACCGGATCAGCTCGGCCCTCAGCACAGGCATGTTTTTTGGGTCGCCCGATCCTATGAAAAAGTGGCACTTATCCGCGCACGCGCCGCACCTCACACAAATATCCATGAACAGTCGGAAGGAGCGGTACTTGTCGAGCCGTTCCTTGAATCCTTTAAGGATAATTTCCTGCCAGTTGTCGGGCAGTTTCCAATCCTCATCGGTTGGAGACCACTGTCGGGGGTTGGCAAGATCAAGGTATTTAAGCTTTTTCGGCGCCCCAGGGTAGCTGTAAGTCCCTTCTCGGAAATCGACGGGGGTGTCCATCCACGGCGTTTCTGGAGTGCGCTTCAAATCTATGTTCATCAATCCTTGCGGATCAGGCAGTTTATCCAGTGACATTGTTACTCCTTATCCACCGGGATTCCGGCCTCTTTCATCTTGGCCCTGAAATCGTCCTCGTACTCTTCGTATGTATGGACCTTAACCGGATAATTCCAGGGGTTGATGTACCTTTCACTTCGGTTGTTGTTAAGCATGTTTCGCGTTGGACTGAGGAACACTCCGCCCGCGTGCATCAATTTGCTGAAGGGAAAATATACGAGCAAAACGCTGACGAGAAACAGATGGACGTAAAAAATGGGGCCGATACCGGCTGGGACCGTTGGATGAAACGTGAACAGCCCCATTGCCAGTTCCTTCACACCCAACAGATCCACTTTCCAGACATTCCGCATGAGCACGCCGGAAACTGCAATTCCCAGGATGAGAAACAGCGGGAAATAGTCTGCTACCAGCGAAATGTAGCGAATCTGAGGAATTGCAACCCTTCTCAGGAACAAATACGTGGCTGCGGCCAGAAACGCTATGTCCGTCAGGAAAAAAGTCGGCACGAGAATTTGAAAGAAGCCGTCTACACTTGAGAGAAGCACCACGAATGAGGGCACCGGTTCGATAAAGAATCGAAGGTGCCTGATGATGATGGTGAGAAAGGAGTAATGAAAGAGAATGCCTGCAAGCCACAACCATTTGGCTGAACCGTAAGTTACCGTCGGCCCGTCTCTCAGTTCAGCTTTCGTGTTTCTGAAAAGAGAGCGGAAAAGCAGGACCTCCAGCGCCATCCTAGCGATCAACCCCCAAGTGTTATAGGGACTCTCCAGGTTGTCAGCTTTGATCCATGGAAGCGATTTCCCTTGACCACAGGTTGTGGGAATGCGGAAGGGAACCGGCACCATGGCCCATCGCACAATGCGGTAAACAAACCCAATGACAAAAATGGCCATAGCCACGTAGGGTATAACAACCCCGAACAGTGTGCTCAACCCTATCGTTCCCACCCCAAAGAAGGATATCACGACAAGCGCCAACACTAGGATCAGGGCTGTGAACAGGGAAGACCATGCGTTCATGCCACCACCTCGATTGATGTTGCTCCTTTTTATTTTCGTCTCGCGAATGTCACCATTCGTGAGGCATCCCGTATTTTTGACAAGCTCTATCTAAAATCCGAGACGTCCGATTGCGGATCTCGGCTGCCCTAATTTCATAAATCCTTTCACGACATTGCATGTAGATGTCGAAGGCAAGCAGCGCCAAATTATCGATTCTGGACTCAAAAGTCAACAATTCGCGAGCCGGTTCATTGTGCTGAATCTCCCGATCCAAGGCCTCTCGCACTGCTCTCTTGAGAAGAAAAATGAAGCCGACCGCATGAGCGGGCGAAAACTCTTGAACAGCTCTTATCCTGACAATGTCGTCAAGAAGCAGACAGATCTCCTCTGACTGCGAATCCACCCCCTGCACGACACCGTCGTACAGTTTTTCCACCGCGTTTGAAATCGTAGAACCTACCGGATTTGCAAAGCGGTTTCCCTGAGTCATGAGAAACTTGGAGCTGTCGGGAGGGTAGGTATCGAAAATAAGCTCCAACCAGCGTTTCACTATTTGGGATCTTTTTTTTTCGAGCAAGTCTTTCAGCATTCGGACTTACTGCTCCCTATTGTCGAATATTTCAGGCTGTCTTAAAGTTCGGACAGGCCTTTTAACGAAGAAGACCCGGTTTTCACCTGGCCGCTCAGCTTTTTACGTCAGCCGATTGTTGTCCAGTTTCCGGCGTGGGTTTGAACTCTTCGTGTCATCACCCTTGCCTTCGGAATGGATGGAGCACCGGGAAGAAAGAACGACCGTTTCCCAACTGCTCGTCGGCGACGGCGTCGAACTGTACTTAACGACTACCAATGGCTTCAGTACTGTTTTCCTTGTTGGCAGCCACTTGTTCAGCGGCATGGCGGAAAGAATACCAAAGTGTTACAAATACATGTGCTTACCTCGGTTGTCAAGCCTTTTGCGAAATTTTTCAATAGGAATCGGGAAGCGGCTAATTTTTGAAACTATGCTATGATTCGACAGTACATTCGAACACCAGGCCAAAAGGGGAAGACGATGATGAGATTTACAGGAATAAACCACTTGGCCATGGTGATCGGCGACATGGACATGACCATACGTTTCTGGAGGGACCTTCTCGGAATGCGTCTAATCGTCGGCACAGGGAGACCAGGATATAGATATTACTTCTTTTGGGAGTCGCTTTGAAATGAACATAGCCTTTGATGTGGATGGAGTAGTACTTAAGTCGATTGAAGTGATACTGGATTCAATCAATAGAGCCAAGGGGCTCACTATATCTCCTGAAGACCTTGCCGCATGGGAGCTTGAACCGCTGGGTCTTGACGCCCGAACTTTGAATGACGCCGTTACTCATCTGTACGCACAACCACGGGTTGAAGCGTACGATGGAGCTGTTCAATCCCTGTCACGAATATACAGGGCGTACGGAAAGCCGCTACTATTCATCACGGGGCGGTCCGACCCAGCGACCGCTCAAAGGCAACTTGAAGCCCTCCCATGGAACCATTCAGTTCCTGAAATGATGGTCACCGGTGGAAATCGGGATAAAAGAATTTATCTGGCTGATAACGAGGTAGATTTTATAATTGAAGACGATGTCAGACACGTTGATGATTATATGGCAGAAGGATTTGGGGTCGGACTGATGCTTCAGCCGTGGAATCGTCGTTCAAAAAAACCGGTTACAATAAAATTCAACGGCTGGCATGACCTTGAAAATTGGTTTATGGAGATTTTTCCGAGAATGAAAAGGCAGGAGGCTGGAGGAAGCCTCGCTCAGTCCGGAAACCTCGGTTGAAGGCCTTGGAGTGAGCAGAATGCTGGTCCTGGGCATAGAAACCTCGTGCGATGAGACCGCGGCCGCGGTGGTTCGTGACGGGACCGAAATCTTGTCCAGTGTAGTAGTGTCCCAGATCGATGTACATGCTGAGTTCGGCGGAGTTGTGCCGGAACTGGCATCCAGAAAACATTCCGAGGCCATATCCCTCGTGCTGGAACGTGCCCTGAACGACGCGGGCATAATCCCGAAAGGCATAGACGGGATAGGAGTGACCAGGGGGCCGGGCCTGATAGGATCGCTTCTCGTCGGAATAGGGGCGGCAAAAGGAATGGCATTGGCCCTTAATCGTCCACTATGCGGAGTCAACCACTTACACGGTCATCTTTTTGCCCCTTTCCTGGAGCGAAAGGACATAACATTTCCTTTTGTCGGCATGGTGGTCTCAGGAGGACACACGAGCCTCTACCATCTTCATGGACCTTTGGATATCGAAATCGTCGGCCGGACCCGTGATGATGCGGCAGGGGAGGCTTTTGACAAGGTAGCCAAACTTCTGGGCTTGGGATATCCGGGAGGCTCCATTATAGAGGATTTGGCTGGAGGGATAGATCCGGGCGTTCTGAAATTTCCCAGAGCACTCATGGAAAAGGGCAGCTTGGATTTTTCATTCTCAGGCCTCAAAACTGCCGTACTGAGACGGGTAGAGCAGATCCTGGGGGTCCGGCATCGCACGGACAGGACAGGCAGCTTTCATCCACTTGTGCCGAAAGGACTTTCCGAATCTGCTGCCGGGGAGATGCGAATAATCGCGGCCGCGTTCCAGGAAGCGGTTGTCGAGACGCTTGCAGTGAAGGCCTTCAGGGCTGCGGAGAAGTTCGGGGTGGACCGCCTCGTTGTCTCGGGAGGTGTTGCAGCAAATGGAGCGTTGCGTCAGCAGATGCGGCAGGAAGGCGCCCGCCGCGGAATCGAGCCAATTTTCCCCTCTGTGGCTTTGTGCACGGACAATGCAGCCATGATTGCTTCCAGGGCCTATACTCTATTGACCGCGGGCTTGCATGATGACTTGCACTTCGGGGCTATGAGCCGCTGGTAACACCCAGACGCCCGATTGGTCAAATCTCCTGCTCAACAGAAAGGGTGAAACATGGAACACGTGAAAAAGAGGATGCTGTATGACGCGAATGCGATTGGTGCAAGAGTGCAGGAATTGGGCAAACAGATCTCAGAGGACTGTCCCGAGGGCAATCTGCTGCTGATTGGAATACTTAAGGGGTCATTCGTCTTTTTGGCGGACTTGGCCCGGAGTCTATCCCTGCCTTGCCAAATCGACTTTGCAAGGATCTCCAGCTATGGCACAGCCACCGTTAGCAGCGGTGAACTCAAGGTGATCATGGATGTGGGTATACCCGTCAAAGATCGTCACGTTATTCTTGTCGACGACATTGTTGATTCAGGACTTACCCTGAGTGAATACCGCAGGCGTATTGAATTGAGTAATCCGAAATCCTTGAAGATCGCCGCCATGATTGACAAGACTGCTCGCAGAGAAAAGCATGTTCATTTGGATTACTATGGATTTAGGATTGATGACGGGTTCTTGGTGGGATATGGTTTGGACTGGGACGAGAAGTTCCGCAACTTAGGGGGAATTTACGTCATAGAGCCATGATTGTTCGCAACATCCTCGACATATTCCGATTCGTAGTTTCTCTATTCACGAGAACCCCGGCAGAGTCGTCCAAGCCTCATTATTATTCACGCAGATGAATTGCTTGTCAAGCCGGATCAAGTTAAAAAAAGTGCTCTAAATGGCTCCAGCAAGAGCTACGACTCTTATTGCCGGCTCCATTAGGTCATCCTTTCAAGAATCGTCGGCCATAGTAGCATTAACCTCTTGACAAAAAATGAAAAACAGGTTTGACTAAATATTGGCACCATGCTTTTCCAAACACTGTGCGAATCGAATAACATGGCTTAAATAAGTGATAATCAGACAATATGTGGCCAATGTTTCGTTTAGTGCTCAATTATTCATTCAAAAGAAATTACGTGCTTGCTCCAGGCGGCAATCGCCCAGGACGAATCGCACCAGAGGAACAATAATATGGAACAAGGGACTGAAATGAACTCCTGTGGGGAATCGTATCACCCCGAGGCCCCGTACACGGAAATACTTTCCGGATTTGGGGGTGACCGCCGACATCTGATCGGCATCCTGCAGGGGGTTCAGGAAAAACTGGGATATATTCCGGAAGAAGCCTTCAAGGTGATTTCAAATAGGCTGAAAATCTCCGAGAATGAAATTTTCGGTGTGGCCTCGTTCTATAGGCAGTTCAAGTTCGTCGAATCCGGGAAATGTGTCGTGAAGGTTTGTATGGGAACAGCGTGCCACGTGAGGGGTGCGCCCAACATCCTTGCCGGGTTCACGCGGAAGCTTCACATACAGCCTGACCAAACGACAGAGGACAAACTGTTTTCTCTTGAAACCGTCAATTGTGTTGGCGCCTGTGCACTGGGTCCGGTTGTCGTGTTCGGTGGAGTATATCGTGGACAAGTGCTGGTCAAGGACGTCGAAGAACTCATCGAGAAGTTCCGCTCCCAGTACGGGCAGGAAGGCAGCGTCGGAACATGAACAGCAAAGTCCAATTTCACCGGCTGGAAGAAATCAGATCTGAGATTCTGCAATCGAGAGCAGGGCGGAAATCGTTGATAACTGTTTGTGGGGGAACAGGTTGCACTGCTCAAGGGTCGTCCGAGATTGTGGTCGCCTTAACAGATGAGATCCGCAAGCAAGGTCTCGAACAATCAGTTGTGATCAGGACTACGGGATGTCACGGCCTCTGCGAAAAGGGCCCCATAGTGGTCATCCATCCGGAAGGTATTTTTTATTCAAGGATGACGGTGAAAGATGTATCTGAGGTCGTCGAGGAAACGCTGGCAAATAATCGTGTTGTTGAGAGACTCCTCTACACTGTTCCGAAGACGACTCAGAAGGTTATATACGAGAAGGATGTCCCCTTTTACAAGAAGCAGAAACGCATCATCTTTGCTCATAATGGGCTGATAGATCCAACAGACATAAAAGACTACATCGCTTTGGAAGGTTATCAGGCCCTGGCGAAAGTCCTTCGTGACATGACACCCGATCAAGTTATCGACGAGATCAAGGCTTCAGGTTTACGGGGAAGAGGTGGAGCCGGGTTTCCCACGGGCAGAAAGTGGGAGATGTGCCGTAATAGTGTTTCCGACATGAAATACATTATATGCAATGCCGATGAGGGAGATCCGGGCGCGTTCATGGACCGAAGCTTGTTGGAAGGCAATCCTCACAGTGTCATAGAAGGCATGATCATAGGCGCTTACGCCATAGGCGCGTCGGCGGGATATGTCTACGTTCGGCTGGAATACCCCATCGCTATAAGGAATGTGAAAATAGCTTTGCAGCAGGCGAAGGAATACGGATTCTTGGGTGAATCAGTCCTCGGTTCCGACTTTTCGCTCGACATTCAGGTGTTCCAGGGAGCTGGGGCGTTTGTCTCCGGTGAAGAGACCTCGCTCATGGCATCGATTGAAGGCCGGCGAGCTTTTCCCACACCCAGGCCGCCTTTTCCAACTCAGGCCGGCTTGTGGGGAAAACCGACCACGATCAACAATGTGGAAACATGGGCAAATGTCCCCCAGATCATCAGTAGGGGAGCTGACTGGTATTCCAATATTGGAACGGAGACGAGCAAGGGAACAAAGATATTTTCGCTGGTAGGCAAAATCAGCAACACCGGGCTGGTAGAAGTGCCTATGGGCACCACGCTGCGAGAGATAATCTATGACATCGGAGGCGGCATCAAGGGCAGACGGAAGTTCAAGGCTGTTCAGACCGGGGGACCTTCTGGAGGCTGTATTCCCGAGGATATGCTGGACCTGCACATTGACTATGACACGCTTGCCAAGGCAGGCTCGATCATGGGCTCTGGTGGAATGATTGTGATGGACACCGACACGTGCATGGTCGATGTGGCTCGTTACTTCCTCAACTTCACCCAAGAGGAGTCCTGCGGAAAGTGCGTACCTTGCCGTATTGGAACAACGCAAATGGTGGAGATACTCACTCGCATCACAGAGGGAAAAGGCGAGGAAGGCGATATTGAAAAACTGGAAAACCTGGCCAAAACGATCAAGACCAACGCTCTATGTGGCTTGGGACAGACCGCTCCCAACCCGGTACTGACCACCCTTCGGTATTTTCGCCATGAGTATGAGGCCCACATATTCGATAAGAGTTGCCCGGCCAGTGTCTGTAGTGCCCTCGTAGAATACCGAGTTATCCCGGAAAGATGTACTGGCTGTCAACGGTGCGTTGCTGCCTGCCCTACCGGCGCCATAACTGGACTCAAGGCAAAGGTCCACAATCTGGACCTTTCCAAATGCATAAAATGCCGTGCATGTTATCAGGTGTGCCGTCGCGACGCCATAGCAGGCGACACCGTCAAGATCAGTCCCAGAGGCGAAGTTACACATGAATGAAGCTGCGTCGACCGTTGCCATAAATGTGGATGGACGAGAGTTAACCGCTGAGCGCGGTCAGTCCATCCTGGATGTGGCGCGAAAGAATAATATCTATATTCCGACCCTTTGCGCCCACAAAGATTTGACTCCCTTCGGGGGTTGCCGTGTTTGCATTGTAGAGGTTGACGGAATGCGAGGCTTCCCCACTGCCTGCACTACCCCGGTTGAAAACGGAATGACAATAAGAACTGATTCGCCGGGAATACAGGAACAGAGGAGGGAGATACTCCGTCTGGTTTTGAGTGAACATCCCTCCAGTTGTCTGATCTGCGACGAAAAGGACGAATGCCGGCAGTACATGGGGACTATTCGTAAGGTCGGCCTGACAACCGGCTGCAGATACTGCCCGAGTGACGGCCACTGCGAACTCCAGCACGTCGTAGAGAAATCAGGGCTCAAGTCAATCGACTACCCCATCAGATATCGCGATTTCGAAGTAGAAAAGATAGATCCCTTCTACGACCGCGACTACAACCTTTGTATCTTGTGTGGAAGATGCGTACGAATCTGTAAAGAGGTGCGAGGAGCCGACATTCTGGCTTTCAAAGACAGGGGACCTGCCATGATTATTGGCCCGGCCTATCATCGAACTCATCTGGAAGCGGGGTGCGAATTCTGTGGAGACTGCGTGGTCGCTTGTCCTACCGGGGCTCTCGCAGAGAAAGCAAACAAGTGGAAAGGAAAGCCGGACCGATACACGACCACCACATGTCCCTTCTGTGGAGTAGGTTGCCGGATGCACCTCCAGGTAAAAGAGGGAGAAATCATTGGCAGTTTGCCGGCAGGTGATCCCATTGTGAACGAAGGACAGCTCTGCGTTAAGGGCAGGTTCTGCGTCACGGAACTCGTAAACAACCACAGACGTCTCAAGAGTCCTTATCAAGTAAAAGACGGTCACAGGTTGGACATTGGGTGGAAAGAAGCTGTGAACTTGGCAGCGGAAAAACTTTCAGCCTGCTCCCCGGAACGTTTTGCCATGCTTGTCTCACCCAATTGCTGCAACGAAGATTTGTACGTCGCACAAAAATTTGCTCGGCTCGTTATGGGGTCCAATCACATTGATACGACTGCAAGACTGTTCTATGGTCCCGGCTTCAACTCTTATCTGAAACTTATGGGGCTGAGCGGTGCCGTGTCCGACGTCAAGAAAGCCTCGACCATACTGTGCATCGGTTTGGATACCAGGTTCGGGAGATCCGTTGTCGGTGTGCAACTGCGCAATGCGATCAAGCGAGGAGCAAAAGTAATCTCAATTCACCCACATTACCATAATCTTGAAATAATTTCAGATATATGGATTCGACCGTTGCCTGGGATGGAAGCCGGTCTATTGCGGGCGATTTCAAATCTGATCAACAAAGACGAAACTACAGCTCCCGAGCCATGGTCGGAAGAGGATGCGGGATGTTCCGGGCAGCAGGCTTCGGACGTGGCAAAAATGTTGAGACAAGCCTATTCTCCAGTGATTTTACTGGGTTCTGAATTCCTGATGTACGATGAGAGTTCACGGATTCTTGAGAACGTAAAAGAGTTGGCTCAAAGTATTGGGGCCGGTATTGTCATTTTGCCGGTCCACAATAATCTGGTCGGGTCAGTTCTTATGGGGACTTACCCTGAAATTCTGCCAGGCGGTTTTTCTATCCACAATCCCGGCAGATTGGAAGAGTTGAAAACCAAATGGGGTTTTGATCCAGCAAGTCTTCCCGATCTATGGACCGGAGAGGCTCTGTGGAGTGAACCCAACATGGAGGTCGTCTACCTCGTGGGAGAAATACCGTCCAGGAGCAGGCCACCTTCTGATTTCTTAATATTTCAAAACATTTATCCGCCGGATTCTTCATTTGAGGCTGATCTTGTGCTTCCTGCAGCAGCTTTTTCCGAGGCTGACGGCACATTCATCAATGGTGAGGGACGTGTTCAGGGGACGAGAAAGGCTGTGGAACCACCGGGTCAGGCCCAACCTGACTGGCAGATACTTTGCTGGATTGCACAAAAGATGGGCAAGAGCGGGTTTGAATTTTCAAACGCCCGCGAAATCCATGGCGAGATAGCCGGCCTTGTCGAGGGTTTTGGAGACTTCGAAAACCCGGAACGCAAGGCCGGTCCAATATCTGTGGAAGGAAACTTTCGCACCCGTGCATGGGAGTCGCGTGAGCTGAAAGAACGACGTCGGGATTTTCCGCTTATGCTGACTGCTTCAATGATTGAGCACAGTTACCGAGGCTTCGCTCTTTCCGCCTGGGTAGAGGGAGCCAGGAAATTGTTCGCAGATGGGGTAGTGGAAGTGAATCCGGAAGATGCCCAAGGAGAAGGAATCTCTGACGGCGATGAGGTAGTGGTCATATCAGATACTTTTGAGAAAGTGTGGACTGCCAAAATCGTGAAGTCACAGCGGCGAGGAATTCTCCGTGTAACTGTCCCGATGGATGAGTTCCCTAGACCGAACCCGTGTCAAGTGAGAATAAGGAAAAAAGATGTTTAGGGTAATAGCGACCAGGATGCTGGTGCCCAATATGCACCTTTTGGTAGTAGAGGCACCGGCAGTTGCACGCCGGATGATGCCGGGCCAGTTCGTGATTTTGCGGGCCTCGGAGGATGGTGAGAGAATACCACTTTCAGTCTCCAACTGGGATGCGGAAGAAGGGACCCTGACCATAGTTTTCATGAACGTGGGGTTTACCACTGCCAGGCTGGCCTCTCTTCAAGCAGGAATGACTATCCCGACCGTGGTAGGACCTCTGGGAAACCCGACAGAAATCGATAGCTATGGTACAGTCCTGTGCCTGGGAGGGTGCTACGGGATTGGAAGCATTTTCCCCATAGCCAGGGCCCTTCGGGAGGCTGGAAACACTGTCATTACGGTGATGGAGGCGAGGAGTTCATATCTCTTTTATTGGGAGGAAGAACTCAGGGACGTTTCCAACAGGCTTGTCCAGATCACCCGAGACGGAACCAAGGGCCTGCGGGGACACGTGGGAAGACTTGCAGAGATAATCTCAACCTCACAAGACCCCATAAACCGCATCATAATAAATGGCTGTACCTTCCTGCTCAAGAGGGGATCGGATGTGAGCCGACCCCTGGGCATCAAGACCGTCGTCAGCTTGAATCCCATAATGATCGACGGCACCGGCATGTGTGGCGTGTGTCGTGTAACCGTGGGATCAATGACGAGATTCGCCTGTGTGGACGGCCCTGACTTTGACGGCCACGAAGTTGATTGGCCGGAACTGTTGCAGCGCCGTAAAATGTACATGTCCGAAGAAGTTGTTCCTCTGAGAACGAGCAGATGCGAAGAGCATTCTGCAATTGCCAGGAAAATGTCTCATGGATGAAACAGCACGCAAGAAGCTGGACCTGAACAGAAGGGAAATGCCCAAACAAACACCTGAGGTGCGTAGGCATAATTTCAACGAAGTAGCGCTGGGTTATCTCGATGAAACAGCAGTAGAAGAAGCAAAAAGATGTCTCCAGTGCAGAAAACCAAAGTGCATGTCAAAATGTCCGGTTGAGATAGAGATTCCCAGATTCATCAAGTGCATAGCAGAGAAAGATTTTTCCCGAGGGGCGGGAATTCTCAAGCAAAAAAATGTGCTCCCTGCCGTGTGTGGTCGTGTCTGCCCACAGGAGGAGCAATGTGAGGGAGGATGCGTTCTGGGGAAGAAAGGGGGACAGATTGCCATAGGTCGCCTCGAGCGCTTCCTGGCTGATTGGGAAGCCAGTCAAGGGGAAATGAGAAAGCCCGAAATAGCGCGATCTACGGGAAGGAAAGTGGCAGTGGTAGGCGGCGGACCCGCCGGGCTGACCGTGGCAGGCGATCTGATAAAACTGGGACATCAGGTAACCATATTTGAGGCTTTGCACATGATGGGGGGCGTCTTGAGCTACGGCATCCCTGAATTCAGGCTTCCCAAGGCTATCGTGAACAGGGAAGTCGAATATATGCGAAGTCTTGGTGTGGAGATGGTGACGGACTTTGTGGTTGGCCGGACCAGATCCACGGAAAGCATACTTGAAGAATATGACGCCATGTTTATCGGCGCGGGTGCCGGACTCCCCTGGTTCATGAACATCCCGGGGGAAAACCTCAATGGCGTTTATTCGGCAAATGAGTATCTCACAAGGATGAACCTTATGAAGGGCTTCCTGTTCCCGGATTACCATACGCCGATAAAACAACACAGGAGAGTGGTCGTTGTCGGAGGTGGAAACGTTGCCATGGATTGCGCCAGAACGGCTTTAAGGCTAGGTGCGGAATCCAGGATTGTTTACAGGAGGTCCAGGGAGGAGTTGCCTGCACGCTTGGAAGAGGTCGAAAATGCTGAGGAAGAGGGTGTTGTTTTCGACCTGTTGACTCTTCCTACGAAATATATTGGCGATGACAACGGGTGGGTGAGAGAGATGGAGTGCCTCAAGATGAAGCTGGGCGAACCGGATGCCTCTGGGCGGAGAAGACCCATTCCTATCGAGGGTTCTGATACCAAGATTTCAGTAGACGCTGTCATCTGCGCGGTCGGAAACAGTCCCAACCCGCTCCTTTCCGCCACCACGCCCGGTCTGAAGACGAGGAAGAACGGTACTATCCTGGCTGATGAAGAGACCGGTAAGACGTCCATGGACAAGGTCTGGGCGGGAGGAGACGTTGTTACAGGTGCAGCAACCGTTATCCTGGCCATGGGTGCGGGCCGAAAGGCGGCCAGATCCATGCATGAGTACCTGAGCACTTTTTGATCCTACCGCATCCTGGGCATCAAGCATCAATGAGTGCCGCGCTTTTCAGTTCTGGCTCAGCGTAAAAAAAAAGAATTTTCTCCGAGGCTATTTTGTCATCTTCATATAATACGACATGGATCGGCGGCGGTGGTTCGTCCTCCGTCTCTCTTATTAAGGAATATCAAGGAATATGGCGGAAAGGTCAAGTTTGAATTGTAGGGACGTCTTTCAGAATCTCCAGTATGATATCTCGAAGCGTGGGATTGATATTTCAGGATTAGCGCGGTAAGCTCGCCTGCATGAACTTCATTCAAAGAAAAAAGGACTCCCAAGACGTAAAGAAACTCATCTCTCTCTTCCCTGTAACCGCTATTCTCGGCCCCAGGCAATGCGGCAAGACCACTCTGGCCAAAACCTTGGCCTATAATCACTACTTTGATCTTGAGAATCCAAGGGATGCGGCTGCACTGGAACAACCTCAACTGGCCCTCGAAGATCTGGAAGGCCTCATTGTCATAGATGAAATTCAACGGACGCCGGACCTGTTTCCACTGCTCAGGTATCTCGTGGACGACAAGCCTTCCCAGAAATACCTGATTCTCGGAAGCGCTTCACCGGACCTGTTGAAGCAGAGCGCGGAATCCCTTGCAGGGAGAATCTTCTACTTTTTGCTCGGCGGCCTCAGGCTTTCAGATGTAGGACATGAAAACCTCAAGCTCTTGTGGTTGCGGGGGGGGCTTCCAAGATCGTACAGTGCTCAGACTGACGCTGAAAGTGATCTGTGGAGAGAGAGTTACATCTCAACTTTTGTAGAGAGAGACATTCCTCAGTTGGGCATGAGTATTGCGGTTCGTTCGGTGCGTCGCTTTTGGACCATGTTGAGCCATTACCATGGGCAGGTGATCAACTACTCCGCAATCGGCAGGTCCTTTGGGATGTCAGATGTCACGGTGCGAAGATATTGTGAGATTTTGGAGCAAACCTTCATGATACGGGTGCTTCAGCCGTGGAGCGCCAACATCGGAAAACGATTGGTGAAACGGCCGAAGATTTATCTGAGGGATTCGGGGTTATTTCACTCCTTGCAGTCCATTGAGGCATTGGATCAGTTGCTTACCCACCCCAAGCTGGGCGCATCTTGGGAAGGTTTTGCCTTGGAATCGGTGTGCAGGATGTTGGACAAACCGGATCAGGAACTCTATTTTTTCAATACTCATTCCGGCATGGAACTGGACTTGCTCTGGCACAAAGGGGGCAAGACCTGGGGAGTGGAGTTCAAGTATGCGGACGCTCCAAGGGTCACCAGGTCGATGAAGACTGCCATGGAAGTCTTGGGGCTTTCCGGCCTATGGGTGGTTTATCCTGGAAAAACTTCCTATCGGCTGGCGGAAAACATCCGGGTCGTACCGCTGAGGGACTTGGGCGAGTCGTGGGATTATAGGGGGTAGGGTCAAGTCTGGAGAATTATAGCCAGTGCTGCCCGGCATCAATTACGGCCGGCACGACGTTAGCATGGCTTATCCTAAACTTTCGTTACAAGACAATCAAACATTCTCCATGCGGGTCCGGTGAGACCGAAAAAAAACCGGAAACTTTCAAGTTCCCGGTTTTTTTGGCGTATTGTTGGTGTAAAACGGAGCGATCAAAAGTTATTCATTAATTATCCGCCTTTACACCGTCCTTTTCCTCCATCGCGGAGACCCTCGCTCAGAGAGACAGAGAAGAAGCTTTCTTGATAATAAATTATTCCCATCTTTTTCTTGATTAAGTTTGCGCTACGAAAAAGGCTTATGCTTGGCCCACCACGGTGGTATTTGGTATCGGACCACTGTTCTCAAGCTTTATTTCTTCTATAATGGAAGCAATTTCAGCATGCAGAATTTCGAGCTGCCAATTGAAATAAATGTCCTCTCCAAAATCTCGCAACAATTGTTTCTGCGCAGATATATAGTCCCTCGTGGACACGGCCCCTGAGAAAACGTGAATCGGATTAATAAGGGTTGATATGACTTCCTCTTGCCGCTCAGGTTTTTTTTCGAGATTTTCGTTACTTTGGCTCATGCTGCCTTCCTTTTTGTTTTTCATACCCTCCATGTATGCAACCAAAGTGCCAGTTCTCGGCGATATGCAATTATAGTACTGATATTAGTCAGTTATCCGTGCCACGGGTCATCGGGCTCCAATGGCAAGTGTTCGATTTCCGACAGTCAGTCAGTGTAGTTCACCAAGGTTATCATGCTACCGGGCCATTTTGAGACTGTCCTGAATCCGACACTGCCGACGAAATCCGCGCGCCTTAGCAACGCAAATCCTTATTGACGATTACGGCTAATTTACTTATACTGACTACGCGTCGGTCGGAAAGTTCAAAAAAAAAGATCCTTTCTCGAAGGGTCTGGAGAAAGCCCCATGATGCCTGGTCCGTGGGAATTGATACTGATACTGCTCATCGTAGTAATGGTGTTCGGAGGCAAGAGAATTCCGGAAATCATGGGCGGTCTGGGAAAGGGGATCAAATCCTTTAAGAAAAGTATGGAAATGGAAGACGAGCCCCCGAGCCCGACTCAGACAGGGCCTACTGAAATTTCAAAAGAGAAGATTGAACCCAAGTAAGAAAAGCTTCTGAAACATTCGATACAGTCAGTTTTCTGCCTCATTTATTGTTGTCCTCCTGTGTAAATCGACCTTGAAGTCGAGGCTTTTTACTATAGAATCCAAGCATGCCCCGGGGTGTTTTTTTATTGGCGGGTCAGCCAATGCAGGCATGTCCTGAGGTTTTGAAGGGGCGCCGCGGACGAGGCGATCCCGGAGTTTAAGATCCTGACTTTCTGGATAGATACTCTGAACATGATCAAGAAAGAATCCATTGAGAAAAATCGACAAGGAAGCGAGTCCCTGTATCTTTTTTTCGGGGATGAGTTCCTTGTGAAGGAACAAGTCCAAACCCTTGTTTCAAATCTTCTGGACGAAAAACTCAGGGAAACCAATCTGATTGTTCTGGATGGAAACACTCTGGACCTGTCCGATCTCTTTGCACTCGTTCTGACACCTTCTCTTTTTGGCGGAACTCGCGTGATAGTGGTAGAGCAAACCTCTCTTTTTATGGGCAGGACCGACCAGAAAAAGCTTTTGAGTAAGACATTGGAGGCGTGGAGAACCGGAGACAGGAAGACCGCGGTGAGGACTGTCGCACAATTGCTCATTGTCGCCGGAGTTGACTCGAGCGAGGTAGAGGCGGGCACCGATTGGATTGATGAGTCAGCAGGCCATCCAGTCCTTCCAGAGGACAGAGAAGCGCTGGCTATGGCTGCCCAGGCTTGGGTCGAGGAGGGTAGGGCCTTGCCCAGTGGTTCCGGCGAAGGCCTCCTGGAGGATTTGTTGCAGTCTGCGTTTCCCGAGGAAACGGTTCTCATTTTCACTGCTATTGCGGCGGACAAGAGAAAGAAGGTATACAAAGCGCTTGAGAAAAGAGGGCGCGTCGTTGAGTGTTCGCTGTTTGAGGACAAATCAGGCGTCTCTTTGGACAGGTCTTTTTTTGACCGGCGAGTTCGCGATGTGTTGGCGAGGGCGGGAAAATCCATGTCTCGGGAGGCGCTGGATAGAATGTTTGCCCTTTCCGGGAAGGAACTCAGGAGGCTGCACGGTGAGTTGGATAAGCTGGTCACGTATGTGGGCAGTCGGGACCAGATAAGCGCGCAGGACGTGGAATTGGTCTTCGGCGATTTTCACGAGGAAGCGTTCTTTGAACTGACGAATGCCATTAGGACTGCCGATTTGAACCGATGTCTCCCGGCGCTTCACCACAATTTGAAGATTGTGGCCCATCCGCTACAGACATTGGCCGCGATTACGACCGAATTCCGAAGGCTGTTGGTGGCCCGTGAACTCCTTTTCACTGTTTTTCGGTCCTCCTGGAAACAAGGTATGTCCTATGATTCGTTCAGTTCCGTGGTCAAAAAGATACGAGAAAACAATCCCAAGTCTGGAGAAAGGGGCAAGCATAACCTTATCAGCATGAAGGATTACCCGTTATATCTTTATCTCAGGGACGCTCAGAAGTTTCCCCTCGAAAAGCTCGTGCGCATTATGGAAGGCATCCTGGAAGCGGATATTATGTTCAAGTCTTCGAAATTGGGGTATTCTTCTCCACAAACCATCCTCGAAAACCTGCTCCTCACTATTTGCACGTCAGAAAAAGACAAAACCCTCAAACGCGCCACTGAACGGCGTTGACAAAGCCCGCTTTTTTTCCTAGTATCTGACATCACATTAGCTACTAATATTACGTTGAATTCTTCCTTCAACGGTCAAGAGGGTGCCATGAATTTCAAGATCGGAATAGACGTAGGAGGGACGTTCACGGATTTCCTGCTAACCCGCTCTGACGGACAATCACGCACTTACAAGGTGCTTTCGACCCCGAAAGACCCTTCCATCGCAACCATGCAAGGCATTTCCGAGATGGCAAGGGACGAAGGGATGCTGTTGAGAGATTTTCTTGCCTCAGTTGATGTCATTGTTCACGGCACCACCGTGACTACCAATGCGGTGTTGACTTACAGCGGAGCGAAAACAGGTCTTCTAACTACCAATGGCGTCAGGGACGCCCTGGAGATGCGGCGTGGCATACGGGAAGAACAGTATAATAACCGCTTTACAAATGTGACCCCCCTTGTTCTTCGCTATCTGCGACGTCCTATTTCCGGGAGACTTGACTATTCCGGAAATGAGATTTCTCCTCTGGACGAACAGGGAACACGATCTGAAGCGGAGTTCCTTCTCAAGGAAGGCATAGAAGCGGTTGCAATATGCTTTATGAACTCCTTTGCAAACCGGGATCACGAGGAAAAGGCTGCCCGGATCCTCCGAGACATGATGCCTGACGCTTACGTTTCAGTTTCCGCTGAAGTGCTTCCCTCCATACGCTTTTATGACCGGGTATCCACAACGGTTCTGAACGCCTACGTCGGGCCGATTCTAAAGAGGTATTTGGCGAGCCTCCTCAAGAAGCTCGATGACGCGGGTTTCCCAAACGTGCTCCTGATCATGCAGTCAAATGGCGGGGTCATATCTCCCAAGTTCGCTATGGACCATGCCGCGACCACATTGTTATCCGGACCGGCGGGGGGCCCTGTGGCCGGTATAGTCTATGCGGGAATTCAAGATTACCGGGACTGCATAACAATGGATATGGGAGGCACTTCCTTTGACTGCGCTTTGATCAAAGATGCCGTTGCCTTTACCACCACTGTAGGAGAGATCAACCGGCTGAGGTTGGCCCTTCCCATGCTGAACGTGGTGACCATTGGAGCGGGTGGAGGCTCAATCGGCTGGATAGACGAAGGCGGTCTTTTGAGGATGGGGCCGCAGAGCGCATCGTCCGATCCCGGCCCGGCGTGCTACGGTCTTGGGGGGGAGAATCCGGCATGTACTGATGCAGACCTGGTGCTGGGATATCTCGACCCTGACTTTTTCGCAGGCGGCCGCATGCCTCTCCACCGTCACCTGGCCGAGAAGGCGATTCAAGAAAAAATTGCGAAACAAATGGGTTATGATCTGTACGAGGCTGCCGCGGGTATGTATCGCGTCATTAACGTGAATATGGCCGCGGCCGTACGTGAAGTCGCGGTCAAGCACGGACAGGACCCGAGAGATTTTCCGCTTGTCGTTGCGGGAGGCGCAGGCCCCAATCATTCTTGTATGATCGCCCTGGAACTGGAGAACCCTGTCCTGATTGTTCCGAGAGAGTCCTCGATTTTTTGTGCTGCCGGAATGCTTATGTCGGATCTCAAACATAACTTCGTCAGAACCTATGCAGTGAACCTGCATGATGCAGATCCCCAGGTATTCGGGCGGCTGTTTGACGAGATGAAGCGGGAGGGAAAACAACTTCTCATTTCTGAAGGGATGCGGGAATCCGACATCGAATACCGATACTCTCTGGATCTCAGGTATGTAAAACAGTACCACGAGGTGGAAGTCGAAGTGACCGCCCAGGAAGTGGATAGATTCGACATCGAAAGTATGGCTCGGAGATTCCATCCGGCTCACAATGCCCTGTACGGTTACTCCCTTGAAGACCACGGAACTTATGTGGAACTCATCAATATGAGGCTGGTATGTATCGGTAGGACTGAGAAGCCGGAATTTCAGAAGCAGGAATATTCCGGAGAAGATCCTTCCCGAGCTTACAAGAAAGGTCGCAACGTTTACCTTCCCATTCAAAAGACATTTCGAGAAGTTGCGGTGTTTGACGGGCTGGCCCTGCAATTCGGAAACCGGGTGGAGGGACCGGCAATCATCGAGCAGGTGAACACGACAACATTTGTCGCACCGGAATTCAACGTTCTCACCGACCGTTACGGCAGTTTCACAATGTACCTTAAGAATCTCGAGGAAGATGTTAAAAGGAGGATCTTGTCGTGAAACCTAAGATCGATAAAGTGCTTGTGTCGATCCTTCAAAGGCGTCTCAAGTCAATTACGGAGGAGATGAGTATTGCTCTGACGATGACGACCAGATCTCCGATCCTCTGTGAGGCAAAAGACTTCGTTACCGGTCTTTACGACGCCAAGGGTAAGATGTTGGAACAGACGGAGAATTTGCCTATATTGTCATTTTCTCTGGGGCCGGTGTGCGAATATATCGTGAATTATTTCGGCGATGAAATTTATCCTGGCGACGTAATCTTTCACAATGACGTTTTCTCAATGGGAAACCAGAACAACGACGTGGCTGCATACAAGCCCATTTTTGCGGGCGGAGTTCTTGTGGGCTGGGCAGCCTGTAAGGGACATCAGGCCGACATCGGTGGTGCTGTCCAAGGCGGGTACAATCCCAATGCTACGGAAGTTTGGGAGGAGGCCCTCCGTATTCCTCCGGTTAAGGTTTATGAGAAAGGCAAACTGAGGAAAGACGTCTGGGAATTGATTTTTGCCAACATCAGGCTGGACATTGTTGCCGAAGACATGCGTGCTGAAATCGGCTCCTGTGTCGTGGGAGAGAGAGGCTTGCTCAGAATTATAGAGCGTTACGGCATGGAATCCTTCGAGGCACACAAGGAGTATCTGTTCGATTCCACGGAAAAAATGATGCGCAACGAGATACGCACCATCCCCAAGGGTGTTTATTGCGGTGAATCCACCTGCTATTTTGATGGGAAACATCCAGGATCAAAGTATGAGATAAGAGTCAAGATAACGGTGGATGACGACGAGATCTGTTTTGACTACTCCGAAACCGATCCTCAGACCACGGGCTTTGTCAACGGTACGTACACATCCAGCGCCTCGGCCACCATTCTTACTTTCCTGCAAATGGTAAACCCGGACATTCCGCACAACGATGGTATGGTACGGCCGGTCAAGATCATTATTCCGTGTGGTACCATACTGAACGCCGCTTATCCTGCGGCTACCACATACGGCAATCACCTTTGCCCCAACAACGCGGATGCCATCATGAGGGCGCTTGGCCCTGTGATACCTGACAGGGTAACAGCGGAATGGAATGAACTGCTATGTTCTCTTACTACCGGTATGGATCCCAGAAAACGAACTCCATACGTCGACATCGGCTTCATGGGTCTTAAAGGGGGATCCGGGGCAATCAAAGGCGTGGACGGCTACGATCACATAGGTATGATTGACGCATCCGGCGGAGTTTTGGACCAGGATTACGAGATGTTTGAGCAGCAGACTCCGCACCTGCTCCTGAGGCACGAATACTGGACGGACTCGGCCGGGCCGGGACAATGGCGTGGAGGTCTGGGGGTCGAGACCGAATTCGAAATTGGGTCCGACCATACCAAGCTAGTCACCTTCGGTGATGGCGACGTGGAACCCTCTCGAGGCGCGCAAGGGGGAATGCAGGGAACATTGAACAAAATCGAACTCACATATCCGGACGGCCGACACTATCTGTGCACGACCAAAGATCTTGTAGAGGACGTGCCCAAAAGAACTATTTATTTTCAGCAGGCAGGAGGAGGTGGCGGATACGGCAATCCTTTGCTAAGGCCCAAGGAAAAGGTGGCCCAGGAAGTTCGCAACGGGGTTATTTCTTTAGAATCCGCTGACAGGGACTACGGTGTATCCATCAATCCTCAGACATTTGTTGTTAACGAGGCCCAAACTGGTAAACTCAGGGCTTCGATACCAGATGGAGCAGCCCGATGAAAACCTTTATGCCTGCCTACAAATCCGGCACAGAGCTGGAAGAGATCCAGTTAAAGGGTCTCCAGTGGACCGTGAAACATGCCTACGGAGGATCGGAAGTTTATCGTGAAAAGTTAGAGACCGCAGGGGTCAGGCCTGAGGATATAAGGAGCTTGGACGATATCAAGAGACTCCCGTTCACCTCATCCAACGACTTGGCAGAAGGATATCCATTCCCCTTGCTCAGCGTGCCCATGACGCACGTGGTTCGTTTGCACGCTTCCTCCGGGACCACGGGAAAACGAAAAGTGCTTTGCTACACACAGAAGGATATTGACGACTGGGCGCACATGTTTGCACGATGTTACGAAATGGCGGACCTCACGCCTGAAGATCGCGTCCAGATATGCGTCGGGTACGGAGTGTGGACGGCTGGAGTCGGTTTCCAGCTTGGCTGCGAGAAATTCGGCGCAGTGGCTGTGCCGGCTGGGCCAGGGAATCTTGAGATGCAGATGGAGTTTCTTGCTGATTTTGGCAGCACCGTCATGTGCTGCACAGCCTCAATGGGGCTGCTGTTGGCAGAAGAGGTCGAAAAGAGAGGCCTCAAGGATAGAGTTAAACTCAAGAAAATGATTTATGGCTCCGAGCGCTCGTCCGACGCGATGAGGGAAAGAATACGGTCATTGCTGAATCTTTCCGACATGTACGATATTCCTGGAATGACGGAGCTTTATGGTCCGGGCACCGGTCTGGAATGCTCAGCACATGATGGGATGCATTACTGGGCCGATTACTACATTCTCGAAATCCTGGATCCCGAGACACTTGAACCCGTGCCGGATGGAGAGGTTGGAGAGATGGTCGTTACAACACTGCGTAAGGAGGCAGTACCATTAATCCGATACAGGACAAGGGATCTCACAGCTATCAAGCCTCAACCCTGCTCATGCGGCAGTCTTCTCCCGAGACATGATAGGATTCTTGGCCGCTCGGACGACATGTTTATCGTCAGGGCAGTGAATATTTATCCCGGGCAAATTGACAATGTGCTCAGCGAAGTAGGCGGTATCGGAAGCGAATACCAGGTCGTGATCGACAGGGTTGAAGGCAAGGATATAATGACTCTACGGGTGGAGTGCGTACTTGACTCAGATGCCTCAGTTTTTTCCCAAAAGGCTGCCACGGTCAAGGATGCCGTCAGAAAGAAACTTCTGGTAACACCTGAGGTCGAGATCGTCCCGTACGGCTCTCTGCCGAGGAGCGAGCGAAAAACAAAGAGAATATTTGATAAGAGGGATTAATTTTTCAGGGCCGGCTTCGGCATATCCCGGCTGTGGAACGTCGTGCTCAAAACTGGTAGAATCGTTTCTTTAATGAATTTGTAGGGAAAATAGTTCTTGACGCAAGACCAAGGGTGTCCTATCCTCAACAAAACGTTTGCTGAAGCCCATTTGGGGTGCTGCGTGTCTTACTGAGTTGATTCAGAAAAGTGTGAAATGGTCTTCCGGCTCTCATCGTGTTGGTCGGAGCCCGAACAATTTGAGAAAGGGGTCAGAGAATGAATGCAATATTCGTGTTGATTCTGGGTTTTGTGGTCGCCTACATCGGCTACCGTTTCTATGCGAAGTATATTGACTCAAAAATTATGCAAGCTGACCCAAATAGGGCTACTCCGGCCAAGATGTACATGGACGGCGTGGAGTTTATGCCTACCAGCAGGAATATTCTCTACGGATATCAGTTCAAATCTATTGCGGGTGCGGGGCCCATCATAGGGCCCATCATTGCGATTCAATGGGGATGGCTGCCCGCCGTGCTGTGGATCCTGCTCGGGACCTTTTTCATCGGTTGGGTCCATGACTATGGCAGTTGTATGATCGCCATGAGGAACGAGGGCGCTTCGTTCGGCGGTTTGAGCCACAGGCTGATCTCGCCTCGGGCCAGAGTATTACTGCTCTCGTTTATCTATTTCTACCTTCTGCTCATTGTTGGAGCGTTCGGAAACGTAGTGGTCAGTACCGCAGTTGGACTTAAGGCAGCGCCGATGGCGTGGCTGTTTCTGACCATTGGAGGTGTGCTTGCCGGGCAGATGATCTATCGTTGGAAAAAGGACATTATTCTGACGACCGTCGTCACCGTGGTTATCGCGATGCTCGGTATAGTCCTGGGAACCCTGTTTCCCTCGGATCAGATGCTCGGGAAGGCTGTTTCCGAAAACAGGTGGGTGTGGGCCATAGCAGCGTTTGTTTTCTGCTACTTTGCTTCGGTGTTGCCGATATGGCGATTTGCTCTCCCCATCAACTACGTGGCATCCTACATAGTGTTCTTGGGGCTCTTTTTCGGTATTGTCGGCATTTTCATTCTTCATCCTGATTTTACCTTACCCGCTTTTACCCAGTTCTCGATTCCCATCGGCCCCGTGTGGCCCATCATGTTTGTGACAATAGCTTGTGGAGCCATATCCGGTTGGCACAGTATAGTATCCAGTTCAGGAACTGCTCGACAATTGGAAAGTGAGTTGGATGCCAGGCCGGTGGGCGCAGGCGTAATGTTCCTGGAAATGATGCTTGCCCTGTTTGCCCTGATCATAGCGGGAACCATTTTTTCGTCTGCGGCTGATTACGGCGCTGCCGTGGCCAAGGGACCAGGTGGAGTATTTGCTGCCGGTGTAGGCAAGTTCCTTTCGGCCGTGGGTTTACCCATGGAGTACGGAAGGGCCTACGGAAGCGTCATGATGATCATCCTCGCCGTTACGATTATGCAGTTGGTTGTTCGATTCATGAGAGTAGCCACTTCCGAACTATTGAGCGATGTCAGTCCTGTTTTTAAAAACCCGCATGTCGGGACAATCGTGGCGAGTATTCTCGGCATCATTTTGGTCATGACCGGCTGGTGGCAGTATCTGTGGGTGCTCTTCGGCGGCGCCAACCAGTTGATGGCATCTCTGGCGTTGCTGCTCATTTCCGCCTGGCTGGTCTCTGAGGGTAGGTCGGCTGCCTGGGCTTTCTATCCAATGATATTTATGTTCGTGACGACTGTCGCGGCTCTTCTGTACACCTCGTACAACCTGCTGGTGGTCAAAGTGCTTTCCGGCGCAGTGAAGGGCGAGGCCTTAATCGGCAACACGCTCATGGGAATCGTGGCGGTGTTTCTGGTTGTGGCAGCCCTCATCCTTGCATGGGAAGGTTACAAGGCGTTTCAGAGGTTCCGGGCCGTCAGGGGACAGGCCGCACCTTCTAAAGCATAGTATCAGTGACGTGGGACGGGGAATTCCATCCAATTGAAGATATTCGCCGTCCCTTTACGCATCTCTACAGGGAGCAAGGTATGTCGGAAAAAGAAAAGAGGAAATCAGGATTCCTTCAATCCGTAAAGGAATTCATCTACGGGGTGGCCGCCCATGACTCGGCCAGGTTTGCCCTGAAAACTCGGGCAAGCATGGAGCATTTGTTCATACTTATCACCATGGGGGATATGCTTGGGGTGCCCATTCTACCGCCATATTATTCGTTGCGGCTGCTGCCCTACGTGGTTCCCCAGATCTCAACCTGGAAACGCAGAATGCTCAGAGAGAAGGATCTTACCGACGCCCTCGCGTGAGGACAGCGGCGAAGATCCGTTGAATTTTCATTGTTATGAGAGTCGTAGGCCGGTGGCGATGTGCATCGTTCGTAACTGACCGACTCATAATAACCCAACATGCTGTTTCATAAGGGGCGAACCCAATGTCTTTAGCCAAGATTTTTGAACAGTACCCGGACCGGCGATACATAATGTTTGGAGGCAAAGGCGGACTGGGCAAGACGACATTTTCCGCAGCCACGTCGTATTATCTGGCCAAGACAGGAAAAAAGGTTTTGGTCTTTTCCGTCGATCCCCAGGCATCTCTCACGGACATATTCCAGAGGGACATCTTCGGAAAAGGTCCGACTGAGATTATTCCCAATCTTTATGCCCAGGAAATCGACGCCGATCAACGGGTAAAAGAGTACCAGCAGGAGATTCGTCAAAAGATCCTGGATATGTACGGAATGGATAAAATCCCGGAGGAAATAGAAAGTTATATTCAGGCGGCGGCGGCTGAGCCTGCCATGGAAGAGAGCGCCATCTTTGATGAAGTGGTCGACATCGTTGTGCATGGCGGTTACGATTACTACATCTATGACCTCGTTCCATTGGGGCACGCCCTGTATTATCTGAGCATGGCCTCTGTCTATGATGCTTGGATAGACAAGATAACCGGCCTCAGAGAACAAATGCGGGAGTACGACCAGGTGGCGGCTGTCATGCGACGGGAGAAGGAACTCGATGAAGACGCTATCCTGAACGAGTTGCTCTACATAAAGGAGCGGATCAACAAATCATCGAGGATATTGACCGACAAGGAAAAGACGGCATTTTTCTTCGTCCTTACCGCCGAGGAGATGGTAATCAAGGATACAATGAAAGCAGCCGAACTCTTCGCCAAGTTCGACGTTCCCCTTAGCGGTTACATTATGAATCGTGTCCTGCCAGAGGAACTCAAAGAGAAGAATATCCCCGAGTACTTGAAGAACCGTTTCCTTATGCAGGAGCACTATCTCAAGGTGATAGACAGAGATTTTGGGGACCAGATTCTCGCTTCAGTTCCCGAGATGGAACGTGATGTCACTGGATTGCCCATGATTGAAAAACTTGCCAAGGCCATGTTTGGCGATTTTTGAGGCGGCAGGGGGTATACTGTGAACCATATTACGATCAACATGCAAAAATTCCTAACGGATCATCCCCGAATGAAATACATTTTTTTCGGGGGTAAAGGCGGCGTAGGAAAGACTGCTATGGCCGGCGCCGCGGCCCTGTGGTCCGCTAAACAGGGCAGAAAAACCCTGCTTGCCTCTACAAATCCCGTTCATAGCCTTTCCAACCTCTTTGAACAGAACGTGTTCGGCAAGCCTGTGGTGGTGTGTGACGAGGAAAACTGCTATGCTTTCGAGATCGACACCCGTGATACAATCGAGCGTTCCAAAAAAGAAATACGCGAAAAGATCAACTGGTTCCTGAAGTTCGCAGATATTACGACGAAAGCGGAAGATTTTATAGAGACGGCCACAATGAATCCGGCCTTCGAAGAGTCCGCGATGTTCGAGAACATGATGGATCTCATGTTCAAAGACGAGTATGACTTCTACGTTTTTGACACAGCCCCGACAGCGAATGCGAGAAGGCTCCTCGGTATGTCCAAGGTCTATTCCATGTGGGTCGAAAAGATGCTGAAAAGCCGCGAAGAGGCGAAGTCTCTTCGCGAATTGCTGTCGTTTTCCAAGAAAGAGGAAAAAGATCCCCTGCTGGATTACTTGCTTGGCTTCAAAGACAGAATGGCCCACGCGAAGGAGCTGTTGACCGATGAGGCACTGACTGCGTTTTTCTTTGTCACCCTTCCCGAGAGCCTCCCCATCGCGGTTATAACTCGCTTTATCAACTGGTTCTACGAGTTCGGAATCCCAGTGGGCGGAGTAGTTGTGAATGGGATCATTCCGAAAGATCAGGTCAAAGAGGACTCCGCGGAATTCGTCAGAAACCGGGTGTCGATGCAGGACGAACACATGGAAGAGATCTGGCGGATTTTCGGAGACAGGGTGAGAGCGGTGATCCCCTTGTTCGAAACCGAGGTAAAGGGCGGGCCCATGCTGATGAGGATGGTCGAGCACCTTATGATTTAACGTCCAGGTGAGCCGTCCGGCGTTCGGGCAATCAAATCAAATATGATTAAATTGATGATCTGAGAGGGGCGACACCCACGGGGGGGGGTTCCCCTACGTCCTATGACATCACTGTACCGACTCGGAGAATAGCCCCTAGTGCTTCCGGCCGACATCGGCTATCAATTCCAGCGAAGCCTCATGAATCCCCATGTCAATAAACGGTTCGAGTTTTTCCCGGTCGCATCCCGAACAGACGTGCTTGTTGTCCACAATGAAAGCCGGTAACTTGAAGATGCGGTGCCGGATCAGCTTCCACAGGCCGAGTGGAGACTGGGCGTCAATCAATTTGAACCTTATGCGATGCTTATAGAGACTGGAGAGCCCACGCAAGGCATCCAGAATGGCCGCGGCCTCCTGCCTTAATTCCTCCGGATATTCGTCGCTGCACGAGCTTCGGTAATCCTTCTCCAGACCGAGTTGGTTAAACAAGATGCCGCATTTGCTGCACCCGAACTCGAGGCTGGTGAGCATCGGCATGATGACTTCAATGTTTATCGGGGTCATGGCTATGTCTCACTTCACTATTTCTCGTATTCAAATGTCTGCCTTATCAATATAGTCAGGACCGGGTTTTTGATCAATCATTCTTGGCGGCGGTTTCTATCTTAATTCGGTATTTTTCTATTCTGGCTAATAGAGTCGGCCTTGACAAGCCAAGCAGCTTCGCAGCTCGCGATCGGTTGCCCCCAGTCATGTTCAAGGCTTCGGTGATGAGCATCGCGGCAAACCGATCAATTATGTCATTGAAGGTTTTGTCTCCACGGTTCGAGGCCAAAGCCCGGCGAGCCCACTGAATCATGGAGTCCCGCTGACTCGCGCTCTGGACTTCCCGGAAGGTATTCTCTCCCCTAATTGCCTGGGAAATCTCTTCTCCGCTTATTGGCGAGCCTCTGCTGAAAATGAGTGCTTTTTGAATGGTGTTAGCAAGTTCTCGCACGTTTCCGGGCCAGGTATAATGTTCCATAATATTCTTGGCCTCACCTGTGATCCCCGGGCTGTCAATGTTCATCTCTTTGGCAAAACGTCGCAGGAAATAGTCAGCCAACATTGAAATATCACCCGCTCGCTCGCGCAACGGCGGCAGGTGGAGAGTGACAACCTTAAGTCGATAATAGAGATCTTCACGGAACCTTTCTTCTGAGAGAGCCGCTTCCAAATCCCTATTGGTTGCGGCGATGACCCTGACGTCAACAGGAATGGGGGAGCGTCCTCCCAGGCGCTCAATATTTTTTTCTTGGAGCAACCTCAGGATTTTGGCCTGAATGCTGAACGGCATGTCGCCAATCTCGTCCAGGAAAACGGTTCCGCAATCAGCTTGCTCAATCTTACCCATACGTCGGCTGGCCGCACCGGTGAAGGCCCCTTTCTCGTAACCAAAAAGCTCGCTCTCCAGGAGGGTTTCGGGAATGGCCACGCAGTTAATCACCAGAAATGGCTTGTCAGTTTTGACGCTGTGATGGTAGATCGCTCTGGCGACCAATTCTTTCCCGGTCCCGGATTCTCCCCGAATCAAGACAGTGGCGTCAGTCGAAGCCACGCGGCCTATGGCCTTGTAAACCTCATGCATCGCCTTGCTGCGCCCGAAAATCGCTTCCGTAGAATCAGCTCCCGGCGCAGGGTCCACTTCGACGCGCGCGCGCATAAACCTGCCCGCTTCCAGAGCCTTTTCTATGGTCGTCAACATCTCGGGAATATCGAACGGCTTCAGTACGTAATCGAACGCCCCGAGCTTAGTGGCTTGAATGGCAGTTTCGGTGCTTCCATAAGCCGTCATGACTATTACGGGTAATTTAGGCTGGATTTCGTGCATGGTCTGAAAAGTTTGCAGCCCGTCCATACCGGGTAAACGCACATCCATGATGACGAGATCCGGAAGGCTCGACATTATCGCCTCAAGCCCTCCTTCTCCAGTAGGAGTCGTCTTTACCCCATGACCCTCTGCCGTGAGGAGTTTTGCAAAACTGTGTCGCAACTGCGCGTCATCGTCTACTATAAGGATTTTGCCCACGATTCCTTCTCCCCCTTTGGTAGAGTGATCACGAAAGTGGCGCCTTCTCCCTCTCGTGACTTGAGATCGATCCAGCCTCCATGTTCTTCCACAATGCGGGCCACGATACTAAGCCCCAGACCGGTGCCTTCTTCCTTGGTGCTGAAGAAAGGCTGAAAAAGTTTCTCTTGAATTGGTTCCGGCACACCAGGGCCATCATCGCTGACTCTTATTATCGCCACGGAGCCGAGGGCATCCGAGGCGCCTTCGTCCTCTTGAATAACAATGGAGCCTCCGTCTACCATGGCCTCACAAGCGTTGAGCATTAAGTTCACGAAAACTTCCTTCAACTGGTCAGGGTCTCCCTGGATTTCACGAAGCCTTCCTTCACGCTTAACCTCAACCTTCACCTCGTAAGATTCGAGGCGATGTCTCAACAGTTGGACTGCCATGTCCACCGTATCTGAGGGGCTTATCCTCTGCATCTTCAGTTTTGGCGGTCGGGAAAACTCGAGAAAGTTGCCGACAATAGTGTCGATGTGGCGGATTTCTTCTGAGATGACTTCAAAATCCTCCTTCTGGCTGAGGGACAGCGCCAGGGTCCTTTCCATAGAAAACAACCTCATTTTGACTGAAGTCAGGGGGTTTCTCACACTATGAGCAACGCCGGCTGCCAGTTTACCGACAAGGGCCCATTTTTCCACCTGTTGAAGATGCTCACGGCTCCATTTTAGTTTTGTTTTGGCCTGATCCACGTCGTCGATCAAGTTGTGAAAACGGCGACTCAGAGCCTTGACCTCGTTGTCACCATCGTCCCCGATCTTTCGAGCGTCTGTTTCTATGGCCAATTGCCGAATAGGCCCTAAAATCTCCTTGAACAATATGTAGCCCAGGACGAAAGCCAATACCACGGCAAGCAGCAGAGCCACGAGAGTCGAGGCGTTGATTACACTCACACGGTCCCGGATTTTCTGCCGAGCTGCCAAGATGCTCTGTTCGTACAACTCCTTGAATTTCCTGCAAAGTTGAATAATCTTAAAGAATTGGGTGCGCACGGTCCGATGTAACTTGTATCCTGCTTCTCGCTTACCCTCCTTGTACAGATTTATCACCTCGTCACGTGAGTAACAGTACCGGATATACTCCGAATCGATTTCATTCAGAACAGCTCTCTCTGCATCGGTGACCGCCCACTGCCGAGCCCTCCTAAGCCAGCTTTCGAAGCCCAAATGGTGTTTCTCAAGTTCATCGAGCCAGTCCGGGTCTCCATCCTGGAAATAATAGGTGACGTAGCCCTTCTGCATCACCAGGGCGGCCTCAAGTTCTTGCGCTGCCTGCAAGGCTTCTATGTCCGATTCGATCACAGAAGAGAATACTTTGTCCATAATGTAGGAATGAAACATGGAGGTCAGACCGCCTCCGACCGAAATCAGGACAAGCGCAAACAGAAGCAGCAGCACCCTGGTGCGCAGGCTGAGTAGTTTCCACATAAATGCCGCCACCTCCGCTACTCAATTTCCCAAGAACTCGAACCCTCTGAATATAGCACCCCATTTCAGAGCTTTACAAATTGTAAAATGGCTCAATTGACAAATACCCTAATTTTGCTGACTACTTGAAATGGCGCCACGACATGCGGCGCTGGAAACGATGACTTGATGAAGTCTCAGGTAGATGTCATTCTGAACCAAGCCAAGACTCTTTCCCTTGTTTCAACCCAAAATTCAGGCGGCCTTCATTCTAAATTTCTTGTCCGTAGTTCTGTTACAACATAAGGCGTCGTGCCACAAGTCAAGGTGCGCGACTGTGTCGCTAAAGTTGAAATAATGATACGATTCAGGATATAATTGAAGTTGATGGACAAGGCTCCAAATGCGTTCATGAAAGTCATGCGGGTCGTTTCACATAGGAACCTGACGTCATCCGGCGACACGATGTTGGGAGTAGTCGTAACGGCGGCTCGGAAATGGCGTTTGATTACCATTGGCTCGCTGGCGCTAACGCTTTGCGTTACTTCGTGCACCGCACTGACGAGGTTTTTTGACACAGAGTCATACGGCGCTGGGCAGTCCCAGGAATCTCAAACTATGAAGAGAGTCCCAATTCCCCCCACTGTCCGAGACTTTGAGCCTCAGAGCTAGAGCGTACTGGGCAAATACCGGGAAGGTATTTGAATAGGGTGAATGGCGAAATAATCATTTCACAAGGGTGGAGTCAGTTTTGGCAAGTTTCATGGAAATGTGAGATCGAACTGTGATTATGGATAGGTAGCAAAGTCTTTCCGCACCAAAGGGGTATCTGGATGTTAGTGAGTAGAGAGTACATCGCTGTTGGTGGTTGCACAAGAATCCATCTCATTGACACGACAGACTGGGTAGTTTAATTGATTAACATGCCTGGACAAGATTTTGACTCCACCATGATGAGAGGGGTGAACCGACAGGTATTCTGGCGATCTTTTTTTCTTGAAACCCTCTGGAACTACGAAAACATGCAAAACGTAGGGTTTGTCTTTTGCATTTATCCGGCGCTTTCTCGACTTTTTCCCGACAGAAAGGAGCGAGAATCAGCAATTGCGCGAAATCTGGAGCGGCTGAATACCCAACCTTCAATGGGACCACTGTTAGCCGGCCTTATTGCTCGATTGGAGCACGACATGGATGCCTCGGCAGTGCTCCCGTATCGAAAGCTCATAATGTCGACCTTGGCCGCCCATGGTGATCACATTTTCTGGGGTCATGTAAAACCTCTGGCCGCGATTTTCGGTGTGATCATCACTCTGTGTTTCTTTGGGTCTGTGGCAGGGAGTATGGCGGTGCTCGTTATCTATAATGTCCCAAACCTGTTGGCCCGTTTTCTGGGGTTTAGCAGGGGCTGGACACAGGGGCTCAACATCCTGCAGACGTTGCATTCTCAAACCTTGGACCGGGCCATGATAGTCGCCAGATTAGTTTTGGCCCTGGGGTTAGGAGTTGCCGCAGGATTGGTGGTTTTCTCCGCCAAGATGTTTCAACAATCCCATCCAGGAGAAGTTGGTCCCTGGATTGGAGGCACGCTAGTCGTTTTGAGCGGTGTTGCAGGCGCGCTGATGCTGAAGAGACAGGTTCCCTTGGCAGTTGTTGCTTATCTGATTTCTCTGGCGTCACTGATGATGTTGATTCTGGCTGAAACGGGGATACGGTTTTAATGGCCGGCGAAGGCGAAGTGGTGGAAAGGACGTTAATAGTGGGGAATCAGTTCGGGCTGCATGCCAGGGTTGCTACAATGGTGGTTCAGGCTATGAAGAATTTTTCCTGCAAGGTCACGTTGGTGAAGGACGACATCGAAGTTGATGCGGGAAGTGTACTTGAGTTGCTGCTCCTTGCCGCAACGCCTGGAAGCGAAATTCTGGTGAGAGCACAGGGTCCTGATTCCATCGAGGCTATCAAAGAGTTACACCGCTTGATTCAGCATGACGAATCCAATGAAATTTGACAAAAGAAGAGGTCTGATTTGTCCGGTTTCGACGATAAGCTAGAAAATTATTACATTAAGGGCGTCGGTGTTGCCGGCGGGGTAGGTATAGGCCAGGCCGCGGTTATAGAACGGCTGACCACTGATATGTGTCCCAGGCGAATTATAAGCTCCGAGGAAGTCCCACTTGAAATAGAGCGGTTCGAATCCGCAGTCCAGGCTGCGGTCGACCGATTGAAGGATATCCGGAACGGCATCGACATTGATCATCCACTCTGCGACCATGTCTACATACTGGATACCCACATACTGCTACTTCATGACAAGATGTTCTTCGAAGGCACAAAGGCGGTGATCGCATCGGAAAGACAGAACGCCGAATGGGCTCTGTCTGAAATGATGATGAAAATCACCTCAGCCTTTGACACCATTGAGGATGAGTACCTCAAGGAAAGGGCACGGGATATACACTTTGTCGGAGAGCGAGTGCTCAAGATCCTTATGGGAATCACATCGAAGAGCAAAATGCACCAGTTGCCTCCGCATTCCGTGATCGTGGCTCACGATCTATCCCCAATAGACACGGCTCAAATCAAGAAAGAAAATGTGTTCGGCGTCGCCATAGACATGGGGGGCAGGACATCCCACACAGCGATCATGGCCAGGTCTCTGAAAATACCGTCCGTGACCGGCCTTGAGAAGGTCAGCAAGCTCATCCAGACCGGCGATACCATAATCGTTGACGGCAGCACGGGCATTGCCATCCTGAATCCTGATCCTGAAACCATATTCCGATACCGTAAGCGGCAGGACCTTTACCGGAAGTATCATCAGTCTTTGATGGCATTCGGTCGCCTGCCTGCCGTCACCCGGGATGGAAGCCGGACCGTAAGGATAACGGCCAACATTGAACTGCTCGACGAGGTCGAAATCGCCGTCAGTCACGGAGCGGAAGGAATAGGCCTTTTTCGGACGGAATATCTGTTCTTGGGCAGGAAGGATTTGCCTTCAGAGGAAGAGCAGTATGAGGTTTATCGCCAAGTCTTGGAACACAACAAACCAGACCCGGTGACAATCCGTACTCTCGACATCGGCGGTGACAAGATGGCCGCACATTTTCAGGTGAGCCATGAAACAAACCCTGCTCTCGGCCTCAGGGCCATTCGCCTTTGTCTGGCTCGAGTAGATATCTTCAAGACCCAACTCAGGGCCATCTTGCGGTCCGCTGTTCACGGGAATTGCAAGCTTCTGTTCCCCATGATCTCATGTCTACCGGAATTGCGCGCTGCCAAACAAATTCTGCAAGAAGTACGAGATGAATTGGCCGGCGAGAATAAGGAATTCAATCCTTCCGTCATGGTTGGAGTACTCGTTGAGGTGCCGGCCGCTGTCGCGATTGCTGATCTCATCGCGAAAGAAGTGGATTTCTTCAGCATAGGGACCAACGACCTCATACAGTACTCGCTTGCGATCGACAGAGTCAACGAACACGTGAATTACCTTTATGACACCCTCCACCCTGCCGTGTTAAGATTGATCCGGCAAGTAACAATAGCCGGACACGCTCGAGGGATCGAAGTGGCCATGTGCGGTGAGATGGCAGGCGAGCCGGTTAATGTCCCTATCCTCCTTGGACTTGGCATCGATGAACTTTCCATGAATTCGCTGGCCATTCCAATGGTGAAAAAACTGATCCGTTCAATAAACATGGATGAATGCGTTGAATTGACCCAGCAGGCCTTTGAGATGCAGGATGCACTGGACATCCACGGTTTTCTGGAGGAATGGATCAAAAAACATTTCCCGAAAGACTATTTTGTGGACCAGTCATAGCGACAAGAAATGACCCGAAATGAGAACACTAAAATTATTTGCAAGAACCGGAAGGCGTACTTCAATTTTGAAATCGGGGATGTCTTTGAGGCTGGAATCTCGCTGGTGGGATCTGAAGTAAAGTCTCTTCGCAATGGCAAGGCTAATTTGTCCGACTCTTACGGAAAATTCCGGGCGGGTGAACTTTTCCTCATTGACGCCCACATTTCTTCCTATGAACAATCCAATAAAGAAAACCACGACCCTTTACGGGAACGCAAGCTCCTTCTCCACAAAAAGGAGATCAAAAAACTCCTGGGCAAAGTCACGGGAAAGGGTTTTTCCCTTGTACCATTGAAACTTTATTTCAAGGGTGGTAGGGTGAAGGTAGAGCTTGCGCTTGCAAGAGGAAAAAAAGCCTTTGACAAGCGTGAAGCGATCAGGAAGAAAGACCAGAGGCGCGAGTTGGAGCGGCTAGCCAAGTATCGACATCGGGAGTCCTGATGCCGACTCGCCTTCAAACGAGTAACCTGGCTGATTGGATCGTACGGCGCGAGGCATGAGCCCATTCGCATACCGTGAGGCCGGTGAGCATCCAGTGTCATTCTTGGGATCACGACTTGAGTTGCATTCGGAATCGCACGCTTAAAAGAGAGTTATTACAAGATCGCCAACTCATAACAGGCTTCGCGGTCACAAGATTTGGCGAATCAGAATCAGTAGAAACAACATTCTTACCAAGTTGTCACAGTTAGTGTGTCAACATGTTCACCGAAAGGGGGCGACCTGGTTTCGACGGGGATAGTTGAGGTCAAGGCTGCATGCCGAGCACTCCGGTGACTCGTTAATCCGCCGGGAATAAATATACTCGCCGATAATTACGAGTACGCTCTAGCCGCGTAAGGCTGGCGTCTCTCCGCTCCTCTCCTGTGGGGGCGGAAGGGGCGAAGGTCAGCAGGATAGTCGAATCTCCGTGTCTGTTGGAGAGGAGACGAAACATCAAGCAGGCTGGTCTGGGTGGAACCGCTTCCGAGGGGGTCCTTCCGGACGAGACAAAAAAACTCGGAACAAGCATGTAGACGTCTTGTGCTGAAGGTCTTCGGACGCGGGTTCGATTCCCGCCGCCTCCACCAATAACTATGCGATATTGTTTAACTTCGTCTCAGAAAAGTTGTATGCAAAT
>JAPLJK010000099.1:0-1234 GCA_026388625.1 Deltaproteobacteria bacterium | reverse complement strand
CTGTCTGCCAGACGAGACTCGATGAGGGCTCGCTTGGGATGAAGTGTATCGAGGTTTCGATAAAGCGAAGCCTCGGACAAGCTGTCGAAATCTTCTCCGAGAATATCAGGCAGAGCCACAGAGTGAATCCAATCAGGCATTGCGTATTCGGAACTAGGCGCAAAGAGCCGATTCATGGTCATCACGCATGTGAGCATCCGGGCGTGCTCGTTCATGCCAACATCAGCCAGGATATCAGGCAACCCTAGTTTTTTCCAATAGTGGTATCCAACATGAACAGGCCCGGCCTCCCTGTGCAGTTCTGTGTCTACTTCTTGAGAGCGCACGGTTACCAGATCATCGGTCTGAGCTTCGGCCCGGTCCTGTTCTCTCTTGAACTTCGAGTGCTCCTTTTGCGGTCTCTCCTGTATTGTCTTTACAATATCAGTTACTTCATCGTCATATTCCCCAAACAGATCAGGCTGGCGGCTCAGAGTTGACTCAACTTTACGGGCAAGTTCAAGCCACTCCTTTTGGGTGCGGCCTTTGAGGTTGCCCAGGGAACAGATCACTTTCTGCCTGGGCCCATTGGGAGTACGCACCGATTCGACCAGTTGATAGTTGATGTAGGTCTTGTCTTTGTAGACACCTTTTTTCTTCCTGATATACATGCCACGTCATGTTGCATGCCACTACCTATTTGTCAAGATATATTTTGCCACTCTATGGCACTACATTCGTCGTTGAGAAACCCTCATCTTGATATCACAAGACTTTTTGTTGCCATACCCCCCAAAAACAGGCTTGGCATACTTACTGCACGTCGAAGTTGGGTTAGTTGGAAGGACAGGTAGCACCGACAGCGTGCCGATGTCATTGCGAGGAGCCCTTGGGCGACAAAGCAATCTCAGCATAGTCCCTGCGTCTGCTCCCGTCATCCCGCAGCCATCCCGGACATGGATCATCGCCGAAAGTCATTGTTTTTGTAGGGGCTGACCCGTGCGTCTGCCCTGTAAGTCATCCCGGACCCCGATCCGGGATCCAGACGGTCGGAATCCAGGCTTCCGCCGGAATGACGAGGAACCAGCACAGCTCATGGAGATATTTCAAGACCTGGCCCCTGCCTTTTCTTACTTGGTTAACCCCCTGTAGACATCCTTCCTGTGGCCGATCTTTACTATTACTATCAAGAGACCGTCGTCTAGAATTTTGTAGATTATCCGATACTTGCCAACCCGCAAACGATACACGCTGT
>JAPLJK010000081.1:0-52618 GCA_026388625.1 Deltaproteobacteria bacterium | reverse complement strand
GTAGTAGGTTATTCCGTTCCGTCAGGAATAGTCAAGGGAAAGATGGACCTTCTGATGGAAATAGAGAGTGTTTTAGTCATTAGGACGTGCTCAACATTCTCAATTGAAGGGAAAATAGACCTTGGACTCCCGCGCCATTTCAAAATTCGAGATTTTTTTTTATAGATACCTTTTCCTTTTATTACTTGTTGGACAGCAAGTAATAAGTTGAAGACCTCTCTCCTATCCTAAAAATACTAGTGGGATTCCAAAATCATACAGATAATAGGTTCTGCTTAAACCGTGACATAAACCAATTACTCAGAGGTGGTTCCCCTTCTTTAAGACTCAAGCACCACATGATCCATTCACGAGCAAGTTAAGGTTTTCTCACATCCAAGTCTCACTATAAGCTATCATCCAGTACCTCACGAACCATCCCTAGAATTTGCCTCATCCCATAAGGCTTGTTCACGGCACCCTTTGCACCAATCTTGACTATATCATTAATCAAGTCATAGTAACCTACACCACTCGAAATAATAACTTTCACGTTCGGATTTATCCTTAAGAGTTCCACAAGGCACTCCTTGCCATCCATCCGAGGCATAATGATATCCAGTATCACGAGAGAAATATTCCCTTGCTCCTTCTCATACACCTCTAGGGCCTCTTGTCCATCACACGCACTGAGGACTGTGTAGCCGAATTTTTCGAGAATGGTTACGCCCAACTCCCTCACCATTTCCCAATCCTCAACAAGGAGAATGGTTTCCGTACCACCGGCAGGATAAGGAATTTCCTTCTCCACATATTCAGGTACTATTTCAACTTCCAATGCAGGAAAGTACATCCTGAGGGTGGTACCTTTACCGACTTCACTCTCAACGGTTATGTGACCACCGTGCTGCTGCACGATTCCTTGTACCACCGATAACCCAAGACCTGTTCCCTTGTGGTAGTCTCTGGCTTTTGTAGAGTAGAAGGGGTCGAATATCCTCTCCATCAAGCCTTTATCTATTCCTCGACCCGTATCCGATACTGTGAGCATGACGTGTGGACCAGGTTTTACTCCTACATGCGGTCGGCAATAATCATCATCCAATACGATGTTCTCGGTCTGAATAGATAATCTGCCTCCCTGAGGCATTGCTTCATTGGCATTGACGGCAAGGTTCATCACCATCTGGGCAATTTGGGAGGAGTCAGCTTTAATAATTACAGGGTCCTTTGTAAGATGAATCTCAATGTCAATCATCTTGGGCAAGGTACTCGAGAGGAGCTTCGTCACCTGGTTAATTTGATGGTTCAGGTCCAGGGGAACAAGATTCATTTCCGCCTTTCTACCGAATATGCGAATCCTCTGGACAAGGTCTGCTGCATCTTGAGACGTTTTTACTATTTTCCGGAGTTCTTCATACCCATGATCTCCTTTATTCTTATCGGCAAGAAGCATATCTGAAAAACCAAGTATTATAGCGAGCATGTTGTTGAAATCGTGGGCAATACCTGCGGCTAATGTCCCCATTGTTTCCATCTTTTGTGACTGAAGAAGCTGGGCTCTGAGGTTTTCCCTTTCCTGCTCGGCCTCCTTCCGTCTGGTTATGTCTCCTATTACACCAACAACCTGTCTACACTTGCCATCAGAGTCCCTAATACCGGCAACTGATAGGTTTCCCCACATTACAGTCCCGTCTTTTCTCACAAAACGTTTTTCAATTCTGTAGGTGTTGATATTTCCCCTCAGTACGCCTTCCAAGTTTCGCTTCGAGATTTCTCTATCCTCGGGATGTGTTATGTCCAAGTTTGTGAGTCTGACCATTTCCTCTTGGGTATATCCAAGCGTTTTGAGCAGAGCTGGATTAACTACCTGAAAAAAGCCTCTCTCATCAACAATATCAATCCCCAGGGAAGCATTTTCAAAAATTGCTTGATACTGCTTTGTGCTTTTGAGTAGCGCTTGTTGGGCTTGCTTGAGTTCAGCGGTACGTTCCTCAACCGTTTCTTCGAGGTGCTTCTGATGCCTCCTCAAATCGTTCTCAAACCGTTTTCTTTCAATTATTACCTGCGCATTACTAAGAAATGCCTCAAGATGTCTGATATCATCCATCGTGTATTGGGAATCTTTGTTTGCAACAGCCCCAACTACTACTATTTTGCCTTTGCTGAAAATAGGTATTGAAAGCAACCTAGTCAGGCTCACATGCCCTTTAGGCAATCCTTTTTTACCCTCGAAATCCCGGTTATAGTTGTTTATTGCTATAATCCGCCGTTTTCGTACAGCATCCCCCCAAACCCCGGCTTGTGCGATGGGATAGACAATAGGTTTTTCATCGATTTGACATTCTTGCATGGCTGCTTTTGACCAAGAATAGATTGTCATTTCCGTCTCATCGTTGTTTATAAAGCCATAAAAACCATACTGGCTCATACTCATTGTTGTAATTTGTTCAAGCACGTAATCTGCTATAACCTTAAGACCTTCATCTTGAAGTCTCACCAATTCCCATAGTGATTCCAAATTTCTCTGAAGATTAGGTAGTTCCGCCTCACCCTGTTCTAATTCAGTCATAGACAAAACAGTTTTGGGACCTGTAAGACTTCCCACCTGGTCTTGTACCGTAGATTCTTCGAGCTGGGCTGGTTGTCGGGTAGTTTCACCATCTGGAACCTCTTCTACCTTTCGACGTAACTTATTCAATTCATCAATAAGCTGTTCTTTGGTCTTTTCATCGTCTTGCATGTCAGGCTCCTCCTGAGGAAGCTATGCATGTGCGGGGAGGGTGGGGTCTTGAGTGCACTATTTTGAAAAATTGATTAATGGGTTAAAGCAAGATGACAGTCAACTTATTTTTCTTATGCCGAAGCCCGAAGCATCGCAAAATATGGGAATATGGCTCACCTGAGGTGGACCGCTGTGTCAAGACAAGAAATGAGATTTCTGGAGAAGGTAGTGGAGGGTACGCGTACTTTCTCAGAAAAGATAGGGGTTCATCCCCTTCTTAGCTCTGGGCCGACTACCAGGAACGAGTAGATAACATTATTGGTTAATCGAGATAGCGGTTAGTGGAAGCTGTTAAAGTTCCTTGTTAGGTTAATTTGGCATGCACAGAAACGTCACATTTCTCTTAACAGATTACTTTCAATGTGAATTAACGTGCCCCAATGTGACTTGAAATGACTGAGGAAATGGGCTATGTTATTGGTTTAATTAATGGTATTATGTGATTTATGATCAGAATTGTATTCTTCTGAGACTCTGAATTTCCACCATAATAAATGCATATCGTAGCATATCAGTCTCAAGCGTGCTACTCTTCCAGAAATTGCTTTCCATGACTTCTGTTTTATTCTAATATCGCTCCTGCTGAAGAAATAAGCGACGATTGCAGGTGATCCTAACTTGCCGCCGGCAGGATTCGTTTCCCATGATAAGCCTCCATAGAATCAAAAGCATTCTTTTTCGGTGTCTACTTGTTTGGGCTATGGGAATCTCGTTTGTTTTGTCATTGAGCTTGGCTGAAGGCTTCGAAGTTGTCGACCTGGTATCCGGGGTTATTGAGTCTCCTCAATTCAGGGGAAAGGACCCGTTGTCCAGCCTCAGGCTGGCTTCTGATCTTCTCCATGAAAAGAAGCTCAAACCATCGGACATGTCGTTTCTGCTCCTGGATTGGGGAGATCAATATCTCAGGGAACCCACTGATCCACTCGAAAGATTGAAACGCTGGACAGACTTGACCAATGACGAAAAGCTCAGCCAACTGAAAATTCCGCGAGACTTTCTGAACCGCATATTACTCGCGGAGTATCTTGTGAATAAGACAGCCTACCTTAAGTCATCACCTCAAAAGAGGCTCGAGATTATTTCGAAACTTGAAGAAAAGAACCTTTTAGACGGGTCAGTGGCTTTGGCATACGCCAGGCTTTACGGCGGAGCAATTCTTTCCGGCTCAAAAGGATACGAGACCACATCACCCTTTGAAGCTCTGAGCATTCTAAAGAAACTGGAAGACGGAAAACTGGTGGGCTGGCATTACCGTGTGCCAATTGAAACGATTCTAGTGGCCGAGGCCTTGGCCATGGACAAGGACTACCAGCAGGCTTCCCCCTTGGAGCGGCTATACAAGCTGAGAGACATCGAGCGAAAAGGACTTATTACGGCCCAGAGTAGGAGAGAACTCGAAAAGCTCCCGGCTTGGCGGCTATTGGTCTCGGACCCTTCTTTCTTGAAAGCAGACGCCAAAGCGAAAAAAGATCGGCTTACGAAACTGGAAGCTGAAGGACTGATTTCAGCCTCCACATGTTCGGATCTCAAGAGCATCTTTCGTCCCACCTCTTTGGTCCCTTCAATTAAATCAAAGCCTTCTCCTCTCCCCCAAAAAACTTCCCCTCCAGGGAATCAGTAGCAGGGCATCGAAAGGATGTTTTAGTGTGTGGAATAGCAGGCTTTATCAGTAACAACCGCTGGCGGGAAGAATTTGACACGTCTTGGATCGACGGCATTCTCCAACAATTTACGGCAATATCCTCCGCACCTGTTGAGAGCCTCAATTTGGACTGCCCCCTGGGTGAACTGGCATACCGGTTTGATGATCTGATGTCCTTTGGGCTACACCTTCAATTAGTGGCGGAGGGAGAGACCTTGGAAAAGGTCAAGCGACTAGCCGATTTATTGGACGCAGTTCATCACAGAATAGAAACTTTGATGGGTGAAAATGGCAGAGTTGAAAATTTGGAACAAGTAGCCGAGTCTGCCAGAGACTTTTCCTGGCAGCTCAGGCACGAGGTTTTGGGATCTTCGTCAAGAGCAACGGCATTGCTCCCCTTGTCCAGGCGCCGGCCGAGTGCCGAGCGATCTGCACATTTTACGGCTTGGGCGGTGGAACAGGTTTTGGCGAATTTGGATCGTCTTGAGGTGAGAGGACGTGATTCGGCGGGAATAGCTGTACAGTGCATGGTGTCAGACGGATTGAATCGGAACGCCGGCGACTATGGAGATATTCTTGTAGACTCATTTGAGATGGAAAAAATCGAGCACGGCGTAAAAAGTAACATCCGGACTGTAGCGCTGTCAGATGGAAGAATAGTCATTACTTTTGTGTATAAGATTGCCAATCTGGTTGGAAGACTGGGAGACAATACGGCCGGCCTAAGACAGGCGATTCGTAAAGACGAGCTTTTATGGAAGGTTGCAGGTCTCGTTGAGCATATTAACATAATAGCACACACACGATGGGCTTCAAATGGAATAATTAGCTTGGCGAACTGTCATCCGGTGGACGGTATCCTCTTTGGGAAGGAACATGAACCCACTGTTGGCGATAAGCCGGCCCAGTTTGTTCTCAATGGCGACGTGGACAATTATCAGCAGCTTCTGGAGACAGTAGTCCATGGTCAGGGGTACAACATTGACCCTTCAATCACCACGGATGCCAAAATACTTCCTGTTTTCTATCGACTGGGAACTGATCCGTCGGATATTCCGAGTGACAAATTTTCTGCACTGATGAACAAATGCGAAGGATCTCTGGCCATTGTGATGCAGCATCCTCATCACCCACAGGCGCTTTTCCTTGGAGAGAAGGGTAGTGGCCAAAGCCTATTCGTCGGTAAGATTCACGATGGCTTGATAATTGCCTCGGAAGTTTATGGATTGGCTTCGCATACTCGCCGGTCGTATAGCCTTTCCGGTACTGAGAGAGGTGGAACACAGGTCTGCCTCGAAGCAGACCCCCCGGCCGGCGACAGTCTTACAGGTCGTTTTCTGGAAGATTTGGGGCCGTTCTCGCCCAGGCCCGAACCAATATACATCCACTCGAGAGACATCTACAGGGGATCTTTTGACTATTACTTCGAGAAAGAAATTCGGGAAGCTCCCGCCAGCGTAATTAAGACCATAAAAGGCAAATATCGCAAGATAGCCAACAGGATCGAGTTCAATACAGACGGCTACGAATCATTCGGAACCCTTCTGGGCCGCCTGCGCGATGCGCAGTTGCCCCCAATTAGACGCATTATGGTGATAGGCCAAGGAACCGCGTCTGTTGCTGCTATGGGAGTTGCACACCTGGTTGAAAAGGCTTTAGCTCGATCACGAGTGTCCGTGAGATGGTGTAAGGCATCCGAAATGTCTGGTTTTTTGTCGGAGGAGCCCCTGGTAGACATGCTTCTGATAGCTATCTCGCAGAGTGGAACCACCACAGACACCAATCGTACAGTAGATGTAGCAGGATCACAGGGGGCTTGGATACACGCCATTGTCAACCGTCGGAACTCTCCTCTAGTGGAGAAGGCCGATTCTCATTGTTACACCAGCGATGGCCGAGACGTAGAAATGGCGGTTGCCTCGACGAAGGCATTTTATTCACAAGTGGCTGCCGGGAAGTTGATGGCCCTTCTCTTGGCTCGAGAGTTTGAAAGCTTAACGGATGAAGAGATTTTTCAGGAAGTAGAGGAATTAGAGAGACTTCCCGTTCATATCCAGTGGGTTCTAGACAATAGCGGCAAGATAAGCGACTTGGCTGAAAAATATGGACCCAGCAGCAGAAACTGGGCCGTAGTGGGAAACGGTCCTAACAAGATAGCTGCAGATGAGATTAGAATTAAGTTGAGTGAACTCTGCTACAAATCCATACCTTGTGATTTCACAGAAGATAAGAAACACATAGATCTTTCGACCGAACCATTGACCATAGTAGTTGCCAATGATCTGCCGGAGCAAATAGTTCAAGACACTGCCAAGGAGGTCGCCATCTTCCGGGCTCACAATGGTAAACCTCTCGTCATTTGCGCGCGCGGTGAAAAAAGGTTTGCCGATTATGCGGAAAGCCTCATAGAAGTTCCGTATATCGGGGCAGGGTTGGGGTTCGTGCCGGCCACAGTTGCGGGCCACCTTTGGGGGTTTTATGCGGCCAAGGCGATAGACCTACGCGCGGAAAGGCTTCGAGGCATTCGTTCCATTTTGACCCAGGTCTTGGAAGATCCTCACCAATGGAACCCCGAAGCCTTCAGGTCAAAGTGGAATGAAGTAATGGGAATGATCGAGTGCGGCGAGATGAATACTGCTTTGCCTGCGTCAATTGTGGCTTCTCTCGCATTGTTTCATGCAGGCTTCAGGTACGACGAATGGTGGCGAGAAATACCAGCCTCAGTTGTTGGAGAAGGTATAGGCATCCTGAACAAAGCCTTGGAAGAAATGACGCGGCCCATAGATACCATTCGCCATCAGGCCAAGACAGTGACTGTCGGCATTTCCAGACCACAGGAAGTCATCACACCATTGCTCTTAAAGGCGATTGAACAACTTTCGGCCCGGACAGATGAAATCAAGGAACCTGATCGGAGGCAGCTTAGAATTGTATCGCCACTTATTACCGAGGTGCATGGCGGATTGTTCTACCGAGTGATAGGAGTAGGAGACGGCCCTGCGATGATGGTAGCCGGCGATGCGCCGCTGATTCAAGTTACAAGGCGGTTCGGATCATGTGCGGGAAAATACTCTCGTTACGATCAACCTCGAACGGCAGGCGGCACCAAGCGCACGGCCCTGAGACTCGGCCGCTCTCTTTGGAGTTCAGGACGAGGGGGGCAAGAGAATCTGTTAGTCATCCCATTGTTTGACGAAAAATCAGTGGACTGCAAAGGCATTCTCTTGTTTCACCTGAACTTTGCGGCCAATTCATCTCTCCAGCAAAAAATTGGAGTACTTAAAGGACTGGGCTCCCGATATCATGAAGTGGTGGAGCGGCTTGAAGACCTTTCCAGCTCCTTTTCTTTGGAAGACTTTCTCGAAGCTGTCTCTCCCCGCGACCTGATACTCGCGCCTGTTGAGAGCTTGGTGACGGACGGGGTCAGGTCTTGAAATATAAGTGAATCCCTGGAATTTCGCGTTTCTGGTCAGGCCGTTGAGATTTGGATACTCTGGAGCCCTGTATCACATCAAGGCCCGCATACGAAATATGGTACACCCCCAAACAGATCGGATAGCACCCGGGAATCCACTATACTACTGAGCCTCTTGCAAAACTCGGCAAGACCGTCACCCCGACGAAAGTCGGGGACCAGAAGTCCCTGAAAAACCTGGATTCCGTCTTTAGACGGAATGACGAACGGGCACTTTTGCAAAAGGCTCAACACAATTATTTTGTGTTGCTTGCCTGTGGAATAATCCGGGTTTGCCCCACTTGACAATACGAATATAAAAATATATATAAACTAATAGGTTATTTTGAAAAGTTAAACCAAAATAGTGGCAAGGCTGCGAGCGCGTTCATGGTTCAAAATCTGATTCGCTTGTGTGTGTTCACCCTGATTCTGAGTCTTTTCCCATCAATTCAAGGCAACGCGCCTGCCTTTGAGATATTCCCTAGACCACAGGAGCAGTATGTGGTGCAGAGAGGGGATTCCCTCTACAGTATTGCAGGAAAATTCTACTCAAATCCTGACCTGTGGCGAATTCTTCGGAACCAGAACCCTGGAGTTTTGGTGAAACATGGAGGAAGATCGCCCGAAAAAGAGCCTCTCATACCAGGCACAAAAGTGTTTCTCTACAGTCCCAGAGCTTCGCATACCGTGATAGACGAGACTTATTTTCCTGTGACAGGAATTCCTGATGAGGTTCGATTCATTGTGAATAAGGTGCCTTCCCAGGGTATTCCTTATGATAAACAGTACTTTAGGTATAAATTGGGTTCCAAACCAACTCAGATCTGGGGCTATATTGTGAGTTCCCCCGAGCCTAACAAGACGCAATTCCTGGAACGAGACCTCATCTATGTCCAATTTCGCCCCTCAAAAAAACAAGTGGTGCTTGTGGGAGACCGATTCGGCATTTACCGTGACAGAGGACCCTTATATCACCCTGTCAATCCTGATAGAGAAATTGGTTATGTTAGTGACATTGTCGGGGAAATAGAGATTACCAGCACTGGCCATGACCTTATTACAGCTATCATATTGGAGAGTTATGTCGAGCTTGAAAGAGGGGACAAGGTTTGTCTCTATGCACCAAGAGCCCGAGAAATCATTCCGTCAAAGACACACAACCTGTTGACCGGTACAATACTTGCCTCTGCAACAAGAGACACCTTTTATTCTGACAGCAGTAACATCGAACTCGATATCGTGTTCATCGATCGTGGCGAATGCCACGGCCTCAAGGAGGGGACTCTTCTAAACATATATCGTCCAACCCATCCAGTCGCTGACCCGTACTCCCAAAAGTGGTTGTCTATACCGGACATATTTGTGGGCGAAGGCATGATATTGAAAGCCTTTGAAAAAAATTCCACCGTTCTGATAACCAGAACGAGAGAAGAAATAGTTCCCGGTGACATATTCAAGAGTGTTTCGGATTAGACCCTCGTGCTGGACGGCTTGACGCTTGGTGCTGGTCGCTGTAGGATAAACGAGTCTTTCTGAGTTAAAGAAAGATTTGTTTGAGAGCCGTGCGTGCGAGCGACCGATGAGGGCTCGCCTACGCGAGATGGACATCCCTCCAAATCTGCGTCCATAATTGTCCTGCATTTCATTGAGTAGTTTGAGATTTGAAACCTGATGCCTGAACACCCTTCCCTCACAGACACGTGCACATTTGATTGGATGGCCCTTGAGCGGATACCCGGCGTGGGGCCTATTTCTATTGCCAGACTCATTAAGGCATTTGGAAGCCCCAGAGCTGCCATGGAGGCAGACGCCGAAGACATTTGCCTTAGGGCGGGCTTGAGTGAAAAGATAGCTCACAATGTAGTTCAGTTCAGGCCTCCTGAGGCAGAAATCGTTCGAGATATTAAGATCCTCCAGGATCTCGGAGCGAAGGTCGTCACCCGTTGGGATCATGATTATGCTCATAATCTCAATGAAATTTACGATCCTCCGGCTTTACTGTTTGTAAGAGGCAATGTGGTCCCAAGGGACAGAAGGGCCATAGCTGTAGTTGGAACCCGGAACCCAAGTACTTACGGCACTGAAATGGCGGAAAGCATTACCAGGGACTTGGTTCGTGCAGGAATTACAGTAGTGAGCGGTTTAGCGAGGGGGATTGATACGGCTTGCCACAGATCCGCACTGAAAGCCGGCGGACGCACCATCGGAGTTCTGGGATGTGGAATAGACATAAGTTACCCGCGGGAGAACAAGTCACTCATGGAGGAAATGGCAGAGCATGGGGCTGTGATGAGCGAATTCAGACCGGGCACCCGCCCCTTGTCCACCAATTTTTACCGTAGAAACAGGATAGTCTCAGGATTGACGAAAGGCACGTTGGTAGTAGAGGCAGCTCCGAAAAGCGGATCCCTTATAACTGCGGCTCACGCCCTTGATCAGAATCGCGAGGTGTTTGCTCTTCCGGGAAGTATTCTCAACAAAAGGTCTTGGGGCCCACACCATTTGTTGAAACAGGGCGCCGCTCTTGTAGAATCAGCAGATGACATTATTACCGCCCTATTTGAACCAATACCGATTAAACCTCAGGATCGTTTACAGGAAACCGTTGAGGACACAGGGGATCTTTCGGAAATCGCTCGTTCAGTTCTTGACCGTATTGATTTGGACCCCGTGCCGATCGATTCCTTGTGTACAAACCTTGGGGTGGACGCAGGCAAGTTGTCGGGACTCCTACTCGAACTTGAATTGCGAGGATTGGTTAGACAGCACCCCGGAAAGATGTTTTCCAGAGTATTACGGTAGAGGATGAACATATCAGTTCGGAGTAACGTTTACATGACTGGCCGGCAGCACCGTCTTGCGATTCCTATAAACCTGGAGTCGTCTCTGGTAAATCGACCATATACGCTTGTACGCTCCCGGAATTTTGCCTTTTTCCTGAAAGCTCTTCATGATTTGTGCAGAGAGTTCTGCTGTTGCCTCCGACGACAACTGATCTTTAATAATTTGATAATTGCGTACTTCCGGAAACATGACCATGGGAATGCATCCGGTCGCCGGTCTGGGAAATGCTTTGCAAATTCGCTGATAAACCTCTGGAAATTCTTTTTTCGTTATGTTGCCGAATGAAATTTCACTAGCTTCGCAAGGTTGGACCTCTCCTGTCGAGGTTATAAATAGGTACTCAAATCGGCATTGACATCCAAATGCGGGATCCTTTTCGAGCCATGTCGAGAGCCCGCTAATAGGAGGATAATGGCGATAGGCCCTATCCCAGAAAAGATCCTTCTGCAATTGTTCCAGTACGGGGCTATGTGGAATGACCCCTTTGCAAGCTTCACGTCCGCACGGTTTCCTCTCCAAAATACGGATTTCAGCTACTCCCAGATCACGGGCAAGATCATAATATTTTAGGAAATTCTCCGGTTCCAGTAAATCGTCAGGAGGAACCAGAGAAAGGCAGGTGTAAACTCCCGCCTTCTTGAAGACTTCTATGCCTTTTATGGCATTCTCAAATGCCTGAGAATGACCTCGGAGCCGATTGTGAACTTTTGGATCGTAATGATCCAAACTGACCCAGACTCCAAAGAGACCGTTTTCCCTCAGTTCGACGGCCTTTTCCAAAGTTGCTGCGTAACCCGTTGTGAACATCCAAATGCACATGTCTTTATTCACGTGTTTAAGGAGCCTCAGAAAGCGGTCGTAACGGTACAAAGGCTCCCCGCCATGCAGAATTATCGTGGGGACTCCTAAGGCTTCTATCTGCCTGATAGTCGTTTTGAGCAATTCTTCATCCAGGTCCGCCTCAGGATCGCGGTGAGCACTGGTTGAACAAAAAGAGCAAGAATAGGGACAGCAATTTGTCGTGGAGACCGAAATGATGCCCGACGGAAGCTCAGTCAAGTCCAAGTTGTTGAGATAATTGGAAAGCCTTTTGTCAAAGGCAGGGGATGGGTAAGGAGGAAAAGTGCTGTCAATAATCACTTTATCGTTGAAACTTACCATATACCTGTACTTCAACATCGTGTATTGAAAAAGAGATAACTTGATGAAGTTAAAAAAAGCATCGCCTGCACTGACTCCTTTTCTACTTCGCACATCCCGATTTTCTTCAGACAACATCAGGAGGAGTGCACGCCAAAAGAACTCGGCGAAGATGGAAGCCGCCGATATCCCAGTAATGTTAGACGTTTTAGTTTCCTTAGCGGGCATTGCCACTTCCTCCCCATGACAAGATCATTTACCAGGCTGTATGCAGCCTAAAGTTACGAGGTCCACTCGCTTATCTAAGACCTTATACAATAACTGGATTGCATGGTAAATGATATTGGAACAGCGATGCGGGGGATTGCCAAGGGAGCTGGTGAGATTGCTCAAAGGTCGCTGATTGACTTGCCCTAAGTCTTGCATTATATCGATACCGGTGGAAGTCGGTACGGAGGCTCGCATGCGTGATAAACAGGACCAGGGCACTGATACTAAAGGGCGGTCCCGGGTATTTTCGGCGGTTTTGTCGCTGATCTTTCCAGGGCTGGGCCAGATGGCGCGTGGTCGGATTTTTGCCGGTCTTATGTTCATGTGTAACGTAGGGCTGTATTTTATTCCTCTCTTTGTGACCCACAATATTGAGTACGACGTTCAGACACCGTCCCTATTGATTGCTGTAGGAATCTGGATTTGCTCAGCTTTCGATGCCTTCCTGTCCCGAAGTTCTTTTCTGGTAATGGCACTGTTGGTGTCCTTATTTTGTTTTGGAAGCGGATTCTTCGGCGCCTATTTCTTACTTCCCCACCTGGATATCTGAAACGTGTGTGAACGTATCAAATCCCGACGAGCTGACTTTGACATTTTGCGCTCAAGATATTGAAAGGCTCAGATGACTGCTCAGCTTCTTAAAATCACTGGTCTGCGGACTGTCTTTGCTTCAGAAGACGGAATGGCAGAGGCGGTTGCAGGATTAGATCTCGATTTGCAAGAGGGAGAGACTCTGGGCCTCGTCGGAGAATCAGGTTGCGGCAAGAGCGTGACAGCCCTCTCTATTATGCGCCTTGTTCCGTTCCCGCCGGGTCGGATTACTGGGGGACAGATTTATTTTGAAGGAGTGGACCTGCTGCGCCTGGATGAATCTCAAATGAGGCGAATTAGAGGCAATACCATCTCCATGATATTTCAGGAGCCAATGACTTCTTTAAATCCCGTGTTCAGGATTGAAGACCAAATTGGAGAGGTATTTCGAGTTCATCGCAATATGAGTAGGTCTGAGGCAGCATGGGCAGCGGTGGAGATGCTCAAAAAGGTTGGAATTCCTTCGCCTGAACAAAGAGCCAGGGACTATCCTCACCAGATGAGCGGTGGTATGCGTCAACGGGTTGTGATAGCAATGGCATTGGCATGTGATCCGAAGCTCATGCTTGCCGATGAACCGACTACTGCGTTGGATGTAACCATACAGGCACAAATTCTCGAGTTGATGAACGAAATCAAGATCGGACAAGGCACTGGAATCATACTCATCACCCATGATCTTGGGGTGGTTGCAGAAATGGCAGACAAAGTGGCCGTCATGTACGCGGGTATGATAGTTGAGGAAGCCAGGGCCAATGCCCTGTTTTCATCTCCTGAGCATCCTTACACGCTGGGACTCTTGAAATCTATTCCTAGAATAATCCGGGACGGCTCCGGGAAAAAATCTCGACTCCACGTAATACCCGGCATGGTTCCTGACTTGCGTCATCTTCCGTTTGGATGCGCGTTTCAGGAACGTTGCCCTGAAGTAGGCTCGATTTGCAAAGACCCGCCTGTTCTCGAAAAGAAACCTTCCGGACATCTTGTCAGATGCTGGATGAGATGATTGTCGGCAACAAGGAGACAGGAATCGTCCAAGGGCAATAAGAGCAAAGGATGCCGCTCCGACAAGTAACAGCTTCGCCTATGCTTTTGTCCGTAAAAGGGTTTTTGACCGGATTCCGAGCGTGCGCGGCGAAAGACTATGCAAGAACTGTTTCAAAGGAGGATATGAGATGAACGATAGTGCAGCACCGACCAATCAGGTTACTGACTCCAAATGCTATGTGAAGATAAGATACAGCGTAAGAGTGGTGGACGGTCCTTTTCTCAAAGGTTCAGGGGAGCCGGAGATTATGGATTTCGTGACCGGGTATGGTCAAGTGATTCCCGGCCTAGAAAAGCGCCTGGTGGGCCATGAGCAAGGGGAGAGGCTCTCATTTGTCGTTCCGCCTGAGGAGTGTTTCGGGGTCCGCCATGAGGAAATGGTGATCGAAAAGAGTAAAGAGGACTTTCATTTTCCCCAGGGACTGATGCCGTTTCCAGGAATGGAAATTCCACTCGTGTGCTCGGCTGATGAGGCTCCAGATACTGTAATGATTCGAGAGGTAAAAGAAGACACCATAGTTATTGACTGCAATCATCCTCTGGCTGGATTGTCACTCCAATATGACCTGGCAATAATCGAATCGAGGCCGGCTTGTTCTACTGATGTGTGCGCAGAGTGGGAGGAGAAAAACCCCGAGGCGAATTGTTCCTGCACCCCTCGCCAGAGTGTTCTTGGAGCGACGGAATTCGATAATTAGTAAATGAACTGAATTCCTTGCGTGGGAACGTGAATTTCGGTGCGCATCTTTCGATGGGAAAGGTCAGGATCTCGCGGACAAAATTGAAGGTAGGAAACAGGAACCATTGCTCAGGGCGTCAATTTCCGTGAGGGGTAGCCAGATGGTGAACACGGTTCCATTCTCATCTGATTTTACGGATATCGACCCGAAATGGTCTTCCACAATTTTCTTGCAGACCGTCAATCCCAAGCCGGTTCCCTGCTGTTTGGTAGTAAAAAATGGATTAAAAACATTCTGGATGGCTTCGGGCGGAATCGCCGGACCATTATTACTCATTTTGATCTCAAAGAAACCCGAGCATCCGAACTGCCCTGTTTTCAATGCCTTGTCGCTAGGGATCGAGACCCCTGTGGTCAACTCGATGACTCCGCCTACTGGGGATGCTTCTATGGCATTCGACACAAGATTCAGCACCAACTGCTGGAAACGACCTGGATCCACGGGGATATCTCCTATCTCCAAGCCGAGGTTCATATCCACCAGCAACTGCTTCTCCTTCATGCGTCCCTCGGTAATTCCCAGAATATATTCAATTAATTCGTTCGGATCGATTATCTTCCGAGAAATGCTCGTCCGCTTGGTGAAGTCGATCAATCGGTCCAGAATTTTTTCCAACCTTTGAATTTCCGTGATGATTATTCCGACATACTGCTTCTGCCTCTCGGGGTCCGGCTGATCCTCCGAATCAAGTTGTCTCCCCAATCTGCGAGCAAACCCACCCACGATCGCCAGGGGCTGTCTCAGTTCGTGCGCCACCTCTGCTGTGTGTTCTTCAATGGCTTTGCATTTACCGGACTGAACAATGTGTTCGTAAAGGTCGTCTATTATCTTTATTTTTTCTATCAACGCTGATTTCGATGACTTCAATTCCTCTTCAAGAGACTTTCGGAAGGTTCTATCGCGCATCACTCCATCGAATTCCAGAACCTGGTTTGTTTTATCAAATGATGCTTTACAACGAATCCTCACAAATTTCTTCACCTTTTGAGAATCAAGGATTGTCAAATCCTCATCCCAGATCGCTTCATGTTCCAGTTTGAATATATCTTCAATTCGTTCCTTATCGTCAGGGGCTACGTAGTCCTTGAGAGGCTTTTCCAGGATCTCCTGAACCGGATATCCCAGGAGTTTTTCCACCTGAGTGTTCACAAAGGCAAATTTGCCGTTCTGATCGAGAGAAAAAATGATATCCGGAACTTCCTCGACGAGGTTACGATACAGACGCTCGGAATCTTCGAGCCATTCTTCTCTTACCTTGTGTTGGGTGACATCGATAAGTAGCTCTCTTGCCCCGACGACTTCCCCCTTGTCATTCTTGATTGGAGTAGCCACGTGCTGAAGCCAGATCGAATTGCCCTTTAGGTCATGAACCTTCCCCTCCATGACTGCGTGGTCAGACCCTTCAAGGATCTTTTGAACAGCGCAGTCGGGACAATCGTTGTCACTTGGGTTGAGGACGCTATAACATGGCCGGCCCAAGGGATCCCCGAAAACCGCCTTGATCCGATCGTTGGCAAACAACACCCTACGATTTCTATCCAACTCCCAAAAGAAGTGACCGGAATTGGCGAGAAGCTTGCCTAAACTTTCTGTCGTAGCTGGATCCAACACAGAGGGATCTCCTCGTGGGGTGAAGTAGTCATTCATATAACTGTCCTGATGGAATTATGACCACTTAAAAAAAAATGTCCAGAGGATTTGAAAAGAGACTTCATTGGGGGTTACGGGCGGTTTCCAAAGAAATTTTGTCCGAAGGATTGTAGTGGTTCGTTCAAGTGTCTTACTCACGGAAGTTCTTTTGATCCACGCTCTTTTCAACTGTGAAATCTTTGAGGGGACGGTCCGTGTGAATAGCGCTGCAAAGCCTTTCGCAGTCGCGAGTCATCTCTGATCGTGTACAAGAGACTCTGTTCGTCCACGATGTCTTGATTGAGTTTACGAACAAACTTTTCGGGATTAGCCCGTAACGCCTTTTCGAGATATTGGAAAACCTTAACCTCTTCGTCGAGCGCCACGTAAGATTGAGCCATCAAGTAATATCCCAGACCCCGGTCATCATCTTTCTCATATTTGTCAAGATCCTTCTGAACATCCTCCGCAGCTCCCAATACCTTGCGCGCCCTGGGATATTCGTCAAGAAACAGAAATGTTCGGGCGATAAGAATGAGGTAAAGCGGGTTTTTGCCGAATTCTTGATAAGCCTCCTTATAAAAACCCAAAGCTACCTGATATTTCTTGGCTGCTGAGTAAAGGTTCCCTATGTTGGCGAGAATTTTTGCCCTGTCCTCATTGGAAGAGGCAAATTCGAGCGCCCGTTCATAGTTTTTCATCGCCATGGAACTGTCACCGACATTTTTGTAACACACGGCCAAAGCATTAAATCCGAAGAAACTCTCCGGATTTTCTAACACATGATTCTTGAAGGCCTCCACAGCCTCGTCATAATTGCCCTCTTTGGCAAGCCCCAGTCCCTTCTCCTTCCAATCCTCCTGCGGAGTCGAAAACACTCCGGAAAAAACTTTGTCAAACTCGAAAGGGACGGCATTACGCACGACTTGTTTGGCGCAACCACTGACCATAACAGCGATCAGCACCCATACTGCAAAGAACTTCACAAAAAATCCGCCGTCCCCTGGCGGAATTATCGGAAACTTGTTGTTTGCTGAGGTAGACAAAGATTTCTGGAGTGTTTCAATCTGATTATCAATACGTCTGACGATGGAACCCTCTAGGCAACAATCATCCGGACCCTTAGAGCCTAAGTTTCCAACCTTTTTTTCTCTTCGCTCCTGATTTCTCTCCGTAGCAGTTTCCCCACCTTGGATTTGGGAAGCATATCCCGGAATTCTATGTATTGGGGTATTTTGTAGGCAACAAGCTTGTCCCTGCACCACTTGGTAAGTTCATAACCGGTTATCCCCTTTATGTCTTTCTTGAGCACGACGAACGCCTTGATCCTCTCGCCGACTTTGGGATCCGGAATTCCGACCACGCAAGATTCGATGACCGCTGGATGTTCCTGGAGCACAGCCTCTATTTCTGACGCTGAAATTCGGTATCCTTTGTGCTTGATTGTGTCTACCGTACGATCTACAAAATACAGGAAACCGTTTTCGTCCTGGCGCACAATGTCCGCGGTTCGGTACCACAGACGCCCGCCAATTTCCACGAAGGAATTCTCAGTCTCCTCAGGTTTATTAAGATATGCTCTCACCATTCGTTCTGACGACACCAGTAGTTCACCGGATTCGCCGCTTTTTACCGGTTCGGTCGAGTTCGGGTTAGCAATCATTATATATTTGCTGGGAACAGTCAGGCCCATACTAAGGGGAGGGTTTTCCCTGTCAGTAGGGCTCATGGCAATCCCACCACAGGTTTCTGTGGCGCCATACCCTTGATAAATGTCTAACTTGAAGCGGTTTTTCCAACGTCTTGCTACCTCAACAGGGAGTACATCTCCGGCGGAAAAGCAGTATTTCAGGGACGAAAGGCTATACTGATCCACTCTGTCGTGCTCCAAAATCATGCGATAGAAGGCGGGCACCGCGATCAGAGACGTGGCTCTCATAGACTGTATCGAATCAAACACAGCATCCAAATTGACTCTCGGGTGAAGGATCAACGTGCCGCCTCCAACTACAAGAGTAGCCAGGCTGCATGTTTGCCCTAAAATATGGAATAGGGGAGCACCTCCAAGGATAACGTCATTTTCCTTGGGGAAAAGATGGTCTCGAACTCCAAGTTGCTCGTCGGAGGAAATGAGAAATAAACCGTGATTTATTGGAACACCCTTTGGATGCTTGGTAGTTCCGCCAGTGTACAGAATCTCGGCGATATCGTCACCGCCTGCGGTTGGCACAGGGGCTGACGGCAATGAAGACGAAATCAAGTTCCTAAAAAAACTACTATATTGAGCTTTGTCAACCTTGCCTGACGGGATTTTATCTGCGAGAAATCCGAAAACCCTCTTCCAAAGCGGGAGCAGATCAGCCAGGTTTGTCACCACTATTCGCTCGACCGCTGTACCGGACATGGCCTGTTTCACATACCCGTAGTTCCGGTCGGAACAAATAATAGCTTTTGCTCCAGTGTCACTGGCGACGTAATTGAGATCAAAGGAGGTGTAAATAGGGGTAATGGGGACTGCAAGCGCTCCTAGCCTCTGGATGCCTAGCCACGAAATCACAAATTGTATTGAATTAGGGATGTACATGACGATCCGATCGCCGGCCTTAAGCCCCAAAGCAAATAAAGAGGCTGCAAACCTGTCGGACAATTTCAAGACATCGTTGTAGGAATATTTAGTTCCCAGAAAGTAAACCGCTGTCTTGTCAGGGTGCTTGAGGGCAGTTGCCCTGAACGCCTGAAAAATATTGAAGTGCTCAAGAGGTGACATTCGTAATAAGTCCTACCCAAAAAAGTGCCTTGAACGGCGGCAGTGTCACTAGGAAAAGATTGAAAATCTACTGCGACTCATATCCGCGAGTTAGACTCCGAAATAGGCAGTTCTAACTTCAGGATTGTTCATAAGTTCCAATCCAGGGCCTTCCATAGTAAGCATGCCGTTCTCGATGATATATCCATGATCTATCATGGGCAGTATGGGTCGTGCGAACTGCTCTGTCATTACTATTGTCAGAGCCGTTTCATTTCGTATTTTCTTTATTGCCTCCAGTAGGGAATTCTGCATTAGAGGACTCAATCCGAGCAACGGTTCATCCAGAAGAAGCAGGCGAGGTTTGAGAATCAATGCCATACTTATCGTCAGCATCTGCTGTTCCCCACCGCTAAGAAACCCTGCTTTTCTGCTCCTGAGTTTCACTAGAGTTGGAAACAATTCGAACACGTAATTTATCATCTCTCGAACATCTGACTTCTTCTTTAAATAACCGGCAATTTTGAGATTCTCCAAGAGATCCGATTCAGGGAAGATGGGATGTCGCTCGCGGCACAGAACCATGCCTTTCTTGACTCTTTCACTCGGATACAGGTTTGTGATGTCCTCTCCATCCAACTTTACCGTCCCATAAAGGGTGATCCGTTCCCCTCCCTTACGCTGCTCTTTTATCTGTGTGTCGATGATCAGGCCGGAAATGGTGTTCATCAAGGTGGTCTTGCCGGCACTGTTCGATCCGATTACCGCGACTATTGTGCCTGCCTCCACCCGCATGCTGAAATCGTTGACGGCAAGGGCATTTTCGTAAAAGACCATCAAGTTAGAAACTTCTAACATATCGATTCACTTTTGAATGTTTTTCATATTGATCATTCACGGCCTACTAATGTCCCAATGTCGTGAGTTGACGAACCTGCACCCATTTATAGCTACACAGGCCACCCTGCGAAATGAGAAATCTCATTGTCCAAAATCGCCGATAGATCAGTTTTTTTTGAATATATTTTAATCCTCGGTTCCCAGATAAGCCTGCCGGACTTCCTGCTTTTCCATGACCATCTCTGGTTTCCCATCAGCAATTATGCAGCCGAAGTTGAGTACCACGACCCTCCCGGCAATCCGAAAGAGTTCTCGCAGGCGGTGCTCGATCATGATTACGGTTTTCCCCTCGACCATGAGTTTTTCGATGATTGGTACGATGCTGGCCAACTCTGCTATGCTCAATCCTGAGAAGAGTTCATCGAGAATGATCAGGTCCGCGCGCAAAGCGAGACATTTAGCGAGTTCCAAGCGCTTCAAGTAACCATGGGGGAGACTCCCTGCCGCTTTGTATGTGACCGAAGACTCTCTCTCAAAGCCGACTTCTTCAAGCAAGTCTTTGGAAACAGAGTCCCTATCGCCATATCGACCTCCTGTCAGGCCCTTCACCCTTGGTGAATAGAGAGGAATGATGAGATTCTTGAATGCGGGAAGGTCTCCAAATGGCTTAACCATCTGGAATGTACGGGCTATACCGAGTTCGGCGATGCTGTATGGCATCCATCCCGTAATGTCTTGTCCGCGGTATTCGACCGAGCCGGAATCTGGTTTAACGAAGCCGGTGATCAGATTCACCAGAGTGGTTTTGCCCGATCCGTTTGGGCCAATTACTCCCAAGAGTTCGCCCTGGTTGACATAGAAGTTCACTCCGTCCACAGCGTGAACACCACCGAATCGCTTGCTAAGTTGTCGGACGCTCAAGAGGGGAATCTGGTCATTTTGCTGCGTCATGCCATTCACTTCGAGGCTTATCCCGTGCCTACGGTCTGGAAATCACTTGTCGACTTCGACCCATCGTTCAAACTGTTGATATTTTCTCTGGATATAGTGAAATATTCCTTCCGGCAATGCCACTATGAATACGACCAGAAAGAGAGCATAAATTACCGTCCTAAGTCCTCCCACTCCCCGAAGAGCTTCTGACAGAGGCACCAAAATGAAAGCCCCCATCAGAGACCCGGCGAAGCTCCCCATTCCTCCCACTACGGCAGAAGCCAACGGCAATATGGAGTAGTCCAGAGCGAAAGCCGGCATTCCGACGAACTTGTAGAGGTGTGTCATGTACGCGCCGCAAAAAGCCCCTATACATGAGGCCAATAACAGTGCCTGGGCCTTAACTTTGTAAATGTTGATCCCGGCGCTCATGACAGCTCTGTCATTGTCGCGGATGGCCCTCAAAACCAGGCCATAGTCGGTTGTCATGAGCCGTCGAAAACCAAAGAGAGCCAAAGGGAGAACAGCGATCACCAGGTATACTTCGACCCATGGATTTCCAAAGGATTTGAGTCTTGCGAGGCCTTCGGTCCCTCCCAGAATCCCTGTAGCCTCTATGCTGCGCTCAAACATTAGTGGGACTACAAGAGTGACCATGGAAAAGTAGATGCCTCTCAGCCTAAGCACAGGCAGGAGAAACAACGTGCTCGCAGCGCCCCCAAGTACCGTTGCAAGCGGAATAGATAACCAGATCGGGAATCCCAAGTAGTGATCAAGAGAGCCCGAAATGTAAGCACCTACCCCCAAAAAAAGGGCCTGCCCGAGAGAAACCATCCCTACTGAGACGAGAAAATCCCAGCTCATGGCTAAGAGTGCAAATATGGCTGTCGAAATAAGAACTTTTTGCCAGTAATAGGGGAGTACCAACGGGAGGATTGCCAGGGCGATCACAGGGAGTACGGGAGGCACCGCTACGTAAAGCATCTCCCGATATGAGGTCAGAGCGAATATGTCGTCCGATCTGGCCCTAATTCCGCGATCGATCCTCTCTTTTCTTTCTTGTTTCACTGTATCACCGACAAGAGTTGAGACAGCCCTAGCTATCGACGGCTTCCCACTTCCTGAGAATAATTCAAAAAATCCGGCTAGATCAGATTCGCTCTTCCAATTCCTTTTGCTTTCCAAAGATACCTGATGGCTTGAACACCAAGATGACCAGTATAGCCACCAAAGAGACTATCGTCTTCCAGTGAGGGCCGGAAAAAGCATCGGTTATCATCTGGGCGTACCCAATAACGAATGAGGCAACCACGACCCCCACAGTGCTGCCAAGCCCTCCAACTATACACACCGCCATAGCATTTATTAGGACATCGTATCCTTCATTGACCGATATTGTCCCCCTGGGGAGAATCAATATGGCCGCAACTGCAGCCAAACCAGACCCGAAAGCCACACTTATTCCGGCTATTCTGTCTGAATTTATACCCAGGGACAAGGCCGTCTTATCGTCTTGCGCGATACCTCGAAAGGCCAGGCCCATGCGGGTGTGATGAGTGAAGAGATACAGACCCGCGGCGAGCGCAATTCCGGCTCCGACAATCCATATTCTCTGATAATCCAAATACGTGTTGCCGATTAGGACGGCTCCATCGCTAAACACCGGTAAAGTATATTCAAAGCCGGTGTAACCGAGATAGCGAAACAACTCAAGAATGGCCAAACCCACACCGAAGGTTGCTATGACCTCGGAGATAACCAGTCCGCGGACTCTCAGCAAAACCAGCCTGTAGAGAACTGCTCCGAGTGCTGATGTAAAAATAACGGAGAGTACCGCTGCAAGCCAGAAGGGTATGGACAGCTTGTTCATAAGAATCCATACGGTGTAACCGGAAAGAATGTACAGCGCTCCGTAGGCGAAGTTAGCCACACCGCTTATCCCAAACGTGAGGCTGAAACCCAGAGCTATCAGGGCAAGGATAACGCTGTTTACAAAGCCGTATATTAGAGTGACTTCCAGCAAGGGTCTTAACTCCCGATAAAAAAAAATACGGAGGCCTTATTTTGCGGTCTTCACCCAGTTGGGCAGATAAACTTTTCCTTCGGCAATAGATGTTGGAAAAACAATGACTCTTTTTCCGTCATCGGTCCATTGGAACACGCAACCCAATGCAGCTACCGCAGGATCATCGCCGTAAATGACTTGGTTTCCTTGGTCAAATTTGATTCTTCCTATGACTCCTTGGCGATCGGTTTTCTTGATTTCCGCGACCACGGCATCCGGATCAAGGGTGCCTGCCCTCTCTATTGCTTCCGCGAGAATGTACACCGAGTCATAGGAGGGTGCCGGTCCATGTCCCGCTTCCATGGGCTCTCCGTATTTTTTTAGATAATCCTCATAAAATTTCGTTGCCGGAGGATACTTGGCAGACGGGATAGCACTGCCCAACTCAAAACAAGAATTAAGGAGGCCTCCAATCTTCCCGTCAAAGGCCTTCCATGCCCCTGGTCCTGCCATTGGAGATATAAAGCCGGCCATCATTGCGGGCACCTTCATGGTCTGCCATTGCTTGAGCAAAATTCCACTCTGGGGCATGTCAAATACCGGCAAGATAACCTGGGCGTTCTTTGTCTTAGCTTTGACGAGTCCAGCCGAGTAATCCGATGCACCTGTAGGATAAACCTCGGTACCCACATTTTCCCAGCCCATTTTTTCCGCAAGGACCTTCGCAGTGAAATCCCCGGTAGTACGTGCCCAAAGGACGTCTTGATACATTACAAAGAGACTCTTGAAGCCGAATTCTTTTCCCAGAGAACCCACAGATTGGGCAAGGTATTGAACCAGATATTTGGCATTCAAGCAAACCCTGAAACAGTATTTGTATTTTTCCGGCTCAGCTTTTACCTGTTCCTCTGATTTTGGAGTCATGGCTATGGTTCCCAACAGAGGAACCTTATATTGGGCAAGCAGATCCATTCCGGCCAGAAGAGCTTCGGAACGGAAAGGACCCACCAGAATCGCATTGACTTTCTTTTCCGTTATGATTTTTTCCAGTCCCAGCAAGGCCTCGGACACAGGTACACCAGGGGATGAGTCACGTAGATCCAGGGTTTCTATTTTTATCGGCCGCTGAACATTTCCAACTTTCACCCCGCCCTTCGCGTTTATCTCTTCCACAGCCATCTGAACCGTCCTGAGGGATTCCTTGCCCTCAAGCGCGGTCAGGGAAGTCGGCACTCCGACGAGAATCGGTTCCTCGGCGAAAGCGTGCGCGATTACCAAAGCCACGCTGAACAGAAGGCATATTGCCGTCACTATGGACTTTCTTTTCATAACACTCCTCCTTGTTGACCAGATAATCGGTGAGTCATGGGTTTGCAGCGTCAAAGACTTATCAGGATAGGGGATAGTCCATTGACACACTCCCAAAAATCTGTGTGTCTGCAACCTGTTATGGAACCAGGCTCTTTAATGAAAAATTCCAGTATAAATTAAGGTTGGAACCGCTGGTTGTCAACCAAAAAACGTCTTCAAAATATTTTGGCCGTCTCCGTAACAGCGACACGTCAATGTTGTTGCCCGTTCTCACTATCAGATCTCCAGTGTCCGGCATGTACCACGTGTGGCGACATTGTTTCCCAGGCCCATGATTCATTTCAGTACAAATTGGTTCCGGTAAATTGTCACTCTTTCTGTTTTTGATCTGCGTAGGCTATCAACAGTCTCTATATTTTCAGTTAGTAAATTAGGTATAATAAGAGTTTGTGAAGCGTTAGGCGCCGCGGCAGACCAAATGATGCCTGCCATCAATAATAGCTGCCTTGGCCCCGCCAATCAAGACAGCCGGAAATTGGAGCACGGTGAATGTCGTTTAGACATGAAGAAACCTGTCCCTGGACCACTGAAATAGAACAATTACGCCAAAGGGGACTACTCAGAATAATGCCGTCCACAAGTGGAATCCCAGGTCGGGTAGCTATTGTCAACGGGAAAGAGGTCCTAAATTTCTCCAGCAACAATTACCTTGGCCTCGCAGGGCACCCGAAAGTAATGCAAGCTGTTTCATATACGGCTTTGAATTATGGAGCCGGTTCCACTGCCTCTAGATTGATAGCCGGAAACACCGAAATCCACAGGGAGCTGGAATCGTTCATTGCGACGTGGAAGAGTACGGAGGCTGCTCTCGTTTTTGGCAGCGGGTATCAGGCCAATGTAGGGATACTCTCTGCTCTTTGCGGTAGAGGAGACTTAATTGTCTCCGACGAACTGAATCATGCCAGTATTATTGATGGGTGCCGACTTTCCAAAGCCGAGGTAAAGATTTATCCGCACAGAGACCTTAACCATGTTGAGGATTTTGTGCGGTCAGGCCGACACAGGCGCAAACTAGTGGTGACTGAATCAGTTTTCTCTATGGATGGAGACCGGGCCCCGCTGAAGGAACTGGATGCAATATGCCGGCGCTGGGGAGCTGTCCTTATGGTTGACGAAGCCCATGCCACGGGCATCATTGGACCTGAAGGCAATGGTTTGGCCTCCGAACTGCACGTTGTTCCGGAAATCCAAATGGGAACTCTCGGCAAAGCGGTCGGCGCTTCAGGTGCGTATGTAGCGGGCCGAACGGCCCTGATTGATCTGCTGATAAATAAGGCTCGTTCCCTTATTTATACTACCGCTCCACCGCCTGCGGTCATGGGGGCCGCCCTTGCAGCTCTAAAAATTATTGTTACGGAAGAAGGTGCGGAAAGACGACGCCTTCTAAAAGCAAATGTAAGTAAATTCAATGAATTGCTGGCTTCAGGACCATGGGCTCAGCCTGGTGCCAGCCATATTGTCCCCGTGGTGATAGGAGATTCCGAAAGGACCATGAAACTTAGTGCAGAATGCCTGTCCAAGGGTGTTTTCGCACACGGTATAAGGTTCCCCACAGTGCCGGAAAGAACGGCACGACTGAGATTCACCCTCATGAGCGATCATACTGGCGAGGATTTGCGAAAGGCGGTCGAAATTCTGATAGAAACCTCGGCCGGTCTTAGACCTCGGGGCGACATCGGCGGTTAAGACATGCAGCGGAATGAAGACTTCCCTCCCTTTCGTTGATTCTTTTCTTCCAGGCTAAAGATTGGCCCCGCTGGAGAGACCGGCCATCACTTTGCGTAGTCTGGTCCAGCAGTAACCCGATTAGTTTTTGGCATCTCTTAGTGTTGTTTGGAAGATAGTCTCATTCTCGGATTTGCTCACCACCTGTCAGCAACTGTTTTCTTGAAAATCCTGTATTTCTTGAAGAGCTTGGCCCCGCCGTCGGCCTCAAGCTGATTGATGGCATGATTGTCTTCGAGGTTCCAGCCCAATTCGAGATATTGATACTGGTCTTTCCCGTACGCCACCTCGAGAGCATGATAGAGGAGCAGAAATGGAACCCCTATTTCCTGATACTTTTTCTTTATTCCCAATAGAAGTCCCCTTACCCCGTTAATCTCCCTTCGATACAGAAGATACTTGAGCATCCCGAGTATGCCTATTTTGCCGTTAAGACGTTTGAGCAGGGGATTAATGTTCGGAACCATCAGGGCCGCCCCAATTGGTTCCTCGTCGCAGTAAACGAAAAAGATGAGGTCTTCATCCGCAAACCTTTCCAGGTTCATGGCCAGTTCGGAGACTTCCGCATCTGTTGTTGGCACAAAACCCCAGTTGCCAGCCCAGCACTCATCGTAAATCTGCCTTATTCGGGTTACGATTGCTTCAACATTATCTGTCTTCCTGTTTGCGTTTCTCACGCTGAACCGGCCGTCGTTCTTAAGGCGATCAGCAATCTTTTCCATCCATTCCGGCGATTGCCAACTCCTGTCCACCAGGTAAGAGAACAAATCCTTTTCTTTGCGTAATCCGGACGCCTGCGCAAGTTCAAGATAATAAGGGGGATTATACGGCATCATGAAGGTGGCCTGGTGCTCAAAACCATCTATGAGCATCCCGATCTCATAGTTCGTTGAAGGATTAAAAGGTCCGCAAAGATAAGTCATTCCCCTGCCTCGTACCCACTCTTCGGCAGATGCAAAAAGACCTTTGGCAGCCTCCAAATCGTTTTCGCACTCGAAAAACCCCCAAATTCCCATGCCTGTTTTATGGTACTGATTATAGTTTTTATCTACAATTGCGGCTATGCGTCCAACAAACTTCCAATCACGGCGGGCAAGAAACAGAACCCGTTCGGAGAATTGCCAATAGGGATGCTCAAATGTGTCCAACATGCGGCGAACCACCTTCTTGAGAGGCGGCACCCAATTGGGATAATCGGCATAAATGTCCCATGGCAAATCAATGAAGGCGTCAAAATCAGCGGATCGCTCTACAGGAACAATTTCTAAACCAGCCATTAAAATGTCTCCCAGAATAATATTCCGACCCTAAAAAAGGAACCCCCCGGTAAACCGACCGGTCATTTCGGATCACGAGTTATTTCCGAGTGCATAGTCTACAATCATCTCGCTCGCTTTGGCAAGGAATGACACCATCGGATCTTGTGAACGATTTCCAAGACCATTTTTGGGGTTACGACCAACAGCATATATGATATATTGACATGTTATTGTGCATACATCATTCAGGAGCAGAGCATGTCCAGAGGATCCGAATATCCCGTACTAGCCTTTGTCTGGCAACCCAAAGACATTACATCAGCGGTTTTAGAAACGGCTCGCAGAACAAGAACCACGGCTGTCTTGGATGTGAGTTCCCTGGATCTGAATACTGCCGCCGCAGCCCTGTTGAGAGCCGACGTGGGCGGCGGTTCGGCCGATGTCAAAATAGATTCCAAGGAACTGGTAGGGCCGTATCTTAAGGACTTCCTTCAAGAGACAGGAATAGGTGGCGTCTGGGCGGAATTGCACCCGCTCCTACTCGACAGTGATCTGTCGGCATATCTGACCGAATTGGAAAACCTATCGGACGATTGCGAATGTTACCCGGTAGTCGGTGATATTGATCTCATTAATATTCTCGTTAATGAACATCCGAGAATCAGAAACATAGTTCTCAAGGGCTCAGAGGCCGGAGGGTTCGTCAGTGCCGAGAACCTCTTGACGCTGTTTTCTGTCGCCAAAAACCTTATTCACACCCAGGCAAATCCCCCTCGGATTCTTCTGTGGGGAGGTATCGCTACCCCCGAAGCTGCAGCCGCATTTTTGGCGGTTGGCGTCAAAGGAATAGTTTTCGAGAGCATTCACTGGCTCACCGACCTGGTGTCAATGGACGATTCGGTACGAGAAAAAATATCAAGGCTCAGGCCGGAACATACGGACCTGACGGGTCTGAACCTTGGGGCGCCGTGTCGTCTATTCAACAAGGGGAATTCTCGGGCGGTCAAAGAACTGAAAGAATTTGCCGGCTCCCTGTGCGGATCGGAAATAAGAGACGAGCAGAGGCGATTCTTTGCTGAAAGAATCTGTAAGGAATCCCTCAATCCCTTGGATAGCAACTTTTCAAGAGAAGAGCTGTTACCACTCGGAGTTGAAGCTACCTTCGCCCATTCCTTTGTGCAGCGGTTCGGAACATCAACAGACCAGGCGTTAGAAAACTTTTTGGACGAAATTGATAGAAGACTCTCAAAGGCTCCTTCAAAACAAAATGTTTTCGCAGAAGGTCCGGTAATTGAAGAAATGGGAACACGGTACGCCTTGGTTCAAGGGGCCATGTCCTGGATTACCGATGTGCCTGAATTTGCCTCGAAGGTGGCGGAGGCCGGCGCCTTGCCCACACTGGCCCTTGGACTCATGCCGCCGGATCTCCTGGACAATAAGTTGGGCAGCCTGAAAACATTGATGGGAGATATGCCCTTTGCAGTCAACGTGATCACTCTGAAGGAAAACCCTTTTCGGGATGAGCAGCTTGCCTGGATAAAGTCCCAAAAGCCTCGTTTCGCTGTTATTGCTGCTGGAGAACCGTCACACGCCACGGAATTGTTGAAGAGCGGCATAGAGGTTATTTACATTGCTCCGAATGAGAAACTACTGGAACTGGCTTTCGGTGCAGGTGTGCGGTACGTGATCTGCGAGGGCAATGAGGCCGGCGGACATGTTGGGGAGCATTCCACCCTAACACTCGCGCAAATCATCCTGAACCGCAAAACCGCTGAACCAGAACTATTTCAAGGCCGGCGAATAATACTCGCCGGTGGTGTATGCGACAGGGAGACCGCTTTTGTGGCTGCCATGCTCGGGGCCGACGCGGTACAGGTCGGAACGTCTTATCTTGCCACCAGAGAAATAGTTGAAACCGGCGCTCTCTCTGATCTCTACCAGCGAACGGTGCTTGAAGCAAAGCCTGGCTCAACAGTGGTCACTGGAGAAGGGACCGGTCTGAGGGTCAGGTCTCTGAAGACTCCCAAAATAGAGGCTGTTTGCGCTTTGGAAAGGGATTTCGTCGCCGGATCTACGGACGAGGCCGCTTTTCGTGGACAGATTGAGCAACTCAGCGCCGGAAGTCTGTTCATTGCCGCCAGGGCAATGGATAGCCCTGACGGGGCTGCCCTTGATGATCAGACCTGCCTTGAACAGGGTCAGTTTATGAGTGGCGCCTGCGCCGGGGTGGTGAATCAGGTTCGCACCTGTGCCGAACTTCACTTTGAATTGGCCGAGGCAAATTTGGAACCTGGTCTTCCATTCCTCGGACCGATCCGAGAAGCTCTCGCCGAGAGACCGCCGCTTGATGCTACAGATTCTGATCAGTTTTACGCAACAAGCGTTTCCAGCAGAATCGTTACCGGCGAAGCGGCTCGGGAGAGAGTGGCGGTTACCGGAATGAGCATCGTAAATGCTCTGGGTAATAGCCCCGAAGAAGTCTGGGCCGCCAGCTTGGCCATGCGAAGTGGAATAGTGAACGTGCCTGCCTCAAAATGGCCTCATGAAAAGTTTTTCGATCCACGTCCCCGCGTCTCGGAGAAAACCTACTGTAAGGTTGGAGCCTTTCAAAACATCGAGGTCTCGAGAAAGGAACTCGGAATCCCGCCGCAAGATTTCCGTACCATGACTGATTCCACGAAGATCACCATGTGGCTGGCCCAGCAGGCCATTGAGGACTCGGGGATACTGTCATCGGACATACCAAGGCATCGAATTGCGGTCCTTATTTCTCAGAATTCCGGAGAAGCGGCCGCTACCCTGGAAGATATGATTATTCGAAGCGCTGCCGGACGAATAGTTGATTCGGTAAAGACCGTCATCGAGGTAACGGAAGAAACACGTCAGGCGATAGAGGAAGCTGTCAAATTAGATCGTATGGCCATTGATGACACAACCCTCTTAGGGCGCCTCAATTGTACTGCAGGCGGGTTTATCTGCAACAAATACGGATTTATGGGCCCGAGCTTCGCAGTTTCTGCTGCCTGTGCAACCGCCCTGGTCGCCCTTTACAGCGCTTATCAAATGATACGCAACGGAATAATAGATGCCGCAGTCATAGGCGGGGCCGAGGAACCTTTGACTCCCATGCATTTTCTGGAGTTCTCTGCGCTTGGCGCTCTAGCCGGCCTTTCGGGACAGGATCGGCACGCCGTGGAGTCCAGCCGGCCTTTTGACGCCACGAGAGACGGAATGGTACTGGGTGAAGGTGGAGGCATGATTGTCGTTGAGCGCGAATCGGTGGCTCGACATCGGGGCGCCAGGATACATGCCTACATAACTGCAATGGGAGCCAGCAACAATCATCTGGGAATGGTGGAGTCTTCCAGAATAACTCAGGAGATTGCCATTGGCGCGTGTTTCGATGACGCTCCTTATGGGCCGGACGGAATAGACCTGGTTGAATGTCATGCGACGAGCACCATGCAGGGCGATGTGGAAGAAGTGTACGCGTTGAAGAGATTTTTTAATACCGAAGCGCCGGTGGTGCTCTCTTCTTTCAAATCCCAAATCGGTCACACTTTGGGAGCGTCAGGGGTAAACAGCCTCATCAGAGGAATAATGGCTATGAAAGAGGGTGTCTATCCGCCGACCTTGAATTACCAAAACCCTGATCCGGATATGCAGATTGATGGATCAGGATTGTCGATCATTACGGAACCTGTGGACTGGGTGCCAAGAGATAGCCGTCCCAGACGTTTTCAGGTCAATGCCTTTGGTTTTGGAGGATCCAATTACGTCGTTCAGCTTGAAGAAGCAACAGAAGGTGAAGACCAGGTGCTGGTTTGCGCACCTTATCGCGAGAAGTCTCCCGCCAAACGTCCGAGCGAGTTTCCCATCCCGGACGGAATCCAGTTTTTCAGATCCGAAATCAGTGGCCGATCGTATCGCCTCGCAGTGGTAGCCGACAGCGGATCTGAGGCTGTTTCCCTCGTAGGTGAAGCCGATCCAATCAAACCGGGCGACGTCATCTCTTCAAAGCAAATCAGGGCTCTGGCCAAGCAAGGCGTCTATCTGGGACCTGCGGATGCACAACCGGTGCCATTGACCTACGTATTCCCGGGACAAGGTTCGCACTACGCCGGGATGGGGCACGAACTCTATCAAAACTTTCCGATAATTCGTGAGTGGATGGATAAGGCCGCGGACGTGGCCGATTTCGACATTCTCCACTTGATGTTTTACGACCGAGAGGAAGATTTGCAGAAAACTCGGTGGCAGCAGCCGGCACTGTTTACACTAGAGTTTGCAATGGTGAAGTACCTCGTATCTCTCGGCATGACTCCCGCCGCGCTCGCAGGCCACAGCCTCGGCGAACTCACCGCCCTCTGCCTTGCCGGCGTGTACTCATTCGAGGACGGCTTCAGGATAGTCAACGAGAGGGCGATCTGCATGGACAAGGCCTGTGGGATGCACGTAGACCCAGGCGTCATGATGGCTGTTAATGCTCCTCTGGATTATCTCGAGGAAATCCTGAGCAGAACCGACAATATCTACATTACCAACATAAATTCGCCCCGCCAGGTAGTACTGGGAGGAAATACCGAGGCTGTAACAGCTTTGGGTGAAGAGCTAAAGGCACAGGGATATCGGCGTACGCTATTGCCTGTCAGCATGGCCTTTCACTCTCCCATCATGAGGTGCATCCATGACGAACTGGAGGAATTTGTTGAGGGTATAGAGTTTTACGAACCAAGGATACCGGTGATTTCCAACACTACCATGAAGCCGTTTCCTGCCGACACGGTTGAAATTAAGAGAATCCTCATGGCCCATCTGGAATCGCCGGTTCACTGGATGCAGAATGCAAGGACCCTCTGGGACGATTATGGCATACGTTTATTCGTGGAGGTTGGACCCCGGGATATTCTGAGCAATCTTGTCATGGATACGCTGGGAGAAGTGGATTGCATCCATACGTGTTTTCCTGCGTCCGAAATCATGTCGTTTAGATCAGCGCTCGCCCAGCTTTTCGTCAAAGGCCGTCTTCAGGCTGAAGGATCGTTTCTACCGTTCCCTGGACAAGAGAGGCTCACGCATCGTTCGATTCGCCCCACTAAATCAGCCGCGAGACCTAAGACCGTGAGTGTAACAATTCCTCAGGGTGTGGATCCGGTTGTCGTGACGCAGATTGAAGCCTTTGTTCGAGAGAGTTTTGGAAGATTCTTGAAACCAAGTCTTTTGGAAGCAATTCGAGCAGACTACGATCCCAAGTTCTCCGACGCCAAACTAGACGCGGCACTCTCTGCACTATTTCCCGGGCTGTCAGGCGCGCCTTTACCCAGGCCTCAGTTGCCTGCTCTTGATGGAGTTCGGCCTCAGCCTGTCTTGACCGCTCCGTCTTTATCTCCGCAAGAAAAGAGTGTTGCAACAGAAACGGACGACATTACCGAAGCCGTAATAGGGCTCATTATGGACGCCACCGGGTACGAGAGGAGCGAGATTGAACCCGGCATGGACCTGAGGGAAGATCTGTCCATACGTTCCAGCCGTTTGCCGGTAATCATGGACAGTATGGAAAGCCACTTCAGAATAAAGATTCACCTGGAAGACTTTATGGAAGTCCGAACCATCGCGGACATTGTAGAGAAGCTTCGGGAGCTGGTGGGTTCCGACAAGAGGTCAGCCGGAAAGGCATCAAATCAGGGCTCCACGGCAGACCGTATTTCCCAAAAGGAGGAGCGCGCTGATGTCGAGGAGCCTATGGAGCCAATTAAGAGGCTGGTATTCAGCGAAGTTCCGATAGAACTTGCGGGTGAACAACCTATTGAGTTGAGTTCCGAGGAATCAGTGGTCGTCATTTCCCCCGTTCGAGGAAAAAGTCTGGGATCCAAGATTGAGGAAATCCTGAGCGGCCCACACTCGGTTCGGGTAAGCTCAGCCGCTTTCTTAGAACGAGATGACGGTGGTTCAACAGAGGGTCTCAACCTGATAACGGACGACGGCATTTCGAAAGCCCAAACCTGGCTTGGAAAAGTTGAGTCACCCTCCGGCATAGTGTTTGTTTTGGACGAACATTTTGAACAGAAAGTTACTAGCCCCGAAGAAGTATCTCTTATTCTTAACGGCTTTTTCGCCCTGCTGAAAACGTTTATCAATTCCCCGAAAAAGAAATTCGCTCTGCTCTTTTACAAAGCCGGCACTTCGGACTGCACCAGTTCGCTGCTTGCCGAGGGAATTCTGGGATCCTTCTTAGCCTTGGGACACGAGTTTGCTTCTGTTCAATTTCGCTCGGTTCGTGTTGAAGATTCCACGGACCTGCAAACAGCCGTCAGCCAGGCACTGAATCGGCAACAGAAAGTAGTAGAAACGATATATCGCGGGGGACGGCTATTCTCCGTCGAAGGGCGGTCAGCTTTCTTAAAAATCGGAGATTCCAGCTCTTTGGACTTGGGGCCTGAGGACGTGGTGGTACTCTCGGGAGGAGCACACGGGATCACCTATCATATCGCAGTTAAACTAGCCACATTTGGCTGTAAGCTTGTGTTTCTTGGAACCACCGGAATTGATCCTGATGTTGATTACAAGCATCTGCTGGATCTGAAACTTGATTCTCGAGATGAACTGTCGGTTGAAATCAGGAAGTTGATGCCGGATCTTTCCGAAGCGAATCTACATCAAGAAACGGCAAAGATATCAAAAGCATTGGAAATCATAGGCAATGTGGAAGAATTACGCTCCATCGGGGTCGAAACGTCGTACTACCGATGTGATGTTACGGACCGGAGCGAGACAGAGTTGGTAATATCCCAGATTCTCCAACGCTACGGCAAGATCGACGGAATTGTTCACGGTGCAGGAATACTCAGAGACAACTTTGCCAAGCAGATGACTATTGAAGACTTTTCGGTTGTTACGGCCGTCAAATTCATTGGTGCGTGGAATCTGTTTCGTATGGCCCAAAGCCATGGCCTCAAGTTTTTCACGTGCCTTTCCTCCGCTGCCGCCATACAGGGGAATCCCGGCCAGGTTAATTACTCAGCGGGAAATAGGATCATGTCGGCCTTGATGCCCTACATCGGCGCTGCTAAAGGACCAGTCCGTTGCAAAACGTTCCACCTGCCCCCCATAGAGGGCGTGGGAATGGCTGAAGACGAGGAAATTAGGGCTCTCATGAAGAGGATGAAGGCCGGCTATCTCCACGTAGGCGAACTCGCCGAACTTTTCGTGAAAGAACTACTTTTCGGAATGGACGAAAACCCCGGGGTTCTTTTTATGAGATCCTTGCCTGACCTTGAATCCTCACTTCTCAATCAGGCTGAACCTCCAGGAAACGACCAAGACCTGGTAGCCGGGACATTGACGTTCGAGAAAAATGATTTCCCCATGATTGATGAGGTTTCCTCGGTAGATGTTCGAAAAGGTGAGCTGAAGGCGCTCAGATCATTTTCGCTGGAAAAGGATCTTTGGATTCCCGATCACAAGCCGTTCAAATTCGTAAAACATCCTCTGGTTTCTGCAATCATGGCTATTGAAACTTTTATGGAGGCAACCTGTCTGCTCCATCCGGAGTTGACCGTCCGGGCCGTCAAGAATGCTCAGTTTCTGGACATCCTTGAGTGCCCCCCCGGGATTGACCGTTTTTCAGAAATACTGTGTCGTCAGATCAGTGCAAGCCCCGATGAGTTTGTCAGTGAGGTTTCTCTGGCTACTCGGGAAATCTCTCCGACTGGACGAGCCATTGATTACTCGTCGTTGAATTTCAAGGCCCTCGTTATTCTCGGACCTCCCGGAGGCGGTGCTGACCTGGAAATCGAGGGATTTCCGGTCCGAAAAGAGGACCTTGATAGTCGCCCCATGTCGCATGACGAGGTTCTGAGTTGGTATAGGGACCGTTCAGACATGCAGGGTAGATACATAGTGATGAACAGCATGGATGGATCAGGTCCGGATTCTGTTCGCGGTCGTTTTACGTACCCGCAGAGCAAAGACTTTGCACCGCCCCTGAAAAGCCGGTTTCAGTATTCTCCCTATCTGCTGGAGGCGCTTATGCAGGCTTCCATGTTTTACGTCGGCATGAGGAACGAAAAGGATCCCCGGGTTATGATACCCCACCAGATCGGGGAGATAGTCTTTTCCCGTCCCTGTGTCAGCGGCGAAACCATCGCGGTTGAAGGCCGAATGAGAGAAATGAATGACGAGGGGCTGATCTGGGAGGCTCGAGGCCTTGACCAGGAAGGTCGTACACTGATGGTTCTGCGTAAGATGGTTCTGCGTTGGTTTTCTGCATAATCCGTCAACTATTGGATGCAAGCAGGTCTTTTACTGTGAGGGATCACAAAAAGAACGGGTAGTTGACGCTGAATTCTTTGGAGGAACACAACACAGTGACTAAAGACCAGGGCAAGATGTCTTTTCTTGAACATCTGGAAGAATTACGTTCCAGGCTGATCCGAGCAGTTATTGCAGTAGTGATGGGTTTTGGGATTTGTATCGCCTTTGGCGAACGTGTGTTCAGCCTGCTCGCAGCCCCCATAACAAAGCTGCTTCCCAAAGATTCGACACTTGTCTTCACAGGTCTTCCGGATCCCTTTTTCGTTTACATGAAAGTGGCTTTCATTACGGGTATTTTCATCGCCCTGCCTTATATTCTGTATCAATTGTGGCTTTTCGTCTATCCCGGCTTGTTGCAGCGTGAGAGGCGGTTGGCCCTTCCGTTCATAGTTACCGCTACTTTGCTCTTCTATGCCGGAGCAGCTTTCGCCTATTTCCTGGTTTTTCCTGCTGCTTTCCAGTTCTTTCTCGGATACCAGACGGCAGAACTGAAGCCCATGATCTCTATGAAAGATTACGTGTCTTTAGTGATGCTTTTGATGCTGGCTTTTGGTGCGGTCTTCGAGACTCCTATCGTAATCGTGTTCCTGGGACTTCTGGGCATTTTTGACAGCAAGTTTCTCAAGAGAAGTCGTCGTTATTTCATCGTCCTGGCCTTTATCATAGCAGCTATACTCACCCCCACTCCCGACGTCATAAATCAAACGCTGATGGCCATACCCATGCTGCTATTTTACGAGGTAGGTATTCAGGTCCTTGTTCTCTTTGAAAAAAAGAGACAAAAAGAACAGAAGATTGTCACATTGACGGATGAGACCGAGTAAGTCTATCATCGATCATCGAATCACTTGTCACAACATTTGTTTTTCGCAAGGAGTCAGTTTTCCACCATGATAATAGTTACTTGACGTAACGTTGTTTTTCTCGTCATGCTTTTTTGATATTGAGATTCAGCAGGAGTTAATCATGGACAAATGGACGTTCGGTATCATCATGCTGATTGTAGGCACAGGGGGAACCTTTCTTACTCTTGGTCTGCTCATTTTATTGACCACCGTTTTTAAGAAAGTTTTCCCGGTCTCAAACAATTCCGATTCGCTATGATCTCCACGAGGCAATAAAATGATCCAAAGCTTAGTTTCAGGTCTGTCGGGTCTCACATACGGAGTCCAGTTTCTTTTTACACAGGGTCTACCTAATGTCGTGATGCTGATCGTTGCTGGTGTTTTGTTATATCTTGCCATCAAGAAAGGCGTGGAGCCTCTTCTCCTCCTTCCCATAGGATTTGGCTGCCTGCTTGTGAATATTCCCCTCAGTGACGTAATGGATAAGGGCGGGTTGCTGAAATTCTTTTATGACGTGGGAATTGCCACGGAGATTTTTCCCCTGTTGATTTTCATGGGAATCGGCGCAATGACTGATTTTACGCCTCTCCTCGAAAACCCCAAGATACTTTTGTTCGGAGCCGCAGGCCAATTCGGCATTTTCATGACCCTCCTACTGGCTCTGGCAGTTGGCTTCACCGAACTGGAAGCTGTCTGCATAGGTATAATCGGAGCCTGTGACGGTCCAACGGCGATTTACGTCACCTCCCAGTACGCACCCCACCTTCTTGGGCCGGTTTCGGTGGCGGCATATTCTTACATGTCTTTGGTGCCGATATTACAGCCTCCCATAATGCACGCTTTGACCAGTAGTAAAGAACGGGCGGTTAGAATGAGCATCCCGAGGCAGGCAACAGTTTCAGCAAAGACTCGCCTGCTCTTTCCCGTGGCCGTCACTTTGATTACCGGCCTCATTGCCCCTAAAGGACTGCCCCTGATGGGAACGGTTATGCTGGGAAATTTCATGAAGGAGAGCGGGGTGGTATCACGGTTAACCGGTGCGTCTGAAAATGAAATTGCAAACATAGTCACGCTATTCCTTGGACTGGCAATTGGCGGAACAATGGAGGGTCACGTTTTTCTCAAACCAACCACGCTGGTTATTTTTGGTCTGGGTTTCGTGGCTATATGTGTGGACACTGCTGCCGGAGTTCTGCTCGGGAAACTGATGTGTTTTTTGTCCGGCGGCAAAATCAATCCTCTCATTGGGGCAGCCGGAATATCGGCCTACCCCATGGCCGCTCGAGTAGTGCAGGTTCAAGGTCAGAAATACGACAAGGGGAATTACTTGTTGATGCATGCTATGGGTGCAAACACCGGCGGCCAGATTGGTTCGGTTATGGCCGCGGCGGTGATGCTGTCCGTCCTAAAGGGTATGGGGTTGATTTAAGTTCTTGAACAACTCGTCAATTCATACAAAAACAGTTGTTACGAATCAGAGGGTCTCTTGTTCGTAAAAAAATTGATACCGGTTCGACCTCGTCAGTGTGATAGTCAAGGGCAGCCAAGCCCGTGATCAAGCAAGCGTTTGTGTTGGCTGTGTCAATTGTTGGAAATCGACACGGTTTAAATCGTTCTCAGCATTTCAGGTCCACGGACCAGGAGGATCAAACCCATGCCGGCCATTGAAGACCCCTCTGCTAAGACTAGGAGAGCATCAGATTTCTTGGTTGACTACCGTCGCCCCCTGGTGGTTCTGGTCGCGGTGGTCACAGTTATTCTTTCCACCTTTGTCCCCCGCCTTGAAATGGATCCGTCCCTGAAATCTGTTCTTGTTACAACCTCGCCGGCCTATTTCGAATATGAAAAGTTTCTTGGCGTTTTCGAAGACGAAGAATTCATTATTGTGGCCATTAAGACCAAGAACGGCGCGACCGATCAAGATTTTCTGGCCGCTCTCACCTCCATGACCAATGAAATTTCAAAACTCGATAAAGTGGACCAGGTAGTCAGTATTACTAACCTTAAGTTTTTTCAAAAAAAAGGGGACACATTCGGAAATTACCAGTTGGTACGTATTGACGACGGAAAGCCGACCTTTCCTGAACAGTCCGACATAGACAGGATCCGCAAGGCCTTACCTATAATGGATCTTCTGCTGTCTCCCGACTTCCGGACAGTCGGCCTGTTGGTCCGAATCCACGACCAATGGAAATTCGATACCGCAGCAATTAAACAGTTAGTCACAACAATAGACGGCTTGATTAAGAAGTACGGTCCCGAAGGTTCGGAAAGCAGAATCATAGGCATGGCGCTCCTCCGTCAGGCAATCCTCGATTATAGTATAAAGACCGCCCTGATTTTCGGTATCCTTTGTACCCTTATTTGTACGGTCGTCACTATCTACATTTTCAAGAGCGCCAAAGTGACTGCGGTTACCATGCTCATCCTTGGAATTTGTGTTTTATGGGTGCTCGGATTGATGGTCATTATGGGTATCCCGCTGAACGCTTCGACCAGTCTGTCTTTTGGACTCATTCTGATTACGAGTCTGGAAATTGTCATTCACATGGTGGCTCGATTCAACCAATTCTTTCAGATCGTTGGAGATAGAGTAGAGGCTGTGAGAGAAACGGTGCGCTACCTGGCACGCCCCTGTCTTATCTCTGCCGCGACTACCGCAGTAGGGTTTGGGTCTTGCATGGTCACGTCTATCCCCATGGTATTCCAACTCGGTTTGGTCATGTCGCTGGGAATAACAATCTCGTTCTGGCTCGCCATGATTCTGACGCCCGCGGTTCTCATTGCCATGAAATCCCTGGAACTGAAAACCCAGGAAGAGGTATCCGGGGACCTGCTCTCTCGTGCTCTTGAAAAGGTCAAAGACTCTATCTCCAAGCATCACAAGCTCTATGTAGTGATGGGATTTTCTGCTGCAGGGATTTTGTTGGCCGGTGCCCCACTAATCAAGACTGACCCACAGATCTTCCGTCAGTTGGGACAATCAAGCCCGGAAGTCAGAGACATCGGATTTGTAGAGGCAAATCTTTCCAGCGTTCACTCTGTGCAATTGGTGTTGGAAGCACAGGACAACGCTTTCAGAAAGCCGGATGTATGGAAAAAAGTCAGAGAAGTGGAGCACCTTCTGAGAAAGAACCCAGAGGTGGTAACAACAGATTCTTTCCTTCATTTCTTGGAATACATGTACAGCATGGCAGAGGGAGGCCAAACAGACCGCAAGGATCTCTTGGACGGTCCGGGTGGTATTTCGCAGCTACTTCTTGTTACCGGTCTCAATCCTGACGGAAAAAAGATGATCAGGAGCCACCTGGATGACACCTTTAAGACGCTGCGTATTTCGGTCCGCATAAAGAATTCCCCTTCAGTAGCTATCGTTGACACCATTGAGCAAATCCGTTCCGGCGCCGAATTAGTCGTCGCAGGAACCGCCAAAGTTACCGTCACAGGAGAGCCGGTGGTGGTCGCCGCTCAGGGCGAGGAACTGGTAAGATCTGAGATTTATTCGCTGTTTATCGCCATCGGCATCATCACACTGTTAATGATGATTCAAATGGGCACTCCGTTGTTTGGTCTGATAAGCCTGGTTCCCAACATACCACCTGTGGCAGCCGTTTTCGGCATCATGGGCTATTTCGGAATTCCACTGGACGGCGTCACGGTTTTTGCGGCTACTGTTTCCATCGGCCTTGCCGTGGACAACACGATCCACTTTGTGGCGCAGTTAAAAAGAGAGATAAAGTTAAATCCTGAACTGGGAGTTCAAGACTGTGTGTTCCGGGCGTACTCCCTCGCGGCGAAACCTATGGCCTCGTGGTCTATTGTCACTCTATTAGGTTTCTTGGCGCTCCTGGTAACCCCATTTCAGGCTGCGGTCTATTTTGGCATATTAGTCTCGTCTGCCGTCTTGATGGGCATTTTTGGCGACCTCGTGTTCATGCAGTCCATTATCCTTACGTCTCCGGCAGTCCAGAGACTCATCAAGAAACTGCTCGACAAAGAAATTGCCGTCGGCAAGTAATGGCGTGATGCTCACTTCTTTGAAAGCGAAACGGCAGTAATTGAAAACAGCGATTCTGATAGTGATAAATGTGGGCCTGCTGGGCCTCTTCTTTGTTCTGCTGCGAAAGCCCGGCTTGTTGACCTATTACATGAACGGGCGGTTTTGGCTGACCTGGCTTTCAGTAGCCGTAATAACCCTCATGGATGAACTGACGTCGGTTTTCTATGCGCCGGCTGAAGCTTTCCGTTTCATCGGTCCAAGCGCCATAATGTTCATTGCCTTCACCGCGGTGTTCATCCATTACATGACTACGCGGCTCGTCGAAATAGCGGAAATTCTGGAACATCACGGGGTCTTTGGCGGTGGAGTATACTCATTTTCCTACCTGGTCTTGGGACCGGTGGTGTCGTTTGTGGCTGTTGCCTCAATCATGGTTGATTACATTCTCACAGCCTGTATTTCTGCGGTCAGTGCCGTTGAGAACGCCATTTCCTTTTTTAGTGTGCCGCAGTACTCAAAAATGATAATGGCCATGCTTATTGTCTGGTCTATAGCCGGTTTGAACATCCTGGGAATAAAGGAAAACGCTCGATTCACTTTCACGATTTTTATTCTTGCCGCGTTTGTATTCATGAATTTGATCGCTTCAGGTTTTCTTGCCCTGGACGACTATTCCCTGATACGCTTCAAGGATTCTTTTGACAATGTAGCCAAGGACCTTACGACAGGCTCCTGGTTCCAGAGCTATGGGATTTTCATTGCTTCGGTAGCCAGTTGCGTTCTCGCGTACTCAGGCGTCGAATCGGTATTACAGACTGCTGGATTGGTCAAAACGTGGAGGGAAATAGGGAAAGCCTACATTTTCCTGGCCTTAAGTGTCGGAATCGTGACTCCAATTGTGGCTGCACTGGCCTTGACCGCTCCAATAGATTTCGCGAGCCACGAAGGCGACTTGATCACCCATTACGCAACGCTGATAAACGGCGTTCCCTTCGGAATATCTGTCGCGGTGTTGGCAAGTCTCACTCTGACCATGGCTGTCAACACGGCCTTCGTGGCCTCCAGTGAGCTACTGGAGCGGGTGGCTGAACGATACGGTTTTCACTGGCTTATTGCTACCAACCGCAGCCAGTCCCTTTATCGCATCCATCTTTCCAATGCGCTTTTCTTCTCTCTTATCATCCTTATCACCCAGGGAAGTCAAACTATCCTGGCAGATATGTATGCCCTGGGGTTGATCGCCAGTTTCTGCATCAACATGGGGTCTCTAATTATCTATCGTTACTTCATGGGAACAAAAGAAGTCATACATTTTTCCACGAGCCGTCTCATTACGCTCATAATATTCCTCATATTTTTGAGTTGCTTCACTTTTCTTGCATGGATGAAACCGCACGGCACTCAACTGTGGGCAACCGTCACCGGAATAGTCCTTGCCGCAGGATTGCTTGTAGCTCGAAAGAGGGCTCCGGAAATAAAGCAAAGCGCCCAGGCTGACAGCCAGATGGATCTCATACTTCACCTGGCGGACTCGACAGATCCGGACATCCATATATTTTTCCGCAGGCCTCGTGAAGAAGCCTTGACTTCCATTAAATCCAATGAGGCTTATGTTACCTTTTTCAGCCCGCGTGCCGGAGCACCCCCAAGGCTGGCGCCCAATCATTTCAGGTTTGCATCTAAAACCAGGAGTGTGTATCAACACATGGTCGGCATACTCAAGGTGGTGGAATATGAGCTGGTCGACCGAAAAGTGACGATCCATTTCGGTTGGCCGCTTTCGTCCTGGGTAGATAGACTTTCCATAGGAGTAATGGTATTTAATATCATGCGACTGCCCAGATTTTTTCCGGACATGAACTTTGACATCAATTATCCCGGAAGGCCGTACGAAACTGGAGTGACCAAAGGATGATCACTCAGGCCCTGTCACCGACTGAACCGGACAATAAACAATCCGCTCAATCCAGCCGACACAACCTGTTAACCCAACCTTCTTGGGAGCAACCCGTTACGGTGACGTCACATCGAGCGGGCCATTCACCCAAAGGATTTATCGCACGTTCTATCGACCTGCTTTACAAAAGCTGCATCGAGCCTTTAGTCGCGTCGAAAAACCCGCCCGGCTTTGACGCCCTTGGCGTATCGTTCGGGCTGGCAGTAGGTTTCCTCATCCCGGTGGGCGGACACTTTCTGTTCCTGGCCTTGCTGAGGATCCTTTTCAGATTCAGTTATGTGGTCGCTGCCGCCTTCACATTTGTGAGCAATCCTCTGAACATGATTCCACTCTACTATGGATACTATTGCTTGGGGTCCGTTCTCCTCGGAAAATCAATTGCCGTTAATCTTCAAGTCTTTGAGAAACTCATGAATCCCGTAATCGATAAGACCTATTTCTGGGAAGCCCTGGCAGCCTTTATTCAACTGGGGTGTGAGATACTCGCCCGTTGGGTTGTAGCTGCTGCGGTGTTCGCGGGGGTTTTTGGAATTGCCGGTTACATAGTGACCTACAAGATCCAGCAAAACCGTTGCAGAAAGGCCGCCAAAAAAATGGGAATGCGTTACGAGGAATTTGTGCAACAGCTTCGAAACGCCTCTTGTAACGAAACTTCATAAGTTACCGGAATCCAGAGGTAGAGTGATTGCCAAAACTCTTGTCGGTTTGAGCAAGTTAGATATTGGCATCATTCCTCTGGATTCCAGTGAGGGTATCCCGTCATGCCGAACCTGCCTGTGCGTCGCACGCAGACAGGCTTGATCCGGCATCCAGTTTAAAAGGGGTATGCTTTGCAGCCGCTCATCAAACCCTGATTCGGACAAGAATTTTGGCAACGAGTATAAGCCGTGATCATCATAACTTCGGCCCCAAATAGGTGAATCTTGGCTCGACAATACTGTTTTCCACTGCTATTTGGAGTGCCCTCCGGCTTCCAACTATTATGACGAGTTCCTTTGCCCTTGTCATGGCGGTGTACAGCAGATTCCTTCTCAAGAGCACAAAGTGCTGTGTACTAAGAGGGATTATGACCGCCCGGTATTCGCTTCCTTGAGCTTTGTGAATAGTCACAGCATAAGCGAGAGTAATTTCATCCATTTCTGAGACGTGGTACGTGACGGGACGTGCGTCGAATTCCACTACGGCTTCATCCCATTCCGGGTCGTACGAGATGATTCTCCCGACATCACCGTTAAAAACCTCCTTGTCATAATTGTTCCTTGTCTGCATGACTCTGTCACCCACCCTGAATCTGTCTCCCCTTGTCGGCAACCCGGCCGGGTTTAATATTTGTCTGAGTTCCCGGTTAAGGTTTTCCGTGCCTATGAGGCCCTTGTGCATGGGACTCAATACCTGCACGTCCTGGTGCGGATCAAAACCGAATCTTTCCGGAATTCTTTGACCAACCATGTCCTTTATCAGGCGCAGACAACCTTCAGGATCGTTTTTCTCAATGAGGTAAAAATCTGACAACTGTGGCTGAGGGCTCTCATTGATCGGCATTTTTCCCTCATTTACCAGGTGGGCATTTGTTACGATGAGGCTGTCAAAAGCCTGTCTGAATACAGTCTGGAGCCTTACAGCGGGAATCTTGCCCGACTCAATGAGATCCCCAAGCACGTTACCGGGCCCGACAGATGGAAGTTGATCGGCATCACCCACCAGTATCAATGTGGATTGAAGACGAATCGCGCTCAAGAGATGGTGCATCAGGGATATGTCTACCATTGATACCTCATCTACAATGACGAACTCTGCCTCAAGCTGCCTCGCAGCATTTCTCTGAAAACCCCCGGCGCCCGGTGAGTACTCCAGCAGCCTGTGTATAGTTGCGGCTTCTCTCCCGGTGGCCTCGGACAGCCTCTTGGCGGCGCGACCGGTCGGGGCGCCGAGGAGCACTCTCAGACCTTTGGCTTCCAGAATCATTATCAAAGCTTTCAAGAGGGTGGTCTTGCCGGTGCCGGGTCCACCAGTGATGATCAATACCTTTTGATGAATTGCCTCACAAATGGCATCTCTTTGGGCGGCGGAAAGAGTCATGCCGGTCCTGGATTCGATCCACCCAATTGCCGCATCGAGTTTTATTGGAGGAAGGAACCTGGGACTGGATATGAGGTTGCGCATCCTCATTGCCACCGAATTCTCCACGGCTGCCATGATCGACCGATAAACTCTATCGTCTTCAATGGTGATTTCTCCGGATTTCGCCAGATCGTCTAGTGACGTTTCCAGGGTACGTCGATCGATTCCAAGCAGTTCCCTCGCCTTTTCGAGTAAGCTGGAACTTGGACAATACACGTGACCGTCGCTCTGAAGAGTATCCAGAACGTGCAGAATGCCGGCTCCTGCTCTCAGCGGCGACCGCATATCAATACCGAGACTCCCGGCGACCTTGTCTGCAGACCTGAACCCAATTCCTCGAACATCCGTGGCGAGGCAATAGGGATTGTGTGAAACCGCCTCAACTGCCCTGTTGCCATATTTCTTAAAGATCCTGAACGCATAAGCAGTGGAAATGCCGTGCGTTTGCAGGAACAGCATCACATCTCTGATGCTTTTTTGATCTGCAAAAGCTTGTGAAATGTTTTCCGAACGCACCCGCCCTATACCCGCAACCTTCAGAAGTGCTTCAGGCGTGTGCTCAATAACATCCAAGGTTTTCTCGCCGAATACGGTAGTTATCCGTCTGGCCATTTCCGGACCAATTCCCTTGATAAGGCTCGATGAAAGATATTTCTCTATGCCGCGAATCGTCGACGGGGCAATTGCCTTTGCTTCCTGGAAGCGGAATTGTTCCCCGAATTTCTTGTCAAACTCCCATTCGCCTTTGAGAACAAGGGTTTCCCCGGGATGAGCACTTGGGAGCGATCCCACGATAGTCACCGGTTCACGGCGTCCCCTGATGACTAGTCTCGCAACCATGAAATCGCTTGTGTCGCCTGAAAAGACCAGCCGATCCAAGACTCCCTCGACTGTCTGTAGATTCCCCTCCATAGTGCTGTCAGGCAGTTTCGCCATAAAACTCCGTGACCTCGACCTCGAAAAAATGTTCCATTTGCCACCTCAATGCAGAACCAGCATACAACTTTTGAATGCGAAAAAAAGAAAAAGCGACCATAACCGATAACATCCCGAATATATAGGTTATTGGGGGCAAAAAAATCGGGGACCGAAGTCCCCGATGAATTGGAAGGAATGAGAGTGTGGTTGATTTGTTGAGACGACTTACATTGGTCCGTAGACTCCTGCGCGACCTACATCAGACTATAGAGACTACCGTCAGAGCCCGAGACCAAATCCACCGGTCACGCCCCCGAAGATTCCGGCGCAAAGCTCCAGACAGGGGAGGCCGCCCAAGATACTGCCGCCGAAAGGCCCGGCACCGGCAGGCGGTCCGCATACCGGTCTGGCTACCGGAGCAAAGGGAGCAACCGGCCCTGCCCAGGGCTGTGGTCCGGCAAATCTTGGAGGATAGTAAGGTCCGGGTCCGGGGGCCGGCGGATAAGGCCCCGTCGTGTTTCCGCCCAGGAGGCTTCCTACCACCAAGAATGGTAACGCGACTACACCTCCACACATGCCCGGAAATGGAGCGTCACCCCAAAACGCACACGGGTTGCCGCCGCCCGCATACGGCCCAGCCGGAGCACATGCCGGCGGTGGGTAGGCTACCTGTGCCCCACCGGCCAGGGCCAGGGATGCTGATGTGAGCATCAGGATGCTCAGAAGACAACTTACGACTCGTTTGGCCATTACACCCTCCTTTATTCAGACAGCTATTTACACTGCAAAAGTGTGCCAGCTAAGGGAGAGCTTTAAGATATCTCCCCCTTGTTTGTCCTGGGGGCCGAGGTATCATGGCGGCAAATGTGTGTCAAGTAAAAATATTTGATGTCCAGATGTTATGGATAAGTTGCCATATATCGAACATATTTAAAATATAACTACATGATATTCAGCCATTTACTAAGTGACACTTTCCTCAGCCTAATTTTGCGATCCCAACCACCCCCAGCCGCGGGATGCACACTCACAGGGTGTCCTGCAATGTCTTGTCTCCTCCATGAGCATGAGCACGACCAACACGCGGCACATTGTTTCAGCACCCGGCAAGCTACGGATGGGATAGGGCCGGAGGCAACTCAATAGAACTTGAAAAAAAAGGCATTCACCCTTAATCTTTCCAAGCGTGCATGACGACCGGAAAGAGCGTTTCATATTGATTCGCGCTCAAATGTGGACCTGAATTATTGTATAGTTCTGTTGATGCAGCGTTTCATTGTTTATACGTGTGGGGTAGTGGAGTAGCATTGGGAGTTCCATCAAATTCATGGGTCAACGCATAATATGGAGGGCGGATGATGATTCGGGGGCATTGGATATATGTTGTCTATACATTCTTGTTCATAGCTGTTCCTTCAATTGCCGGCGCGGGTAACGGCATCACTCCTGAACAAATCTTCCAGGCGACCATAGAATGGCAGGATATTATCGGCACTTGGGAAGTGCTTCCGGAAGAGAATCCGCTCGCGGAACGAGACCGTGCCATGGCCAGACCCTCGTCCCGCGTACTGATAACCCTGAGAAAAGACGGCACGTGCAGAATGTTCGGCCCGGATCACCCTGCGGGGTCCGACGGTCTGTGGACTTTTGAGGACCATGAAATGTATCTCAAGATGCAAGGCGGAACCGACATTGGGTTATACGTCTATGGAATCAAAGCAGATTTCATGATCACTCGCACTTTGATAATTGATGGAAAAGATCAGCTTTGGTCGAGAGTAAAATAGATGTGCAGGTAAGGAAACACCCGCGAAACAGTCGCTCTCATGTAGCCGATGTATTCTTTTATTGTGGTGCACCGCATCGTCCAAATACCGTTTGTAGTGTGTTGATTGAAGTCAAACATCACCAATGTGTTGTAATAGTAGCTTCTAGTAAATGGCTGTCTTAGAAAACATGATTGACATTTGTAATGTGTTTCGATATACTTCGCGCAGAAGCGTAGGCTCGACTTGCGGGTTGGTAATGGCCAACTTTTTCGGTTTGTTATGATCAATCCCTAGATACTGCATCAAGGGATTCGAGGGTGTGGACATCCGGTGGAAACCTTAATTAATAGGGCTCAAAAGGATCCGCTTGTTTACCCGCGAGGGTTTGTGCGCGGCGGTTGTGCGGGGCGCTCTGCGGTGGGACGGACGTCGGTCGTATTCATGATATGTCTGTGCCTCTGTGTGGGGAGCGTATTCGCATCGTCCGAACCTAAATTACAGCCTGAGTCTTACGGGTATTTCGATTTCCCAACCTGCGTACGATATTCCCTCGTCCATTCTGAAGCCTTTATCAAGAATCGAATGGAAATCCAGATTCAATCTGCTGATCTCAAGGACGCGCATGCCGAGTTTATCCCCACCTTTGAAATCCAAACGCGGTATTATCTCGCCCGTACCAGGAATTATGCAGACACGAGTTACTCCAGTTCGGCTAAGAAATTCTCATACAGTATGGTTATGTCCAACTTCAACCCCTTGGTTGCGCTTGTAAAAATCAAAGCCAAGGGGATCATGGTCGATGCAGCTACGACAACTCACGAACATAAGATTACCGAAAATATAGGTAATATTGCCAAGCTGTTCTACCGGATCAGTGTTCTCGAAAAGAGCATTCGCGCGGAAAAACAGATGGCGGCAATGCAGAGAAACAAGGTTAACTACGCGAAGAGCCGAAATGATCAGGGGGACTTCGATCCTCTTACTATGAGGGCGTGGACGAACAGCCTCAGAGGGCAGGACATCAAGACAAGAACCCTTGAGCATACACTGGCGCAAAGCGTTGGGAAGCTCAAACAGCTCATGGGCTACCACCCTGATTTTCATCTTCCCCTTGACACGCGGGAGGCTGCAAATCAGATTCTCTGCGGTTTTAACGGTCGGGTGGTAACTTTTGCCGATGTTCAGGCCCACAATCTGGGACTCAAGATTTTGGCCAAGAGAGAACAGTTTCAATCAGTTCTGGTTACTGGAGCCTATCTTCTCCTGTTTCCCAGGCCTGCTTTCATCTTCCAGGATCTCAATAATCAGGTAGACTCTGCTTCCGGCACCACGCTCGCTTTAGGACTGGACTACACCTTGTGGGACGGTTTTAAGCGGGTGCGAGATATAAAACGCCAAAAACTACGCGCGGGTCAGCTACAGATTGAACGAAGCGAGTTGTCTCATGAGCTTTATGAGCGATTCAAGACGCTCAGGGGCGATGTCGGGCTTGCCGAGGAAAAAGAAGGTTTATCTCGGGAACAGTCCATGCTGGCCGAATCGAATGAAGAGAGGGCACTGAGTCAATATAAGGCCGGATCCCTCACCTATGACATGTACATGGACGCCGGTGTTGCTAAAGCGCAGTCTCATTTGAATACTTTGAGTGCGGTTCAGGAGCGGGTTACTGCACTCATAGATCTGGCGACGATTTCAGGAGGTTTAAATAAATACAATGCCGGAATCCGATATTGAAAAACCCCGGCGACGCTTCAAGGCCTTGGGAGTGATGCTTGCCGGTTTTGTGGCAGTCGTTTCCGTGGCTCTGGTGGCCGTCACTCAAGAACCCAAGAAAGCTGTTTCCAGTCCGGTACCGGCAAAGGCTGCAATAGTTCCACAGATTGCCGATGCCAAATCCGAATTGGAAATACATCTCAGGGGGAAGAGTTTTCCTTTGTATAGGCGGGCAGTTGTTTTGTACCAAGGGGGCGTCATCGAAAAACTGTTCGTAAACGAAGGAGACAAGGTCGAAGCGGACAAAATCCTCGCAGAGTACAAACTTGAGCCGCAAGCTTTGGCGCAGGTCTACAATGTAGTTAAATCAACCACCGTGGATAACAGCAGGAAAGCCTTTGAGGATACCAAGATAGCACTGAACAAGTTGACTGAGGCCGCGCTTCCCATAAAGAAAAGCGGCCGGGAGTTGGTCCACAAGGAGCTGGAAAATCTCCGGAAACTTCGTGAAAGGGATTATGTGCAGGCCACAGCCGTCGAGAACATGCAGCAAAGACTGAACAATACCGACAAGGAACTTTTGGACCTGAACGATTCAATTAAACAAACCAGAGAAGCGCTGCCGGTTGCGAAGAAGAATTTTGAATTGGCGGAAGGCAGCCAAAAAAAAGCGCTCGAACTCTTGCAATGGCAAACCAACAGATCCTATGACGATCCGAATCTCCCCCTGGAAAAAGCCTTCCTCAAAGCACCCATTTCAGGATATGTCATCCGGATCGCGCCCGAGCTTAGAGTCAATGCACAGTTGCCTGCAGGCTTCCAGGCCATGGTGGTCGCACCGATTGATTCCGTGCTGGTCAGATGCAAAGTCCATGAATTGGACCTGGTAAAGCTTAAGACGGGAGACAGGGCTACCGCAATTTTTGACGCCATCTCCGACAAGAGATTTTCGTGCAAGATAGACAGAATTCCGTGGACAAGCCGAAATCCCGCGCTGGAAGTGCCTGCGGATTACGATATAGAATGTCTTCTTGATGAAAACCCCGGCGGCATAATAAAAGACGGCTTGACGTGTACCGTTAAAGTCAGTGTGCAACAATAATCGGCACTGATCCGAATTGAAATCGGTGAACCTTGTTGCCGCTTCATTAGCTTTGAGATTGCTTCGTCGCCTACGGCTTCTCGCAATGACAGTGCCGCCGTAATCAGCGCGGCGTCATTGGAGTGCAACTACTTTCTGTCATTATTCTGTGATATCAATCGGTTGACATGGCATCGTCTATCCAATGCTGGTGCGGGACTCCATTTTTCTGTGAAGCTAACCTGCTGATATTGCAGGACGTAGTTCTGACAGAAAATCGCGGCACTCAGAGCGGCGTCATTGCGAGCGAAGCGAAGCAATCTCTCAACGCTCTTGATAATCAGTATGAATCTAGCGGACAATCTGAACTTATGTTCGAGAAGTGCTATAGCCACCACTGCCGACGAGCTTCCGGACGGTTTTTCGTCGGTTGTCAAACCTCCAGCGAGAGTCTACCAGGTGTTCACAGTGTCCGTTATTGGGTGAATAGGGCATGGCTAACCCGTTAGCGATTATGGTGTCTTGGGTCCTGCTCATGACCACCCCGTTTTTCGTTCTGCTGGCAACTGGACTCTGTAAATTATATGCTGCCAGGAAAAGAGGCTTCCCGGAAGACCCGACCGTTCCTCGACCTCCAGTGGAAATTCTCGTTCCCATCAAGGGAATCGTTCCGGACCAGGAAGAAATCTTGTTGTCGCTGGTCCAACAGGCATACGATTCGTACCGGGTAGTGTTTATTCTGGAAACCCAAGAAGATCCTGCCAATGACCTGGTCGACGGGCTGTGCTCGCGATATGGGCGTGCACGGAAGATCATCAGTGGAATAAGCACTTGTTGCGGCCAAAAGAACCATAATCTTGTGGAAGGGGTGTTACAACTTAAACCCGACACCCAAATAATTGTGTTTTGCGACAGCACAAATACAGCTCCTCCGGACTGGCTCCGGAAATTCACCCAACCAATAAGAGAAGGCAGGTTCGAGGCGGTCACCAGCTTCAGGACCTTTTACCCGGCACCGCAAAACATGGCGGGAGTGTCCCAGACCATTTATGGAACCCTGATTCTTCTCCTGGCCATTGTTATGCCCAAGCCGTGGGGAGGAGCTACAGCGATTCGCAGAAGCACTTTTGACAGACTCAAAGTGACTGAAATCTGGGCAAAGACGGTAGTTGACGACCTGGTTCTGGGCAATGTTCTGGAAAAAAATGGAATAAAAGTGCTCATGGACCCGTGCAGCACGCTCAATTCACCGTTGAAGAACCGGACTATTCGAGGTTTCCTGGGCTATCTCGACCGTCAGGTGTTGTTCCTGAAGTTCACCAATCCTGTGATCTGGGCCGGCATGACGGTTTTCTACATCAATTTTGCAGTCGCAACCCTCCTGGCAATGCTGTCTGTCGTGTTGTTTCCGTTTGGCATGGCTGTCGACGGATTAACCTCATGGATGTGTCTTGTCTTTCTTGTAGCCCTTGCAGCCCTGGCTTTGACGATACGGAATTTTTTGGCGCCGCATATATCATTGAGCAGGTGGTGCCAAGGTGTGGTTGCTTTTGTGTTTCTCAGTGCCTTTATAGTCATAAGGTCCATCTTCAGACGGCACATTGATTGGCATGGAAAGACCTACTGGTGTACAAAAGACGGGATTGTCCTTTCTATCGGCGTCGGGACATACCACAATCATTGATATTAAATGACCGGTCCCGTGCATTACATGGGTTGGCCAATGGCGACAATGGAACATGTTTGATCGGTTGCCCGATTCATGCAAACCGTGGTACGGCGCGCATGCGTCGCCCGACAACGTTGGTGGTGAATCGGGCGAAAACGGGCGAGGCATGCCTCTCCCCTACAATAATTCAATAATGTTTGATATTCGGTTATGTTTGTATGTGAATCTGTACGGCGCGACCCGGCGGTGTGCCCGATCTGTCTGATCACAGGTCCCTGACGAGCCTCTCGAGGGTTTCCCGGTCCATTTCGCAATCTGCCATGATCTTGGTCAGTAGACCAGGACCGATAGTTTCACCCGCGTGCATCGAAACCACTGTGCCACGACCGTCGGCATGCCTGAGAAAATGGTGGCTCCCGTTGATCCTGACAACTTCAAAGCCCTCTCGTGCAAGTATCCGGATGAGTGTCCTTGCATCGAGCCGCGGAAGCCTGCTCATAGCTGAACCGTCACACGCTGGATTCCGAGAAACTGGGTCGAGGTAACTGGGGGGCCCTGCTCTTGAACACAGAGGTCAATGGCTTCTCTGATACGTTCCATGAGGTCATCGAGGGATCTGGCCTGGGTGTGGCACCCGCGGAGTTGCGGGACTGACGCGACATAATAGCCGTCTTCATCGACCTCAACGATTACATTGAATCCCATTTCCATTTAGGAATCTCCTAGAAGGCCATGAACATAACTTGCCAATGGACCTTCATGAGGATAATCCGAATCTTTTTCGGACTTCTTTAACATCCACCGTTTGTCCTGCGTCACTGTCGCGTAGCCCCTATTCGATGGCCTGGCGGACATAGATTCGATACATCAGGTCTTCCCATGTTGTCGAATTCGGCAGAGTATCCAGTAGCCGGTGGGCTTGTTCTATAACGCTTGTATTTTGGGACCTCCTTCACTCTCTATGCGCAAAAGCTTTCTCCATAGCCGCTATACGATCTTAAAGCACTTAGGCAGCCAAGACAAGGGATGCTAAGATGCCCTTTTTGACAGTAGCGGTGCCAGGTCTTGAAATATGAACCGTACGGCGCGACCCGGTGGGTCGCCCGGGAAATGGAACATGTTTGTTCGGTGGCCCGATTCATGGCAATCCGCCGATAGGGGTAGGAACAGCCGGTTAAACCCGGCCGCTCCCCCCTCCGAACCGTACGTGCGGATCTACCGCATACGGC
>JAPLJK010000020.1:0-31911 GCA_026388625.1 Deltaproteobacteria bacterium | reverse complement strand
ATCGCCGCCGGCCGAATGGCCGGATAAGAGGAGAATTACCGCTACGATCAACAGTAAAGATCGGTCAGTAATGGCTAAGAGGATTGGGGGTCGGCATTTTCAAATTCGGCAATGAACCTTGGGAATACGGGGGATTACCGGCTCGAAGCGAATTTCATGACATCCTGTCTTTTCAAGACCTTACCAATGATCAGTGATGCTCGAAACCCAACCACCTGTTGAGAAGTTCCGGAGGGAATGTCCGTTCAATTTCCAAGGCAATTTCCAGCGAGTCGCGCCTTATGTCTGGTGCCAGATGCCGGAGCACTGTGACAGGAATATTTTCCGCCATGCAAGCTATGTCATGGGGGGTGAATTCTTCTTCCACACCACAATGATCCTCTGAAGAGGACAGCACAATTCCTGCTGTCTCCAATCCTCGATGTTTAAGCGCTTCGACACTCAGCAACGTGTGGTTTATAGTGCCGAGTCTCCTCCGACCTACCAGCAGAGTTGGATAACCGAGGCGCTCAATGAAATCGATCATCATCAGATTGTCTTGGATGGGGACCAGTAGACCACCGGCTCCCTCGACTACAACAATATCGGCGGTTTCAGCTAATGCGGCCACGTGCTCTACGAGATCAGCGAGGCAGAGACGAGTTCCTGCCATGGCCGCAGCGCGAGCAGGCGCGGCTGGAACAGAAAAGCGAAAGGGAACGCACTCATCAAGGCTGAGATCGTTTTCGGATGCTTCTGTCAGGAAACCACCGTCTTCAGGGTAAAGCTCTCCCGACCGTATTGCACATCCTGTTTCAACGGGTTTGACTGCCAGGCCTCGCAAGCCTTTATGTCTTGAGAGTCGAGTCAACCCCGCAGCAAGAATCGTCTTACCGACGCCCGTATCGGTACCGGCTATGAACAGTCCTCTATGCCTTTTCTTATCCGTCAACATGCCTCAACCCTATCAAGCCCCGCAAATCTCATTTATAGACAGAGCTGTTGCCGACACGAGATGCCCAATTTCATCCATGGTTATGGACAGAGGCGGCATGAGCACAATCACGTCTCCGAGGGAGCGGAGAATTACCCCGTGCTTACGGATATCCTGAGTAACCTGCGCCCCAATACGTCGCTCAGGAGAATAAGGTGATCTCAAATCTCTGTTCTCAATGAGTTCAATTCCGATCATGAAACCGCATTGCCTGATCTCGCCGACATGTGGCAAAGGGCCGACATCTTGGGCCAGTCTCTGTGTCAATGCGGCTATCTTCGGTTGACAGCTTTCAAGAACCTTTTCTTCCGAAAATATCTTGAGGTTGGCACATGCAGCGGCACAAGCCAGGGCGTTCCCCGTGTAGCTATGGCCATGGAAGAATGTTCTGTACTCGGTGTGTTTTCCCAAAAAGGCTCGGTAGATACTATCAGTGAGCATTGTTGCGGCCAGCGGTAGGTAACCTCCGGAAAGTCCTTTTGCCAGGCACATTATGTCAGGGGAGACATTCTCATTCTCGCAGGCAAACATCTTGCCGGTCCTGCCAAAGCCGGTCGCCACTTCGTCGCAAATCAGAAGAATCCCGTGGTCCCGACAGATTCTCTCCACTCCTTTTAGGAATCCCCTGGGATGAACAATCATGCCCGCGGCGCCCTGGACGAGGGGTTCAACTATGACGGCAGCTATCTCGTCAGTCTGTTTTTCTGCTATTTCCCGGAGTTGCCCCAAAGACATCTCGCGGCATTCTTCCGGACTTAGTTCCGGGTAGTGATAGGGAAATGGGGTAGAAACGGTAAGAGTGTGGAAAAGAAGCGGATGGAAAATGGAGTGAAACAGGTCGATCCCTCCCAGGCTCACAGACCCTATGGTGTCACCGTGATAAGCCTGAGACAGGGTTACAAACAACCTTTTTTGCTCTGCACCGAGATTGCGCCAATACTGGAAAGCAATTTTCAGCGCGACTTCAACTGCCGTGGACCCGGAATCAGAATAGAAAACCTTGTTGAGACCGGCCGGCGTGATGGACACAAGTTTTTCAGCAAGCTCTATGGAAGGGGTGCCCGCAAGGCCGAGCAAGGTGGAATGAGCCACTTTGCCCAGTTGTTCCATTATGGACCGATCAATCCGACTCTTGCAGTGGCCGTGTACGTTCACCCACAAAGACGAAACGCCGTCCAGGTACTTGCGACCCTCCGTATCGACGAGGTAATTGCCTTCAGCCCTCTCAACAACCAGGAGATCAGACCTGGTCCATTCCTCCATTTGGGTAAATGGATGCCAAATATATTTCTTGTCGAGTTCCGCCCACTGGTTCACTGTCAACCTGGTTCAATGTGTTGTTCAGGGCTTGGGGAAGCCTCAAACATGGCATGATCGAATCTGAAATTACTCGTCGCATAAGAAACAAGTCCCAGCAGCAGGCTCGTAACGAGACCGAACAGGTGATATACAGTCGCAAATGAAACAGCAACAACGGCATTGACACTGAATAGGGCAAGTGCATACCTTCCGACGACGTGAAATGTTCCGATGAACCCGGGCGCGGATGGAAGGGCCACACCTAATGCCAGCAAAACCTGTATTGTAACTGCTACCAGGAAAGGAGCTTCTATGGCAAAGGCCAGAAGGAATAGATACGTGAGACCTGAGAAAAAAATCCAAAGCATGATCGAGTAAGCTGCTATGATCACTACCTGACTGAAACTGGCCATGATTCCAAAACCCTCAATCAAGCGCTTAAAAATTCCGGCCATGAATGCGGCAGCCCGTTTAGGGAATATTGCAAGAACCTTGTCTACTACGGCAAGAACCATTTCTCTGCGTGCCAATATCAATAAGACAAGTAGATAACTAACAATCAATATTGCGAGGAGCACCTCGCCCATTAAGGTGTATATTGTCGGTAATTGTGGTGTCTTCCACAGGACGACGGCCAAGAGCAACAAGAGGCCGGAAAGATCAAAAAACCTTTCGACCATGACTGCCCCGAAACTGCTGGAAAAAGGAGCCCCGCGGCGCTGAAGCAAATACGGTCTAACCAGTTCGGCCAGACGGGCAGGCAGGATCATGTTTGCGGCCGCCCAAATATTGGTCAGATCCCACAAAGCCTTGATCCCCAAACGGCAAAACGGACTCAGGATAACCTTGAATCTCAGAGCCCGAATAAACTGACATATCACCACCAGCAACGAGGCGGGAAGAAGATAAAACGGCTGCATCCGGCTGATGCCATTTTTCAAGTCATTCCACGAAATGTCCCTGAATGCGAGATAGAAAAACAAGAATCCCAGGCAACAGCCCACTACTACGAGCAATGTTCGCTTGAGATTTGGTCTGTTTTTGTTGTGGTCAGGCATGATTGTAACCCAACCGGTCACTGAAATAACTAATTGTAGACTCCAGGCCTGTCTTCAAGGGCACGGTCGGTTTCCAATCGAGCCTCTTTTGGGCTAGAGCGATGTCCGGTTTACGACGGGTAGGGTCATCCTGAGGCAACGGGTTGTACACTAACCCTGATCCGGTGCCTGGGATCATACTCAGTATAGTCTCTGCCAATTCTCGGATGGTTATTTCTTCGGGATTACCCAGATTTATTGGCCCAGTTTCGGTACTGTTCATAAGTCTTATCAGTCCGTCGACCATGTCTGAGACGTAGCAGAAAGACCGTGTTTGGGATCCGTCGCCATAGACGGTGAGGTCATCTCCCCTTAAAACCTGGCAAATGAAGTTGCTCACCACCCTTCCGTCATTCGGCAGCATCCTGGGTCCGTAGGTGTTGAAAATTCTGGCAATAGTTACGTCGACTTTGTTGTAATCCCTGTATCCTACCATAAGAGTTTCCGCTGCGCGCTTACCTTCGTCGTAGCAAGCTCTCGGCCCTACAGGATTGACATTGCCATTATATGTCTCAGACTGGGGATGAACCTCCGGATCTCCGTATACCTCGGATGTGCTGGCCAGAAGGATCCGAGCTTTGACGCGTTTGGCGATCCCTAACATGTTCAGGGTTCCGAAAACCGAAGTCTTGAGGGTCTTGATGGGATTGTTCTGGTAATGCACAGGGGAGGCAGGACAAGCAAGGTGATAGATGGCATCCGCCTCAAGAAGAATCGGAACCACCACGTCATGCCTTATAAACTCAAAATTAGAATGGCTTAGGAACGGAACGATATTCTTTTTACTGCCCGTAAAAAAATTGTCCAGGCAAACAACGCTCGTCTCATTATCAAGAAGAGCTTGTATCAGATGGCTTCCGATGAAACCGGCCCCCCCGGTGACAACCACGTTCTTCATCAGCTTCGCTCCAGCCAGGTTTGAGATGTGCCGCAGTATCCGTCGGATGGGGACTCCTGTCAACGGCACAAAGGCTGTATCGCCGTACAAACGAAAAGCCCGACGACAGGACATTTGAAGCCGCCCGGCTTCTCTTTTCGCATATTCATGCGGTATGGTGATAATATTTGAAACCGTTCATAGCATATTAAAGCTGAATATCAAGAAAAAACTTATGCTGTGACTTTTTCTTGAAGCCGGTATCGCCAACCGAAGTCCCGATCTTGAACTGAAGACCCTGAAACGATGCCGGAGGTGCTCCAAACTGGGTCCTTTCTTTGATGCAGGCCACCGCCTTGTCCAAGGCTCCCTGTGCTACCCCCACTCCCTGCGGGGCTGCTACATTTCCGATTGATCAGTGGCTACTTAATAGATACAATATGGATGGAGCGCTCTACGTTCGGACGTTCCGCGAGATTTTCCCGCACGGTCTCGTAAAAGAGGGAATACGTACTGGGATGGAGACGTGACCAACCCGAAGAGATTCCACGAGAGATGTAGAAGAGGAGGTCGATAACCCATGAACCAAGTGGTTCTGACAAGAGCGTTGAGAACGCCGCTGGGTGATTTTGGCGGCACTCTGAAAGCTGTCTGCGCGTCTGAATTGGCGCGGCTGATCATGGAAAAGGCTGCAAGTGCGATAGGTGGACCCTCAACCATCGACAAAGTTATATTTGGTAACTGTTTTTCACCGTTGGAGCAAAATATCGCCCGTGTGTCCGCTTATCAAGCAGGAATTCCTGAACACGTACCGGCATTCACCATTAACAGCACTTGCGGTTCTTCCATGCAGGCTGTTATCAGTGCGGTGCAAGCCGTCCAATGCGGGGAAGCGCAGGTGGTGCTGGCAGGCGGCGTTGAAAGTATGAGCAACGCTCCGTACATTATGGAATCCGCTCGATGGGGACAGCGTATACGGCACCTCCAGGCATACGACCTCCTTTGGAAAGGCATGCAGGAGTACCCCATTGGAGTGGGGATGGGTCTGACGGCCGAAAATCTTGCAGAAAAGTACGGGATTCTCCGAGGGGAACAGGATGAGTTTGCCGTCCAGAGTCATCAGAAAGCGACAAGAGCCATTCAGGAAGGGAAATTCAAGGCAGAGATCATTCCGGTCCCGGTGCCGAGACCAAAGAAAGAGCCGTTACTGTTTGATACCGATGAACACGTCAGACCGGATGTGACGACGGAACAACTCGCCAAGCTTCCGCCCGCGTTCAAGAAAGACGGCACCGTTACCGCAGGAAATGCCTGCGGTATGAATGATGCCGCGGCCGCCATAATGGTCACCACACTCGAGAAAGCAAAAGAACTGGGGCTGGAACCACTGATGCGGGTCAGAGGATACAAGGTCGTGGGCGTTGATCCCAACATTATGGGCATCGGTCCGGTGCCCGCCATAAGAGGGGTCCTCACAGCCTCGGGCCTTGGACTTGGAGACATTGATCGCTTTGAAATCAATGAAGCTTTTGCAGCCCAGTATCTGGCTTGTGAGCGAGCACTGGGCCTGGATCGCGATAAAGTCAATGTTTACGGCAGCGGAATTGCGCTTGGCCACCCGGTCGGTGCGACAGGATGCCGGCTGTTAGTGACACTCTTTCACGGTATGGTCGCCGACAATCTGAACCTCGGTGTCGCCTCTCTGTGCGCAGGAGGTGGAATGGGTTTCTCCGTAGTCCTGGAGCGCCTTTAGCCCGAGGTCTCAAATCCTGGATCGGCTCAACACGTTGGGTTGAGTTTCAGATCATCTCACCCAAGCAGGATGGTAAGTCCTCCTCTTTGTAGACCAGGAGACCGCGATTCATGCTCAAAGTAAACAATATCCAGGTGGTCTACAATAACGTGATCATGGTTCTGAAGGGTATCTCTCTGGAAGTCCATGGGGGGAAGGTTGTAGCCCTTCTTGGGGCGAACGCTGCTGGAAAGTCCACCACTTTAAAGGCCATAAGCGGCATTCTCAAATTTCAGAATGGTGAACTTGAGGAGGGGAGCATTGAATTCATGGGCCGATCCATTGCTGGTCGCGATCCCGACGCCATTGTAAGAATGGGTATTTGTCTGGTCCCCGAAGGGAGGCGGGTTTTTGACGACCTGAGCGTGATAGAGAATCTGTGGATTGGAGCCCATACACGGCGGGACCGGGATGGCGCAAAGCAGGATCTGGAGATGGTAATGGACTATTTTCCTCATCTTCGGAGGCGTCACAAGCAGCAGGCGCTCTTGTTGAGCGGTGGAGAGCAACAGATGCTCGCAATTGGCAGGGCTCTCATGTCTCGCCCCAAACTGCTCATGCTCGACGAGCCATCGTTGGGGCTGGCGCCCATCTTGGTGCGTGAGATCTTCGAAATACTCGGACGCATCAACAAGGAACAGAACACGTCGATCTTGCTTGTGGAACAGAATGCGCTAGCCGCTCTGAATTTTGCCCAGTACGGCTACATCATGGAGAACGGCAAAATCGTCCTGGATGGCCCCAGCGAGCGCCTGCTCGAAAATCAGGATGTCAAGGAATTCTACCTTGGGGTTACAGACGACCTCGCGAGGAAGAGTTATGCTGAAGTCAAGCACTATAAGCGACGCAAACGTTGGTTATCTTGACGGATCACGGTGATCATGGAGCTATTGGAGATCAAGGACATTTCGCTTTATTTTGGCGGAATTAAAGCCCTGTCCAACCTGGACATGGCCGTCAAAGAAGGGGAATTGCACGCGGTGATCGGTCCCAATGGGGCAGGCAAGACATCTCTTTTCAATTGCATCAGCGGTGTCTATCGTCCAACGTCTGGGGAAATCCTCCTAAAGGATAGACGGATCTCCCATCTCAAGCCGCATAAGATAGCTGAGCAGGGAATCGCCCGAACATTTCAGAACATCGAGCTGTTTGCGAATATGAGCGTTATAGACAACCTGTTGCTGGGATGCCACACTCACATGACCTCCGGACCCCTGGCTTGTGCGTTCTTCCTCGGTAAGGCCCTGAAACAGGAGGAGGAGAACAGGCGTCAGGTTGAAAAAATCATCGATTTTCTGGAAATCGAGAAAGTGCGCAAGAAGACGGTAGGATCTCTGCCGTACGGAATACAGAAAAGAGTCGAGATCGGTAGAGCGCTCGCCATGAAACCCAAGATCCTCCTGCTGGACGAGCCGGTGGCCGGGATGAATGTGGAGGAAACAGAGGACATAGCCCGGTTCGTGCTGGACATTAAGGAAGAAATGGAGATCACCATCGTCATGGTGGAACATGACATGGGAGTGGTCATGGACATTGCCGATTCGGTCACGGTTCTGGACTTTGGTTCCAAGATCAGCGAGGGAACCCCTGTTGAGGTTCAATCAGACCCTAAGGTAATTTCAGCCTATCTGGGAGACTAGATAGCAGGTTCGAGAGTGTTGTTCATGGAAACGGACACCATACCCAAGCTATTCGCAAGAAACAGGAAACTCTATTTCGAAAGGGTGGCGCTCAGAGAAAAGGATTTGGGAATATGGCAACGTACCACCTGGCAGGAATACTGGGATCATGTGTGCTTCTTCGGTCTGGGCCTGAAGCAACTCGGTATGAAGAAAGGCGACAAGCTGTCGATACTGGGTGATAACTGTCGGGAATGGTTGTACGCAGACCTGGCAACGCAGTGTTCCTCGGCTGTTACGGTAGGGATATATCCCACGGACGTGGCATCGCAGGTCAAGTATATTCTCGAAAACTCCCAGTCGAGCTTTGTTGTGGCTAAGGACCAGGAACAGGTGGATAAGGTTCTGGAATCCAAAGACAGTATTCCCGGACTCCGAAAGATCATCGTCGTCGACATGAAGGGACTCCGTCGGTACAAAGAGAACATGATCATCAGCTTCAAAGAAGTTGAAGCCCTGGGCGAGCGCCTTCATGAGCAAGAACCAAGTCTGTTCGAGGAGATGGTAGACAGTACCAGATCCGAGGACCCAGCTATCATTGTTTATACCTCCGGTACCACGGGACAGCCCAAGGGGGCCGTGATCGACCACAGAAACATGATCGCAATGATTCGCGGTCTGGCCCAGGTCCTGGACTTCCGTCACACGGATTCTTTCGTATCGGCCCTTCCTCTTTGCCATATTGCCGAGCGCATGTTTTCTCTGATTTTTCCCATGTGGGCGGGATGTACGGTCAATTTTGCAGAGAGTGTAGCCACTCTTCAGGAGGATCTGCGGGAGATTTCGCCTACAGCGTTCCTGAATGTACCTCGGATCTGGGAGAAGATGCATTCCAACGTCATGATAAGGGTTCAGGATTCCGTATTTTTCAAACGCTGGATCTTCAAGGCTATGCTCCCCATCGGCATGCGGGTCGCCGAATTAGAACGGAACAGACAACCAGTGCCTCCGCATTGGAAAATCCTGTACGGGCTGGCGTACCTGCTCCTTTTGAGGCCTTTGAGGAATCACCTGGGTCTTCTTGAGGCGCGCATATTCGTCAGCGGGGCCGCTCCGTTGTCACCGGACCTTATGAAATTCTACCATGCCATTGGAGTGCCGGTCCGTGAATGCTACGGCATGACTGAAATGAGCGGCATCTCTTTTATGCCCAGGAACGGCGAAATAAAGATTGGTGGGGTCGGAAAACCCATACCCGGGGTAGAATTAAAATTGGCCGAGGATGGAGAGATTCTTCAGAGAGGGGATTCTGTTTTTGCAGGTTACTACGGCAACCCAGAGGCCACACGGGAAGTAATCATTGGCGGGTGGCTCCATACCGGCGATGTGGGAGAAGTGGATAGCGATGGAGACTTTAAGATCACAGACCGGAAAAAGGACATCATTATCACTGCCGGCGGTAAGAACATCGCTCCATCGGTGCTGGAGAACAGCCTGAAGTTCAGCCCGTACATTAAGGAGGCCGTAGTCATCGGCGACCGCCGCAAGTATGTGTCGTGTCTGATCCAGATTGAACTGGAGAACGTAGCTCACTGGGCCCAAAATAATTGCATAGCCTATACGAATTATAAGAGTCTCGCAACCCATCCCGAAGTGCGAAAATTGATTCAAACCGAGGTGGACAAAACCAACAACAACTTTGCCCAGGTAGAAAGAATCAAGAAGTTCACAATACTCGATAAGGAACTGGATCAGGACGACGAAGAGTTGACAGCAACGATGAAAGTGAAACGAGCCAACATAGAAAAGAAATTCAAGGATCTGATTGAGTCAATGTATTGATTGGAGTCCTGGGGACTCGTGCATCTCCTGTTGCCGCTCGTGGGCGGATATTACGGCTGTAGATTGCCGCTTCGTATTTTGAAGGGAGTTCACCCAAGTTGACTGAAGGAATGCTTTACTTCGTGCAGCTTGTTATTTCAGGCATCGCAGTGGGAAGCTTGTATGCGCTGGCCGCCCTTGGATTCGTCCTGATTTACAAGGCCACTGACATTATGAACTTCGCCCACGGTGAAGCCATGATGGTGGGGGCCTTTGTTTGTTACGCACTCGTAGTAGCCGGCATTCCTTTTCTGTGGGCTGTTCTGATTACCACCGGGCTTGCCGTGCTCTTCGGTCTGATTACCGAACGCTTAGTACTCAGACCTATGATCGGGGAACCGCAATTTGCTGTTGTCATGATCACTATCGGGCTGTCCATTTTCTTGCGAAGTCTTTCCGGAATCATATTCGGGCATGACAACAAGGTCTTTCCATCACCCTTTGCTCAGGAGTCATTGGCCTTCAAAGGACTGGTCCTGTCATATACGCACCTATGGGCGATGGTCATATCAGGACTTATGGTTGTCCTGTTCTTCCTTTTCTTTAGATATTCACGTGTTGGGCTAGCCATGCGCGGGGTGGCTAATGACCAGGACACGGCCATGTTGATGGGCATCAGCGTTAAGAGGGTGTTTGCTCTGACCTGGGGAATTTCGTTTGCTATCGCCGCTGTCGCGGGCATCTTTTTAGCGAACGTGATGGTCCTGAATATAGCCATTTCCCTCGTGGCCATCAAAGCGTTCCCCGCGGTGATACTTGGAGGGCTTGAAAGTATTCCAGGCGCAATCATCGGGGGGTTGGTGATAGGTGTCCTCGAGGCTTTGGTAGGTGGATATCTGGACCAGACGCTACCGGGCGTGAAAGACCTCACGGCATTCGTTGTTCTTTTCCTGGTTCTTATGATCAGGCCGTATGGGCTATTCGGCAAAGAGGAACTCGATCGGGTGTAGGCGTGCGGGGGCAGACCCAGGGGGCGTTGAAGAAATCTAAAAGGAATCATGAGAAGCAAGACTTTCAGAGAGTCCTATCGAGAGGACATAAGAATCTTCCAGACGATGTGGGTGAAGTTCTGGTTGGTCCTGTTTATGACAGGCCTTCTATCCCTGCCTCTCTGGGCCGATCCTTACATAATATACATGGTCAACATCTCCGGCATAGCCATAATTGCATCCATGGGGTTAAACATTCTCACAGGTCTCACGGGCCAGATCTCCTTGGGGCATGCGGCCTTTGTGGCTTTGGGCGCCTATACTTCGGCCATTCTTGCTTCCAGATTGGGTTTGCCTTTTTGGGTCACTATCCCGGCTGGCGGCATTGTCGCAGCGTTCTTTGGGATTCTTCTGGGGTTTCCATGTCTCCGCCTCAAGGGGCTCTATCTGGCGATGGCCACAATGTCGTTCGGTGTGGTAGTCGAATATGGTGTAACCCACTGGGAGTCATTGACTATGGGGGTACGCGGTATTTCCGTCCCGGCCCCCACTATCTTGGGCTATACCCTTGGAGAGCCTTCAAAACTATTTTATGTCACAATCTTCTTTGTGGTGCTCCTCACCATAGGGGCCAAAAACCTTTCCAGGACAAGGGTCGGCAGAGCCTTTGTGGCAATCCGCGACCGGGACGTGGCCGCTGGGGTTATCGGCGTAAACCTGACAAAGTATAAAGTGATGGCCTTTGCCATAAGTTCCTTTTACGGAGGGGTGGCTGGTGGCCTTTACTGCTATTCCATGACCTATCTGCATCCGGAGAATTTTACCCTTCTACTCTCTATAGAATACATAGCCATGATCATTGTGGGGGGGCTAGGGTCAATTCTGGGATCCATATTCGGAGCCGTGTTCCTTACCGTGATGCCTGACATCATAAAGGGTATCGCGGACTTCATGGGACACAAGTTTATATTTCTGCACGGTCGATATGATGAGGAGTGGAACATTGCAGCGTTCGGTCTGCTCATAATGGTCTTCTTGATCGTAGAGCCCACCGGCCTCAATGGTATCTGGTTGCGCATCAAGACCAGCTTCAAGAACTGGCCTTTTACATACTGAAATTTAGCTTTTGTTGCCCTGATCGTTGCAACAAGCGTTTTCACGGTCCATGATCCATAAATCTTTCAAGGAGGGGAAGAGAGAATGAAACCTAAGAGAAGTTGGACACTAATGGTGTTGCTGCTGACCTGTCTAGGACTGTTGTCAGCCACAAGTGCGTTCCCGGAGGCCAGAGGCGTTACAAAGGACGCCATCCAGATGGGCATGATCCTTGTCAAGACAGGGCCGGTTGCGGCCCTGGGGCTGCCGGAAGGTTGGGCAATTCAGGACACGTTCAACGAAGTCAACGAAGCAGGAGGGGTTAACGGACGCAAGATCAACCTAATCTGGGAAGATGACCAGTTCAAAACACCTCTCTCCATCTCGGCCTTTAACAAGCTGATATTCCGCGACAAGGTCCTTTCCATTACGACCATGGGAGGAACGCCCCAGACCATAGCCCTGTTCGACCTGATCGACAAGCACCAGGTCGTAAACATCCCGAATGCCCTGGCCGAAGAGTTTTTCAAACCCCACAAGCCCTACGTGTTTGTTCTGGGAGCCTCGTACGAAACTCAAATCGAACTCATGTTTGACTACATCATGAACGACCTGAAAGCAAAGGATCCAAAAATTGCCGTGGTTTATGCAGAGACTGAATTCGGAAAGAAGGGCCTTGAAGCCGCCAGGAAGCGTGCCGAGCAGTACGGCGTGAAGCTCGTATCGGAACTGGTCCTCAATATCGGCTCGGTGGATGCCAGTTCGCAAGTCCTGTCACTGAAAAAAGACAATGTGCAGTACGTAGTAACCTGCAATCTTGCACCGCCTATCATCACTTTTCTCAAGACCGCTGAGAAGTACGACTACTGGCCCACAACCTTTGGTATTAATTGGTCTTGCGATGACATGGTGGTCAAAGCCTGCCAGGCGGCTTCCAAGAACTACATCGGCGTCAATTTCGTCGGTGGGTGGGAGGATGACACCCCAGGAATGAAACGAGTGAGAGAACTGGCCAAGAAGAATGATCGTGATCCAGCCAAGATGCTTACCTCATTGTACACTATGGGAGTGGGAACAGCGGCTGTGCTCGTCGAAGGCATGAAACGCGCAGGGCAAAACCTGACCCCGGAATCGTACAAGGACGGAATGGAAACCCTTAAAGATTTTGAAACCGGGGGGATAGTTCCACCTGTGACGTACACCTCGACCAGTCACGCGCCGACCACTGTTGCCCGTCTTTACCGTGCAGACCCGAACAAGGGTGTCATGACGCCCATAACCGATTGGAGAACCCCAAAAGAATTAAAATAGAATTTCACATCATTTCTTGCCTGGAACTATTCGGCTCCACGAAGATCCCTGAGATCTCTGGCTCACTCCTTCTTCGCCGAAGGGGAGGAGTAAGTCAGGGATCTTTTGCGTGTCCGTCATACATAGCTTTCGAACCTATAGCTTTGACGCGGCCGAAAGATGGCATTGCGAGCCCATTGAAGCAAGTTCGCCAACTGTTATAGTAATTAATTTAACTAGTTATTTCTAATTATCTAAATAGATTCTTCCATACACACAAACCATGTTGAAATGAAATGGTCTTTCGTGTTATTATTGAGTTACCGAAAGACCATCAAGAGCTTTTCGTGTGTCGTCCGAGCAACGATCAGGAGATATTCTCTACGGCAAGAGGTGGGCCGCTTATTCATGTCACCAAAAGCACGTGAACAGGATTCAGCTACAAAGGTAGAGCCGTCTTTGGCTGGGCGACACTTGAGTTCACACTCGCGAGAGTATGTGGCCATAATTTTGTCGGCAGTTTCGGCGTTTGTTTTGTTGTGCCTATTATCCTATGATCCGCGGGATCCGTCTTTTAATGTAGGTACTACCCGTTTCCAGGTATCAAACCTGTGCGGTTTGATCGGTTCTTACGTGGCGGACGCGCTGCTGCAGTTGCTCGGACTGTGCTCAATTCTGATTCCCTTGGCTCTCTTTGGGTTGGCATTCCGAATGTTCTTGCGGAGGCAGTCATCATTTCGCTTACTCGAGTGGGTTTCCGCTATTGCTCTCATTTCTTGCGTGTCCGCGCTGGTCGAGCGATTTTCAATACCTGGGTTCCTTCAGTTTCCGGGCAAGACCCCTGGGGGTGCTCTCGGCACAATTCTTCATGGGTTTCTGGGGAGATTTCTGGGGAGTGCCGGCGAATTAGTGGTCGTAATGACAGTGACAACACTCTGCATTTTATACCTCTCAAAAATGTCCGTAAGACATTTGGCCCAATTTGGCTTCCCCGGTTCACGGGCGCTGGCAAGAATATGCGAGCTGGTTATGGATCAGCTACGCGTCCAAAGGTTCTCAAGCTCGCAGAAATGTTCGGTTCAAACTCGTGGTGGCCTGTTATCCGTATTCAACAGGCCGCAAGCCTTGGCGATCCAGGCTTCGCATTCCCATAATTCATGTGTCGAGTCATGGTGCCATGACAGTCTCGATAAGGGACTGATGGGAGTTCATTCCTGGGAGCGGATTTCTTTTTTGCCTCAAGAAGAGCCTGAAGAATCTATTCTCGTTGAGGATGTTCTTGCAGATCAGGGATGTGGAATTCCCGACTTTGACACTGAAAGCGCAAACCCAGAACCTGGTTCTCTCAAGCGATTCCCATGGCGATCACTTGAAATATGCAAAGAGGATCACACTGAGATTTCCGACTACGACGTCCCTGCCGAGTTGAAATCAGCTTGTGAGATGCAAGGAGAAGGGCAAACCAAACACGGTGTGCCGAATTGTGCTGAATTGGCTGATTCCGGAGGGACATCGGATCTCGAACAGACTCGGACCATTAGGGTATCGAAGAGGGCTGACGAGAAGATTCAGAAATCTACCGTAGCAGACAACAGATGCTCTGATCGTGACGATTATCAATTTCCTCCGATCGACCTTCTCGACACTCCGCAGATTTCCGGGCGCTCAATTGACGAATCGCTTCTGGCAGCCAACGCCGGCATTCTACAGCGGAAACTAGCTGATCTGGGCATACAGAGTGATGTTGTGGAGATTCACCCCGGCCCTGTCATTACCATGTACGAACTGGCCCTGGCGCCGGGAATACCGTTGAGGAAGGTCCTTAATACCTCCGACGACTTGGCCATGGCATTGAAATCCGGCTCAACCAGAGTAGTAGCACCCATTCATGGCAAGGATACGGTTGGCATAGAAGTCCCCAACCGACATCGGGAGATTGTCTATTTCAGAGAAATCATCGAGTCTGAGGCTTTTGCGCAATCAACAGCGCCCTTGAAGGTGGCATTGGGCAAAGGAATCGACGGCGAGCCCTTTGCAACCAGTCTTACCAGAATGCCTCACCTGATGATTGCAGGAGCTACCGGGACGGGTAAGTCAGTAGGTCTGAACTGTCTTATATGCTCTTGGCTGATGACGTACCACCCTGATGACGTAAAGTTTCTCATGGTGGACCCCAAAAAACTCGAGTTGTCGTACTACCAGGACATTCCTCATCTTATTCACCCGGTGGTTACTGATCCGGAGAAAGTGCCGAAGGTCCTCAGTTGGGCCATAAGGGAAATGGAAAGAAGATATGATCTTCTGAGTAAGACAGGCGCAAAAAACATAGAGGGCTACAACCAGCAGATTCTATCCGGAGATATTGTTTCGACGCCGGAAAGTTCACCTCCGGAAAAGCTTCCCTACCTCATAATTATAATAGACGAACTGGCCGAGCTGATGATGGTAGCGGCCAAAGACATAGAGATCTCCATAGCTCGGCTGGCTCAAATGGCCAGGGCCTCCGGAATTCATCTCATAGTGGCAACTCAGCGGCCTTCAGTTGATGTCATCACAGGGGTAATCAAGGCAAATTTCCCCGCGCGGATCTCCTACCAGGTTGCAGCCAAACCAGACTCAAGAACTATACTTGACACTGTTGGTGCCGAAAATCTTCTGGGGATGGGGGACATGCTTTTCCTTCCTCCAGGGACAGCTAAGTTATTGCGTCTGCACGGAGCTTATGTATCTGAGAATGAAATTCGTAGGATAGCGGATTTTACAAAGACCCAGCGTTCTCCAGTGTACTTGCAAGAGATTGCGAAACACATGTCGGAAGAGGATTCGAAGCTCGCAGGCGCTGATTTTGTCGAAGACGAAAAGTACGATGAGGCGGTGGAACTGGTTACCAGACTGGGCCATGCCTCAATCTCACTGATACAACGTCACATGAGGATAGGCTATAACCGAGCCGCCCGTATCATCGAGGTTATGGAAGCCGAGAGAATAATCGGACCTTCAGATGGTACGAGTAGGCCTCGCGAGGTTTTGGTCAGATCGCTGGAATCAATTTCCGACAGCCGGGGAACAGTCTTTGCCTGACAAGCACCTTGTTGACTCTGAGACCGTTGATCTGTTGGATCATAGAACCCCCTGACCATTAGAGAAGCTTCTCGTTAATGTCAATCTTGGACCGTTCCTCAAGGAGCCTGATCCATCCCTTCAGAAACTCTGTCTTGCGGACTTCCAAAACCCATTTTTCAAACGCTTTGGCCTCTTTCGTGAATTGTTCGTCGCCGGCCCGCTCTACGGCTTTGAGTTTCACCACAGCGACTCCGTCCGAGGTCTGAAGAGGGCGTGAAAACAGGGGCGAGTCTTTAGATATCGTTGTCAGCATCTCAGTGATTTCCGATGAGCTACCCAATTGAGGTACGAAACCGGCAGTTCTGGATATGGGCTCAAGCTGCTCCCAGGTCAACCCAAATTTCTTGGCCTCGGCATCAGCGTCATCGAGATGGTCTTTGAGTGCCTGAATCACCTCTTCAGCCCTTTTTTCCGTTTCCATCGCCGCCTGTTCTTTGATGAAGTCTTGTTCAACCTGACTGCGGACTTCTTCGAATGCAGGAACGCGCTCCTTGTTCTTTTCCAAAAGCTTGAGGATGACGTAACTATCCCCACTCTTTATCATCTTTGAAATCTCGCCGGTTTTGATTCTAAAAGCCTCATCAATAATCTCGGGATCGTTTCCAAGCCCAGGTAGATTTCCCGCTTTTGACACAAAATCTTGTCTTCGCGATTCGAATCCAAACTTTGCAGCCTGTCCCTCTAGATCCTCAGTGCGATAAACCTGCTCATAGAAGCTCTCAGCATCCTCACTCAGCTTGTTTCTGGCCTTTCTCTCCATAATTTTGGCAGAAATCTGATCCTTGACGGTTTCAAAATCCAGGGAGGTTTCTGCCTGCTTGTCGTCTACTCGAATCAAATGATAACCTTGGCTGGTCAGAACCGGTTCCGAAACTTGACCGACTTCAAGCTTAAACGCCGCGTCTTCAAAATTCGAGTTCATCGTTCCCCGTGAAGAGAACCCCAAATCCCCGCCTTTTTCAGCAGATGGCGCATCATGGGATTCGATTCGAGCAATTTTTTCAAAATCCTGTCCTCCCTTAATGCGGCCGAGTATTTCTCCAACCTTTTTGCGCACTTCCAGCAATTCCTCTTTGCCGGCATCTTCGGGAATCTTCAAGAGAATGTGCCGGATATGAATTTTTTCAGGGATGAGGAACTCCTTCGGGTGCATATTGTAATAGTCTCGAATTTCTCCGTCATTGACGGAAAGCTTTTTCTGTACATCGGGCCATGAGAAGACTGCATATTGAATATTTAGAGATTGAGGTATTTCATACTTGGCCTGGTTTTTCTTGAAAAAGGATTCTAACGCTTTTGGATCTGGGGCCGTCTTGACTTTCTCATCCTTTTTTAAGAGGAGCATTGACAAGACCAGCTTATCATTCTGAAAGTGCCACCAGTTGTTGATCTCAGCCGGGTCCGTCTTGACAGCGTCGGTTAATAAGCCAACGAGTTGTTCTTCCAGCAGTTCTTGTTTTCTGGCCTGTTCATACATAGGCGGGTTGAGCTTTATGGAACTCAAATATGCTCTGTAAACACCCTCATCAAATACTCCATTCCGGTGAAAAACCGGGTTAGATCTAATATCTCTGACCAAGTCCTCATCCGTAACAAACATTCCCAAGCGAGCAGCCTCTTGAAGAATCAGGAGTTGGTGCACAAGACCCGTGACAACATTTTTCTTTAAGTTTAATTTTTCAACTAGATCCGGCGGCAATGCTCCCTTGAATCGAAGCCTTATTTTCTCCAATTCAGTTTCGTAAACGTTGTAGAATTGGTCATAGGATATTACGGTGTCATTTACCTTTGCAGCGTAAGAGCGGCTCTTGTCGCCGCGGCCCGACCAGCCGTACCAAAAGACAAAGACAACTATTATACCGCCCAAGGCAACCTTGATCAGCCAAGACTGGGCGTGTTTTCTCATCAGATCGAGCACGGCGTATCTCCTTTCCGTCAGCCTGTGGTCGCTGACGGATATTAAGGATTCCCTCAGATGTTGTCAATGGTGATAACCGGCTGAGATTGACTCTTTCTTGAGGCTTTGTTACGATTATGTGCTCGAATCATCCATCAAAAGAGGTAGATCAGTTATGGCGGACGTTGAAGGTTTAGCTGAAGCAAGGGACGTGGGGGTGATGAAGGTCGGGGGAGCAGCCTCGTTCCACTTGAAGGGAAGCTCCCATTTAGACTGGGGCATGAAAAACCGACTTTCTAGGATTATCAAACCGGAAACCGGTCGAACGGTGATGTTGGCGGTAGACCACGGATACTTTCAGGGACCGACTTCCGGTCTCGAAGTCATGGAATCAACCCTGGAACCACTCATTCCTTATGCTGATTGTCTCATGTTAACGAGGGGAATCCTTCGTTCCTCAGTGCCTCCGGGAAGTCAGGTGCCAATCGTGTTACGAGTGTCGGGAGGTAATAGCGTGCTTTCTGAACTCTCAAACGAAACCTGGAATGTATCAGTGGAAGATTGTATCCGGCTCAATGTTTCTGGAATGGCGATGTCCATCTATGTGGGCGCTCCGCACGAACACCAGACACTGGCGGCTTTCTCGGATTTGATTGATGCCGGCTATGACGCGGGCATACCCATTTTGGCTGTGACAGCAATAGGAAGAGAAATGGCCCGAGATGCAAGGTACTTGTCACTGTCTTCAAGAATGGCCGCAGAGATGGGTGCCAATTTTGTAAAAACCTACTACTGCAACGATTTTGAAAAAGTCACTGGGACTTGTCCTGTGCCTATCGTGATGGCTGGTGGGAAAAAGCTCTCCGAAATAGATGCCCTCAAAATGGCCTACAATGCAATCACGCAAGGTGCAGTGGGGGTGGACATGGGAAGAAATATTTTCCAGTCTGACTGCCCTGTGGGAATGATCAAAGCAGTGCGATCCGTGGTCCACTACGGCGAAAAGCCCGAGAATGCCATAAAAATTTATGAGGACGAAAAAGGCGCATCGAAGAAAGCGTATACATCCAATAAGCCTCGGCAAACCAGAAAGAAACAATAACCAAATTCCCTTGGTCTTCGCTTCATTGGTAGCGTTTCCGGCAATTGTCGAAGAGGTCTGAGCGTCAGTTTGTTGAAAGTAAAGCGCGTCGGACCGAAAGATGTTCTATCGGCTATTTCTCAACAGTGAGTGGGAGTCCAGGTAGGAGGAGTTCACCCCATGCGAGTGGCTATGTATTACAACAACCGGGACGTCAGGATCGAACAGGTAGAAGAGCCTCGCATCGGTCCGGGAGAACTCCTCGTGAAAGTGTGGGCCAGCGGCATCTGCGGTAGCGACGTTCTCGAATGGTATCGACAGGCCAAGGCTCCCATAGTGCTCGGACACGAAATCGCCGGTGAGATAGCCCGAATCGGCCAAGAAGTCCGGGGATGGAAGCCGGGTGATAGAGTTTTTGTGTCCCACCATGTCCCATGCAACATGTGCCGCTACTGCGTCGCCGGCCACGAATCATGCTGCAATACACTGGCATCAACTAACTTTGATCCTGGGGGATTTGCCGAATACTTAAGAGTTCCGGAAATCAACGTCAGGAATGGTGTCTACGCGCTCCCTGATTCCATGACTTATGAACAGGCTGTATTCATAGAGCCACTGGCCTGCGTTTTCAGGGGTCAACGTATCGCCGGCTGGAAGCCCGGCACGACAGTCCTTATCTTTGGGTGCGGTATTGCCGGTTTGCTCCATGTCAGACTCGCACGTGCCACTGGAGCAACACGTATTGTCGCAACGGACATCAACAAAGATCGTTTGAGAGCGGCAGTTCAATCCGGAGCCGACATTGAATTAGCGCCCGGCGAGGACTTGATAGATCGTCTCAAGATCAGCAACGAAGGCCGACTTGCCGACCTGGTAATAGTAGGCACCGGCGCCGCAGGAGCCATTCAACAGGCATTTAGGGCCGTGGACCGGGGAGGAACCATATTGTTTTTTGCTCCGTCCGACCCAGGGGCTCTAGTCGAAATGGCGTTCAACGAGCTATGGCGTAAAGAGGTTACAATCACCTCCTCATACGCGGGCAGCCCGCGGGACATACTCGCCGCGATCGAACTGATTGCCTCGGGCAGGATTGACGTAATCCCCATGATCACCCATCGTTTGCCTCTTGAGATGACACAGGAAGGATTTCGTCTTGTCGCGGAGGCAGGATCCCGGTCTATGAAGGTAGTTGTAGAGCCTCAAAAATAGCCACGCATCTGGATAGGGTGTCGACAAGAGCAAGTCATGCCTGGAATGGTAATCGCTCTTGAGCCGAAGTTCATGCTGCCGAACAAGTGGGTCACGGGCATAGAGAACTCTTTTCTGGTGACGGGAAGTGGCCTGCACAAACTCACTTTGTTTGATGATGCCCTTCAAATTCTGCATTAAGGTTAGTGCCGCGCTTACTATCCATCAGGACCGGCATCAGTGACCACATATTTCGCGTTTTTTCTCGCCGACAACGGTCAGCGAAATGACCCGTTCCAAATTGGAGTTTATTTCAGTAATGCCCTGCCATTCGATAGCGGCTTGTCGCTCCTGAGCAACAATGCCATCCAAGAGAACAAGCTGCGATCTTTTTCGTTCGAAAATCAGAAGCCTGTCCAGTGGAGCCGGACCTGTCACTGCCGAACCTCGTGCCATCACGCCTCTCGGAGATACCTCAGCGGTTTTGCCCTTTATGTCCGAGCCAGTAAAGCCTGGATGATAGAGAAAATAAGCGTGAAGGTTTTTTTTGCCATACAGCATTTTTATGAACTGTTCAAGCCCGTCCACCCCCTGAAAAACCACGGCACGGTTCGAAATGTACGACTGTAGGTCCAAGAAGAGAAAAGTTGTTCCTTCAACGACATCGGGAACCTGCCTGATAAGGCTTCTGCAAAGTTCGGATCTTCTTTGGGCAGCTTCTTTCCAGCCGTTTCTCAGGTCTGCGAAGAATGTGGCCATAAAAGCCACAACAATTGTTACCGTTATCGTGAAAACTAAACGAGATCTGCTGTCGCGCCGACCCGCTGTCACTAGATAGCCAATTGCTGTCGCGAGTCCGAAGGATCCTGAGGAATAGATTCGGCTCTGGCTTGTATAACCTACCCCTGCTCCATAATTTGCAATAAGGTATGGCATGGTCCCCAAGAAGAAAAACACCACCCCAAGAATAATGGGATAGCAGTAGGCCTGTGAACAGGAAACTCCTGCCGAAGATTCTTGTCCCGTCTGGTCCCCGCGACGAAATAGAATCACAAAAACGGCTATAGCGGCAACTGACAAGCCCCAGACCCAAGACCACTTGTCTGAAGGCAGTTGGAGAAAAGGGGTGGCGCAAAAAAGGGCCGCACTGGAAATGTAGCGCCAGAAGAGATGAAAACTCGGGACCCAGCTTGACTGGCCCACGGCTCCACCTGAAAACACCAGAAACCTGACGAGAAGAAACAGGACAAAGCCTGAAACGATTCCTGTGAACAGCCTGATCGACAAAGAGACGGCCGGTGAACCGGCCTGTTTGGCGTAATGGGCGGGCCAGATAAACAGAGGGACCGAAAAGATCAGTAGGCTGGTGTTTTCATAGGTGAGCACAGACAGGCAATAGAGCACAACCGGCGTTGTCAACCCTCCCCACGAGCCCGAGCCGATAGCCCATTTTTGAAACGCAAGCACGGAACACCAAAAAAAAACCATGGAAATGCGAGAATTGTCCGTGTGCATCATGTAAGTGAGGTTGGAAGTGGGTGGGAGTACAAACGCCAGAAGCGTGCTCATGGCCGCGGCTGTCTGACGACCGGGAAACGCTGTAAGCAGACAGAGTCCCATTAAGATGCTGGAGCCGGCCAGTAGAAACAGTGACAAAATGAAATAAGGAGGCTGGTAGAATCGGAAGAGTTCGAACATGGTGATCCAGTAAAGCCCCTCCATAGGCCTGCTGGATTCCTTGGCATATTCCAAGACACACTGGGGAAAAGAACTCCAGTAGGGAAAGCTGAATATCCACCAATCGTCGCCCTGAAAACCAATGTCGCCCACCATTATGGCGAGAGCTATGCAACAGGCCGCCAGTCCGACACCAGTGCCGGCGATGACAGTTATATGAGGTCTTAATAAAACCATGGGCGCCGACGCCTCGGAGAATATGAAACTGCCATTTGGCTACCTCAGTAGCGGTGAGGGTTGTGTCTACATGTCGGTCCGGTTCAGATCCAACTCAAAAACGCATCAAAGCTCTTTTTCTCTTGTCTGCCACAAGCTCCATTATCCGGCCATAAATCTCTTCAAAAGGCAGGCCACAATTCTGAAAATAGTGTACTTCATCACGTATATGGGTGCGGATTAATCCCCCTACCATGATGAGCACCTCCAAATGTACCAGAGCCTCAAGTCCGGCCAGGAAGTTGAATTGGTTGGGGTCCACGAATGTGTCAAAATAATCGGGCATTGACGCAATGTCCCAGACGCACCGTGGAACGTGACATGCTTGGTAGGTGACTCTGAGACGGTTCTTGTGGTGCGCCTTCAGGAAAGCAACGCGGTTGTTCAGGTTTCTGATAGCGCGCCCATGGGCAGGGAGCACCAGAACGACGTCATCGTAAGTACTGAGTTCTTCGAGTGTTTGAAGGTAAACGAGAAGATCATCAGGGTGGGGTGTAATTGGATTCAGAAGGACGTCGCCGCACAATAAGACTTTTTCTTTTTCGGGTTTACCGACGAGAAGCCCAATACTTCCGGAAGTATGGCCTGGAAGGTGCTTTACCTGGATTTCCTCGATCGTCATTCCACCAGCCACTATAGGGCCATCACGCAGGAAAGGGGTGTCCACTTTGAGAGAGACTCCAAGGTGATCGAAATCAAATCCACGAAGGTCCTCCAAGCTCAGAAATTTTTTTGGAGACAGGGGGGGAGGCATTCCCACCGCGGTCATCTGCCGTTGCAGGGAAACCCACATGTTTAGAAGCCCCCATGGATTGCAGATCTCTGGAGTGTCCAGAATATGGGCTGAGACAGGGGCTTTCCCTCGGCTTAGGATGTTATTTGCCATGAGGAAATGATCGGGGTGTCCATGAGAAATAACGAGTAGATCTACGTCCGGGATCGAATACCCGGCCAGCTTTATTCCTTCCAGGAATTCTCGCTCGCTGTGATCTGAGAGCAGGTTGTCGATCTCTTGTGGAACCGGCTGGTTACGCCAGTAATAAAAAAATGCCTTGGCCAAATGTGTTGGGATTCCTGCGTCCATCATAACCAGGGCTTGATCATGGATCAGATAACTGTGTACTGGACCGGGACCAATAACGTCCGGACAGAAAGTGGTTATCTGGGTGATCCTGCTCTTTCCACCAGAAAACTCGAAGCACCGCACTCGCCCGCTGCCGGCTACGGCGGTTGGTTTGAGTACAATCTCGGTTAACGGCATAATGAGTACCTCTCTTCAGACAGTTGCAACCAAGACCTGTCCACACCATCTTGCGTGCGTCTGATTTTCACATTAGATTTTTTGTTATAGGTGAAAATGCGGACATAAGGCAACCCTATGGACGCAGGTTGCATTGATGCCGGGTCGCCAAAAGCGACTACCACGAGGGAATCATATAGACTGGACGGATAAGGAAGGAGGAAACGGAATGACCCACAATACCTTGATCAAGAATATTACCTTTTCTGAGCCGCACGTCCTTGCGAACCTGGTAGACTATGAGACAGGGCGAGTGGTGAGCCGAACATTTGCTCAAAATAGAGCCATCAGTGTTACACTTTTTGCATTTGACAAGGGGGAGGGACTCAGCACCCACACCGCGGCGGGCGATGCCTTTGTGCAGGTGTTGGATGGCGAGGCCTCAATCGACATCGGCGGAAAGCACATTTTAGTGAAGGCAGGAGAAGTAGTGGTCATGCCGGCAAATGTTCCTCATTCCCTCAATGCCGGTGAGCGTTTCAAGATGCTGCTCATTGTGGTAAAAGGAACTGACTAGTATTTTGGGCTCCCATTACACCTCATTACGTTAAACTTCGGGGAATCAATTATGGCATATCAGTCAATTAGCTTAACCACCGAGGCCGGTGTGGGCCTGATCATGCTGAACCGGCCCGAGGCCCTAAATGCAGTAAACGATGCCATGCGAATCGAGCTGACTGAAGCACTCTGCAAACTGGAATCTGATCCTGAAATAAGAGTCCTGGTTGTTAGTGGATCGGGAAAAGCCTTCAGCGCCGGGGCGGACTTGCGGCATATCAAGCTTCTGTATGAAGAATTTCGTAGATTCGGGCATGGGACCCAATATGGCGGTCCAGAACTGGCTCGAGCCTTTTTTGCTTTCCCCAAACCGATGATCGCGGCTATTAACGGGGTCGCTGTAGGCTGGGGCATGACCATGCCACTCGCGTGCGACATCCGCATAGCCTCCACGCAGGCTAGGTTCTCGGCAGCTTTTGTCAGGGCAGGTTTGACTCCGGAATTCGGAAGTACGTATCTTCTCCCTCGGCTTATCGGTTACGGTCGTGCCGCAGAACTCGTGTTCACGGGTCGCATGTTACAGGCCGAGGAGGCTTTGGAAATTGGTTTGGTAAATCGCTTGGTGCCACACGAGGAATTAATGACAGAATCAATGTCTCTGGCGCGCTGCATAGCGGGCCAGCCGCTGGAGGCTTTGATCAAGTCCAAAGGCCTGCTGCGTCGAGGCCTGGAAGCGGTTCTGGAACAGTGGATCGAGTATGAAGCGCTCGTTTTTCGTGAATGTATGACCAGCGAGGAACACTATCAGGCTGTCGTTACCCTGTTGGGCAAGATGGATTCGAAAGAGAAGTAGCAGGCCGGTCAACCTCGGCCAGCGCATTTCCAAAACTCCACATCATTAGGCTCTAAACGCAGTAAACGGAAACCGGATTCTCATCTGACGTTATAAAAACCTTTTACATTTATGGGGTTAGATTTTTTATGCAAAAGTTAAGAGTTCTCTTTGTGATAGACAAAATAGGGTTCCTGGAAATACTCTCAATTCCAACATTATCTGCGGCTACGAAAAGGGCCGGCCACCAAGTCGAGTTGATTGAATTTGGTCGAAACGAATCTAAGACACTGCGCGAGGTGATGACTTACGCTCCTCATGTGGTAGCTTATTCCATTTGTTCCAACGAGACAGATCGATACTTGGATATCAATTCTCGAATTAAAAGTCGCGTTTCATGCTTTTCCGTTTTCGGCGGATCTCACCCGACTTTCTTTCCGGATCTGATCAGACGAGACGAGGTTGATGCGATTTGCAGGGGAGAAGGTGACAGAGCCTTCCCTTATTTCCTTGACCAATTTGCAACAAACGGAATGCAGGATGCTCCTAATTTCTCAATCAAATTGCCCAGTGGAGAGATTCGGGAAAACCCTCCCCAAAGATTAGTTGAAGATCTTGATGAGTTGCCGTTTCCTGACCGAGATCTCGTTTACTCAAAAAACCATTTCCTGGCAGCCTCGCCGATAAAATCTTTTTTTGCGGGCAGAGGGTGTCCATTCAAATGTACCTACTGCTTCAACCACGCATATCATGAACTGTATCGAGACAAGGGACATGTTGTCAGAACCAAGAGCGTTGCATATCTTGTGGAAGAACTGACGAGTGTCTCCAACAAATACCCCCTTGGTTTTGTCAAATTCCAGGATGATGTTTTTGGGATCAAACGAAGTTGGCTCGAAGAGTTCACTGAAACCTATCCCAAAAAGATTGGTCTCCCGTTCATGTGCTACGCTCGACCCAACATGGTGACCCCGGATTACGCACGATGCCTTAAACAAGCCGGCTGTTATTCTGTGTGCATGGCAATTGAGTCCGGCAACGAGACAATCCGAAGGGACGTGTTGCACCGAAACATGACCGACCAAAGGATCATCGAAGCTTCCTCATATTTGAAGAAAGAGGGCATCCGCCTTTACATGATCAATATGGTCGGCCTCCCCACGGAAACTGAGGAGGATATGATCGGCACCGTTAATTTAAACCGTAATGCAGGGGCGGATTTTTCGGATGCTTCGATTTTTCAGCCCTATCCTGGGACTCATATTACTCAAAAGTGCAAAGACATCGGGTTACTGGACGAGGGGAAGGAGAGCTTCGAGAGCCAGTTTACCACTTCGGTGCTTAATTTTCCCCCGGAGTTCAAGGCAAAGGTTGAAACAATCCATCGTTTATTTTCGATTATGGTTGATCACCCATGGGTTCAGACACTTTATCCCGCCTTGTCAAAACATTCTGCGCTGAAACCGCTGCTGAATTTGATCTACAGATTCTATTACGGAGTCAATCTTCACCGTAGAATATACGCAGGCAAGATTCCTATTTCCTTGAGGCTCAGAGGCGTACTCCCTCTTCTGTTTTCAAGGAACCGAACTTGATCAAACCTGCTAAGATGGGATTTGGTTAGTGTTGGACGAACAAGTAATCGACTGCCGACCTGGGTCCTCCAGGGGGCAAAGCAAGAGTCGGTGCATGATTGTTGATTGCCACTGTCACATCTTCACGTCCAGAATAGTCGAAAATGTTTCGGCCAGGCACGCCATGGTTGCAGAACTCGGACTCAATGTTCAGGGTGCCGGGTTGAGGACCGATCCCCGTATGCTGGAAGAATCCGCTTCGGAAAACAATGTTGATATATGCCTTCTGCTTCCTACCGCATCACCCGACAGGGTGCGAACAGAAAACGACCGACACATGAAGTTCGCCTCAAAGCATTCGCGACTGACGTCACTGGCCACGCTGCACCCTTTTATGGACGATATGCCAGGGGAGATTCGACGGATTTTGGAGTTTGGCATCAAGGGTTTCAAGTTCTCGAGCTTTTCGCAGCGATTCGAACTCGCGTCCCGAGAAGTTGAAGCCATGCTGCTGGGAATAGCTCGAATCGGCCTGGAATTCGGTTGGGTACCGGTAATTATTCTTGATACATTCACACGCGCTGACATCCATTTCGGAGCTGACCCAGGGCATCTGACCAGACCTGAAACGCTGATACAGCTAGTACAACGCCACCCGGAAATCAATTTCGTTGGTTCACACATGGGGGGACTTACATCTGAGATCAGTGAGTTACGTCGATACTTGATTCCAGCCCCGAACCTTTATCTCGACACGTCAAACGCCGCTCACACGTTGCACCAGTCTGAATTCGTGGATCTGCTGCGCATTCACGGACCAGGCCACATTCTCTTCGGAACTGACTGGCCATGGTTTCTCCACTCAGAGGAGATTCCCCACATACGTTGTTTGCTGGAAAAAGCTGGTTACAACGAGTCGGATCAAGACGCAGTATTTGGATGCAATGCGCGCAAGCTGTTCGGAATCTGACTCAAATTCCACAGAGGGCAGTTCCCAGAGTTCTTCAACGATATGGGTTCAATTTTAGATATCCCGGCATCCAGGAAGCGGTAGGTAATCTCTTGGCTACTTGATCATTGAAAACCGGCTGCAAGAGTTTATTGGCTGAATATCCTATCAACTGTGACGTTTCGTCGGTCGATGCTGGTTGTGGGCCGGCCTATTTCCATGCCAGAACTTGATAAATAGTCCTGGGATAGGACACCTCAGTAATACGGACACGATTGGAACTTGGCTCCTAAGTGTTGCTATACTCTCCAAACTCCCGTAATAGAATTACTGATCTTTTGAGAATATGCCTACCGGCTTTTAGTGGAGGTACAACAGGATGGGCGATATACCCAATTTGTCGGATAAGGTGGCTATTGTGACTGGAGGCGGCAAGGGAATCGGGCGAGCAATAGCATTGGGGCTGTCAGAATCGCGCGCCAAAGTGGTGGTTGCTGCCAGAACCGCATCCGAGATCCAAGCCGTGGCTGACAAGATCACTTCTCAAGGCGGAGAAGCCATTGCGAAAGTGACTGACTTGACTCAAAACGATCAGATTGAAGCCTTGGTGGAAGCTGCCGTCAAATCATTCGGCAGGATTGACATCTTGGTCAACAACGCGGCCCGGAGCTTTTTCAGGCCGCTTATAGATCTTAGAGAGGACGGCTTTGACAAGATCTTCAACACCAATGTGAAGGCTGTTTTTCTCCTGAGCAGGGCCTGCGCCAAGGTCATGATGCAGCAGGGCGGAGGTCGCATAGTAAACATTACCACCGTGGGAGCTGAACGCGGCGGTCTTATGATGGGAGTCTATCACGCGAGCAAGGCCGCCCTAAAAATGCTTACCATGTGTATGGCCACCGAATGGGCTCCTCTCAACATTCTGGTTAATGCAGTCGGTCCCGGACTGACCCGCACACAGTTCAGCGAACCTATATGGGCCAACCCGGAAATCGAAAAGCAACTGGTGGCGAGGATTCCCCAGGGCAGGCTGGCTGAACCTGGAGACATCGTGGGGGCAGTGCTCTTCTTGTGTTCCGACGCAGCCAATTTCATCACTGGCCAGAGCATTTACGTTGACGGGGGTACATTGGCCAATACTTGATATTCCCAAGTAATCAATGTTGATAGGTGCGGTATTAGGGAAAATCGGCGTACTGCTGAGTTGCCTATAGAGGCGACGTTAGCAATCTCTTTTGTTCCAAAGACGGAGGTGTAAATGAGTGTTGAGGACCCCTGGAGGCAGTTTCAAGAGGTCGTGGATGCCCCTTGGGAATGGGCTCATGACTGGAAACAAAAGACAGGTCGCAAGGTGGTCGGTCACCTCCTGCCGGATGTGCCGGAAGAGATAATCCACGCGGCAGGCGCTCTGCCCGTAGCTGTTTGGGGAGCCGGCGTCCAGTTGTCCAGGGCGCAAACTCACATCCCGAGTTACACGTGCAGTCATGCTATGGGTGCATTGGAAATGGGGTTACGGGGGGACCTGGATGCTCTGGACGGCATGGTCATACCCTATGTGTGCGACACTACACGCAATCTTTACCATGTATGGCATCGGTGTTTTCCCAAAATGGCGACCGAGTTTCTCCGTCTTCCCAAACGGTTGGATTTTAACGGAGCTAGGGAATACTTGCGGGCGGAATTCCTTCGCCTCCTGAACACCATTGGCGGGTTAACCGGTACGAAAGTGGGACTCGATGAATTGACTGCCGGCAATGCGCTTTATGACCAAAGCCGGCGGCGCCTTCGGGAAGCTTACGGGATGCAGTTGGAACAGCCCGCTGTTTGGACTCAGGAAAGAGTGCAATTACTTTTTGCGTCTTCATTGAAGGCGCCAAGAGAAGCGCACTTGGAGTGGATGGACCGCCTTCCCTGGGAAAAAGGCCTACCGGATTTTGCGAAACGCATCAGGATTTATGTCAGGGGAAAGGTGTGGGACCCGCCGGGGATCTTGGGCATCCTGGACGAACTTGGCCTGCTCGTAGTGGAAGACGAAATAGTGACCGGATGGCGCTCGGCGTCAAAGGCCCTTGCCAGGAATGGTGATCCCCTGGAAGCGCTCGTTGAGCGTCACATGTCCCTAGTTCCTTACCCCGGGTATCATCTGGAACCTGCCATGATGGTAGAAAGTTTCCTGGACAGGGTAAGAAACAGTGGGGCCATGGGGGTGATTTTTCTCAACCCCAAGTTTTGTGAGGCTGCCGGGTTTGATACTCCTGATTTCCAAAAGGCCCTTGAAGCAGCAGGCATCCCAAGCCTGATCCTGGAGACATCTTCCCGAGGCATTTCCCTGGAACAAATCAGGCTTCGCCTGGAAGCCTTTAGCGAACTCCTTTCCGGGGACCTGCCCTGATTGCAACTGGAGGATTTTTGTAGTGGAACCCATAGAGTCCCTGAGACAACTCAAGCAAATCAACATTGATTATTATACTGCCGCCCACATGGCTAGACAGAACGACAAATTTGTGGCTTACGTAAATGCTTTCACTCCTGTCGAACTGCTCTACGCGATGGACGTGGTACCCATTTACCCAGAAAACCATGCAGTTATATTAGGCGCACGAAAGTTATCCTCGGAAACGGCCGCAGCGGCAGAGGGCATGGGCTATTCTATGGATCTTTGTTCGTACGCCAGATGCGATCTCGGTTCCATAAGGATCGGAGTGAGTCCTACCTGGGGATTACCCAAGCCGGACTTGCTGCTCGTTTCAAACAGTCAGTGCGGAACGTTAACCAAATGGTTTGAGGTTCTCAGCAGGCTGTATCATGCGCCCATGTTTTTGATAGACGTGCCCCACTCAGGAAGAGGAGAACGAGATGAGGCCGCCGAGAAATATGTGAGAACTCAACTTGAGGATCTGGTGTCGGTAATTGAAGGTATAACGGGCAAAACTTTGGATCACGCCAGACTGAAGGAGACAATCGGCTTGTCACAGGAGGCCTCCAGGCTTTGGACCAAGGTGCTCGAGACAGGCAAAAGCATACCGTCTCCCATTTCGGTATTCGATCAGTTCATCTCTATGGCTCCTATTGTGGCCCAAAGAGGAACCAGTGTTCCAGTTGACTTTTACGGCTCGTTGCTGGAGGAACTCGAGCACCGGGTGAAGGATGGCGTCGGTGCCGTGAAAAAGGAACGCTTCAGGTTGTTTTGGGACAACCTTCCAATCTGGCCCGAACTTCGCCGGCTTTCACTATTTTTGGAAGAACGGGATGCGTGTCTGGTAACGTCTCTCTACACGTGGGCTTGGGCGCAACTTGCTGTAGGTGAGGAAGACCCCTTTGGCGACTGGACGAATCAGTATCTTTACACTGCTAACCTTCACCTGGAGCGAAGAATAGACGATTACATCGAGCTTGCCAATCAGTACCGCCTTGACGGTTTTCTATATCACTCCAACCGTAGCTGTAAATTCGTTTCCCAGGACATACCTGAAGTAAGATCAGCAGTCACGGAAAAGACAGGCCTACCCGGAATAATTCTGGAGGCGGATCACAATGATCCCCGCCTCTATTCCATTGAGGCCTTGGAAAAACAGATTGAAACCTTTCTTGAGCTTCTCGCTGCCAGAAACGGTACTCACTGAATATTAGGGAGCTTTGTTTTACATGACTATGTTTCCATTCCGCCTAGGAAGACAGTGTTTGAAATGATGAATAACGTTGATGCCCAACGCTGTTAATAAGTCCGTCATATAGTCTCCCAGGTCGTGGAAACGGCCCAAGAAAAGCATTCCTGTCTCGCTATCCATAAGGCTTTCTCCGATTTGTTTTGCTACGAACTCATTTCTCGCACAAATAATCTGGGAATACCTTGTTTTGTCGCAATCAGATAGCGTTTCATCTGGCAGATAATTATGAAGGACGGTCGTCATAAAATCACGATAAGTTTCGACCAATTCGTTACTCTCACAACGTACGATTACGGATCCTCTTTTCGATAGATATATGAGAAGATCTTTATTCGGGCCGATTGGCTCAAGAAATAAGTCAATCTCAATAACTCCAGTCGGTTTGATCATCTCGACTGGTCCGTCATCATTGTACTTCGAATAAGAGTCATTGTAGACCTTGTGAGGAACAGGAAGCGCCTCAACTTCTTCTCTTATTATTTCCCAACCCTCTAGGATTCCGGGATCGGTCGTGACTGGATCTGCTCCTAATTCTTCTGCCACATGCTGAATATGAAAGTAATGAACTGCTCCCACCAACCCGTCCTCTCTTTTCGCCGTATGAGATCTTTATCCGACATATCTGACAACTAAGGACTTGAATTTCCTTGCGCGATCACCTGAGGTTTATAATCGGCCTCTTTTTTCTGTAATAAGGGCCTTTAGAGCTTACGCTCCCGTCGATATCGTGGAATTCAAAAGCGCTATTCGCAAAACATCCGCTATGGCGTTGACAGCGGTCAACTTAATATCCTCAAGTAGGTAGTCAGGCAATCCAAGTGCTTCTTTCAAGTTGTCCGCGGGAAGCAAGACCTCTCGGATACCTGCATCGTATGCAGCGCGAATTTTCTGGTGAATCCCTCCTACGGGGAGCACTTTGCCCATAATGGTTATCTCTCCTGTCATGGCGATGTCATTGCGAATTGGGATCTGCTTCAAAGCAGATATGATGCCTGT
>JAPLJK010000052.1:0-28095 GCA_026388625.1 Deltaproteobacteria bacterium | reverse complement strand
TTGGCTCATAGCGTTTCGCTTTCAAAGAAAAACGACGGAAACGAGAAAGCTTTGGTGATGACGGGCGTCCCTGTCTGTCAATAGCAGTCTGACGAAGGCGAATCGGTAGTAATATCTCCAATAGATAGAGGGTTTCCAGATGCATGTGGGCGTTATCGGCACCGGGTACGTAGGACTTGTTACCGGAGCATGTTTTGCGGAAATGGGCAACGACGTAATTCTCATGGACATTGATGAAGAAAAGATCAGGTGCCTTTCGGAGGGCCGAGTCCCCATTTACGAGCCTGGCTTGGAGCAAATGATAGCTCGCAATGCAGCAAAAAAAAGGTTGTCCTTTACAACTGATCTTGAGAGCACCATAGAAAAATCTCTCATAAACTTCATCGCGGTAGGTACGCCTCCAGACTCGGACGGTAGTGCAGATCTGAGCCAGGTTTTTCAGGTGGCCGAGGAAATAGGGAAGGCATTAAAAACCTATAAGATAATAGTGACCAAGAGTACCGTTCCTGTCGGGACGACCAAGCGAGTCAAAGAAATCATGTCTGCCGTTACCAGTCATCCCTTTGATGTTGCTTCAAACCCTGAGTTTCTAAAAGAAGGCAATGCCATAGACGATTGCATGAAGCCTGACAGGGTTGTGATAGGTGTTGACGACGTGAGGGTCGGAGAGATCCTCAAAGAGCTATACAGCGCCTTTGTCCGGACCGGTAATCCGATTTTTATCATGGATGTTCAGTCCTCAGAGATGACCAAGTATGCGGCTAACGGTCTTCTCGCCGCAAAGATCTCCTTCATGAACGAGTTGTCCAGGCTGGCGGAACTCGTAGAGGCAGACATTGAAATGGTCCGAGCCGGTATCGGGTCAGACCCAAGAATCGGGAACCAATTCCTTTTTGCAGGTATCGGCTACGGGGGGTCTTGCTTCCCTAAGGACGTGGATGCACTGGTCAGAACGGGGATCGAACATGGTATCCATCTCAAGATCCTTGAATCAGTTCAAGAGGCTAACAAGTTTCAGCGGGATCATTTCTGCAAGAAAATCGTTGGCCACTACGGCGGGGGTTCACTTGCAGGGAAGCTCTTCGCGGTCTGGGGACTCAGCTTCAAGCCTCGCACTGACGATATTCGCGAAGCCCCGGCACTGGACGTGATCCCTGCATTGCTAAAGAGAGGGGCCCGTGTAAGGGTTTTCGACCCGGTAGCGATGCAAAACGCCCAGAAAGTGCTTGGTGATTCAATTCAATATGCCGGCAGTAACTACGAGTGTCTTGAGGGGGCTCACGCGTTGATAATTGTTACGGAGTGGAACGAGTTTCGACATCCCGACTTCGAAAAGATAAAGAACTCTTTGTTGGAACCGGTTATCTTCGATGGTCGGAATCTTTACGATCCCGAAAAGATGCTTACGATGGGATTTACTTATTATTGCATCGGTCGGGGCCACGGAAAACGCGGTAGTGTCCTAATTTCAAATTCATGATTTGGAGGAAGAGAGCGTACGCGTACCTAGGATTTCTTCTCCCGGTATTCAGCCACAATCATAGCACGTACAGCATTTAAGGGAGAGTCAACGGGGCCTTGTGCAGGACGGCGAAGAATTTGCGCTTGCCGGATTTCTCGTCTGTGACGTAGGACCAAGCGTAGCAACGTGTGGCCGTAGAATGCTCCGAAACGTCGAAGACCTGGACTTCCCCTTCCCAAACAGTCTCACCCCGAAAGGTCTCTTTGATGGGCACAGACTCGACCCACGTGGCTTTCTTACAGCCGTGAAGGTTACGAATAGCTTCAACGAGAGCCCGTACCGGAGCTTCAATGTTCGATTTTGGTGATTTCATGTTGAAGCCATTATACCAAATCTTCAGAAAGGGTCGAGTTTATTCCAATCCCGTTTACCGTCTTTGCATAAGTCCTCAAGCTTACTGGCTAATTCAGAATTATACTTAAAAACATCTTCTCTGGGAAATCCAACAGGCCACAGGTCAGATTCGCCGGCCTTTAGCTGCTCAAACCGTGAGTCGTCCGTGATATATACCCCGTTTTCGTCCTCATCCCATACGCGCCGCATCAACGGTATGCCTCCATAAGTGCTCACGATAACCAAATCGCCCTGCAAAGGAACCTTTTTATTCTTAAAGTCCCCTCGATTTTAACAGACAAAAAAGCACAGGATTCGACTGGATAAATAATCTCATCTTGAAAGCAACTTAGTATTACAAGACTGACCAATGCATTCAGGAAGAAAGTTAAAAACCTGAAGGCAGCCGTGGCTCTACACTTTGCGCATTATAACTTTGTGAGGGTTCATAAGACGCTGAAGGCCACTCCTGCGATGGAAGCGGGGATTGTCGATAGACTATGGAGTATTGATGAGCTTGTGGCGATGAGTAATGAAAACTAATTACAGAATATTTATTCCTTTTTCCCTAAGAAACTTTTTGCTCCGAAGCCAGCCCCGAACCCTCCGCCAAAAGCAAGAAGAATCCTGAGAATGTCAGTCAGGAGATCTTTATTAATAGGCGTCAGATAGATGATTAAGAAGCCCAAGAACAGTGCGGCTAACGCAATATAAGCTAAGTGGAACAACCTGTTTGAGCTGGCAAGTGAGAGTTCGCGCATGTTTTCTTCATGGGCATAGTCCAGAAATTGGCCAACATGCTCTGGTTTGAACTTGTCAATAATGGGGTGTGGAAATGGACCTCCTCCCTGCATCCTCGTCATCTGCAGCATCATGCTGCGCATTGGAGGAGGGACAGCCTCCACTAATCGTTTGAAGTCGGCTTCCGCCTCTGAGTCTGTCTTCGCTTCGGCGTCAATTGTAGTTGGAAGGCTTGTCTCCTCGTCTTTGATGTTCAATTTTTCTTTTTTAGACTTAGGGGATTTGGATGATTCTTCTCCGTTCAATCGTAACCTCCCTCAAAACCAAGTCCAGTGCCTGAATAATCTATTACTCCACTTTGCCATCTTGGCTTCAAATTCGGTTTCAACGAGACAGCCGACATAGCAGCCCATCAGCGTCATGTAAAGGATACGGAGATCCTGATCAGAAATCTCACGGTTCCGGTAGGAAGCCTTAATTTGCGCCAAGACATCCTTAAATCCCGTTTTACAATAGGCTTTAGAATAAGATTCTTTATAACCAGAAACGGCACTGTCTTGTTGAGCAAAATATTGTCTCATGATCATCCCCTGCATTGTGCCTTACCTCCTAAGACTCAACTGGGCTGCTCCATATAAAATTTCTTTATACGTATGGGACACTTCATCATACCCCAAAGATCTGGTCGCGCCAATCTTTTTTCTTGACAAGGAGAACCGTGGATCTCCTAATAGGGCACTATGCCCCAAAAACCCGCGCATGTCAAGGACTTAATACTTACACTGCGAAAAAGCTTGTCAAAGCACAATTTTAACTTGACCCCTCGGACCGGTTCAAATTAGGACACTACGGAAAACGCGGGGTGGTTTACAAGAATTCTTAGTGGCTTTACCCTCTTCAGATTGTGTCACACCGGACTGGTTGGCCACCGCCCTTTGGCCTCTAACCCGCAGTCCGCTTACAACGGTTCTATCTTCAGCCCGTTACAGCGGTAGGAAAACCTTCCATAACCGCGGGGGCTCTTTGCCGACCTTTCATTATGAGGTTTCGATCACGAATCGGTGTCGGGTATTACTTCAATTTCGGTCAAAGGCGGGAGTGAGGAAAGATCCGTGAGCCCGAATACCTCAAGAAATCGCCGAGAAGTGCCGTAAACAAGTGGACGGCCCGGAATGTCAAGCCGACCTGCGACCACGATCAGTTCCCTATCAAGTAAGTTCTTGATCGTGCCGGCCGTCTCAACTCCCCGGATTTTTTCGATTCTACTTCTGGTTATAGGCTGGTTATAAGCTATGATAGATAGTGTTTCAAGAGCTGCTCGGCTAAGTCGAGAAGGTTTGATGCTTTTCATATCAAGAATCCATGGAGCAACCAAAGGCAAGGAGCGGAACTGATACCCGCCGGCTACCCTAGCCAGCACGAAGCCTCTGGACCTCTCTGAGTATTCCAACTCCAGTTCGTACAGTATCTCTTGGATCAGTTGATCCGAGACGCTCTGCAAGACCGTTGAAATGGCTTGAATGTTAAGAGGTTCAGAATGAGCAAAAATTAGTCCTTCCACTACGGATTTGAGAAGTTCCCTATTCATCAGTAGAGTTCCTCTGCTTTTTCGTCACCCGGCCTGACTCCGGTCGCAGTCGAGAGTTAACGGCAACATGTGATGCGGGGTTGATTGGTCGACCATTTGTGGTAGAATAACCCATGAACAGGTCAGGACCTCCATGTTAAGTCTTGAGGCATTGTAAATGAGCTTTAGAGAAGACAACCCGGACGGGATCACTCGCGCAGACATTATCGTGGGCATTCCTTCTTATAATGAAGCGTCTCGGATATCCTTTCCGACGCAGCAAGCGGACAAAGGACTCTCCAAATACTACTCGGAACGGTCGGCTGTAATCATTAATTGTGACAACTGCTCGCCGGACAATACGCGCCAAGCATTTATGCAAACCGCTACTAAGACACCTAAGATGTATTTGTCAACAGAAAATGGTGTTACAGGAAAAGGCAATAATATTAAAAATTTGATACTGAAGGCAGTAGAATTGTCTGCCCAGGCCGTCATGGTAGTCGATGCCGACCTTATGAATATGACCCCACTCTGGATACGAAATCTGGGAGAACCGTTGTTCGAGAACTACCACTTGGTGGCTCCGTTGTACGTTCGCCACAAGTACGACGGAAGCTTTACCAACAACATTATATATCCTCTCACTCGAGCGCTTTACGGTAGACGGGTGCGCCAACCTGTAGGCGGAGAAGTAGGCTTTTCTGGGGAACTCGCCCGCATCTATAAAGACGAATCAGATTATTGTGACGAGGCCGTGGGAAATTTTGGCATAAGCATCTGGATGACTACCGTAGCAATGCGCCATAGTGTTTCAGTCATCCAGTCCTTCATGGGCAAAGCTAAAATTCATAGGGTCAGGGATGTCACTTCCGATGCGGCTAAAATGTTTCGGGACGTTCTGGGAACATTATTCGAACTCATGTGCCGTTACGACAGGTTCTGGAAGGATGTGAAATGGAGTCGGCCAACCGCCGTCTTCGGGTTTGGCATTGGGGACGTGGAGGTCCCCCCTCCAGTGGAGATTGACATCAAGAGCCTATCGGATGAGATCGACACCGGTCTGAAAAGGAACTGGAATCTCTACAAGGAGTTTGTCAACCCACAGAATTTCAACAAGATGGAAGAAGTGGCCGGACTACCCCAGGATGGTTTCGAGTTGCCCACCAATCTCTGGGCTAAGATTCTCTATGACTTTGCTGTAGCCTATCGTAACAGGGCCGTCCCCCACGATGATTTACTTGGTTCCCTGATCCCGCTTTACTACGCGAAAACGCTTTCATTCGTATTAGAAACTGAGGCCATGAACACTCAGCAGGTTGAGGAGTTCATAGAGGATCAATGCCTTCATTTTGAAAAGACCAAGCCGTATCTGTTGGAGCGCTGGTTCCGGTGATGACGGCACGAGAGAATTTTGGACAAAATTCAAGGTCCGGTATGAAACGGACTCAGGGACTTGGCCCTGTCCGGCTCACCACTCTGGAAGACGTCGGGCCGAACTTCTCGGACCAGTGTTGCTTAGTGTGCAGTCGAATAGAGTTGGAATTGACAGGTAGGATCGTTTGAAGGAGCCGGAAATGGCAAAGATACTGATCGTTGATGATGAAGAAGGAATCCGGATGCTTTATTCAATGGAACTTCAGGACGAGGGATATGAAGTTATCACCCTTCCGGACGGTAAAGACCTGCTCGAGGTAGTGGACAGGGAGCGCCCGAATTGCATTGTCCTAGATATTAAGATGAGGGAATACAGTGGGTTGGATTTACTCCAGCACCTTCGGAAAAAGTATTACGATCTCCCCGTCATTTTGAACTCGGCCTATTCCAGCTTCAAGGTTGACCTCAAGGCCGTTGCGGCTGACTATTATGTTGTCAAGAGTTCAGACTTGAGCGAACTCAAAGAGAAATTGAAAACAGCCCTGGAAACTAGTATTCCTAAGTAGAATTGAATGCTAGGGAGAATAATTAAATTTTTGCCTGAATTAAGCTTCATTTCTGTTTGGACCGAGGCTCAAACTGACTCGAAAATGTACTAATATAAAAATGATTGGATGGTGCGGATACTTTTGTCCGGATCAGTTATCCTGAAATTATTCGTGGGAGATGGTTTGTTGACGTACCCAAATTGACCTGGTGGGGCACTATGTCGCTTGGATCAGACCAAGCGCAATTTGATGAACGCATGAATTGTAGCCGGTAAGTCAGACAGGAGGGCCTCATGGCCCTTATCCGCATGGAAAAACTCCAAAAAATCTACAGGGCGGGCTCATTGGAAGTTTCGGCCCTGGACGGCATAGACTTGGTTATAGAGACTGGGGAGTTTCTCGCCATAATGGGACGGTCAGGGTCCGGCAAATCCACGCTCATGAATATTCTAGGCTGCTTGGATGCTCCTACATCAGGAAAGTACTTTCTGGACGGTGAGGATGTCTCAGGATTGGGACGAGATCAGCGTGCAGATGTGCGAAATCGGAAGTTGGGCTTTGTTTTCCAGGGCTTTAACTTGTTACCGAGGATTAATGCTGTTCATAATGTTGAACTTCCGTTGATTTACGGGTACGTTAGTACCAGCCGGCGCCGTAAGGCCGCTGAGGAAGCCCTTAATCTTGTAGGGCTTGGGGACCGTGTGCATCATCTTCCGACTCAGCTCTCCGGCGGACAGCAGCAGAGAGTGGCAATTGCCAGGGCTCTCGTTAACAACCCGGAGATTATTCTGGCCGACGAACCCACTGGGAACCTGGATACTTCGACGAGCATGGAAATCATGGGCGTTTTCAGAAAATTAAACCTGGACCGAAAGATAACAGTGGTCCTGGTGACTCACGATCATGAAATGGGAGATCTAACTGACCGTACAATACTTATTCGCGATGGCAAGATCGAAGGAGACCTGAGAAAGCCGATACCGGTCAACGGAAAAATTGCAGAATAGACTTCTTGACTGCTCCCGCTCGTGCGCATTCAAACATTGTTGCCGGTTCCTGATGGGAGGCAAAAAATTGAAAAAAAAATTATTCCTCGTTATTTGTTTTGCTGCAGCGATTGCAGTGCTGTACCTGGCATTGGGCCGATCTTCGAGAGATGAACCCGAAACTGCTTACATTGCTGTTCCGGTTGAAAAGGGGACTCTCAGGGCAGAAATTTCTTCCACCGGAACGCTCAAACCATTGGTGGAAGTTCTGGTGGGAACGCAAGTTTCGGGCACCATCAAAGAACTTTATGCTGACTTCGAATCCGAAGTGAAAAAGGGACAGCTCATAGCTCTTATCGACCCGGACAGGTTCGAAGCCAAGTCACACCAGGCTAGAGCGGATATGCACGCCGCTAAAGCTGGTCTTTTGAAAGCGGAGGTCACGTTATCCGACGAAATACGAACTCTGCGTCGAAAAGAGGGTTTGATAGAGAAGAATTCGATTAGCCAGAGTGACTATGATGCGGCTAAAACCAAGGCGGATGCGGCCGAGGCTCAGGTGGCCGTGGACAAAGCCAGGTTGGCTCAGCTAGAGGCCAGATTGGAGGAAGCTGAACTCGAACTCAAATATACGCGAATCATCGCCCCGGTGAGCGGGGTCGTGACATCCAGAACCGGTGATGTTGGCCAAACGGTTACGGCCAGCTTTCAGACACCTGTTCTGTTCAAGATTGCCGAGGATTTGACCCGCATGCAGGTTCACACCAACGTGGACGAAGCAGATATAGGAAGGGTTAGGGTGGGACAAAAGGCGGTGTTCACGGTTCCTGCGTTTCCAGATCAAGTTTTGGATGCCTCTGTAAACCAGATCCGAAATGACCCCAAAGTGGAACAAAATGTGGTAACTTACAACGTGATCCTTGATGTAAACAACGAGGATCTCAAGCTCAGACCGGGCATGACAGCCAATGTAAAAATAATGCTCAGTGAGGTTCATGACACTCTTATGATCCCAGATCAGGCTTTTCGCTTCTCCCCTCCGGAAGAAATTCTTGCCAAGTTAAAACAGGATGTTCAGACGGCCCCTGAAGGAGAAAGACGAGTATGGGTGCTCGAAAGCAAGAACAGGATTCGCCCAGTGAACGTGAAGGTGGGCATTTTCGGCACTGAAAGAATCCAGATTGTTTCAGACGAACTTAAACCTGGGGATCGGGTGGTGGTGGAGGCCGTTTCCAGAAAAAAGAAAGAAGGTCAACAGACGCCTGCCATTCGATTTCGCTTCTAACTCATTTACCCGCTTCAACTCCTATGAGGTAGTCCATGAGCGAACAAAGTCATTACTCCTCGAATAGACCGGACAAGACAGATGAATCTTCAAAGAATATCGTCTACTCAACGGACCCGGGAGACTATTATTACGCAGGAGTGAACGTGCCGTGTCAGAATGCTTGTCCAGCCTTCACGAATGTTCCTGCTTACATCCGCTGCGTTTATGAGCAGAGATACGCGCGTTCGTATGAACTCAACAAGGGCGTTAACCTCTTCCCAGGTGTACTTGGCCGAATCTGCTCACGGCCATGCGAGAAGAAATGTCGCCACGGTGAACCTGAACTCGGTCAACCCGTGGGGATTTGCCATATCAAGCGGTCTGCAGCGGACTTAAGGGATCCTCGTCTGAGTTACAAGGAAGAAGTTGTCCCGACTTTGGGAAAAAGAATCTGCATAGTGGGCGCGGGTCCTGCCGGACTTGCTGCGGCCCACGATCTTTCAGCCGTTGGATTCGATGTGACAGTGCTGGAGGCGCTCGAAGAACCAGGTGGAATGCTCAGGTACGGCATACCAGAGTTCCGGTTGCCAAGAGCGGTTCTCAGATCTGAAATAGCCGCGGCCCTCAGGGTTGGTGTGACGCTCAAGACCGGTGTCAGAGTGGGAACTGACGTATCTATAGACCAACTTTTGGGAGAATATGATGCCGTACTCGTAGCAGCAGGATGTTACGTGTCCAAACCCTTGGAGATTCCTGGCGAACAATTCGTAGGTGTTCACTCAGGTTTGCAGTTTGTAATAGATGTTGCTTCCGGGAGGGCCCCATCACTTGGGAAGGAAGTTCTCGTTATGGGAGCCGGATTTACTGCTTTCGACTGTGCGCGTTTGGCTCTTCGATTGGGTGCTGATACCTCTACCCTGTGCCTTAGGGGCACCGAGCGAGACCTGAGAGTCACCGAAGAAGAGATCGTCGAAGCTAAACGGGAAGGTGTGAAAATCCAGGGACTCATGTTGTCCACACGCATAACGGGAAGCGGAAAAGTTGAAGCCGTGGAGTTTGTCCGAACGCGTCCCGGAGAATTGCTACCCAACGGCAGGCGTCGCATGACTCCAATAGAAGGTAGCGAATTTGTCCTCCCGGCTGATTCGGTCATTGTTGCTATAGGACAAGGCTCCGAGCCCTTAGCCTCCCCAGGCGACAAAGACGAGAGGGGAGTCCTGAAGGCGGACAGTATAACTTTCAGTGCCTCTGTTCCGAAACTGTACGCCACCGGAGACTTCATGACAGGCCCTACCACGGTCATTGAATCTATAGCTCGTGGACGTCAAGCAGCGGAAAGGATTGCTGAAGATTTGACGGGGATGAAGTTCCGTCAATGGGCAGTGCGAATCGAAGAGGCCAATATAACGGATAGAGAGCGTTCCTGGGATTTCATTGCTCCACGTCGGATGCCAACTCTCAATCCGATGGGATATCGATTGAAATCTACTGAATTGGAAGTGGAATTGGGTTTCAATCGTGACGATGCCCTTGAAGAATCCAAGCGATGCTACTTGTGTTACCTTCACTATGAGATAGACATTACTCGTTGTATCTACTGTCGGTATTGTATTGATGTGGCCCCAAGGGACTGCATCAAACTGGTGAAAGAAGTGATTACCAACGAAATGGGCGGTATTACCGGTTTTGTGGAGACCACCAAGTGGAGAGAAGTCAATGCAGTGGTCATTGACAACTCGAGGTGTATCCGCTGCGGAGAATGTCTTAGGGTGTGTCCTGTTGATTGCATATCTGTTTCTAAAGTGGAGCTGGTGGAACGCGTGCTCCTGGGAGGGAGGAACTGATGGCTCAAGAACACTGTGTCATCATCGGCAACGGGCCGGCAGCTAATCAGGCTGCACTCACGCTACGCGAGAACTCCCCTGACATGCTCATCACCTTGGTAGGACAGGAGCCGTTTCCTCATTACAGGCCTCACCTCCTGCCCGACTATATTTCGGGGAAATTGTCCGAAAATGATCTTTATGTCAGTCCGACTGAATTCTACAAACGGTCCGGCATCAAGGTAAGGCTGGGCCAACAAGTCGTGAACATAGACTTCTGTAGTAGAGAACTCGCTCTGTCTCACAAGGAAATAATTTCCTTCGACGGTCTCATCATAGCGTGTGGTGGTAGACAGCGAATACCTGAGCGCATGCAAGTATTCGAGGATTTGATGCTTACACTCAAGACCCCTGCGGATGCTGCCGTCTGGATTGATAGACTAACCCAGGTAGACTCTGTTCTGATCGTGGGGGGAGACCTTACTTCCTTGAGTCTCACCAAAGCCCTTCTGTCTTTGAAGAAACGTGTTTTTTTTATGCTTAACGAGGATTCATTTTGGCCGGTTCCTCTCGGAACTGAGGTTGCACAACAGGTTAGACTCAGATTGATGGAGAAAGGTGTGGAAGTCCTCGAGTCTGGGAGAATCAGGCGGGTGGCTCGAATCTCTGACGTGCGACTGGAAGTGGAGACCGACTGGGGAACGTTCAAAGTTGGAATTCTTGGGGTATTTTACGGCATGGTCCCTGATGTGAAGTTTCTAGCTCGATCAGGGCTTGACATAGACCGAGGCATCCTTGTAGACGAGCACCTTCGGACCCGTTTTGATTTGGTCTACGCTGCCGGAGACTGCGCGCAAGTATATCATCCAGGAATCAAGGACTATTGGGTATCCATCGGTTATGAGAACGCTATCAGCCTTGGCAAAGTTGCTGCATTGAATTTATTGGGCGGTATGTATGCTGTGGAAACTGCCCCCTCGAGCATTTTTACCGTAGACGGAATAATTGTTAACACTTCGTGGTGGTTGGAGTTTTAGTATGCCCAAAGTCGATGTTACGGTCGAGGTCTGCGGTATGGCAGGAGATGGTACAATTGCTGCCGGTGGATTAATAAATGAAGCCTTATCAGAGGGCGGATTCTCAGTATTGGGTTTTGACTCTTATCCAGCCGAAATAAGAGGCTTTGGCCGATGTGTGACTCATTCCCGCATAGGGAATAATGAGGTTGTTGCGTTGGGAGATGTTACCCACGTTCTTATCTCCCTTGATGACGAACAGTCCAGATCAAGAGTACCTTTCTTGTCTGAAAACTCAATCGTTATTTTCGACAGTAGCCCTGCTGCTTATGTGAGGGAAGACAGCTCCATTGCGGGCGAGGTCGAGCCTGGAACACTGTTGTTCGGAATGCCATTGAGCGATCTGGCTACTGCCGCGTCAGGCACGGAGCGAGGAAGAAACTTGACTGCCCTGGGAGGATTTACAGCTATTTGCGGAATACCTTCTGAACTGTTCCACAGGGTGATTAAGAGAAGATTCAAGGCTAAGGGAGAAAAGGTGCTGCTGGCAAACCTTAACAGCTTTGATGCCGGGGTGACTTATGCCACTCAAAACTTCTCAGAGCGCATAAGGAATATCTTTATACCTCCTGGACAACCGCATGGGCATGAAAACGTGCTGCTTTCAGGCAACCAGGCCATTGGAAAAGCAGCTCTCGACGCAGGATTGAAGCTTTACTTCGGATACCCAATAACACCCGCCACACCTATCATGGAGTATCTGGCTTCGCGCCTACCGGACAGGGGCGGCAGGGTAGTGCAGATGGAAGACGAAATCTCTTCTATAGGGGCTGTGCTTGGCAGTTTTTATGCCGGCGTAAGGGCTATGACCGCCACCTCCGGACCTGGGTTTGCCCTGATGACGGAACTCATAACCCATGGAGTAATGGCTGAGATCCCCGCCGTGATCATCGATGCACAAAGAGGCGGCCCGTCCACTGGACTCCCCACCAAGACCGAGCAATCGGATCTTCACGCCGCTGTCTTCGGCGGACCCGGTGATTCGGCTCGAATTGTTATCGCGCCCACCAATGTATCGGAATGTTATCGCTACACGGTTAAAAGCTTCCAGCTTGCCGAGAAATATCAGACGCCGGTAATCATTCTGACCGACTTTTACCTGGATAACCGAGTGGAGAATTTACCCATACCTCAGGCTGTTGAGTCTGAGATAGAAAATTCTAACATATTTCCAAGGAGTTCGGTGAAAGGCTCGTACAATAGATATTCCGTAACCGAATCCGGGATTTCTCCCCGTGCCTTGCCTGGAATGGAAGGCTTCATCTTTGCGGCAACGGGCCTAGAACATACGGAGAAAGGGACACCCGATTATTCACCGGAAGTGCATACAATGATGAGTGCAAAGCGACACCGTAAGATTCTCGGAGCACTTGCGGACATGCCTGCACCTGAAGAGTTTTCTTCCGGGAATACAATGGATGTTGGAGTTATAGGATGGGGCTCTACCTTTGGTTCGGTACTTGAGGCGGTAAACATGGCCCGCGGCAGAGGCATGAATGTCGGCGCCTTGAAAATCACATCTATTTTTCCATTTCACCTTGATGTGATTAGAGAATTCATGAACAGGTGTAGTCATTGCCTTGTTCCGGAACTTAATTTTGAAGGACAACTGGCCAATCTCATAGGCCATTTGCACACAAAGGATGTAGTGAGGCTGAACAGAGTTACGGGCATGCCTTTTCCCCCGTCAGCCATACTCGCCAAAATTGAAGATCTTATTCAAACAGGTGACGAATGAAAATACCGGGTAGAGATCTTGCCGAACATGTTAAGCAAATAAAAGAATCCGGAGCCTTTGATGTTCGGTCCAATGCCCTTCCTACGTGGTGCCCGGGCTGTGGATATTTCGGGATCCACCAGGGGTTGAACGAATGCATACGGGAACTGGGACTGCCCCACCACAAAGTGGTCGTGGTCTCTGGAATCGGTTGCGCCGGTCGGTACCCCTTTTTCACAAATACTTACGGCCTTCACACTGTACACGGGAGAACTCTTCCCGTAGCAACCGGCGTGAAGATGGCCAACCCTGAACTCGCAGTGTTTGCGGTCGGCGGCGATGGGGACGGCTTGGCCATAGGTGGGGGGCACCTGCCGCACGTGGCACGACGAAACGTGAACATTAACTATCTACTTTTTGATAATTCAATCTACGGACTCACCAAGGGTCAACCGTCGCCCAGCAGCCCTCAGGGAACGAAGAGTAAGGTAAGCCCTTACGGCACTGTTGACAAACCCTTGAATGCCACCTTACTGGCCCTGACCTATGGTGCCTCGTTTGTAGCAAGGCTTTTTGCAGGCGATCCCTCCGGCATAACCAACGCTCTGATTGAGGGAATACGGCATCCGGGTTTTTCGTTATTTCATATCTATACAAGCTGCGTGACCTTTGACAAAGTGTTCAAGACGTGGGCCAACCTGAAACGATGGGTGCATCCTCTGCCCCAAGATTACGATCCGACAGATTTGAGACAAGCTTTTGACCGAGTATTGGATGACGACTTCAGCATCGGAATAATCTATAGGAGAACTGAGAAGGCGTGACACAAACTCCTCTAGTGAGGAGCGCCACAATGAAGGATGAAACTCCTACACCGTTGACTACGGACTTCTGTCGGCTCTACCCCGAGCCGGGCATCTTATCCAATTTGTTCCTGAAGGAGGTAGGTTTGCCATGTCTTTCAGAGTCACCAGGGACCCAACTCGCCATTAATTCGCGCTATCTATACAGCGCGAATTAGATCGCGGTCTCCACCCATCAATATACGCGGAATCACATCTGCTATTAAATAAATATTCACTATAAATTAACATTAATGTCTTGACTAAGCCCAAACGGGGTGATAGGACCCCTGCCCGAGGGAATGACCTCCCTAATACCTTTTCCCGGGCACTAAGAGGCGCGCGGATCTCTTGGTCATAATTCGTTTGCCGGTTGTAACACATCCCCCATTTTAGATTTTCCTAGCTGCAGGCCATGAAAATCTTTGACTAATTTTTTTGGGCGAGAAAAGGAGTTGGAAATGACTCAGAGTGCATTCCATGCCTCGGCCAGGACCTTACCGGAGTCAAATGATTTCAATCAAAACTATCGTAACCTAAAAAAACTGATTCAAGCGCTGAAACTGAAAAATGGAAACTCCATTAGAAGAGAGATTTTTGGAGAGGAGGAAACCGCACTTCCTCTGACCAGTAAGGACATGAAGGATTTGTTCAGATCTCTCAGGAAGATAGAAAGTCATTATGAACAATGTTCTACGCCCCCGATACCTCAGGAGTTGGAAAAATCGATAAGGGGACGGGACACTTCGGAATGGCTTCCCTGGGAACTTGAGGCAATTGAGAAAGTGGAGAATTGGCGTGCGGATCTCGACGACAAACGCATCAGTGCTCACAAAATGTTCCAGGCAACCTTGGAAAAAATAAGAAGAAAGAAAAGATCCGCATAGACGACACTGGTTAATTCTTGTCCGGTGACCTTAAATCGGCCATCGGGCGGGCAATGCTTTTTTCCTGCCTGGCATCAGCCCTTCCACAACCCCGGATAATCGTGGCGATGCGCTCTCGTCACCGTGTGCAATTGTTTCTGGAGATTTCTTAAAACCGCTGCAACACTCTACCTGATATTGAGATTTGATTTCCTGGCGCTATTGATCTATAAATGGGTACGACTTAATCTGGGCTGGAGGCAAGATGGATCAATTCAGGCCTAGACAGGACAAGAATCCTGTTCAAGAGATTCAGCAAGGTGTCAAAGATGTCAAAGCCTTGCTCGACAGATTTATTAGGGGATGGGGGACCTGGCTCATAGGCCTGATCGTGGTAGTTCTATATTTCTTGTCTGGTTTTTTTATTGTCGGGCCCGGGGAAAAGGGAGTGGTGCTCTTATTCGGAAAGGTCCACACTATCGTGGATCCAGGACTGCGCTACCGCTTACCCAAGCCATTCATGTCCCACGTAATAGTCGACACTGCCAAGGTGAGACGGGCAGAGGTTGGTTTCCGAACGGATGGGGGGCGTACAAGGTCTGTTCCGGCCGAGTCACTGATGCTGACGGGAGACGAGAATATTGTTGATGTTCAACTTTTTGTCCAGTACATGGTTCAGGATGCCGTCAAGTTTCTCTTTGGGTCTCAAGGGCCTGAAAATGCGTTGAAGGTTTCTGCCGAAGTGGCTTTGCGTGGAGTGGTCGGAGAAAACACTATCGATTACACGATGACAACAGGCAGGATGGAAATTCAAAAGAGAGTCGAGCTGTACCTTCAGAAGCTTCTGGACACTTACAACACAGGGCTGTTGGTTACTCAAGCCCGTTTGCTGGTTGTCGATCCTCCAGCCCAGGTTCAAGAGGCTTTCCATGACGTTGTAAGAGCTTGGGAGGATCGTGAGCGACTATTCAGGGAAGCCGAAGGATTCAGAGAGGACGTTGTACCGAAAGCCCGCGGGGAAGCTCAACAAGAAATCAGACAGGCGGAGGCCTTCAAGGCCCAGAGAGTCATCAGGGCCCAGGGAGACGCCGAGCGATTCAACAGAGTCCTGGAAGCGTATCAGACGGCACAGAATGTGACTCGCGAGCGCCTCTACCTTGAAAGCGCCGAGCATTTCTTGCACTCCTCAAAGAAGTTCTTGATGGAAGGAGGAGACTCTCGTGTCTTGCCGCTTCTCCCTCTGACACAGTGGCCAACTGGTATTCCCTCTGCCAAGCCGGCGACTGGAGAACCGGTTGCTCCAGCAGAAAAAAAAGGTAATTGAGAGGCTACATGGCCAGAATTATAGGGGTCTTAGTTTTTGTTATTTTTTTGGTGTCTCAATCGGCATTCGTTATTCAGGAATGGGAGCAGGGACTGGTCCTCCAATTTGGAAAGCCAGTGAGAATCGTCCAGGAACCAGGGCTTTATTTCAAATATCCTCTCGTCCAGGAATTAATGGTCTTTGAAAAACGAATTCTGGTAGCAGACGCCAGACCAGCAGAATATGTGACTGAAGACAAAAAGCGCTTAACCGTCGACACGGTGTCGCGTTGGAAGATTGTCGATCCTCTGCTCTTTTATCAGACCGTACGAAACGATCAGGGGGCAATCGCCCGTCTGAACGACACAACTTTTGCTCGGCTCCGCCAGGAGGTTGCCAACCATACCTTCAAAGGTTTTATTCGGGAGGAGCGCGAGAAAATTATGGCCCAGGTTACGAAAGGAACCGCTGAAGCAGCAAAACAATTCGGAATCAGTGTAGTAGACGTTCGTATCCGGAGAGTTGACCTGCCCGAAGAAGTTCAGGCCAGTGTATTTGCCAGAATGAAGGCGGAACGCGAGCGAATTGCAAAGCGGTACAGAGCAGAGGGCGAAGAACAGGCTAAAGAAATAAGGGCAAACGCCGAAAAGGAAAAGGAGATCATACTTGCAGAGGCCTACAGACAGGCCGAGACTCTAAGAGGGGAAGGCGACGCCGAGGCCACTGGTATTTATGCGAATGCTTACGGCAGAGACGAGGAATTCTATTCTTTTCTTCGTCATCTGGACGTTTACAAAAAAGTGTTTGGAACGGAGAGCACGTTATTGCTCCGCCCCGATTCTCCGCTGCTCAGATACTTGTATTCTCCTAAGGGGAAGTAGTCGGATCTACAGTGTCCGGCAGCACAGGAGCCGGACCGGCAATTCGTGATCTTAAGCGGGTAGATACTTTAATCTGGAACCACTTCCAACCCGACCTGCAACCTTCTTCCACATTTAAGAACTTTTGCTAAACCGGCTTGACCGAAGTTCAGGCATCGACTATGTTCAGGCCGCGAAGGACGATCAACAATTCCGATGTAAGGAAGTCCACCCATGAAAGCTCTCTTGGTCTACCCATGCATACCTGATACGTATTGGAGCTTCAAACACATACTAAAATTCATTCATAAAAAGGCCGCTCACGTCCCATTAGGTATGCTGACCGTGGGGGCGCTCATGCCGCGTGACTGGGAAATTCGTCTCGTCGATATGAATGTCGAAATCCTCACTGACGATATGATCGTGTGGTCTGACATGGTGTTCATTGGCGCGATGGTTGTTCAGAAACAATCGGTCAGGGAGGTCGCTGAACGCTGCCGAAGCCTGGGAAAGAAAACTGTTGCAGGAGGCCCCCTTTTCACTAGCGCTGCCGGAGACTATGCCTACATAGATCACCTGGTGCTTAACGAGGCGGAAATCACCTTTCCGTTATTCCTGAGTGACCTGACTCAGGGCAATCCGAAGCACATTTACAGAACTGTTGAAAAGCCTGATATCACTCGGACCCCTCTGCCAAGGTGGGATCTGATCAATATGAATTATTACGCTTCCATGTCTTTACAATATTCCAGGGGATGCCCCTTTGACTGCGAGTTTTGCGACATAGTGAATCTCAACGGGCGACGGCCAAGAGTCAAATCCAGTGGACAGATGATCCAAGAATTTCAGCTTCTCTACAATTTAGGATGGCGAGGACGCCTCTTCATCGTGGACGACAACTTTATCGGAAACGGCGTAAAGGTAAAGTCAGTGCTGCGCGAACTTATCCCGTGGCAAGAGACTCGGAAATACCCCTTCTCATTATACACTGAGGCATCAGTGAACTTGGCTCAAGATGATGAATTAATGAAGCTAATGACCACAGCGGGTTTCGATTCGGTTTTTCTGGGGCTGGAGACGCCTGAGGAAGAATGTCTGGCAGAATGTGGCAAACATCAGAATCGATCAATAAATCTTTTGGAAGCCGTAAAAAAGATACAACGAAACGGAATGGAAGTGATGGGAGGATTTATTATCGGCTTTGATAACGATCCGCCGAACATTTTCGAGCGTCAAATCAAGTTCATACAGGACGGCGGTGTGGTTAAAGCCATGATTGGACTTTTGAACGCCATTCCAGGCACACGTCTTTACAAGCGCCTTGCTGAGGAAGGCCGTCTTCTACAAGACTGCACCGGGGACAATTGCGACGGGTCTTTGAATTTTGTTACCAAAATGGACGCGCAGACGCTCAGAGAGGGTTACCAGGCGGTACTTAATAGCCTATATTCGCCCAAAGAGTATTACTTCCGTGTCCTTGAATTTCTAAAAGATTACAAGCCAGTCCGTCGTAGACGTATAGACCGATTGGAAATCTCAGCTTTTTTTAAATCCATATTGTACCTGGGTATCCTGGATAAGGGCAAGAGCAGGATCTACTATTGGAGACTCCTCATCAAAGCGTTCCTGTTTCATCGAGAATCCTTTGGCGAGGCTGTATCCAGCGCCATCTTCGGTTACCATTTCAGGAAATTGCTCAGCAAGTAGAGCGTGTGCCAGGCAGATCCCTGTTTCCAGGTTCCGTAGAGAAATTGTTACCGGAGACGATAAATCCGGTGAAGGACCCCTCATGAATAAATCGTGTGCGGTGGTCGTGAATGGTTGGTGTCATCAAATACACGAGTAATTCCTCGGCTTTCCTTACGAATTCCTCACCCTCGAGCTTCATTTTCCAGCTTCCATTAACTAAACAAGGACGCCTGTCAATATGCCAGGTCTTGGATAAACCAATGATGGTGATGGAAAGTGATTCCTCCTTAATCGAAACCTGCCCTCCGGTGACCGAGGCGTGGCGGGCCTTGTAATCGCCTCTGCCATCCACGCTTATCCTGATGAACGTCCCCCTGGCCCCAAACCATTCCCCTGCAAAAACTATTTTGTCAGGGGGCAGAGGCCCTCTTTTGTTAAGTGGACTCAAATTGATAATCCCGTGGCCAAACAGGAGTGCCACAACTACAACGCACACACAGAACAATATTGTGCCCAGAACACCAAGTAGAAGCCCTATTCTCAGGTAAACCACCCTCCGGGGAATCATGATCCCCTCTCGGATTTTTCTCAGATCTGAGCTGCCCATGATCCACGCCGCCACGCCGACAGGTCCGCAAAGAAACAGTGACAGGATGCCCAGCAACAGAACTAATTCAGCCCTGTTATTCTCCAGATCAACAAACCTGCCTCCGTAGCGGACAGCCGCACGATCCGGCCGATCACGAAGTGGCTTAGAGGTTTTGACTGACAATGATATGACCACTTTACAAGGATATTTTTCGGTCTTCAGTTGTGCTCGGATGAATCCGAGATCTGGAAAAAAACACTACAGTGGAATCAATGTCACGGTAGACATGGACGTCCGTCACGCGATCATTGCAATCAGCCCCCTGACCTGCCAAGCCTACGCGCAGGTCTATTGACGCACATACCTACAAGTTGTATTGCTCGGCGTAAAGAAAAAATGCGAGCACAGGGGTGCAAAAAAAAGAAGCCCGACGGATCTGACAAAAGGGCATGGCTCCAAACAAGGAGGATACGGTAGTTCCGCCGGGCGATTGCAAGGCTAGCAACCATATTGTAGCCTATAATGAACAATATGTCAAGGATCGAATTGTTGCCTGTAGAGATTGTATAGATCGAATCTATCAAAGGCTTTGTCTTGATTGCACCTGCCCCAATGATTGAAGTTCAATTACCCTCTTCCCAAAGATCGTATCATGCTCACTAAGACCGGGTGAAGAACCTCCACGGAAAATCTAAGATTCTTGAGGAATCTTCTCCACCGCCATAATGCCGCCAATCGCGCAGGAAATTGATGTGGATTTCGAAACAGATCCTTTGGCCGGGTGAAATCCGGAAGAGGAGGGCAGTCCATATCGTCTGAGATAGCTCTGAGAGCTACAAAAGGCACCCCCAGCCGCTGGGCTTCCAGACCGATCACATGACTCTCCATATCCACCGCGTCTGCGCCGGTAACTCGATGAAGGATCTCGCGATCATCCCGGTAAAAAACAGGCTTCGTAACAGTTACTATTTTGGCCGTCCGATGTGGTCGCCCTTGCCTCCGGCAAGCGTCTGCCGCGGCGGCAGCGATCTGACTTGAGGACACTAAAGGTTCCGTCGGGTTATCTCCTGAAACGGTGTGCGAGCTTACTACCAGGTCGCCGATGTTCAGATCTGCAACAAGAGCGCCGGCAGTCCCGGCGCTCACAATGGCCGCAGGTATGGTCCTTAAGTTTTGCATTGCCGCAGCCGCCTTGACCGGCCCGATTCCGCACTTCACGATCATAAGTTCACAGCCCTCGAAAAAAGCTTCCCTGTACACCGCCCGTCCTGCCTGCCTTCGACTCCTTACCTCGACCCGCTTGAGGAAAGGATAAGCTTCCAGCCCCATAGGAAAAACAAGACACGGGACGCGATTTTCTTTGTCCATGATTTAAGCTCAGGTATATAGTGAGATTACGTCAATCAGCAATGGCGATCTCCTGTCCGGAGACGGGGAGTCGATGAAAGGCCAACGCCCTAGTTGGTTTTTATATATTGTGAGAGTGCAGCATGTCCAGCCCAGAACTAGACGAGATTGACAAAGGAATCCTTTTGGCTCTTCAGGGTGATCTGAATAATACTCCCGAACCTTATGCCCAGATTGCGGGGACTGCGAATATTTCCGAAGACGATGTAATTCAAAGAATCACGAGGATGCAAGGTGAAGGCGTTATTCGAAGAATTGGCGCCATGATCCGGCACATCGAGGCGGGCATAGGTCATAATGGAATGGTCGTATGGAAGGTGGAGCCAAGTAGAATTGAAGAAGTCGGACAAATTCTTGCAGATTTTCCTGAGGTAAGCCACTGCTATGAGCGGCATCCCTTCGGAGCGCTGGGAGCAACTCTGTTCACCATGGTTCACGCCTCGTCAGAGCGGGAATGCAGGGACATTGTCGGCAGAATGTCCGAAAAGACCGGTGTTAAAGAATATGAGGTGCTTTTCAGTAACCGAGAACTCAAGAAGGTCAGCATGACGTACTTTGAAGAAACTTGATATCAATCGGGATTCAATTGCAGGATGACTAGCTCGCTCTTTGTGAACAAGCGCCTGGCCCATATTGGTGCCGGCGAGAGTTCCGATCGACAAACCATACCGCCCATTAATTAGGATTTTATACAAACGGGGGACACTCATGAAGACAAACAGCATATCTGAGGATCTTTTCCGCGAAGCTACTCAGATAATCCCTGGGGGAGTCAATTCTCCCGTGCGGGCATTCAAATCCGTAGGTCTACCACCCCGATTCATTACCAGAGGCTGTGGCAGTCGGATATTCGATGAAGATGGGAACGAGTTCATCGATTACGTTGGATCGTGGGGACCTCTCATCCTGGGACATGCGCATCCTGAAGTCTTGGAATCTGTCCAGAGAGTAATGGAGAGTGGGACATCTTTTGGTGCTCCGACAAGGCGTGAAGTCGAAATGGCCAAGCTCATCACCGAGTTGGTTCCCTCAATTGAGATGGTGAGGCTGGTCAATTCCGGGACCGAGGCAACAATGGCTGCCATTCGTTTGGCTAGAGGATATACCGGCCGGGACAGAGTCATTAAATTCTCGGGATGTTATCACGGTCACGCCGACAGTTTGCTGGCCAGGGCCGGTTCAGGGGCGGCCACTCTTGCTGTCCCCGACTCTATGGGAGTCCCTCCCGCGGTGGTGGAACAGACCGTAGTACACCAGTACAACGATCTTGAGGGTGTCCGCCTTCATATAGAAGAAAACCCTAACCGGCTTGCAGCGGTCATTGTTGAGCCTGTCGCCGGAAATATGGGTGTTGTGATGCCGAAACAAGGATTTCTTGAGGGCCTAAGACAACTGTGTACGCGGGACGGCGCGCTTCTAATATTCGACGAAGTGATGACCGGTTTTCGTGTCGGTCTGGGCGGCGCGCAAGAATTATACGGAGTGAAACCCGACATCACTTGTCTGGGGAAAATAATTGGCGGAGGCTTGCCTGTAGGCGCCATTGGCGGACCGAGGCACATCATGGAATATATGGCCCCGGTTGGAGGAGTTTACCAGGCAGGCACTCTATCCGGAAATCCTCTTGCAGTGGCAGCAGGCATGACTACGCTGAGAATACTTCGAAGAGATAACCCTTACGACGAGCTTGAAAGGAAATCGTCTCACTTAGCAGACGGCATGAAAGAGATTCTTGGTGAAAAAGGTGTGCCTCATGTTGTCAACAGGGTAGGATCCATGCTCTCGGTGTTTTTTCATGCCGGTCCAGTGACCTGCTTCGAGGAGGCCCTAAAGGCCGACAAAGATCTGTTTAGCCGCTTTTTCGCACGAATGATCGACAACGGAGTTTATGTGGCTCCGTCTGCTTTTGAAGCATGGTTCGTCGGCACGGCACACAGTATCGAAGACATTGATCAGACATTAGATGCTGTGAGGAAGAGCCTGTGAAGGGTCACGTAAAGTTGTTTTGTCCATACAAGGCCGAGAAGTTGTTGGCCACGGATTGAAAAGGAACACCGTCGAGCCGAGTGTTGCAGCCTTACACATAGGGCTCCAATATTGGCCTCTGCTTATTGGCCCTAAACATTTGGAGGTGTGTGCCACGCAAAACTAATAAGTACTGCCTTGCTAATGCTGAGTAAATTGCTGGACTTCGGCAGCAGAGTCGATTATTGTCAATTCAGTACGCTGAATTGCCGTCTTGGTCAACCTCCACTGTTAGAAATTCATTACTAAAAACCAAAAATATACCCGGTAATCCAACCAAGATCCTCATGGGAACCGCCCATTTACAATTCTAATAAGTTAGGCTATCAGGCGGAGCATCTTCTCGAGGGAGCGGAACAGAGAAACAGGGTCGTTTTCTGGATTTTGTCTCGCGACGGTGCTGCCAAGTTTTAACCGACGCAGGTCCATCCAAGGAGGTTAACAATGGACAATTCTTTTGATGTTCCCGAAAGGTTGGCAATCAAAGGCGTTTCCCGACGGGACTTTATGAAGTTCTGCGGGCTCATGGCAACGATTCTGGGCCTTCCGATGTCTATGGTGCCCAGAATAGCCCACGCGGTAGCAACCAAGCGCCCTTCTGTGGTGTGGTTGCATTTTGCCGAATGCACGGGTTGCACAGAGTCGTTCATCCGCACCACTCATCCATGGGCAGCGGATATCATTCTGGACACAATAGATTTGGCCTATCATGAAACTGTGATGGCCGCTGCAGGTGATCAGGCGGAAGAAATTCTTGAAAAGACGGTTAAAGATAATAAAGGGAGGTACATCTGTATAGCCGAAGGCGCAATACCTACCAAAGACAATGGCGTGTACGGAAAAGTTCATGGAAAAACTTTTATGGAAATAGCAAATAACGTCTGCAAGAACGCCTCAGCGACCATTTGTGTGGGTAACTGCGCCTGTTCAGGTGGAGTACAGGCTGCAAAGCCGAATCCCACAGAAGCCAAGAGCGTCGGAGCGGTAACGGGCCTGACAACGGTGAACATCGAAGGGTGCCCGCCAAATGCGGACAATATGGTAGCTACCATTGTTCACTACCTGCTTCTCGGTAAGGTGCCGGCTCTTGACGAAATAGGCCGGCCGCTTTTTGCATACGGCTACCTCATTCACGACAATTGTCCACGTCGAGGTCATTATGAGAACGGAGAGTTCGTGAAAGAATTTGGGGACGAAGGTGCAGGGAAAGGCTGGTGCCTGGTCAAGGTAGGCTGCAAAGGTCCCGAGACGTACAATAATTGCTCAAAGATAAAATGGAACCAAGGTACTAACTGGCCCATTGAAGCCGGCCACCCGTGCATAGGATGCAGCCAGCCTAAATTCTGGGACGAAATGAGCCCCTTTTACGTCGCCAAGTATTGAGGGGGGATGCGGGTCTTTCTCGACGCAACGTTAACCAAGCGATATTATGTTGAAAAGGAGTGACATTATGGCAAGAGTCGTCGTTGACCCTATTCCTCGGATTGAGGGTCATCTCCGCATAGAAGTGGAAATACAGGACGGAAAGGTTAAAGACGCCTGGAGCAGCGGAACGCTCTTCAGAGGGCTTGAAATCATACTTCAGGGACGGGATCCCAGAGATGCCCATCTCATAACTCAAAGATCTTGCGGCGTTTGCACGTTAGTTCATTCTTTGGCCTCTGTTAGGGCAGTCGAAGACGCTCTTAAGGTAACCGTTCCCCCAAACGCACGAATTGTAAGAAACTTGACGCATGCGGCGCAGAACATGCACGACCACCCTGTACATTTTTACCAATTGTGTGCGTTGGACTGGGTGGACGTTGTATCCGCTCTGTCCGCGGATGCCGGGAAAACCGCCGACCTGTCGGCGGCAGTTAGCGGGCGACCTCAGAGCAAAAAATATTACGAAGGTCTGAAAGGAAAACTGAAAGCCTTTGTGGATTCAGGGCAACTCGGTCCATTCGCGAATGCCTACTGGGGCCATCCAGATTACAAGCTCCCTCCAGAGGCTAACTTGATGGCTGTAGGACACTATCTGGATAACCTCCGCCAGCAGGTACACGCCGCTCAGATGACCGCCATTTGGGGAGCGAAAAACCCGCATCTTCAGGGCCACCTACCTGGCGGAGTGACTGTTGTGGAGCAGCTCAACGCGGACAGGATCTCCCAATATCTGTTCATGCTGAAAGAACAGATCGCTTTTATCGAAGAAGTTTATATCCCCGATCTATTGGCTGTGGCCTCATTCTACAAGGATTGGACCAAGATCGGTGGAAACAAGAACTTCATGTGCTACGGGGATTTCCCCCAGAGTGAGAAGGAACCCGATAGTTTCTACTTCCCGAGGGGAATGATCCTGGACGGCCAGCTCAAGATGGTGCCGATGGACGCTGCCAAGATAACCGAAGATGTTACCCACGCATGGTATGAAAAAGGCGAACCTCTCCATCCGTCCGTCGGCGTGACCAAGCCGCTTTCAGGCGAGGCACTGAAGGGGGCCGTGCCCGACACCACCGCCAAAGATGGAAAATACTCGTGGATAAAGGCTCCCAGATACGACGGTAAACCGGTGGAAGTAGGTCCCCTGGCACAGTGTCTTGTCTCTTACGTAGGTGGAAATAAGGAGATCAAGGACGCGACCGATATGGTGTTGAAAAAGCTTGAGATTGGTCCGGAGGCTCTTTTCTCAACCCTTGGTCGAATTGGGGCTCGTGGCATCAAGTGCCTCGTCAATGCGAAGATAGCTGAAAAATGGACTATGGACTTGATTGAGAACATCAAGAAGGGTGACACAAAGACCTTCACATCGTACAAACTTGATGAGAGCACCAATGGTATGGGAATGGGCTTGAACGACGTGGCCCGGGGCTCTTTGGGACACTGGATCAACATCGAGAAAGGCAAGATAAAAAATTATCAGCAAGTGGTCCCCTCAACTTGGAACCTGGGACCGGCGGACGCAAAAGGGCAAAAAGGCCCAGTGGAAAACGCTCTGATCGGGACACCGGTAGCAGATCCCAAGAAACCCCTGGAAATTCTGCGAACCGTCCATTCGTTCGACCCCTGCATCGCATGCGCGGTGCATGTGATCGATCCCCACACCAATGAAGTGTACAAGTTCAGAGTTTCTTAGTTGACTAAACCTGAACCTTGAGAAGGCGGCCAAGAGGCCGCCCTTTTTTGTTTCTTCATGACAATATACCTATTCCACTAGGGCAAAGGTTTTCATCCTATAAGGTTTTTTTACCATATGGTGAAAACCATGTTTGTGTTGAAATTTCTCTCGGATTAGGTTACTCTAATCTGTAAGATATTTTCACCGTTCGGTGAAAGGGGTATAGAAAGTGAAAAATACAGGGAAGAAGTTTGAGCAAAAGACCATTGATGCCCTCAAGCGATGTCTGGAGAAAGTTCCGTTCGTGCAAGGTGTGATGCCGCTTTCTGAACAGGAACTGGTCGGCGATATGCGACGAACTCTCGTCGCAAAGGTGAAGCTTCCCGATGGCGAAAAAAGGATCATCATCGAATTCAAGACTGTGGGACAACCCCGAATAGCAAGAGACGCATTAAACCAACTCTTGCGATATAGAGAGATACTTCCGGATGCTTACGGGGTCTTCGCGGCACCTTACATATCTCCGAAAGCAGCCCAAATATGTGCTGACGAGGGACTCGGATATATGGATCTTGCGGGGAATTGCCATCTCTCATTTGGGCAAATCTATGTAGAGAAGATGGGTAATCCCAATCCTTTTTCGGATAAGAGGGAATTACGGTCACTATACTCCCCCAAGGCGACTCGGATATTGAGGGTGCTTCTGTCAAATCCAAAGACAGAGTGGAGGCTTCAGGCGCTTTCGGAGGTAGCCCGTGTAAGCCTGGGTTTGGTTGCCAAAGTGAAAAGCCTCCTCGCCGATCGGGAGTGGATAACGGAGAGGGCGAAGGGCCTGAGGCTTGTTGATCCGGAGGCCCAGCTAATCGAATGGGCTCACAACTACACCTTCCGGAAGAATGTGGTCCGTAACTTTTATTCCCTGAAAACAACTCCGGAAAATGAAGCCCACATCGCGGAGGTACTGTCAATGAAGGGTATCAGGTATGCGTTGACGGGATTTTCGGGCGCAGACCGAATCGCTCCATTTATGCGCTACTCTAAGATGATGGCTTACGTGGATGAGAGTGACGAAGACGTGACGGATTTCCTCAATCTTAAAAAGGTGACCAGCGGCGCAAATGTGACTTTGCTAACCCCCTATGACGAAGGTGTGTACTACGGCTCTTTTGAATTTAATGGAATTCAGGTAGTGTCTCCGATCCAGGTCTATCTTGACCTTGCTGGGGACAGAGGCAGAGGAGAAGATGCTGCCAAGGAACTTATGGAGAAGGTGATTCGACCCTCATGGTAGAGCCGCAAGTAAATGCCGTAGAGGCAGCACGAAGTGTACTGATTGAAATAATAAGGTTGCTGGAAAACCATGGCGTATCTGGGGTGGTCATCGGCGGTTGGGCCGCCGACCTCTTGCCGTCCAAAGGCTTCTCGTCTCACTGCGGATCTGAGACATGTGATGTTTTTCTTTCGGAAATTCCAAGACGCCTTTTGGATCAAGAGGGCCTTCCCCATTCGAAACTGGTTCACAAACCAGACGATGAGGAGAGAGTACCTCCAATATGCTATCAAATGAGTACGACAAGGCTGGGCAGTATTACGCCGCGGGGGCGAAGCTCGTTGAGGATCTCCAATCCAACCTTGGACCTTCCGAGCGCGAAGCCTTTCTTTCTGTTAAGGTTCAGGGATTCAATCGTTCGGAGCCTACCGAGGGGCTCGCCCGCTTGAGGCTGAAGGTGCATCAAAGTCCGGTAGACGTTGCGCTTCCGCCAACACTACGCCAACTCAATCATGATGAGACACAGTGATGCCCCCCAGCCTCAAAGACAGAACCCTGGTGCCACAGAATTTATCTGTCCGAATAACATGTTAATATGACCATATTTTGGCGAAACCACTGTATAAGATGAGTTAGAAAGGCTTATAGCAATTCCATGCGACTCATGAAACTACCTCGGATCTCTCACGGAATCGGGAGCCAGGGCGGGGTCTGTCGAATACCTGTATCATGAGACAAGACTGGCCTCTGCGACTTCTTACGAGGGACGGCTGTCGCGGGAAATGAACGATATCTCAGAGAGCTTTAGGAGCGCCACTGTGCTCTACATTGCCGGTACGGTGGCCATGGGAATAGGCGGGGGAGTCCTTATATGGATCTTGTAGGAACCGCCTCCGGTCATTTATCACCAGCCCCACCCGTCATCGCTCACCCTTTGATTCATCTCTTCACAAATCACAAGAAAAAAACCAAATATCCCGGCCCCACGTAGCTGAGGATTTACAGATAAAAATGAACCCCAGTAGATCTCCTCGGCGCTCAGAAAAAGTAACCCTTTTGTGCTCTCCGGAATTGACCCGCTCACCGCGCGATCATTTCTGGGGCAGTCAGGAATTGTGGGACATTTTTTTCTCGCGTACGAGGTCGGTGAGCGCGCCTAGACCAGTTGCAGCAGTGCTGTAGTACTGACA